>OX097180.1 GCA_944407095.1 Candidatus Enterousia intestinigallinarum | reverse complement strand
TGTACTTCTTCACACAAAACTTTGGTGCGAGCAAAGTACTTCGCCTGCGGCTCGCCTCGCAACCCTCCGGGTTCTCGCCCCTTTGCATTACGGACTGTACTTCTTCACACAAAACTTTGGTGCGAGCAAAGTACTTCGCCTGCGGCTCGCCTCGCAACCCTCCGGGTTCTCGCCCCTTTGCATTACGGACTATACTTCTTCACACAAAACTTTGGTGCGAGCAAAGGGGCTCGAACCCTCGACCTCAACCTTGGCAAGGTTGCGCTCTAGCCAACTGAGCTACGCTCGCACTGTGTCGCATATTCTGACATATCTTTTTTTACATTGCAAGTAATTTTTTATCGCACGTTTTGCCGGCCAAAATATTTCAGTGAATCCAATGTGTATTGACGTTGTTCCAGCTCCAATCGTTGACGCTGAATATCAATTTCACAACGTTTCAGTTCGTTCGCCTCGTTTAATTCGTCCACAATACAATATGCCGCAAACATTGTCATCATTATCCCCAGTGCGATAAAAAAATACCGGCCCCCAGTCAATTTTACTTTGACTGGGGCGCCGATAATGTTTCCGGATACTTCACGTCGTTCCAACATATTTACAACCATTTCCACGGTTGCACAACCTTTAACAAGCTGTACGCCGTGCGTTTATCAGTAAACGTGTGGCCACAGCGCGGGCAAACGATAAACGGTGATATAACGGCCTTGGTCTTTTTGAATATGGAAATCCATATCAACAGCCCCAACAGCCATACCGCTATGACCAATCCCCACGCAACATAGCCAAAGTACTGGTCAACAGTATCGGTTATTACCGTTATAACCTGGACATCAGATGCGGCCAAATCATCATATATCTTGGTCGCCACCGGCCAGGACGACGGACGCCACGGATAAACGTGTTCAATGCCATAGTTGGTCAACAATGTCGTGCCCAGACCGCCGGTGCTTTTGTCCAGCTGCGTCTTTATAACATCGTCAATCATATCGTCAATTTGAACCTGCAGAACACTGGTCAACTGTGTTTCTATTTCGTCCAGTTTTTCGTTCACCAGCGCAGCGGTATCGTCAACCTTGGCAATGGCTTGGTTTGCCTTGTCTATACCTTCGTTCACTTGGTCAACGCCCTTGTTCACTTCACCCAGTGCCTTGTCCACACCACTGGTGTCAATGCCGAACATATTGGCCAGGCCACTCAATTTACCGACCTTTTCGGTTGTTTCTGTAACCTTAGCGGTGGTATCACTGGCCTGGGCTGTGACATCTTTTGCCTTGTCTGTGGTATCAGTTACAACGTCAACCGCGTCTTCGACCATACGAACCTTGTCAACAGCAAATGCAACCGGCTTTTCCAGATTGATTGCGTCTTTTATACCGTCCAATAGTTTTTCATACTGTTCGACAATGTTACGCTGCAAATCAAAGAACATTGATACAACTATTGATTTCTTTATCGGTTGTGAATAAGTGTTCTTTACATACAATGGCGCCGCAATTACCAGCGCAATCCATATAAGCGACACAACCGCAAATATAATCTTTATACGTGTTACAAACGATTTCTTTTTCTTTACCGTTTTTGCGCCGCCTTGGTCGATAACTTCGACTTCTTTCTTTTTTCTTGGCATAGCTATCTCCTTTCCTTATTGATATATGCAGTTTAATAAATTATGGGATTTTATTTCAATCGTTTTTATCGCGTATTTTCATTAAATCGTGCAATTTCATCGGCCATTACTTCACGTATCGTTTTCAATCCCGGCAAATTTTGTTGATATGCCATAACCTGATTTACCGTATTATGATATATCGCCGCATCACGCTCGTTATCAAACGCCGCAATTTCCGTTACAGGCAGCATTTCATATTGTCTGTTTCCGGTGTTGCGACATACCAACGAATATATAAACGTTAAATTTTTTACGGACTTTACCGCCGTCGCCAGATACAGCCGGTCTATGTTATTCAAAACCAACTTTGGCGCACCAGGCGTCGGTTTGGTATTCTTGTTTATTATTATCGTATTTCTATCGTCTGATTTCATTATTCTTCACCTGTATATTTTGCTATAAAATCTTTTTTGAATTGGGCAAAGCATCCCTGCTCTATGGAATTACGAATATCGCGCATTAAATCCTGGTAAAACCACAGGTTATGCTGTGTCAGCAATGTCGCCCCCAGTATTTCATTACACTTTACCAAATGATGTATATATGCACGCGACAACTTGCACGCTGGGCATCCGCATTTATCGTCCAGCGGCGCCGCATCATCACGAAAGCGCGCGTTGCGCATATTCATTGTACCGTGCCGAGTAAACGCCTGGGCGGTGCGCCCCGCACGCGTCGGCATTACACAATCAAACATATCAATACCACGTTCAACCGCGCCCAATATATCCAACGGGGTCCCCACACCCATTAAATATCGCGGCCGATTATCTGGCAGCAGCGGTGTTGTCGTTGCAATCATATCAAACATAACTTCCTGGGGCTCGCCCACGGCCAGTCCACCAACCGCATAGCCGTCAAACCCGATATCAGTCAGTTGTTTGGCCGATTTTTTACGTAAATCCGCAAAGTCCGCGCCCTGAACAATACCGAATATTCCATAACCCGGACGGTCGATAAAGGCGTCACGACTGCGGCGCGCCCACCGTGCAACCATTTCCACATTTTTTTCGACACGTTCACGCGGCGCCGGCAAATGCAGACACTCATCCAACGCCATTGTTATATTTGAATCCAGTTGATGCTGAATATGAACGGAATTTTCGGGACGCAGAAAATGCTTTATTCCGCCGTCTATATGCGATGTGAATTCGACGCCTTCTTCTTTCATTTTAACCAGATTGGACAGTGACATAACCTGAAATCCGCCACTGTCGGTCAAAATGGGTCCGTGCCAACCGCTGAATTTATGCAGTCCGCCCATTTGTTCCACTAAATCCCCACCGGGCCGCATCATCAGGTGATAAGTATTGCCCAAAATAACCTGGGTTCCGGTGGCCGCAACCTGGTCCATTGTCAGTGCCTTTACCGTGGCGGCGGTTCCAACCGCCATAAATGCAGGCGTCTGAAAAGTCCCGTGCGCTGTTTCCACCGCGCCGCGCCGTGCGTTACCGTCCATTGCCAATAATGTAAATTTTAACGACATTTGTTTTCCTTACTTAAAATTTTCACGCCACACTGCCCCCAGGTCGGTATCAAAATCCGCGCCCTGGGTCAAAATGGATATAGGGCCATCAAAATAACCGTCAGTCCATTTGGCAATTTATGTAATTGTGGTTCGAATTTCATTGTTTGTCCCTTTTATCTGGTATTCTGCGCGGCAGACATCACAATTTGTTGTTGCTGCATACGATGAATTTCATTTTGCATTTGAGCATACAGGCGTTGCAATTCTATGACCTGGCGCCCCAGTGCAAACGTATTTGTTTGCAAAGCGGTTTGGTTTTCGTTATTTTGTTCGACCATACGTTCCAAATCGGCAATACGCTGTTGCGTCTTTTTATATTCTTTTTCCAGTTTTTTGTATTCTTTATTTTTGTCCAGTGTTTTGCCGTTTTTATTGATAAATTTATCAATCAGTGACTGGGCCGTACGTGATTTTACTATCATCGCGCCCCATTTGAACGCGGCACGACGACCGGCCTTGGACTTCATAAAACGACCAAATAATTTTGGGTTTGCTAAAAAACGTAACCATACTGGCATTTATCACTCCTTCCTTATTCCGTTTTTTTGAACAACAAACAACAATCCCCATACGAAAAAAATCTGTATTTTTCCGCAACAGCGTGGGCATATGCGTTCTTCATTTCATCCAGTCCCGCAAACGCCGATACCAACATAAACAATGTCGATTTTGGTAAATGAAAATTAGTCAGCAACACATCTACCGCACGAAAATTATAGCCCGGTGTAATAAAAATATCCGTACTGCGACAAATTGGGACTATACGCTTGCATCGCGCAGATTCCGGTATTTTACAGTTGTCGATTGCCGCACTTTCCAACGTCCGCATAGACGTTGTTCCAACCGCAATTACGCGTTTTGCGTTGTTTATTATGTCGGCCTGTTGCGGTGTGATACAGCACCATTCGCTGTGCATTTTATGTTCGTTCAGATTTTCAGTTTTTACTGGCATCCAGGTTCCCGCCCCAACGTGCAGTGTTATCTTTACAATTTTTGCACCGCGGCGTTCTATTTCGTCCATCAGTTCCGGCGTAAAATGCAGGCCGGCCGTCGGTGCCGCCATAGACCCCACTGGGTCGGCATAAACCGTCTGGTACCGTTCACGATCCGCGGTTTCGGCCGCACGTTTCATATACGGTGGCAATGGCATTTTGCCCACCGCATCCAGCACCGCAAAAACATTGTCACACAAAAATTCCAGTTTCAGCCCGCTGTCGTCATCCCTGGCCAGGACGCGTGCGGTTGTTTTACCGTCATCCAGTGTCAATATTTCGCCAACCGGTATTTTATTGAACTTTTTACACAGTCCCCACCAAACTTTATCATTTTCCGCGGTATGCAGTGTTATTTCGTGCACCGCCCCACGTGAATCCGTCGCATCAAAGCGCGCCGGTATCACGCGTGAGTTATTAAAAACAACGACGTCGCCCGGTTGCAGATAATCCACAAAGTCGCGAATATGCGCATCAGATAAACTGGTTCCATTTACCACCAGCATACGTGACGCATCACGTGCAGCCAACGGGTGCGACGCTATCAATTCGGCGGGCAGTTCAAAATCAAAATCAGATGTATGTAACATTATTATTTCTTAAATTCCAGACCCTGGTCGGTATAATTTTCAGCCGTATTTTCCCAATTTGGCTCAACCCGCACAAACAGATGCAATCGTGCGTTCACACCCCACTGATTCTGTATATCGTGGCGTGCGGCCGTACCGATTTTTTTCAACTGAGCCCCACCGCGGCCGATAACAATCTTTTTATGGGCGTCATTTTGAACGGCGATTTTCTGGTATATATCCAAAACACCATCACTGTCCACATCAACGCGTTCGGTCACAACATTTATGTGATAAGGCAATTCCTGGTGAATATACTTATAAATCTTTTCCCGCGTCAGTTCCGACAGATATAAATTATCCGGTACATCCGACGCATCGTGTGCATCGAACAAATATGGGCCGGCTGGCATTACGGCGGCCAACGCGTCCAGCATTTGATTCACCCCGTCGTTTTTCAGTGCTGAAATCATAAATATTTCACGTGGGTGCGCCAATTCGTTTATTTCCGCGGTCAGCGGCAACAAATCCGGCTTTGATACGGCATCAACCTTGTTCAATGCAACAAACAGATTTTTATGATTTCCGATTTTTTCAACCAGTTGACGTACCGTTTCGGTCACACCCTTTTGCGCGTCAATGACCAGTAATATGGCGTCCGCGTCCGATGTTGCGGAAAACGCCGCACCAACCATAGCCCGATCCAAACGTCGCGCCGGACGGAATATCCCGGGCGTATCAACAAATATCAGTTGACGATTACCCACCATTTTAACCGCCCGCAGGTTTGTCCGCGTGGTTTGAACCTTATGTGAAACGATTGATACCTTGCGCCCCATAATTTGATTTATCAGGGTGCTTTTACCCGCATTTGTCGGGCCAACTATTGCAATAAATCCAGAATACGTTTTTGTCATACCCGAACAATAGCACACCAAATTAAAAAGTGAATAAAAATCTTGCAAACACGCGCCCCTGTTGTACAATCCGCAACGGAGAGCCGAACGTATAAAGGATTTATTTATGCAACTGACCGGTCCGGAAATATTGCGCCGTATGCGCGTACCAAATATGAATAACCCCGAATACAAACCAGATATTATAATTAAACCATTTACTGAAAAATGTTTGGGCAGCAACAGTTATGATTTGCACCTGGGCAATCAGTTAAAGGTGTACAAACGCACACTGCCATACGGAATGCACCCGGCGATTGAATACAAGCGTGGCAAGACGTATTCTATGCGTGACTGGTTTGATGATTATGGCGCATATTTGGAATATCATCAGCATCCAGAAAAATACGATCCACGAAATCCAAAATATTTACTGGATCCGTGCGATGCCGCATCACACGAAACCATTGATATAGAAATACCAACCAGTGGTCTGATTTTATCACCAGATATCGGATACCTGGGGCATACGGTGGAATATACCGAAACATACAACCTGTTTCCATATATCGACGGCAAATCATCAGTTGGACGTAATTTCATATTAAATCATCATACGGCCGGCCGCGGCGACGACGGATTTTGCGGACAATGGACATTGGAAATCAAAACAATGTACCCGACCGTCGTATATCCCAATATGCGTATAGGCCAGATTTATTACGAACAATTCGTCGGCGACAGAAAACCATACAATGAAAATCGCGCCAGCCATTATAGCGGCCAAATGGGTCCGACCCCGGCGGCCGTTATACCGATTGAGGACGTATTGCAAAAGCAACGTTGATTACGTACGCTTTTAACCTTGATTTAACGCGTATGTATGATATTATTATAGCGCATTGCGAAGGTGTATTATATCGTATGTTTTACGCTGGGTTTTCGTTACTGGCATTTCGCCGCCGCGATAAATACCTGAAACAAAAATACAAACAAGAACAATCATAGTTGATGATTGTTCGTTACTAGTTACTCGTAACTCGACCTGTCATTAGACGTACAGGTTACGAGTATCGAGTCACGAGTTACGAACAACTAAAAAACCGGGGCGAACCCCGGTTTTATTAAATGCTGTCGGCGTTTATCCAACGACCGTTGCGCAACAGACCGGGGGCCATACCCTCGTTACTGCGCAGGGCGTCAATTACGCTACGTGCCTGGGACGCATCCAGGTTCACGATACGAACCTTGTACATATCGCCTTCTTGGACAACGACGGCGTTACCATATTTGGCCATACGTGATGCCAATGAATCAGCACTGTCCTGGGCATAAAATGCCGCAACCTGGACACTGTATTCGCCAGCGGTGGCCGGTGCCGTTGTTGTTACACCCGGCGCTGTTGTTGTTGTCACAACCGTTGTTTCAACAACTGGGGCCGGCTGCTGAACGGGCTGTGCCGGTGTTGACGCGCCGATTGTAGCGTTTTTAACCGCAATGGATTCGTTCGCCATAACCTGAACCTGAACCTTGGTCTGGCCGTTCATACCGATTTTTTGCGCCGCGGCCGGAGACAAGTCCATAATACGCGTATTTACAAATGGACCACGATTGTTCACACGAACAACAACGGACTGGCCATTATCCAAATTAGTTACGCGCGCGATTGTCGGCAACGGCAATGTTTTGCTGGTTGCGACCATCTGGGACATATCGAAAACTTCGCCATTGCTGGTTTTGGTACCGTTTAATTCAGCCGGGATAATGCCCGCAATACCGGTCTGATTATATGTCAAATCTTCAACCGGGATATACTGAACATCTTCAACTTTGTACGCGCTGCCGACATAATATTTCGGGGCTGGCGCCAACAGATATGTATTGTTCAATGATTCATCGGTGGTAACCAATGTTTCTTCACCAAAGCCATCGGCACCATATCCGTTCATAGTGCTGGTATCCGTGGTGCTTAAATCCGTACAGCCGGCCAGCACCGCCGTCAATACCGCCAAAGATAATACTTTTTTCATTAGTGGGACTCCTTACATTCTTTTATGATTAAATTTTATCATATAAAAAGTCCGCTTTCAACTTTATTTTGACTATATTTTTCTGTCCAACTGATATGCAATCGGCAGGTATATAATTGCAAATCCGCCAATCGCCAAAAACAGTATCCATATGCTGGTAATCGGCACGAACCACAGCCCCGCCCCCATAAGCACGGCCAATGCACCAAATGCCAAAATAGCACGACGCGTACGAACATCGGTACGTATCAGTTCACGACGCCGGCACGCACGACGCAACAGCCAGTTTTTCAAATATCCACTGACCACTATGCCGACCGGTATCGCCAAATAGCCAATAAAGTGGAACGCGGATACGTAAATCAATGCCGCCACAGCCAATGATACTATACTGGTTTTTACCGGTGTACGGACATCCTGGGACGCATACAGGGTTTTGCTGTAAATCTGGCTTATCATCATCGCTGGCAGAACCAAAACCTGAATCATTATCGCCATTGCCACTGCGTGGGTTGATTCCGGCGTCCACGCACCATATTCAAACAGATATCGTATAATCGGTTCAGCCAATACAAACAATCCCACCACGCACGGCATAATCAGCATCATCGATTGACGCATAGATGAATTTTGCTGAATATACACACTGCGCATATTTTTTTCGGCCAGCGCATTTGAAATCGACGACATCAGCACAGTCCCCACCGCCAATCCAATCAGCGCAAACGGCAACTGGATAATACGGTCGGAATAATACAGCCACGATACCGCACCGTTCTGGAAACTGGCGACCAGCGTACCGACTATTATAGTTATCTGATAAAACCCGTTGCCAATAATACTGATTCCCAGCCGCTTGAACATACTTTTAATCGCGGGCGTCCACCGCGGCCGCACCAGTCGCAATCCAAAATGATGCCGGCGAATACGCGACCACAGAATCGCAAACTGCACAATACCAGACAAAACAACCGTGAACGCCATAATGTACAATATTGTTTCAGGGGCAAACCACGCCGCCAACAGCAGTGCCCCTATCAGCATTATGTTCAACAGCACCGGCATAAATGCAACCAGTAAAAACCTGGAAAACGCGTTCAATATTGCCGACAAAAACGCCGATGCGCATATAAATATAACATACCAGAACATTATCCGCGAAATAACAACGGTCAGTTGCATCTTTCCCGGATCATCGGCAAATCCCGGTGCCAGAATCCACACAACCAGCGGCATAAATATTTCAAACAGCAATGTTATAAACAGCAACACAACCATCAGCCAAGAAAAAACGTTCTTGGCAAAGTTTTCGTCTTTGTTCCTGTCTGTGTACATCGGGATAAATATGGACGACAATGCGCCTTCGCCCAACAGGTCGCGGAACAGATTCGGTAACTTGAACGCAGCCAGGAATACGTCCGACAGACGCCCCGCCCCAAACACGTGCGCAATCAACAAATCGCGCAAGAACCCAAATACGCGGCTGATACCGGTCATAACGCCGACGCCGAAAATATGTTTGCCTAGTTTCATAGTTTCGATTATACTCACGTTTAAGAAACAAAATCAAGGCAGGAATATGCACACAAAGAAAATATTTGCTTTAATGACCATACTGGCGCTGGGGGCGTGCGCTGGCACGGACAACGATATTTCGGTCGAACGCAGTTTGCCGGAAATTTACACCACCGCATACGCGGAATTTAATGACGAAAACTATGACGCGGCCGCGGCCGAATTTCTGCACGCGGAAACACAGTATCCATCCAGTCCCTGGGCGGCCGATGCGTTGGTAATGGCGGCATATTCATATTATATGGACGAAGATTTTGCCGGTGCGATTTTGGCGGCCGACCGGTTTATGCGATTCCACCCCGGGCACCGTGACGTTCCGTATATGCTGTATCTGCGTGGAATGTGCTATTACCGCCAGGTCAGTGATGTTCGCCGCGAACCGGGAATGTCGGCATATGCCCTGCAACAGTTCCAACAACTGGTCGACAGATTCCCAAATTCCGAATATGCCGAAAATGCGAAAAACAAAATCATTATCCTGAAAAACTATGTCGCGGGCAAGGCAATGTATTCCGCCCGCGCAGATATGGCACGCGAAAACTGGCCCAGTGCGATTTCGCGCCTGCAATCTGTGGTGCAGTCCGCCCAGGAAACCGTTATGACGCCCGAGGCACTATATCGCCTGACGGAATGCTATACGGCAATTGGCCTGCCGGAACAGGCGTACGGATACGCGGAAATGCTGCGACTGAATTTTCCGGACAACGACTGGACAAAGAAGTTGGATAAAAAGCCCGCTGACTTTGAATCCGGTACTGAACAAAAGTAATAAAAAACGCCCAACCGGGCGTTTTTTATAATGATATATTGAAATCACGCGAACGTTGTCGTGCAGATAATTCTATTAAATCGCGCCACATTCCGCAACGACGTATCATACGAAACGCCATTGTTTCCGGGGTAACAGGTTGCAGATAATTTTTAGCATAGCTGTCCTTGCGTTCCATTGTAATGCGCGTCATAAACGTATCAACAAAATCCGCACCCATATTATTTTTTCGCATTTGATTATATTGACGACGAAAATCTTTGAATATTTTCCACGCAGATTTACGAATTTCACGCACCACGTCCGGCTTTAGCAGTTCTGGACGCCGGATCCAAGAATCTGACTTTAATGAATACGCACTGCCGACCTTGTATATTCCGGGACCATAGCGTGGCGTATTGACATCCAGCACATCTATATCTATGCCGCGGCCACATACACGAATTCTGTGATATCGCATCCACGACCCCAGCGCAGATTTCATCAATCCGTTTATATCCACATTTGGAAACATCGCACGCATTCCATCCAGGTTTGCAACTATTGCAATATCTATGTCACTGGTGTCGTCATAATAATAATTTGTGCTGGATCCGTGTACAAATATATCCAATATCGCATCATCTGGCAACGGATATCCCATACGCTGCATAAATGCAATATAACTCCAGCTGACCATTTGCAACGCATTTGAAACCAGTTTGCGCATTTGCATATCAGATTCCCATATATGCGCATCCAGTTTATTGTGATATATAAAACGTGGAAAAAATTTAAGCTTGCGAACTACTGCTGCTGGAAGAAGATTCCGCGATTTGTATTTCATACCCATCCCCATTTGCTATATAACAACTGGCAACACAACTGCCAGACACCATAACATATCCGGATTTGCACGCACCCCATTGTTTCGACCCCCAACGGCCTGTGTCGTTATTACAGGTTTGTGTACAATACCGAGTAGTAGAACTGCAATCACGTGTTTGATTATTGTTACACTCGGGTGTGCAATCTTGTGTTTTATCCCAATAATAGTAATGATCCCAATCACTCTTTACTGCATTCCAACTTTTATTGTCAGAACAAACAACTATTTCAACCATTTTCGGGTGTTCTGATGAATTACAGCTGCACGAAATTTTAGTCCCCGTTATATAAACTTGATTATCTGTCCCACCATTTAAACAACTATAGTTTTTCCTCCCTGCTTGACTAGGATCGCTCGAGTTACAATATATGGTATTCACCATATCAATAGCGGCATTTGCCGTGCCACTATTCTTTATTCCAAACAGTGACGTTATAAAATTAGATAACGGCGCAAAATACAATGTTATAAACATTGCCGCCAAACGCACCCAAAAACGTTTTATTTGTTTTGCCATTTTTTCCCCGTTTATTTAGTTTGAATATTTGCACGCCTGGGTAAATGACCAGGTACCCGCTGAATCTGAAAAATTACGACCGGCTGGAATCGCACAATCTGTAATTTGTGACATACCCGCACTGGTCGTACCATAAACACCGTTGAATGCCGGGCAACGTGTACACCCTGTATAATACGTGCTGCCACCAGCTGATACACTGCCCGATGCATAATACCCAGCGTCACACGACGCAACAACGCACTTTTTCGTAACTGTTGTTGCCGCGTATGTCGTGGTACACCACATCAATAAAAATGCACCAGTAAACAGATATCGTAATTTCATATTACCCCCCTTACATAAAACGGTGGTTTATTTTCAGCAAAAAATTTATTGACTATGTGCCGGTTTTTGGGATAAAATAACAAGGACAGAAAAACGAAAATAAACCACCGATTTTTTTCGGCGGTATTTTTTTGTAAAACTTTGTAAAAAATTGCGTATAATCTGGTAACTATGAAACAACTGTCTGATTTTGATATTGCAAAAATGGCGGACACTGAATTTGTCCCAAACGACGATGCCACGCGGCGGCGGGTGCGTGCAGAGTTAAAACTGTCCGCACAGATTTCGGTATCTCAATTACCGCCCCCAGCACACGTAACGCTGGATTTACATCAAAAAACCGAAGAACAGGCCTGGGCCGAAATTATGAATCTGGCTACATCGGGGGTACGTCGTGCAACCATTATCACCGGCGCCAGCGGAATTTTACACCAAAAGTTCCCGCAATGGGCGTGCGAAAGTATTTTATCGCCATACATATTATCTTTTTCACCAATAAACAATGGCAGTTTTGATGTCAGATTTCGGCGAAAACGTGACTAGCCCCGACCAACCCAATCCGTCGGATTTATATATTCGCCATTATATTTAATTCCATAATGCAAATGCGGTCCGGTTGTACGACCGGTATTTCCGGTTTCGGCAACCGCACACCCGGCGCCGACACGATCGCCCGCCGCAACCAATGATTTATTCAAATGACAATATATCGTTTCGTATCCATTAGAGTGCGCTATTTTTAATCCATTTCCACACGTTGCATCCGTCCAAACCGATTCAACCGTGCCAGCGGCGGGCGAAAATACGGTCGTACCAACCGCCGCAGAAAAATCCAGTCCCTTGTGCACAGAACGATTGCCAGTAACTGGGTGAATACGCGCGCCGTACGCAGATGTTATCTGTGGCCGTCCAATCAATGGTTCACCCAACGGCACAGTTTGACCGGCTGGAACATCTGGCTGAACCGGTGTGCAACGCGGTGCGTTTTGTACGATTATTTGTTGTGGCCGGTTTGGCGTTTGGGCTTGCGCTGTACCCGATGCGGGTGCACCAAATGCTGGAAAAGTATATCCATATGTCGCCAAATCACGTCGGGCGTTGATAGTATTATTTTCTATGTTTTTCAAATCATCTTGTATCGTCAAATTTCTGTATGTACAGCCGGAAATACAACGACCGGCAGAATCATATTCGGCTTCCCACGGTTCATAGCCCGCTGACTGCAACGCAACATTTTGGGTAAATGTCAAATCAGCGGTTGTTCCTGGAAATGACGTTTGTTTTAATAAACTGGCCGCGTGCACAACGTGTGCATACAGTATCATCAATATTGCAACCGTGCATATTCCAGTACTTCTCATAATACGAATATTATACCAAATTGCGGAACAAAATTAAAACGCTATCTTTAATTTTGCCATTATTGTATGCGACATATAATCAGAACGCATATCAAAGCCATATGTCAGCCCCGCTGTAAAATACTGGTTAAAGAAATCCAATCCAATGCCCGCATCCAATGCAGCACGATGTGGCGTATCAATCGGAACATAATAAAACTGGTTGTCTATCAGCTGTACACGCATTTCATCGGTGCCATTGCTGATTACATCATACCGCCCGCCCAGGTGTAACGACGGACGCACCACAAAATCTGATCCGACAAAGTCAAAACCTAAATCTAATCCGACGGATGCGGTCAATGAATTGTACCACCATTGGTCAAACTGTTGTGCCACCGCGTCAATATATTCATCGGCACTGACGCGCAGGTATCGTACCGCGACGCTGGGCGTTACTGATATGCGATTCCGCTGCATACGAATTCCAAAATTCGTCTGGCCGGCATAAAAGTTTGTATCATATGTCCCGTCATCCGAAATACCGGCAATGGATTTGTCTATATTCCAACTGGTATGCCCGGCATTTATACCGACGTTCCAAAACAGTCCAGAACGCGCCAGATACTGTGTGAACATAGTCACACTGTTGCCGGTTGCGTCCGAATAAATCCGCGTATCGTGCGTATCAGTCATTGTCCGCGTGTATTCAACACCAAACAACCAGCCATCCGCAAAGTAACTTTTGGCGTTTATTGCAAAACCAGTGTTTTTTGTCTTGAAATCGCCATTTTGCCCGGCGCGGTATTCTGAAAAAGTCCCCGACACGTGTCCGTCAACAACCAATGTGCGCCGCCCATATTCACAAGTCGCTAAATTCGCAGTACACGACCCGCGACGCGCAACCAATGGGGCATCTATGACATCAAATGCACGGTCAATATGACTGGACACTTCAAACAACGCCATCGCGGTATTATTAAATCCCAATATGGATATTGTATCCAAGTAACGTGCAATATCGTTTGTGCGGGATTCATTGATATATGTAGCAATTTGCGCGCCAGGTCCAAATTCAGAATAAATCCCCGCCCACGCGTGGGCCGTATCAACCAAATAGCCCGGCATACCAGAAAAAATATTATTATTTGCTGCATATGCCGCCGTATCAAAACAGAAAAATAATATAAAAAGCCGGAATATATTTTTCATAATGACGCGCCCCGTTTTTTGTTTATAATATGTGGCGAAACAATAAAATTTAACAGGAACCATTTGCTATGAACAAAGTCAAAACGGTATATGACCATATTCGCAGTAACAATATAAAAACCATATTGCTGGTGATTTGCTTTCCATTGATTTTTATCGCGCTGATATTCCTGTTCACGTGGATTGTCGCACCGGCACAAACCGCGATGGAAACGGCCGTGCGCGTCGCAATTCCAACATTTATTGCGTGCGCGGTGTGGCTGCTGATATCGTGGGCGTTTGGCGATTCTATGATGCTGAATTCCGCGCACGCACACGAAATTTTTGATACCGATGCCGAAAACCGTGAAATTTTCCGCAGCGTTGAAAATGTAGCGATTGCCGCCGGACTGCCGCGACCACGTGTATATATCATAGACGACGATTCTATGAACGCATTTGCCACGGGACGCACACCGCGCGACGCATCGGTGGCACTGACCCGGGGGATTATTAAAAAACTGAACAAATTGGAACTGGAAGGCGTAATCGCCCACGAAATGGCGCATATTGGTAATCGCGACATTCGACTGGATATGATGCTGATTACGGGGGTCGGGGTAACGGTGTTTGCCGCGGATATGATTCTGCGTATGGCAATGGTCAGTGGAAATGACAATGACAATAAAAATAACGGTGCCGCAATTCTGATTATGGTATGGCTGGCGTTTATGGTATTTAACTGGATAATAACACCTATTTTGCGTATGGCCGTGTCTCGCAACCGCGAATATGCGGCCGATGCCACCGGTGCGCAAATTACACACAACCCAATGGCGCTGGCAAATGCACTGCGTAAAATCACAACTGATTCACGCGTTGAATGCCTGGACAAGGTTAAATCTATGGCGGCGGTATGCATCGCAAATCCAGGTGGGCCACGCGAATTTATTAGTTCGCTGATGGCAACGCATCCACCGGTGGAAAAGCGTATCGAACGATTGGAATCAATGGCATCTTAAATAATCGGGGGATATTATGGCAAATTTGCACTTTCATTATGGCACAATGGGTTGCAGCAAATCAGCGCAACTGGTCATAAATGCGTATAACCAAAATAAAAACGGAAACAAAACGGAAATCATAAAACCCAAAATCGATAACCGTTTCAGTGAAAATAAAGTAAATTCTCGCATCGGAATATCGGCGGACGCAACAGTTTTGGCTTCATTGCGCGGTTGGTCGCCAGCACCGGATACTAAAATGGTTTTAATTGATGAAATCCAGTTCTTTAGCCCGGACGATATTGATATACTGGTTCGAATTGCCGACAGCACACCGGTTATAATTATGTGCTATGGATTGATGATAGACAGTAACGAACAAATATTTCCGGCGTCACGTCGCCTGATAGAGGTTGGCGCAAAACTGCACCGTATGGAATCGACGTGTCAAATACCGGGCTGTATGCATCTGGCGACGCATCACCTGCGATATGATGCGGCGGGTAACGTAGTTCGCGCGGGCGCACAAATTGCCGTCGGGGACAGTAATTATAAATCTGTTTGTCGCCAGCATTTTAATATGCTGTATCACGGCACCGATCGCGACGGCAAGGGCAGCAGATAAAAACAATATATTTTTACTTGCAATCCGAATAAAAAGTTATAAAATATACGAACGTTGCGCCCATGGCTCAATTGGATAGAGCATCTGACTACGGATCAGAAGGTTGAGGGTTCGAATCCTTCTGGGCGCGCCAGAATAAATAACAACGTCACAGTTTCGTGGCGTTGTTTTTATTATGTGCAAGCCCCAGGATTTGAACCCGAACAAAAGGGTTCGACAATGAGTAGATTTGGCAAGCCAGGCGCGGCCAAATCGTCACGAATGCCCCGCAGCCGGCACCATATGTGCCGTGCGAGGGAATCCTTCTGGGCGCGCCAGAATAAATAACAACGTCACGGTTTCGTGGCGTTGTTTTTATTACGACTTTTAAGATTGACGCGCCTATATATTTAGGATAACATAATGTGTATATAAATGCCGAAAATAAACCACGGTTGGGAATACACGCAAAAGAATCGCGGATAAACATACGTTGCCATATTGGCCCCAAGATATTTATCAACGCGTGATGGACAATGTGATCCGGGTATAATGGTAAAACGTAAATATATCGTTCTTTGGGCTCGTGAATTTTTATAATACGGTATTTTGAAGTTTTGAATTTGTTATTTATTATCATATCACGCAGTCTGGCCAATAAAACATCACGATTGGCCATAAAACGCCGAATTTGTTCCTTGGACTTTTTGCCCCGCACAGCACGACGTGCCGCCAATTCAAAGTTTTCTGGCGATATGCATTACCTATTCCAATGGACAGGCGGATGTAAATTCATATGAACCACTGCTGTCGGTATAAGTTACACCGGTTGGTGCATACATAATACACGAACCGGCCGGTGATGAAATCAGACAACTGTCCGCCGTACCGGCGGATGTATATCCACTGGGACACGTGCTGTCCGCGATTTCCATATACGATTCCACAACCGCAACGTATCCAGCGGGACACGAAGTAGACGGCGCGGCGGCAAATGCGCCAATCGGCACAATCGCTAGTACAAAAATAAATATGCGTTTCATATTCGCCCCCGTTTAGTCAGATAGTCCACTAAACAACGCGGACCGGAAAGACGCACTGGCCGCTGCGGAGGACGCACAGGTGATCGCGCAATAGTAGGCACAATCAATCGCTGATCCGTTGGCGGAGATGAAAACCCAAGACGACACGGCCGGTGAAACCATTTTACACCAGCAATACTTGTCACCAGTACCGCCACTAATTTTCAAAGCCGTCGCTTTCTGGCCAACTAAACTGCCACTTGTGCTGGAACATTGGCTTATGCCACTTATTGCAACACTTGTCCCACTGGATGTACAATTTGATGTCCAGTCAACAACATAACCCCCGGGGTTACCATACGAACACGTTGTTGATGATGACAGTTTTACGCATTTAGTAACGGCAGAGGCCGGTGTGCAAAGTGCGATTGTTATACCCAATAAAAATATGCCCTTTGAAAAATACATTATTGTTTCCCCTGTTGCTGGGCCATTATGCATTGATGCAATTCGCTGGGTTTGGCTGAATGCAAATGGCCGTTTAGATTCGACATATTTTATGATTGACACATACGCAGAAATTGAGATAAAATGTAATTAAATAAGCGTTGAAAATAAACGGCCCTTTATTTTCGGCATTTTTATTTGCAAAAAAATACACAATAGTCCGTATGTTATGGGCCTTTTTATATAAAAAACTGTATGTTATTTTATATTTTTATCGTGCGATGTATTTTGTACACCATTGGCATCCGGGTCATCTATGGAATCCATCAGCATTTGTAAAATCGCCGCATATTCCATAACACTGGTGTGGGACGATTTCAAAATCTTGAATATCGTTTCCATAGACAACCAACGTGGCTGGCCATATTTTGACGCGCGCTTGCTTTTATTAAATGTTGTCGCATTCAGGCCGCCCCTGACCGCCAGACCCGAACAAGATAACTTCATTTTCTTGGCCAGATAATCCATACTGCACCACATTGCTAAATTCATTTTTTGCATTTTCCCTCTCCGATTCATAAGGATATTACAATATGAATATATTGATACTTTATTCAACCCATTGACAGGAGAACATTTTCCTTTGTTTGATGTTTGAAAAAAATCGTTTATAATACCAATATGATTATTACAGATTCAGACATAGACAAACTGCCCGGAACAGCGTTTCAACACGATGTGTGGCGTGCACTGTTGCGTATTCCACGGGGACAAGTGCGAACATACACCGAACTGGCCGAAATGGCGGGACACCCGAACGCCGTTCGCGCGGTTGCAAATGCGGTTGGGAAAAATCCCTGTCCACCGTATATACCGTGTCATCGCGTTGTGCGTACGGATGGAAAACTTGGCGGATATTCGGCGCCCGGCGGTATTGCAGAAAAAATACGATTATTACAATCTGAACAAAAATAAAACGGGCTTTGCGCCCGTTTTATTCATTATAACTGGATAAACCAATCCGGATGTTTGGACAACTGTTCTATACCAGAATCCAATGTTTTGCGATATTCCAGGAATTTTTCCTTGTCCGCTTTACCCAGATTGCTGATTGCCGGCAATTTTACAGTCATCGGATTGACGTGTTTGCCGTCCTTGATAATTTCATAATGCAAATGCGGCCCGGTGGACAGACCCGTTGAACCAACGTATCCGATTGTCTGCCCCTGTTTTACCGTTGTACCGACAACAACCCCCTTGGCAAAGCGCGACATATGCGCATACAGTGTTTCATATGATGCATTATGGCGTATCTTTATGTAATTGCCGTGACCACTGTTATATCCACGGGCAACAACACGACCCGCACCAGCGGACGGAATCGGTGTTCCGGTTGATGCGCGGAAATCAACCCCCTTGTGTGCACGGGTATATCCCAAAACGGGATGTTTGCGACTGGTGGAAAAACTGCTGGTAACCTTGGCATTATTTATTGGGGTACGCTTCAACGATTTAATTGCCCCATTACCATTTTCATCATAGTATCCGGTTTTGCCGTCGGCCGTCTTGAAACGGTACATTTTGACATTGCCACGCAATGCTTCGAACTGAACGGCCAAAACACGACCATTGTCAACCTTTTTACCATCAGCATAGTTTTCTTCGAATAATACGGAAAACTTCTGACCGGCACGAACATCACGTTCAAAGTCCATTTCAAACGCCAACAGGTCATAAACCTCGGCCAAAATACCGTCGGGAATACCCGCACGGGCACCGGCCAGATAAAAACTGTCCCCGTCCAAAATCTCACCACCACGATAAACAACACGCTTGTCCGGGGTAATATCCACCGTTTGGCAAACCCACGCCCCGTCCGGGTTACAGGTTATTTCAACCTGGCGCCAGGGGGATGGAATTATTACTATCTTTGATACGGGCGCATCAGCGGCGTCGCGTACAAATTCTATTTTATCACTGTCGGCACGCAAACTGGTTATATTTGCGTCAGATTTCAAAACTTTGGCTATTTCTAAAACCTGAGCATTGGAAAAACCCTGGTCTGTCAATAATTTTGACAATGTATCGCCAGATGCAACCACAACAACCGACCGATATTCATCCCCCGTTGCGGAACCGTCACCACCACGCGGTCGTGTGCATATCAGCACAATCACCACTATCACCAATATCAATGCCAAACAAATTACCGCACGGGCAATATTGTTTATATTCAGAATATTTTTTGCTTTTTCCATACCGGCGATTATAATGGCTTTATGCAAATAAATCAAGCATTTGAAATTCTGGCACGCGCGGGCAATGCCCACGATGCGCGGGTTATTACTGAAAATACGAAAAAATTTTCACGCCTGGCCGTATGGCGTATGGCGCGCGCATTGCGACGTGGCGTGCCGGTGGCAAAAATAATACATCAAAAATGGTTTTATGGGCTGAAATTCTATACTAATCGTCATACATTGGACCCACGCCCAGACACAGAAACGTTGGTTGCAGCAGTAATATCTGATTGTGGCGGCAAACATCCAAATATTTTGGATATAGGCACCGGAACCGGGTGCATTATTGCGTCGCTGGTCAAAAACATTCCGGGCGCCCAGGGGGTTGGAATTGATGTATCGCACGGTGCACTGCGCGTGGCACGCCGAAATGTGCGACAATTAAATTTAACAGATAAAATCCATATAGTCAGAAAAAGTTTCAATAATCCAAACGCATTTGAAAAAAATACTTTTGATGTAATTGTTTCAAATCCGCCATATATTGCGGCGGGTGATATGCGTGTTGATGCCGGCGCACAGCACGACCCAAAACGCGCCTTGTATGCGAACGACAACGGATATGCGGCATATAAATCAATCGCAAAAAATTCGCGCAAATGGATTCGGCGCGGCGGTAAAATTTATTTGGAAATCGGGATTGATATGGGTGCACGCGTCCGTGAAATATTTGAAAAACACGGTTGGCACTTTGACCGTACCGAAAAAGATTTATCCGGTATTGAACGGGTTATTGTTTTTTCCGTCTAAACTTACTTAAAATATGGATTTTCACGCTTCAGGATTTCTATTGTTGAATCTACACCGTGACCGTGCACAACATACGTTTCATCTGGCAAATTCATTTCATATATTTTTGAAATTGACTGCCACAGTGCATTAGCGTCACCACCGGGCAAATCATAGCGACCAAACCCGTCACGAAACAACGTGTCGCCGGTCATTAAAATACCAAAGTCCGGAAAGTAGTACATAACCCCACCCGGCGTATGTCCGGGCGATTCTATTACTTCAACCGTGACACCGGGCAGTACGTCAATCGTTCCCGCACAGATATCAACTGGGCGTTTGAAATCACGTTCAAATTGCGGCAATCCGAAATAGTTTAACAAATTGTTAGACCAGGAAATCAAATCGTTATCTTCGGCGTTCAGGTACCACGGCACATCATACTTTTCCGCCAACGTTGGCGCGGCGGAAATATGATCACCGTGCCCGTGCGTTGAATAAATCGCACGCAGTCGCAATCCGCGCGATTCCAGCAATCGTTCCCAGTCAACCGCGTTGCCCCACGCATCAAAAATCACCGCATCACCGCCGCGTGTCACCAACAGTGAATTGGTGTTTTCGGGCGGCATATGCAGTATTTCAAAATTTGGCGCATCGTTATTTTGTGGCATTTTTTTGCGTCTTTTTGGTTGTGGTCTTTGCCGTTTTTTTGGATTTTTTGCCGGAAACAATTTCCTTTATTTCGTCACCAGTCAGGGTTTCACGCGCCAACAATTCTTCGGCCAATTTGCGAACCGTTTCCTTGTTTTTAGACAACAATTTTGTTGCATCCGCGTGCGCGGAATCCAACCAGGCGCGAACCTCGGCATCGACCAGTTCGGCGGTTTTTTCAGACGCATTTTCCAACGCGCTGCGCGTACCGAAACTATTCACCTGGTTTATTGCGGCCAGTCCCAGTTTTGGTGACAGTCCCGCCGTCGTTATGGAATAACGCGCCAGGCGTGTCGCCATCGCGATGTCACTTTCCGCGCCGGTGGTTATTTTATCCGCACCGAAAAAGATTTCTTCGGCGGCACGCCCAGCCAACGCAATGGCCAGATTGGCGCGAACCTCGGCAATGGTCATTGAAACCTTGTCGTCAATGGGCAGGTGCTGCACCATACCCAATGCACGACCACGTGGGATAATTGTCGCCTTGTGTATTGGGTCGGTAATATCGGCGTACATTATGCTGACAAATGCGTGGCCGGCCTCGTGATAGGCGGTCAATTTTATATCTTCGGGGCGCATTTTACGAACTTTGCGCGGGCCCATCAGGATTTTATCACGCGCCTCTTCCACGTCGGGTTGGGCGATTTCGGCACGACCGTTGCGCACGGCGTGCAATGCCGCTTCGTTCAACAGGTTTTCCAAATCAGCCCCAGAAAATCCGGTTGTGCCGCGTGCCAAATCCTGCAGATTTACGTCACTGCCAACCTTTAATTTTTTAGCATACAAATCCAGAATTTCGCGGCGACCCGACAAATCAGGCAATTCAATATAAACCTGGCGGTCAAAGCGACCGGGACGCAACAATGCCGGATCCAACATATCCGCACGGTTTGTTGCACCAATAACGATAATTCCAGTATCGTTCGAAAATCCGTCCATTTCAATCAACAACTGATTCAGGGTCTGTTCCCTGTCCTGATCGTTATAGGAATGCGTACTGCGACGCTGGCCAATGGCATCTATTTCATCAATGAACAGTATGCACGGCGCGTTGCGTTTGGCCATTTCAAAGATTTCCTTTATCTTGGCAACACCCAATCCAACGATAATGCCGGAAAAATCACTGCCCGATGCGGCAAAAAACGGAACGTTCGCTTCGCCCGCAATGGCACGTGCCAATAGAGTTTTACCGGTTCCTGGCTCGCCCGACAGTAATATCCCGCGTGGCACACGCGCACCAACATCGCGGAATTTTTTGCCGTCTTTCAAGAAATCAACTATTTCCATCAGTTCCTGTTTTTCAGAATCTATGCCAGCGACATCCTTGAACGTGGTTTTAGTTTTTCCGGTTGTAATTTTTGTCGGATTTGATTGCGCCAAACTGCGGCTGATGCCGGCAGCACCGCCCTTAAAACCGCGGAATATCCACCATATAAAGAACAGTCCCATTAAAATCGGAACCCACGTCCCCAAATAGTCAACCCACGTCTTGGACGTATCGATTGAAATTGTCGCACCGTTTTCGGCAATCTGGCTCAACAATTCTGGATCGTATGTGATTGTCGCGGTATATGGTGTACCGTCCGTCAATGTGCCAGACGCATCGTTTCCACGAATTTCCATTGTCTGAATTTCTGGCGCACGACGCAACACATCAGAAAAAGTCAGTTCAATCGGTTCTGGTGCTGGTGTGCCGTTTGGCAACAATGCAGGCGTCGTTCCAATACTCATAAAAGAACGCACCATAACCGCAACAAACAACGCCGCAAATATAATCAGAAAAAGGTTCCCAGAATCACCGCGACGAAAAAAATTATTCTTTTTTGATTTGCTGTTCAGATTTTGATTTTTGTTTTCCATATCTTGTCCTAAAGCTTGTTTTTGAACCCTCGGGCACGATTAAAATTCTATCCCCCAGGCGTCGAATTGTACAATGCCCCAGTGTAAATTTGCAATCGTGTGTCAATTTATCTAGTGCATTTGATAATGAATTCAAGCGTGGTTGATATTCGTCCCCCCCTATTTTTTGAATCAATGTCCCCAGCAACTTTAATCTAACATCGGGGGCCGGGTCAAACAGAAAAGAATCAGAAAATACCGCACGGCGATTATTTGTAACAGACGCCACCATTTGCGCGATTTGTTCGTCCAGTGCGTCACGCACCCGCCCCAGGTTTTGCACCGCCAACAAAATGCGTGCATCGCTGATACCCAGTTTTTCAGACAACAAATGCCGATTCTGGCGAATTCGAACACGAGTATAGTGCGCGTCATCGTTCATTTCGTCCATAAAATATTTAATTTCGTTATCGTCACAATATTTCTTTAATTCCGCACGCGGCACATCCAACAACGGACGAACAATCCGTACCCCGTCACGTGTGGACACACGTCGCATCGCAGCCAGTCCGTATAACCCGCTGCCCCGCCCCAGGTTCATTAAAAACGTTTCAATCTGGTCGTCCGCCTGGTGCGCGGTCAGCAGTGCATACATATTGTTTTCACGGCACCAATCCGTCATAAAACGATAACGCGCGGTGCGGGCGGCGGCCTCAATCCCGGTGGCTGGTTTTTCCCCCGTCCAATAGAAAATTTGGCACGGCACGCCCAGGCGCGCGCATAAGTCGCGCACATACTGTGTTTCTGTTTCCGCATTTGCGCGCAATCCGTGATTTACGTGCAGGCACGTTATATCGGCGCCAATTTGCGCCAACCAGCACAACAGGCATACGGAATCAACCCCGCCACTGACCGCCACCGCCAGGCGTTGTCCCGCCATACCGCGCATAAAATTCAAAAACTTTTGATTCATAACAACGCCATTTTATGATATAATTCGCAAAAATAAAGGAAAAAGAAATTATGACAGGGAAACTGAAATCCATTGCGGTATATTGCGGTCACCAGTTTGGCACGGATCCGCAATTCGCGCGCGACGCGGCCACGATTGGCGAATTTTTGGGACGAAACAATATCCGTATGGTGTTTGGCGGGGGCGACGTCGGCCTGATGGGAACGGTGGCGACGGCGGCGCTGGACGCCGGGGGACACGTAATCGGTGTTTCCACAAACAACGTTATTGAAAAACAGGAACCCGTACATACCGGCGTTGACATTAAAATTGTTGACGGGGTGAACGAACGCAAACAGAAAATGTTTGAACTGTCGGACGCGTTCATCATATTACCGGGCGGAATCGGAACATTGAACGAACTGACCGACATTATGACGATGCAGCAAATCGGCGAATCAAAAAAGCCACTGTTCTTTTTGAACACATCGGGATTTTGGATCCCGTTTGTACGCCTGTTTATACATATGCAGCGCCAGGGATTTATCGAAAGTATTCACGACTATAATATTCACGGCGCATCCACGCCCGATGATTTGATAAAAAAGATTATGGAATATTAAAGGCGTACGACCTTTGTCCTGGCGGTTGCGCCACGAATAATTTCTATGCTGGATTTCGGCACGTCAAAGTGTTCGGCCAGCATTTTTATTACCGCTGCATTTGCCGCGCCGTCGGCCGGCGCGGCGGTTGTGTGCACACGCAAAGTCCCGTCCGCGTCAACGGTTACCCCATTTTTGCGTGCACGCGGTATTACCCGAACGTTAAAAGTCCGTCTTGAATCGTTCATCACTCATAATATGCAAATGGAAATGAAAAACGCTTTGTCCAGCACCAGCACCCGTATTTGCAACAGTGCGGAAATTATCACGCAGTCCCAACGAATCAACCGTTTTACGCACCGCCGCCCAGAAACCGGCCTGTAATTCGGTGGGGGCATTGGCCGTAAAATCATAAATGTCGGTATAATCACCCTTTGGTATAACCAAAATATGTGTTTTTGCGCGCGGTGCGATGTTTTGAAATACCAGTGCATAATCGTCTTCATATATTTTTGTTGATGGTGCTTCGCCACGCAGAATTTTTGCAAAAATATTATTTTTGTCGTACATATTTTACCCTTTGATTCCCATTGTTTTATTGAATTTAACATACTACACTGCAGGTATAAAATCAAGCACTTGAAATCAACCAGACACGCACTATATCCATACCCAGAAACAAGTTGAACATAAGGAGAATCAAATATGTTTAAACCCCTGCATAATTATGTTCTGTTGGAACGTATCGAAGAAGAAAACAAAACGGCCGGCGGAATTATAATCCCCGACAATGCCAAGGAAAAACCGTCACGCGGTCGTGTAATCGCGGTTGGCGACGGTGCATTTGACGGTGACGACCGTATCCCGATGACTGTAAAGGTCGGCGATGACGTCCTGTTTGCTAAATGGGCCGCATCCGCGAACGAGGTTAAAATTGACGGCAAAGATTACGTTCTGATTAAAGAAACAGACATATTGGGAATTTTATAAATAACGAAAGGATTTTATAATGGCAAAAGAAATCGTATTTGATACAGACAAACTGGCGGCCGGTGTCGACAAACTGGCCAACGCGGTAAAAATTACTATGGGGCCAAAGGGTCGCACTGTCGTCATCGATAAATCATATGGCGCGCCAGTCGCAACCAAGGACGGTGTTACCGTGGCCAAGGCGGTATCATTAAAAGACCCCCAGGAAAATATCGGTGCCCGTATGGTACAGGAAGTCGCCAAAAAGGCCGGCGATGATGCCGGCGACGGAACAACAACGGCAACCGTTCTGGCGCAAAAAATTATTCGCGAAGGTCGCCGTGTAATCGCCGCTGGTATGAACCCAATGGATGTAAAGCGCGGTATTGATATGGCAACCGCCGCGGTTGTTGCCGATATAGAAAAGCACGCCCGTCCTGTCAAAGACAGTTCTGAAATTGCCCAGGTCGCAACGATTTCCGCAAATTCTGATTCTGAAATTGGTGAAAAAATCGCCGGCGCAATGGAAAAGGTCGGCAAGGAAGGTGTTATCACCGTCGAAGAAGCCAAGGGTCTGGAAACAGAAATCGACGTTGTCGAAGGTATGCAGTTTGACCAGGGATTTATGTCGCCCTATTTCGTGACAAACAGCGAAAAAATGCTGGCCGAACTGGACGGTGCACAAATTTTGGTTTCTGAAAAGAAAATTACCGGTCTGCAGGCATTGCTGCCGATACTGGAACCGGTGGCACAGTCGGGTCGCCCGTTGCTGATTATCGCCGAAGATGTTGAATCCGAAGCGTTGGCAACACTGGTGCTGAACAAACTGCGCGGCGGGTTAAAGGTTTGCGCGGTCAAGGCACCGGGATTTGGTGACAGACGCAAAGAAATGCTGAAAGATATTGCGGCGGTTACCGGCGCAACAGTTGTGTCCGACGATATGGGTATGACGTTTGAAAACATTACAACCGACGTTTTGGGCACAGCCAAAAAAATCGTTGTAACCAAGGATTCAACCTTGTTGGCTCAGGGTGGCGGCGATAAAAAAGCGATTGACGCCCGCGCCGATGAAATCCGCAAACTGATGTCCACGTCAACCAGTGACTATGACAAAGAAAAACTGGCCGAACGGTTGGCTAAACTGGTCGGTGGCGTCGCAGTTATCAAGGTCGGCGGTATGACTGAAGTTGAAGTAAAAGAAAAGAAAGACCGTGTTGATGACGCATTGGCGGCAACACGTGCGGCCGTGGCCGACGGTATTGTGGCCGGCGGTGGTATCGCATTGGTGCGCGCAACAGCGGCATTGGATAAACTGAGTGGCGCAAACCAAGACCAAAATGTTGGTATTGATATTGTGCGTCGTGCCCTGGTTGCGCCGTGCGCCCAGATTGCAGAAAACGCGGGCGTATCCGGCGAAATTGTCGTCGGCAAAGTTATGGAAGCCAAGGATTACAACTTTGGCTATAACGCGCAAACCGGTGAATATGTCGATATGATGAAAGCGGGCATTATCGACCCGGCCAAGGTTGTTAAAACCGCAATCCAGGCCGCGGCCAGCACGGCGGGCGTATTGCTGACAACTGGTGCGGTTATGTCGGAAATACCCGAAGAAAAACCCGCCCCGCAAATGGGCGGCGGAATGCCGGGTATGATGTAAAAAACGGGGCGTTTGCCCCGTTTTTGTTACTATCCCCGGTTTTCCAGATAACTCATCAATACCAACAAATCATAAACTGGGATTTCACGACGCCCCAGTTCGTAATCCTGTAATACATCGGGGGTTATGCCCGTGGCACGTTGTATCTGTTGCAGGGTTACGTTCGCTTCATTATGCATAGCGCATATCAGTTTGCCCAGTTTTGCGTAATATATTTCCTTTGGCGGAATTGTTTCGGTACCAACCGTCAGAATATCATACACGTCTATTATGTCGTGATTGGACATTGCTCTCTCCTGTTTTTTTATTAAATAAAAATACCACCGGAAAGATTTCAGGTGGTTGGAGGTTTACAACAATCAGCAAGTATTGTGTTGCTTATTCAATATATTCACAACCCTCCAACCACTGGTTGGAGATATTTAATGCCATCGCTGGCACTTGCTGACAGGTTGTAACACCCCACACCGGGAACACCCCAATGCAATGGGTATTATATACTATCTGATTTATATTTTCCACAGGTTTATAATCGTTTTCTGATTACAATAACGAAAGATGATTTTTACTGGAAAAATTTATTTTTGGGTGGTGCGGGCGATACGGCGTAAAATATCACGCCCGAAATCGGCGTATTTATCGCGCAATTCCATCGCGCGTGTACGCCACCCCAATGAATCATCTATAATATGATTCCACGGGCCCGGCGTTGTATGACGCGGATGGCTGTTACCAGATTCCATTTGTGATACTGGTGTCGCGTGCGACATATCGCGTTCGTGAATTACCTTGGAAAAATCGGGGCGTATCTGTATCGGCGCGGGACCGTAAATGTATTCAATATACCCGCACGAATCCGGCAACAATCCTGTACGCAGTACAACCGACAAATCAACGCGTGCACAAAAAACACGATTGTTCAGGCGTGTTGAATAAACCGCACATCGCCGCGTCCCCAGATTCAGGTTATTACACGCAACAGATGTATAATATGTGCCGGTATGGCGCGAATGCTTTAACATACAGCAAACGCCACAGCATTTGCACAACGATTCCCACGCCGCATCGTCCAGACGCGCCAGGGATTCTATGCGATTTTTAATTTCTGTATCTGTCATTTTTTATCTGCTTAAAAATAAACTGCGGTCATTGGCCAGAAAGTAGCGCTTGCCCGGCATCGCACACATAAATTTATGCAGATACCGCAGCGAATTTTGAATCATTGTGGTTTCTAATGTCTGGGTATTTTCCACCGACAGGCGCAGTTTCTGCAACCGTGTCAAATCAAACACATTTTCGCCCGCTGTTTCCGCATTGTTATTATACTTTATTTCAATCATAAAATTCGGAAAATTAGTATTTATAAACTTCAGACGCGAAACCTGGTCGTCCAGCGCAATGTACGGTAAAACACCCATCGCCACAATGGTATCCAGATTTTTAGACGTCGCCATTGATTTTGCTTCGGCCCAGGAAATGCTGCGCGGGGCGCGGCCGGAAACTTTTTCCGATGCACGGGAATATACTTCTATGATTTCTGGCTTGTCATCAATACAGTACGCGTTATCAATATTGTATTCCGACTGGACAACCGGGGCCAGCGGTGAAAAGCCACAACCAAAATCAACAAACTTTATATTCGGATTGGACGCAATCTTAGACGCCAGAAAACGCATACTTTCCGAAAAGCGTATCGCATAATGCAACGAATGCAGCGGGACACTTTTGGCCGATTCAACACATTTTGCCGGAAACATATCGGATTGCAATGTACGGGACAAAATCTTGCGCCCCATATCGCCCAAATGAGCACTGTATTGCGACGTTTTTAATATGTCCACCAGTGCCAGATTCCATTCGTGAACAAATTTCTTGGTTTCGCGCGATACGGGCTCGATGCTGCGGATATATTTATTTAATGCCGGTTCCAAAAACACGCTGCACGACAATGGTATATCCATCAATCCATATTTTAATTCTTTTGCTTTTGCCATTTTTTCTTTCCTTACATAATTATCTGTCATTATTGTGCAGGTGTGCAACAGCTGACAATTTTGCCCCCAGGCACATCGATATATATCGCGTCATATACTTTTGGTCCACCTGAATCCGGGTTGGTGCTTTGTCGGTATCGCCAGCAACCCCCAAACCGCGTATTTTAGATTCTGCGTCCAAATATACAAACATAGGCGTTCTTTGTGCCCGTATTTTCCGAATATCCACTGGTTCGGCATTGTTTTTAATGGCTATTGCACGCACAGCACGTGCAACCGTCGCATTTGGATAGAACACCGGAACCACATTTCCGCCAGTCAAAGACGAATGAGACAATGTCTTGTAAAAACGATTGCTGCCACGCGACACGGGGGTAAAATTATTACGCGCATAAAATTCTTGGGCGTGCAACAGTGACACCAGTTCGGCATAATCTGCGTCAAAAATAACACTGCGTTGTGCGGCCGCCAACAGTCGCCCACCTATACCGTGGCGCATATATTTTGGCAGTACATATAAATTATCTATTTGCGCGGTTCTGTCATTACAATAGCCACGAATAAATCCGATCATATTCATACCGTCATACGCACCAAACGCAAAGTTCATACTGTTGTGACGCCAGGTATCACGAAAATCATCCAACGCAAGAACATAATCTTCAACATTGAAGTGATAGTCATATACATAATCCATAGAAAGTCCGCGAATATATATAAAATCTTCCCACACATTGGGGGCGGACTGATTGAATATCGGTAAAATCTTTATATTATTCATAGCTCCATTTAATTTAGTACAAAAATAATTATTTGTCAATATATAAAATCAATTTTCAAATTTTTAAGGTTGTCGTGTGTGGCATTTGGAACGATAACGATGTTTGCCCCGCCCGTCCACCGCACAGACAATGCCGTCGGCACGGTTTCGTCTTTTTCCGCAACATAATGCGTCTGCGGCAAATTCGGCAATTTGTTCAGGGACATTGACTGTGTCAGCGGACTGTCGCCAAAATATTCCGTCCAATCGCTATGATTCAAAACACCGGCAATCGTAATCCATTGTTTAACGTTCAAATCTGGATAATTTTGAATCACCAGTCCCGACACCATCGCACCGCCGGAATATCCAACCAGCACAATCGGGCGCGCGCCGGCAACTGTTCTTATCGTATCCGCAACGGATTTTATTACACGCGATGAAAACCGTCCGTCCGTCCAATCAGACCGCGTACAGGATGCGGACATTATATACTGGCACGGACGCGCAACATAAACAACATTTAGGGCGCTATCCGATGCCGCCAAATCACGCACCAGTGTGCCACGTGGTGTCGGATCTGATGTTGGCGTGCCGCGGCCGTTGAACGCGTGACCGTCACCTTCTATATAAATATGCACTGGGCCACGTGAATCCGATATCTTTTGCCAGGTGGCAATTTCATAATCATCGGTTGAAATCGGAACATATGTAAAATCATTCTGTGCGTGCCAACCAGATGTGGCCACGCAACCAGATAACATAAAAACTAACAGCAACCTGCCGTGCGACATAGTTGTCATATCATACCCCAAAAAACACCGCCAGTCAAACAAGATACCCAAATATATATTATTTTGACAAATTTGTTGACAAAATACTTGACAAATACATTTTTAGGGTCATAATAAGTATAAACTTAAACAAAGGTGAGCAATATGTTCAAGGCATTGAAAATGAAAATTGCGGCCCGCCGTATGGAACGCCGTGGCAACAAAAAGCGCACAAGCACAAAGAAATCGCGCACCACATCGCGTCGTTCATCGTTTTGGCCACGCGTATGGAACGCCGTATGTGTACCTTTTCGTGCAATAGGACGCTGGTGCCGTGCATTCTGGAAATGGGTACGCAGTATTGATTTGATTGGTCTGGTCAATATAACTTTGTTGTCAGCAATCATCGTTTTATTTTCTATGCTGATTATTGATATTGTCGGCTGTAAAAAACCGGTTGTCATAATTGCCCAGGACAATGCCCCTGCTGCAACACAAAGCCAGGTGGCTGATTCCAATTCAAACACACCACGCATTGTGCGTGAACGCGATTCAAAGCGCGTGACGGCACTGCCCATACGTCGTGATGAAAATCGTGTCTTTACCGCCGAAACCATCAATGTTGCACGTGTACAGCCAGATAACGTCGCAATCAAGCAAACGGCCCGCTGTGGCAAAACAATGTATGGCGACGTGATTATTGACAGTCGTGGTGCAGCAACTATGTTGAAACCCGGCGACGTTGTAAAGGGTAACCTGTTCCTGCAACATATGCGCAAGTACACACTGCCACGCGGTGTACGTATCGAAGGACACCTGTTCCTGCGCGATATGGGAATGTTGCAGTTCGGTGGCGAATTTACGGTTACTGGAAATATATACGTCACACCGACATCTTCGTTCGGGCCGATTCCGGGCACCGCACGTATTGGTGGCCAGGTTATCTTATAACCACCGTGAAAGATCAGTTTCCCCTGTAACGGTTGCGCAATACGCAACCGTTTTTTATGGATTTTTTATGCAAAATGTGATATAATTCAACCCGTCCAAACGAAAGGAATAAATAATGAACACTTTTGAAAGAATTATGAATGTTTTCGGCAAGAATCTGGGATACACAATCGTTCTGATTGTTGCGGTCATATTCTTTGCATATTTTTCTGATGGTCTGATTCCGGGATTACTGACGGCGTTCAGTGCATTAGTTGCATATATATGTGGTGCGGCCCTGTACCGCAAATTCAAAGAAGAATTTGCACACAAAACAGTTTCCGCAACGGAAAAGAAAGCCGCCGCGCCGAAATCCGCCAAAAAGAAAACATCAAAAAAATAAAAAATTATATGTATAAAAAATCCCGCAAATGCGGGATTTTTTTTATTTTGTTTCTGGAACGGTCGGTGTATCAGTCACTTCGCCCGTTGCGCCCGGAATTGCGGACTGTGACGCGGCGTCGCCCTGAATAATCAATTCATTACGCAAATCACTTTGTTGGGACGCCATATCGGATTTTGCCGACACCAACGCCAATAATGCACACAATACAAAGAATATGGTCGCCAACCACGCCGTTGCACGCGTCAGGAAATTACCAGCCGCCGCCCCGGTCAACGCACCGCCAAACATAGACGCCGCGGACGAACCGGACATACCGCTGCCCTCGGATTTCTGTAACAAAATGATGCCGGTCATTAAAATTGCGACGATTATCAATAAAACCAATAAAATTGTGAACATATATGTTTATCCTTTACTTTGCGCTAATTCTATATATCAAAACCCTAAATTGCAAGGATTTTCAACAACTCTTCAGCGGCGGCGATGCTGGCGGCCTTTTTGGATGCCCCACTGCCCGTGGCGGTATGCCCCATTGCAGATACGCGAACGTTGAACACCGGTTTATGTGACGCACCGGTTGCCGGCAGATATTCGTACACTGGCAACGCACCACCGTCCGCCTTTTGCACTAATTCCTGTAATGCGGTTTTGGCATCCTTGGGCGCGATGACATCCGCCGCGGCCAAATCACGCCAGATATCATCAATAATATCGCGCGCCGCATCAAAACCACCGTCCAGGAAAATGGCGCCAAATACGGCCTCCATCGCGTCGGCATACATATGCTGGCTGCGACCGGCAGTCATATGACCGTGACGTACACGCTTGTCCAATCCTAAATCGCGCGCAACACGTGCCAATGTTTCTGTCGACACCAACATTGCGTGACGACGCGCCAGTTCGCCTTCGTGTTCCGACGGGAACATATCGTACAGCAGTGCCGCCACCGACAGTCCCAATACACGATCACCAATAAATTCCAAGCGCTCATTATTATGAACGGCATCGGCCCCACTTTGGGTCAATGCCAGTTCCAATAATTGTGGATTCTTGAATTTGTATTTAAGTTCTGCCAATTTAGTCAATCCCCATTCCAAATCTGTCCCAGCGCATTTTATCGCCCCAGTTCCATACCGCCAGCATCGGCGAATAATAATTATGCGAATACCATATAAACCAAACCGGTCCCAGAACATTATCACGCGGAACATATCCTATGTCCGCACGGCTGTCGCCACTGTTATCGCGGTTGTCCCCCATAAAGAAATAATGGTTTTCCGGCACCGTGAACATCATTGTGTTATCAAAGCGCGCATTATCAGACATTTCAACAATACTGTGCTGAACACCATTTGGTAATGTTTCAGTGTATTCCGTGCCCTCAAACACGCCACAGTCCCAACTGTTGACGCGACAATATTTATCATCCTTGTATTCAATGGTATAATTAAATTCAGCCGGCTTGTTATCCACCCAGATTTTATTCCCCTTTATCATAATATTTTTTTCAGGGATATGGTATCCGGCACTGCGCAATGCCTTTGGCAGATTAGCGATAATATACGGACGCGGATTATCACGCGGGACAATTTCACCGTTGATATACAGGCGTCCTTCTATCATCTGAATAGTATCGCCAGGTTTGCCAATCAGGCGTTTAACATAATCCTGGGATTCGTTTATCGGATTGCGAAATACGACAACGTCGCCAACCTCTGGCTCGTGCCCCCAAAAGCGCCCGTTCCACAAATGCCACGATCCAAACGGGAACGAATAACGCGAATAACCGTACGGCCATTTTTCCACAAATATATGATCGCCGACGTGCAATGTCGGTATCATAGAACCAGACGGGATATTAAACGGTTCCAGTAAAAAACTGCGAAACGCGATTGCAATCAGCGCACCATAAAAAATGGTGTTAAACCAATCGCGTGCAACATTAGATTTCTTTTTGGCTGGCATAATTTCATTATCCTTTTCGGGCACCATTTTATAACTTGAATTGATTCAGCGCAAGTTTTAATATGCGCATATGATATCTTTAAGATCAATCATATTCAACGGTATGGACGCAACACCCATAGATGTCCAGGTACAACTGTCCACCGGATTGGCAAAACCAGAATTTAATATCATCGGTCTGGCCGACCGCGCAGTCAAAGAATCCGCCGAAAGAATCAGAAACGTTTTATCCGCATTAAATATGTCATTGCCACCGAAGCGGTTGACGGTAAATCTGTCGCCGGCCGATGTTGAAAAGACCGGGTCTCATTTCGACCTGCCAATTTTGTGCGGGATATTATGTGCGATTGGCGTGCTGCCGGAATCAGAATTGTCTAAATACGTAATTATTGGCGAAGTCGGACTAAACGGCGCAATATTAAAAACAGACGGCGTATTACCAACCAGTGTCTGGGCAAATCAAAACAACCTGGGGATAATATGTCCTGGCGACCAGGGTACCGAAGCACGCTGGGCCGGGCACACCAACATATTGGCACCATTTCACGTTTTGGAACTGATAAATCATTTTAAGGGAACCCAAATCCTGCCCGTGCCAGAAACCGCGACAATAACCGATACAGTGCGGTCAAACCTGGATATGGCCGAGGTTCGCGGTCAACACGCGGCAAAACGCGCGCTGGAAATTGCGGCGGCCGGCGGGCACGCAATGCTGATGATTGGGCCGCCGGGTGCAGGAAAGACAATGCTGGCGTCACGACTGCCAACTATATTGCCGGAAATGAGTCCGGCTGAAATTCTGGAAACATCGATAATATATTCCATTGCCGGACAGTTGAACGGAAAATCATTGATAACAACGCGGCCATTTCGCAGTGTGCATCATACGTCCAGCGCGGTATCATTGGCCGGCGGTGGCGCCGATGCGCGTCCGGGGGAAATATCACTGGCACATAACGGTGTGCTATTTTTAGACGAACTGCCGGAATTTAGTCGTGCAACGCTGGAAATCCTGCGCCAACCGATGGAGGCCGGCAAAATAATGATTGCACGTGCAAAGCGCACCGCGACGTATCCCGCCCGCTTTCAACTGATTGCGGCGATGAATCCGTGTCCGTGTGGGCATTTGGGAAATGCCGCACTGTCGTGTTCGCGTGCGCCCCGATGTGCTGAAGCATACCAAAACAAAATATCAGGTCCATTATTGGACAGAATTGATTTGCACGTCGATGTTGACGCCGTCAATCCGTGGGAAATGAACAGCGCAGATTCCACACCTGTGGAAACATCCGCGCAAATTCGCGCACGCGTTGTCGCCGCACGCGAACGACAAATTGCGCGCCAGGGCATACCAAATGCCCAACTGGATGGAACGGCGTTGGATACGGTGGCGACGCTGTCGGGCGAACTGACCGAATTTTTGAACACTGCAGCCCAGCAAATGGGTATGTCCGCCCGCGGATATAATCGTATTAGACGCATAGCACGCACAATCGCCGATTTGCGCGGGGCGACAAATATCGAAATGTCCGACCTGGCCGAAGCATTATCATACCGCCCAATAAACCGCGGCAAATACGGTGTTAAATAAAAAATCCGCCAGATGGCGGATTTTTTTGTCGTCAGAACTCAAAGCGCAAGCTCAACATTATATTCGCATAAATTGCGTTTTCTGCACTGAACCAGTCACGATACTGGCTGGCGTCTTCATTACTCAACGCCCAACGAATACGCGGTATGTACGCAACGCGCGCGCCAATGTCAAAAAACATATTTTCTGTTATACCGTATGACAACCCCAATGCCAATACACCGGCAATGTTTGCAGAACTCAATTCTGAACGATAGAACTGTATGACAGAATCATCTTGCTCTTTGACCCCGTATGGCAGTAATTCATATATTCCAGACAAATCACCATATGGGTCAGATAGTTGCAACGTTGTTTTTATATCAGCATAGCCGACACCAAAACCAATATACGGTATTACTGTACGCGTCGGTTTCTGTATCCCGTCAAAGAAATCGTAAAACGCCATAACGCTGATTATATCAGTAACAACCTTGGACTGAACGGCGCCACTGGATATGACGGCGGTTACGTCAGAAACACTGCCACCAAACAATGGTGCTTCGCCCTCAATAAATGGGGACGCGTTATATTCGCTTTCTGATATATGATCCCACCCCAATTCAATTCGCCACTGTGGTGAATTTGGAATAGTCCAACCCAAACTGGCCCCCGCCGCAAAGCCAAATGATTCAAAATCCTTGGTCGCGGGCAAATCACCCAAATTTACATAGCCCGCCGGTATATAGTCCGCACACTGTCCCCGGTCGGTACATTGATAATATCCCAATTCAGACATAATTACACTGCCGTCGGGACTCATATAATACAACGGTGTCAGTTCGCCGATTTCATTTTTTATTGTTCCCATACCGACAGATGCACCGCCGCGCACGGAAACAATGAACCGACTGCCATCATCGGTATATGCACCTTCGCCGACATAATATCCGGGATATTCCCAATTTGCGCGCGCCACGCCAAACATCAGGCACGACAGCACCGGCAATAAAAGCAAATTCCTACATTTCATATTCAGTATTATATCACAAATACAGCATCAATAAAAACAGATTTTATCATTTAAGAATTATTTCACAATTTCGTGAAATACAGTTGCCGGGATTGTACCGCCGGTAACCTTGGACGTCATAGATGTAAAATTATCGTTCCCGACCCATACACCGATTATCAAATCGCGCCACGCACCAACAAACCAAGCGTCGCGATTATCGTTACTGGTGCCAGTTTTTCCACCCAACACCCCCGGTGCCATAGCACGGTGACCTGTTCCGCCAACTTTTACCACATCGGCCAACAATTCCGTCATATAATCCACCGTCTGTGGCATCAGCACGCGCAGTGCGTCCGACGGATTGCGTTGATAAATAACATTGCCGTGCGGGTCGGTTATCTTTGTAATTGCATACGGACGAACGGAATACCCATCGTTCCATATCACCGCATAAATAGTCGTTAAATCCAACAGCGACATTTCCGACGCGCCCAAAACTGTTGAATATTCACGGCGCAGTTTGTTACCCACCCCCAGACGTCCCGCCATATCCAGCACGGTATCAATACCAAATTCCTGGGTCAATTTTAGCGGTACCGAATTTACAGATTTTGCAAATGCAGTCGCCAGTGTGATGTCACCATAATACCGCTTATTATAATTCTGTGGTGAATAATCACCGATTGTGAACGGTGAATCATTTACATAACTGTCTGGCGTCATACCGTTTTCCAATGCAACCAGATATACCACCGGCTTAAAAGAACTGCCCGGTTGGCGCAACGCCAACGCACGATTAAACTGACTTTCCTGGTAATTTGTTCCACCAACCATTGCACGCACCGCGCCGTCGGTATGCATTGCAACCACTGCACCCTGGTACCCGCCAACCTGGTCGGGCAAAATATCGGCAATATGTTCCTGTAATTCCATATCCAGTGTGGTGTACACATAAACATCGGATTCCAATGTGCCGATTGTGGATTCAACTTCGTCCAGTACAAAGTCCGTCCAATAGCGATATATATTTGTATTTGGCGCAGGCGTTGCGGGTGCCAATTCGCGCGCCGCTATACGCGCCTGGTTCAATGTTATATATCCCTGGCGTACCATTTCCTGTAGTATCACGCGGGCGCGTGTTATATTCTTGTCCGGGTTGACCAGTGGGCTGTATGTTGTTGGTGCCTTTAACATAGCGGCGATTTGTGCGGCCTGGGCAATGGACAGATTATTTGCAGACGTTTGAAACATAACGCGTGCGGCCGCATCAATTCCGCGCATACCACCAACCAATGACACGCGGTTCATATATAAATCCAGAATTTGATTCTTGGTAAAACGATTTTCCAACCAGTATGACAGAATCAATTCCTGAACCTTGCGCGAAATCTTTTTTTCACGCGATAAGAATATGTTTTTTGCGGTCTGTTGCGTAATGGACGAACCGCCCGCCGCCAATCGCCCGTGCACCAGATTTGACAGCATCGCACGCGTAATACCGCGAATATCAATCGGCCCGTGTTCAAAGAAACGCTTGTCTTCGATTGCGACGATTGCCTGCCATACATATGGGGGCAATGTTTCAACCGATACCGGTGTGCCCATTATGCGGTTGGACGAACGTATTTCATTGCCGTTTTTGTCCAGAAAAACTATTGCAGCGGGGCGTGTTTCGTGCAAAATAGCGTCCAACGACGGCATCTGTAAAAACACAATAACAACGTAAATCGCGACACCCACTAATACTAACAGAAATAAATCCACACACCACACGAACAATCGCAGTCCGCGCGACGGGCCTGTTTTCTGTGTATTGTTATTGACATTACTTCTGGTGAACAACTTATTTTCCCTGTGTATGTTGGAATTATATCACAAACGTCTTGCCTTTTGCCATAAATTAAAACTATAATTGCCGCATACGAACTAAAGGATAGAGAGATATGAAAAAACTGTGCGCAATTATGTTTTGCCTGGCCGCGATGCCGGCATTTGCCGATGATTACGGATATGGATATAACACTACACCGCGCCGTGATAACTATGTCGGGGTGCGTCTGCATAAAAATGAAAATATTGCGTTCAGATTTGAACCGGACGGCGGCGACGGCACAACGTTGCGCGATGACGGTTTTGGCATAGGCCTGGTTGTCGGGAACCGTTTGACAAATCATATAAAGGTTGAATTTGAAACCGCATACACGGGCGGCGGCGAACAAAAGTACGGAACAGATTATGACTTTGACGTATGGTCAAATATGCTGAACGTATATTTGTATCAACAGTTTGGTGGTGCGGTTGAACCGTACGCGGGGCTGGGCATTGGTGTGGCCGGTATATGGGGTTCGGCAAACGGCGCGTATAATATGTCGGACGCCACGGCGGATATGTCCTGGTCGGCAATGGTCGGGGTGAATTTTGCATTGAACCAGCGCATAGATTTGAATTTGGGACTGAAATACCAAAATTATGGCGATATAGATATGACGAACGGTGACGGCACGCATACCACAACCGAAATAGACGCCACGGAATTTTACATCGGCGCCGCATACAAGTTTGGATTATAAAAAACCGGGACAACCCCGGTTTTAATTTTAATATATTGTTTGAATACGCTTTTTAGTTTATACTATATTATAATTTATAAGATAATGTAGGCACACATTGAACAAATTCGTATGCTTTATAATGGCTGTTTTACTGACTGCGTGCAGTGGCGGTGGTGGCGGCGGCAGTTCTGCAACCTGTATAAATTCCGGACGCGATTGCACATTTTTGACGCCAAGCGACAACCGTGGCGACAGTTCTGGTCACAATCCCAGTGGTGGCCGCGGGGATGACACGGAATATACCCCCAGTGACGATCGCGGTGACGACACAAATCACGAGCCAACAAATGACCGTAACAATACCGACACACGTGCCCCAAGTTCTGGCCGTAATGAAATAATCTCGTACACGTCCGTTGGACGTCAAATGGGGCTGTCGTTTGCTAATTTCGGCACATATACAACCAATGCAGATATTACGACAAACTATGCGCCGCACAAAGAAACCGCGTTTTTTACCGGCGACCACACGCGTGAAATTGAATACAGCAACATTGCGAATAATGTGCAATTTACCGGGCGTGCGATTGGGACTGCATCAAACGAAAATCAGGTTGTTGACCTGGCCGGAAATGCAACATTAAACTTTGATAAAGATTCCGGCATCAGTACACTGGGGGCACAGTTTGATAACTGGTATGACATCGTCGTAAAAAACGATAATACGGGCAGCATAACTTTCACAAATTACAAAAACGCCTATGACCAGGTAAAATTGGATAACACCCCGGACGCCGACGGTGTAATTTCATCCACCGGTGCAAAAATGGATGTGCACTATTATGGATACGTTCCGGAATCGGGTATACCGACCGAGGCCGCGGGACTGGTTCAATGGACTGAAACGCCGGGTGGCGCAAAAATGGACATTGCGTTTGGCGCAAAATAAAAAACGGGGCATACGCCCCGTTTTCGTTACTGGTTACTAGTAACTGGCAACAAGCAACTAATTACTATAATAACAATCGCGGGTATATGTGTATGTACCGGTACTGTCTGAAAATGTTGTGCCGGCCGCAATATAACAATCTGTAATACTGGTGGCGCCAATATCGGACGCGCCCGCGGTGCCATTAAACGACGGGCACAAACGGCAATCTAGTCTGGAAGTGCTGTTATTATAATATCCTGGCAAACAGGCGGTTTGGCGTTCGGTTGACGCCCGGCATATGTAATAGTTATCCGAGTGACTGTATGTCGTGATAACGCGTTGCATAAATTCACCAACAAATGGATCATCTACTTTTTCCCAATCACCAACAGAATCCGTGCAACCACAGACACCACACGCACCTTCGCCACCGTCGCCGGCACAAACTCCGTCTGCATCATAACACCATATTTGTTCGTAAGAATCACAGGGGCCAACAATCCAGCCAGTGTCCATTCTGTCTTCTATTGGGCAATCACACTGATAATATGTGGACATATCGTAATCGGCGCTGCACTGTTGACCCGGCGTCCAAGCAATGGCACCATTGCACACCACCGCGACTATCGGCGCAACATATAATGCTTTTTTCATTTTCAAACTCCTGTTTTTTTCGAAATGAAAAACCACCAATTATTTGGTGGTCAGGAGGTTGAGAACAATCATACGAATTGTGTCGCTTATTTGATATTCGCGACCCTCCTGACCCAAAAATCAGGAGTTTGTTTTTCGTCGTAATATTAAAACCGGCGCATTTGCGCCGCCCGTATATTCCGACGCGTATGTACGGGTTCTCACACCCCATCGACGGAACACCCGCCGACAAAACTATGTTATCGCGCCCCACTAAATAATGCAAGCAATAGTTGATATTGTTGCTGGGTACTCGTAACTTGTTGCTTGTATTTATAGCGGTATGACAGAATATATACGAGTATCGAGTAACGAGTTACCAACAACTATTTTCCGGATTCGTTTATTACGCGTTCCAGGTCGGATTCAGACCATATTGTTATGCCCAGTTGTTCGGCACGCGTCAATTTTGAACCCGCGTCCACACCAGCCAATACTATATCCGTTTTGGCGGATACACTGCCCTGCACCTTTGCGCCCAGGCGTTCCAAAATTTCGCGGGCGGCATCGCGCGTATAATTCGGCAACGTTCCGGTTAAAACAATTTTTTTGCCCGCCAATGGGCCGTCCGACGTGGTGGCGGTGGCATCTGTTTCGGCAACGTGCACCTGGTGCAGTAATTCGTCCAAAACCGCCGCATTATGCGCATCAGCAAAAAACGATACTATCTCATCCGCCATAACATCGCCAATACCATCAATTTGCTTTAATTTCCACACCGGCGCGGTACGCAGTGCGTCCAGGTTGCCAAATGCCCGCGCCAGAATTTTGGCCGTGACTTCGCCAACCTCTGGTATTCCGATGGCGAACAAAAACCGGTGCAGTTCTATATCCCGTGCGTGTTCAATCGCCGCGTTCAAATTAGATACAGATTTTTCACCAAAACCATCCAGTTTCTTGATATCGTCGCCGTGGCGCGCAATCAGTGTAAATATGTCTGCCGCGTTTTTTATCCAACCACGCGAAATAAACAATTCCAGTTGACGCGTGCCCAGGCCGTCTATGTCAAATCCCTTGCGCGAAACAAAGTGTTCCAATTCGCCGATACGCTGGGCCGGGCACCCCAATGTGTTCACACAGCGGCGCGCAACCTGGCCGGATTCCTGGATAACAGTGGCACCGCATACGGGGCACGTGTCCGGAAAAACAAACGGGACGGCATCCGGTGCGTCTTCGGCAACGCCGACAATTTGCGGAATAACGTCGCCGGCACGCTGGACAATAACCTTGTCCCCGACATTTATCCCCAAACGTTCGATTTCATCGGCGTTATGCAGTGTCGCGCGCGACACCAAAACGCCCCCGATATTTATCGGTTCTAATTCCGCCACGGGCGTTAAAACACCAGTGCGTCCAACCTGAACCGTTATATCGCGCAGGGTTGTTATACCGCGCGCCGCGGGGAATTTATAGGCAACCTCCCACCGGGGGCTGTTGGCGCGGGCGCCCATTTTTTCCTGCAAATCAACATTATTCACTTTCAGCACCAGGCCGTCTATGTCAAACGGGATATCGGCACGTATCATCATTGTGTCGTTATAGGCGGACTGAATTTCATCCATAGTATGCGCGTGGCGCGCCCATTTACGCGTTGTGTGAAATCCCCAAGATTCCAATTTATCAAAATATTCCGACTGGGTCGCCCAATCGCGCGAAGACAGTTCGCCATATGTATACGCAAACGCCGACAGACGACGCGACGCCGTAATCGCCGGATTTAACTGACGCAATGAGCCAGCCGCCGCGTTGCGGGGATTGGCAAAAACCTTGTCCCCGGATTCGGTCGCCGCCGCATTTAATGCCAGAAAATCCGCACGGGACATATAAACTTCGCCACGAACCTCTATAACATCTGGATAATCCCCGCACAACTGATGCGGAATGTCCGCTATAGTACGCAGGTTTTCTGTTATATCTTCACCGGCGACACCGCTGCCTCGTGTCAAACCACGCACCAGACGCCCGTTCTCGTACCGTGCGGCGTATGAAACACCGTCAACTTTTAACTCAATAAAAATATCCTTGTCCGCTAATTTGTTGAACCAATCGGCAACCTCGGCCTGGTTAAAAACGTCGGAAATAGACAACATCGGAACACTGTGCGGATACGATTTGAACTTGGTCGATACCGCCGCACCAACACGTGTCGATACGCCATCCGCCGCCAGGGTTGGATATTCGGCCTCGATTTCCAATGCGCGACGTTTGGCCGCGTCATATGTAGCATCGTCAACAACTGGCGCATCTTTTTGATGATACGCAATGTCCCACGCGGCCAGTTTTTTCATCAAATCGGCGTGTTCCGCCAATACCAACAAATCAGGTGTCTTACTCATACCCCGATTATAAAAAATTCGCACGTTTAATACAATGGAAATATCTTCTGTTGCGGCCCATTAGGCACGAACGCGTTCCGGTGGAAAGTAACGGGCAAATTCAGTCCAACTGGTGTTGGTCGCATTCATTATTTTTACCAAACTGCCAACCGACATCCAATGTTCTTTACCATCAGACCCGATACGTTTGCTTTTGTTCAGTGCGGTTATATCCATACCACTGATTTGCGCCAATCTGGAACAGGAAATATTGTGTGCAGCGGCCAAATTATCAATAGCACGCCAAAACATAGAGTTGGTCAGCATTTTACTCCCCCTTGCTAGCCCCTTATGTATAAGAATATATTCTAATTATGATTGTATTCATATATAAAATCAATTATTTTTTACAGGAAAATATTCGTAATAAAAAATTCCGCCATTATGGCGGAATTTAGCGTTTTTTTACAAACAAAGTTATTGATTCTGTTCGTCCAGACCCTTTAACAGAACTTCTTTCAGTTCGTTTGGAATCATACCAGTTGTGGAATATCCGCAATCGACGTGATGAACTTCGCCAGTGACGGCACTGGACAGATCACTGAACAAATAAATCGCTGCACCGGACACATCGTCCAATGTCATATTGCGACGCAACGGGGTCTGTTCCGCGTTCAGGCGCAGCATTGATTTCATCCCCCCAACGCCGGATGACGCCAGTGTCATAATCGGGCCCGCACTGATTGCATTGATACGGATTTTATCACGCCCCAGGTCGGACGCCAGATAGCGAACACTGCTGTCCAGGGCGGACTTTGCAACACCCATTACGTTGTAATTCGGAACGGACTTTTCCCCGCCATAGTATGTCAGGGTAACGATACTGCCGCCATCACGCATCAGTTTTGACGCGCGACGTGTCAAATCAACCAATGAATAAACGGAAACGTCCATAGTATTCTTGAAGTTAGCGCGGGTTGTATCGGCATATCGGCCCGTCAATTCATTTTTATCAGAAAACGCAATCGCGTGCAGCATACCGTCCAGTTTGCCCCACTCGCGTTCAATGTTGTTGAACAGGGAATCCATTTGTTCATCGTTCTGAACATTGCATTCCTGAACAAATTTTGCACCGATGGATTCGGCCAACGGACGAACGCGTTTTTCCAGGTTCGGCATAGCATACGGCATTGCGATTTCGGCACCTTCGTCGTGCGCACGCTTGGCAATGGCCCAGGCCATAGACCAATCATTTGCGACGCCGGTAATTAAAATCTTTTTTCCTTTTAATAACATTTTGCTTCCTTATATTTGTTTTAATTGGACGGGGGAAAATATAGCACCAAAAAAGCCAAATCGCAATAAATAAAAAAACACTTGAAATGGGATAAAAAAGGTTATATTATATGCGGGCTGTTCGGGCATAGTTCAGTCGGTAGAACAACGGACTGTTAATCCGTATGTCACTGGTTCGAGTCCAGTTGCCCGAGCCAAAGATTCTAAGGCTTTCAGACGAAGGCCTTTTTTATTTAATTTTTAGTTTATATTCTATGAACTGCATCTTATCTCATTAAACCGCTGTAATCTTTGTACGCCCAGTAGGCATACAATTCGCGTAAAATCGTCAACAATACATTTTTTAATAATTATTTATAAAAAATATGTTAGTGCATTGAATTTTGATGAATTATTTCCTTTATTTCAAGCGATGGAATTTTCATATAACATTCAAAATATTTTATATACAACAGTCATATCAACACATATCCCGCCAATAAATACAACCATAGGTTGAATATATTTTATATTTCAAGTATAAATAAATAATCCTATACTAATTAAACTGAGCGAAATTAGAACCATATAATAAAATCAAGCACTGGTTGAATTTGCTGTTTAATTCACTTTTTTAGAACATATTATATTCACAATTTATGGAATTGATTGCATAACTACAACCAGTAGCAGAATCAGGTGCTATTGACGACACGCACCACAAATATACTGTCAGCCCGCGAATTTTGTGTGTAATATAATAAATTCATAACGCTTGTTTTATTGCCCATATCGACATAAGAATTTATTTATTTTTATTTTTTAAATGCCCTTTTTCCATTTTCTTTGTCATTGAAGTCAGTTCTGATTTTATTTCACTGATTTCATTTGTAATTTTAATCATACGATTGGCTAAATCTTGATATTTTGATATAAACGTTTTTTCATAACTAGAAATCAGATTTTGTATTATTGCTGATTGCTTATGTATTACAAATCGCATTCCAAGCACTTTATAAGTATTCACCCCTTTATCCCGCGTCACATTAAACGCAAAGCGTAATAAATTATTTTTATTATGCGTTTTGCGGGGCTTATTTACAGATGTTTTTTTATTAGAATATTTATCCCACTGTGCAAACATCGGACTGTCCGGCGTATTCCACGGTTTTTGTGCATCACAATAATGTATTACAACAGGCGCAGATACAGCATTATCAAATTCCTGTAAAGAATATAAGTTTGCCCCAAGAACCATTTGCTTGTTATTTTGTTTTAGCAATTTATTCATCATATTAAATCGCAACGGCAACAGCATAATGTGGCCAAAACACGCTGTATTCAAAATATCTTGATCCGCCATAATATAGTTTATATCAACCAATGACATAAATTTCTGTTCCAAACTATTTTGACGCATTAGGTCCAAATTCCATAATAAAACACCAGCGTTTACGTATGTTTTCATATTTGGAATGCCCAATATTTTTGCATAATTTGCATCCTGGGCAACGTAAGGTGCCAAAACACCAGCAATATAATTATTACCCATATCCGTATTAAACAAGCACGATAAATCACGACAAACGATTGTATCTCCATCCAACCAGATCAATTTATCATATTGTGGTAATAAATTAGGCAATGCCAATCTGTAATATGTAACCACAGAAATATGTGCAATAGATGATTTGGCGTTTTTGAATTTATCGCGCATATTGTAAAAATGCACCATTGAATTATTATTTTTGGCCATTTTTGAAATACTGCGCAGATATTTTTTATCTATGTCAGATGCATATAATACGATTATATCGTATTTTGTATCCGGCAGCTTATTTGCCAATAAAGAACGAATTGAAACTATCGTATACGGCATATATGCATTATCTGTTGCGTATGCAACAGGAATAACTTTATTTTCTGCGTGCTGTATTTGCGGGTATATCTTGTACCCCGCATTGGACACAGCAACACCCAACAACCGTTCATACACATGCGCCAAAGTACCCGAACCATATGTTTGTGGTATTCCGTCGAACATATCGGCCGTTAGCCCAGCAGATTTGATAAAGCTAAACACAGATGCACGCGCCATAAACATTGTTCCAGCAATAAATTCGCGACCATCTGTCGAAAATTTTAACCGCTTAAATTCCTTGTTAAATAAAGTTGTTTCTTCTGGAACATTACGAGAAACCGTACGCAACATCAATTTGCTGCCAATCATTCCTATATCATCGTGCAGTTTAAGCAAATTTATATTTCTGATAAATTGTTCTGAACTTCCCAACAAAACATCAATCAACTCATTGCGCCACCAAAATCCAGTTTTACCCAATGCGTTTGGTCTTTCTTGGAATGCTTTGGTATGTATTTTTAATACATAATCATATTTATCCAGATTGACTGTCTGTAAAACCCGAATAAATGGCCAAACATCGTACCCGATATTATCAACATAAATAAATTTTACATCAGGCTTGAACCGCTGTATTTTGGATAAAATTTTATGATTAGTTGTATGGGGCACAGTCACATATAAATCCCAATCACAGCCAGAAATATTAGATAATTTCGACAACATATAATCCAGTTGGGCTTCATAATATAAATGCAAGTGCACCAACAATTTTGGCACAGCAGATGCAGCAATAGATTTTTGAACTATATTCAAAATATTTTGCCGATATATATCCATATTTGATGTTTCCAGATATTTTTTACGCGCTGCGCGCCCCATTTCTGGCAAATCTGCACCAATAGACAAAACATTTTGTAAAATTTCACATAAATCGTCAGAGTTGTTTGTATCAAATATCCAACCAACATTATCATCAACAACATATTTGGCACCAACATTTTTACTTACTATGACAGGACAGCCCATCATTATTCCTTCTAGTGTTACCAAAGAACAACTTTCATCTGTTGATGGGACGATTACGATATCTGTTTCCTTGTACAAATTTATTTTATCGGTCAGATTATCTATCTCGCCCAAATAAGATATATTATCGTTTTTATTGACTGAATCTAATATACTGGTACTGTACGGTCCTGAATAAATCCGCCCTGCTATATTCAAATGAATCTTGTGCTTATATTTTTCTGGTAATTTTTCTATTGCTTCTATGACAATACCAAAATTCTTTCTGGGCTCACACCCACCCATAACCAAAACATTTAATTTTTTGTTTTTATAAAACTTTTTCTTGTACCCGTCATTATTATCTTCCACACAGTTATGACATACACCAACATTTGTATTAAATGTTTTATCTATAAACTGTTTTGCATATTCACTGACACAATAAATATCCGTATTTTTACAAGTTCTTAAAAAACGTTCTGTTTTATTATCTAAAAATTTTGGGATATTGTGGGCCTCGCGAATATACCAAATGCAACGGACATACTTTTCCAATTCTTCACAAACATTGCCTGTGATAATAGTGTTACATATGGCCAAATCAAAAGTTTTAATTTTATCAATTATTGACTGTTCTGACAAACCATTAACAGATATACATTTTACAGGTATTCCCAAATTATTAAATTCTCTTTCAAACGGCCCACTTTTCAATGTCCAAACAGTTAAATCATATTTTTCACGCAATACACGGCACATACGCAATAAAGAATGCGGCGCACCAGAATATGTCATTTCGTTTGAAACTAGTAAAATTTTTGGTTTATCACAAATAGTGTTGTTTGTCAGAAAAGGCAGCAATTTTTGTTCCAACGACAATGCATTTGAATAAAAAACGCTATCTGGAAATACAATATTGCGGAACAATGATTTTTCCGCCGATTGCATTGGCGAAAATGCAGCCACAGATGTTGCACGCAAAAAGTTAAAATCAGCAACATTTAACAACGGCAACCAATCGCCGAAAACATCGACAATTTTTGTGAAAAACTGCGTACAAGTATCAGATACTGTTTCCATATCTTGACGCATTTCATCAGAAAAATTCAACTGTTCTATAATCGGGGTGCCATCTTTGTCAAATCCGATGCACGTGCCAGACAATGGTGAAAATAGTTCTTCCAGAATAATGTGTTCATTCAAATATGCAAATCGGTCTCCGAACAAAGCAAATGTTTTTGTACCGTTTTGCTTGTCCTTTTTAACATTGTTATCATTTTGCCACAGGTAAATTTTATCAAATGGCTGTTTAGTAATTTGTGTCAGTGCATCAGACACAGATCCACCATATCCACAATCAAATATTATATTTCTGCCCTTGGACGCATATGATTTATAATAAGTTATGGCATTATTTTTTAATTGTTCAATATGTTTTAATATTTCCCTGTCAAATCGCTTTAATTCCGTAATACATTTATCCCTGTGCTGTGTAAAATCCAGCCCCAGTATGTCATTTGATATATTGTTGATTATTTTATTATGTAACTTTTCATCCAAAATATAACAATCAATCACATTTTGTAATGTATATATACATTTATTAGAAAAATTTAATGTTTGCAAATATTCCCAAAAATTTTTGATATGCGCCATATAATATGCCCTGCGATCGGTACAGACATATTCAGATGGCACCCCACCAAATATCGGGCGCAGCAGATTGTAAACACGACTGGGCAACCAACCGTCACGTGATGCGAATAAAACACGTTTATATTTTTCCTGAATATTTTTATCGGTTAAAATATATGAACAAATATAAAATAATATAGGCCCCAAATAGACATCCGAAAATACCGACAAATTCGGGAATATTCTGGTATCGTCAATATTATTTACATCAGAATCACCAAAAGTTAAATTAAATGCAAACCCCATCAGAATACGTGCACCATAATCTGAACTGATATTTTTATTAAATATATTTGAATATACAGAATGCCCCAATACCACATCCATAACCGCCGGTAAGTGACATACATTCCAATCCAATGATTTTGGTATTAAATAATCAGATTGATAATTATCACCAATATGTAAAATAGATTTTGGGGAAATTTTCAGATTTCCAGTTACCGCGCGAAATAATCTGGAATCTGATTTGCGACCCTGAAATTCATTTGATACAAATACTTGCTCTATTTTATCATATCCGTTTTTGTCCAGTATGTGTCTTAATATATCCGATGGCAAGTACATATCTGATACGGCAATAATGTGCTTTTTATTTTTTACCGCCAAATCATATAACTTCTTGCCATCCAACCGCGGAAACAATAGTTGTGTTTCACATTCTATTTCACATTTCATTATTGCGCGTGTTACAGACGATTTTAACTGATACTTTTTTTGAATAAATTCATATATATCATAAATTGATGCATATTTATCATTCATTTCGCTTTCAACGTCATAGCGCATAGACATAAAATCCAGCTTATATTTTTTATCAACACGCTGGGCAATCAGATAAAAAATATCCCTTGGCTCAATCGCAGGTCTGACCAACAGAGTATCAAAAATATCAAAACTGACATATGATATATTGGGATTTTCTATACATTTTTCTATATGCCGCATTTTGTTTTGTAAATTAATATATGAATATTTATTATCAAAGCGTAATGCAGTTTTACGATTTTCTTTGATGCCGTGTTGTAAGTAATGTGTCAATGGGCACACACCGGCTTGTTTAACATCAGGATTTAAGTATAAATATACATCCGTATCAAATTTATCACTGGGATTGCGATTTTCGCGCCAACCGTGTGTAAGATAATGCCATACCGGATCAACACCAGCATTACGAACATCGGGATATTTTTGTAAATACCATTTCTTATCAAACAGTTTTGATTTTTTTACTAATTTGTATTCACTAAAATGATTATGTTTTTTACCAAAAATCTTCATTTTTTATCCCCGCCTATAAAGTTACTTATCCGTACGGCATTTGAACTGCATATCGTACAATGTTCTGTATGCACCACATTCGTTTTGCATCAATTCATCGTGAGTACCTGATTCTACTATTTCCCCCTGGTTCACAACAACTATTTTTGATGCGTTACGAATGGTGGACAATCTGTGTGCGATTACAAATACCGTTTTATCCTGCATCAGGTTTTCTATGGCACGCTGAACAACTGCTTCTGATTTATTATCCAGTGCGGATGTTGCTTCATCCAATATCAAAATTGGGGCGTTTTTCAAAAATGCACGCGCAATCGCAACACGCTGCTTTTGACCGCCGGACAACAGTATTCCGCGTTCACCTATTTGTGTGTCCAATCCGTTTTTCAAGCTCGCTATAAAATCATCCAGACACGCCATTTTTATAGCAGTTTGTAATTGCGCCTCAGTGGCAGATTCATTCCCCAGCATAATATTTTCACGAATTGAACCAGCGAATAAGAAATTATCTTGGAACACAACACCAATATTTTGACGTAACGATTTTAATGTAAAGTCACGTATATCCGTCCCATCCACCAATATCGCACCCCCGGTCGGATCATAAAAACGTGGCAGCAAACTAACCAGTGTCGTTTTACCACCACCAGAATTACCAACCAATGCAATAATTTGTCCCTGTTGTACTGTCAGATTAATATTTTTTAAGATTGGTACACCACGATTATATTCAAATGACAAGTTCTTGAATTCAATAACACGATGCTGTGCCGGCATTTCACGGGCGTTTGGTCTGTCTGATATTGCTGGCGTTGTATCCATTATATTAAACACACGTTCAATCGCCATAAATGACATCAATACAGAATTATAATTAGACCCCAAACCTTTCATTGGGTTATATAACATTATCAGTGCAGTTAAAAATGATACGAAACCACCACTGGTTATATAATTATTTAGCACCAGATAAGACCCAAACCATATTGCGGCCCCAATACCTATTGATAAAATTATATGCATAACAGGGGTCAACCAGCGTGTTTTTTGAACCATTTTTATTTGCAGGTTAAATACATTGTCCAGAATATTTTTGAATTTTTTCTGTTGAAAATCGGACAAATTATATGAAGTAATTGTTTTATTACCTGCATAAGTTTCATTATATGCCGTCATCATTGTTGAATCTGCAATTAACGTATTATTAAACACAGATTGCAACTTCTTTTTCAATGTCGTCATTGGCAGAAAAGCAACAAACAAAATCGTGACGCAAACCAACGCCAGTTGCCAAGAATTATAAAACAGCACAAATATCAAAGAAATTGCAGTAAAAATCTTTTGCACAAAGTTTTTCAGGTTGGTCAGCAATCCCGCGCACGCCATATCTGCATTGTTATTAAACATTATCAATACATCGCCAGAGTTTTTGCGGTTAAAAAAGTTTGTATCAAAAGAAAGCATTTTTTTATACAAATCCAGTTTCAACAGATTTGTAATTTTTGCCCCAACCCACGTATTCAAATAATTTGCAGCATATGTCAATGCACCCTGCAGTGATGTGAACAAAACGATTACCAATGGAATATACCAAGCCGCCTGTAATGATTTATCAATCATTACCAAGTCCATATACGGCTTTAATGACATAGCGATTACACCTTCTAGCGCACCAATGGGCATTGCTAATAATACAGATAGCAACGCCTGAAACCAATAAGGTTTTACATATGGCCACATACGTTTGTAATTCTTGACAAATGCGTTACGTGCCAATGCGGATGTACTTTCTTTCTTATTATTAGCCATAATTACCCTTTCCCAATTCCGATTACATCCAATTATCATCGGTTACAATATCTGTATCATACGTTTGCTGGATGCCACCGTCCATCAGATTATTTTTTATCCATAAACCTATTTCACGTTTAACACGTGCAGCATATATTTTTTCTATGACAATATTTTTAACCGCCATACTTATTTTGCGTTTGTCCGGTGGTGGCGCATACGGCGCAGCCGCTTCAAACCGCAACACCAATGTGTTATCAATCATTATCCAATCTGGTATAACAACAGAAAATGGTCCATCGTATCCGACATACCATACCGTCACCATATTATCGTTCGCATAAACCGTTATTTTTTGAGAATCATATATCTTTGGCGCAAAAACACCAAATGCATCAACTGTTAAACGTAAAGTTGTTCCCGCCCCGTCTGGAATATACAATCGAAGAACAGATGTATTTCCCAATGCACAACGATGAACATCTTCTTGGCCACCCCAACCGTCAGACACATTGATATATTCTGCACTGTTTCCATTACGCGCAAAAGATATGTTTGTACCCAAAATATACGGTTTGAATTTTGACTTGTCTGTTGTTGTATTGATAATATCTGTAATTAAAGTTTTTCTGTATTCACGATTATAAATATACACACCAACGCATACCAGGGCTGCGATTGTAATAATTACCAATAAAAAGTTTATAACTTTTCTCATTACCGTTTTGTCAGTATTTTAAATATTGGCAGAAAATCAAACAGGTACACTTTATAGCACGTTATTGCCATCGAAATATGACGCTGACGATAAATTGTAACCAATGGAATTGATAAAAGCGTCAATCTGTAACTTTTATTATATCTGGGCCGTTCTGGTTCAATTACCGCAACAGACAACCCTGAACGGGTTATATTATGATATACATCATCAACAAATTTTTCAGTCGTATATGGATACAAATATTGTAATCCAGGTAAATTTGCAACTGCACCCTTTTTAACAAATGGCAGCCCCAATTTCAGCGCTTCTAACGGACAGTCATATATCAGATGTTTAACATCACCGTTTTCGTCTTTTATCAGGGTCGACATTTTATATCCGTGATGCAGTATTATTTGTGACAGGCCAACCTCGTATTTCAAAACAATCAGTTGCTTATCCGATTGGGCACGAATATTTTTCATAAAAACGTGCATAAAATCGCTGGTGGCGACACGACGACTGAGTCCCACAAACCAGGACTGTACCTGAACAGGTGTGCATTTGTTTGAAAAATCAATCATACCAGTCAAATCAACCCCGCGCGATTCCAAATCGTCCAGAATTGGCCGAATATCATACAGCGGGCCATATACACTGTCATTGACCAGATAAACCCAATCATATTTGTTCAACAGGCCGTTTTTATCCGCCCAATCATACGCGCGCTTGTATGAACCAAAATCATACTCGCCGTGACGTGTGGCCACCGCGTACAGAACGTTTGGAATTGATGCCACTTTATCCACTTCGGATTCTGCCGCATCATTATCCATAACAAAAACGATATCGCCATATCCGGACAGACATCGCAAATAATGCAACAATGTATTATCCACAATACCCTGGGCGTCATATCCGGCGAATAAAAATAACCGCTTTATTTCCATAACACCCCCGCTGTTTGTTTAATTGCCAGTTGTGATAGAAAAAGAGCCGCGGTGACCTTATCGCCCCCGTGAATAGCTTTATTGGGAGTACAAGATATAAAACTCATAATTGCTCCTTGATAAGCAGTTTTAGCTGTTTTTCTGCCCTAATTTCGGAACAATCAAATGTCCTTAAATAGGGAACAATCCAACGGTCAATAGTTTGCAATAAAAAAATTCTTGATTCCAGTAAAATTTTTCGTATCATTGCCATATCAAGAAACATTAAACAATCTAATCACCGTTTGATTGTCCGATTTTTCATTTATTCCGCGCAAAAAACGTCCTATTGTTGCCGCAGAAACGCCCATTTTTCGGGCTATTTTTAGTTTGGAATCGCCACGATTTGCCATCGCAATAATGCGGGCGGCCTTGCCATCCAGAATATGATGTTTGTTACGGCTGCCAAACGCACGCCCCAGTTTTTGTCCCTGGGCACGACGCAAATCCAATGCTTCCTTGGTTCGGCGACTGATTAAATCGCGTTCTATTTCCGCCGACAGTCCAAATGCGAACGCCATAACCTTGCTTTGGATATTGTCCCCCAGTTCATATCCATCCTTGACCGTGTACACCCGGGCACCAACACGCATACAGTGCTCTAAAATACGCATTATCATAAACATCTTGCGGCCCAGGCGCGATAATTCCGAACAAATAATGACGTCGCCCGCGTGCAGCCGGCGCAAACATCCGCCCAGTGCACGTCGTTCTGGTTCGCGAGTGCCAGAAACACCGGCGTCTTCGATATATTTTTCTATTTTTACACCCAATTCGCGGGCTTTGGCCTCTATGCCAAATTTTTGGTTTTCGCAATCTTGTTTGTCAGTGCTGACGCGTATATAGCCGTATATCATAATTTCCTCCTGTTGGTTATACGGCTCTGATTATAAAAGTTATGAAAAAAATACCGACTGTTGCAAAAGCAAAACGTCCTGCATACATATCAAAGAACAATATCTTTACAATATCGCAGCAGGACGATTGACACGAAATATTCCAGTTGCTTTATTTAGCGTTCGTTGCGCACCGGACGGTCGATTATCATCCATATCAACCATACCAACGCCGCGATACCAATAATGCTGTACACAATGCTGCTGGCAATCGTGGCCGGGCCAAATATAAACGCAACAAGGTCGAAACCAAAGATTCCAATCAAACCCCAGTTCAGGGCACCGATAATCGTCAATGGCATCAACACAAAGGTTGTCAGTCCTCTCATCTCTTTTTTCTCCTTTTCAAGATTTAGTTTGTCTTGTAATAAGACAGGTTCATTATAACCGCTTTCAAACACGGTTTCAATCGCAATAGCGCATTTAGGAAAAGGTTCTTATCCGCAGAAATACTGGACTTTCTTTATATACCCCGGAACAAATTGCCATAAATGTTTTTATTTACCAACTATTTTTTGCACCGCAAAATTTGCCATCATCAACCCAAACGTTCCTGTTACCGTTATCAATGATCCAAACTCTCGGCCGGATACGGTTGAATCTGCTGGCTCGACAGAATATACTACATCAAAATCAGCAATATTCTCGTCACGTACAATCCGCCGAATTTTTGCGGCCAGCGGGCAAACAGATGTTTTTGATATTTTTGAAATTCTGATTTGCGTGGGGTCGGTCTTGCGTGCTGCCCCCATACTGGATATAAACGGCACCCCACGTGCGGCGCACCATTTGTACAACGCAATTTTAGACGGTACGGAATCTATGGCGTCAATAACAAAATCCGGCGTTACGTCCGGCGTGTGCGCTTCATCAAAGACCATATTCAGTGCCGTAACGCGAATCTTTGGGTTTATATCACTAATTCGTGCCGCGGCAACGTCAACCTTTGCCAGGCCAATGGTTGAATCCAGCGCAAACAACTGGCGATTTATATTTGATTCTTCAACCCCGTCAAAATCTATCAGAATCAAATTGCCTACACCGATGCGTGCCAATGCTTCTATGGCGAACGAACCAACCGCCCCGCACCCAACGACCATTACCGTTGCTTCGCCCAGGCGTTGCATTGCCGCGTCGCCAAACAATAAACGTGTTCTATGCAATCTGTCCATTTCTTATAATTCTGATTGTATTTTTATAAACTATATCAGCAACATCGGCAACCGCAATCGATTTTATTTCCGCCACACGACGCAGAACATCGGGAACAATATCTGGCGTGGCGGCGTCGCTTTCAATCAAAATCCGTTCAATCGGCGTTTCGCGCACCGTATCCACCAAGCGAGTGCGATTATCGTTCAATATATCCGGCGAGTAAGAAAAATAAAAACCATATTCTGTCCCCAGGCGTTCCATTATGTCGCGCGACCCAGCAAAGGCGTGCGCTATCAAGGCCCGCGGACGCGCACCACGATAGTTTTTCAAAATATGCAGTACACGATCCCACGCCCCAACACAGTGAACAAATATCGGCCGCCCCAGGTCGCCAGCAATTTTCATCTGTGAAATAAAAACGGATTCCTGGACCGGCATATCCGGGTGATTTTTATCTAAACCAACCTCGCCCACCATCAGGGTTGGAAATTGCCGCAACATTTCGTGCATTTTATCGTTCCACCCAGGTGCCAGCCCCGCGATATGCCACGGATGCACACCGATACATCCGTAAAGGCCGGCATACTTCTGTGTCAGTTCAATAATACGCCCCCAATCCGCCGGCGACGTGGCGTTACATATCGCCCCCACCACCCCCATATCATCAGCGCGTGATAACATATGGGCAATATCCTGGGTCGATTGAATATGGCAATGTGCATCTATTATTTTTATCATGATACCCAGGATAAATCTTTCATCACTGATTTGCAAAGTTTAATTATTTATTGAATTTCCGTAAATGATTATGTAAATATTCCAATTATACACATTTAGACGGAGGTGTGATATGAACATAGCAGTTATAGGTTCTGGATACGTTGGATTACCAACAGCATGTGGTTTGGCCAGTTTTGGTAACCATGTTGTATGTATCGACAACAACGAACAAAAATTGGCAATATTGCAATCTGGCTATATGCCATTGTTCGAAGACGGATTACAAGAATTATACGAATCTAATAAAAGCAACATCAGATTTTCTGGCGATATGTCAGATATTCGCAATGCAGATTTAATTATATTGGCCGTTGGCACACCAATGGCAGACGATGGGTCTGCGGATTTGCAATACATATATGCGGCCGCTGATGAAATAAAACCTTTCTTGCAAAACGGTGCAATCGTTGCCACAAAATCAACAGTGCCAGTTGGAACAAACGATGAAATAGAACGCATAATCGACAATAAAAATGTAACTGTTGTATCTATGCCGGAATTTCTGCGCGAAGGTTACGCACTGCATGACTTTTTCCGCCCAGACAGAATTATAATCGGTACTGATAATGTCGATGCGTATAATAAACTGCGCGATTTGTATGCACCGCATATTTCACCAGATAAAATAATTCGTACCAGTCGCCGTTCTGCGGAAATTATTAAATATGCATCAAATGCGTTTTTGGCAACAAAAATCCAATTTATAAACGAAATCGCAGACCTGTGTGAACAAGTTGGCGCAAATGTATCAGATGTTGCCGACGGTATGGGCATGGATTCCAGAATTGGTCGCAAATTCTTGAACGCTGGTATCGGATACGGTGGCAGTTGCTTTCCAAAAGACACAAATGCATTGGCATATGTGGCCAACAAGCATGGCGTACATTTAGGATTGGTTTCTAAAACAATCCAGGGTAATCATGAACGCCGTCAAAATATCGCAAATCGCATAAACGCACAAATTGATAAAATTGGCGAAAATGCACGCGTGGCGGTTCTGGGGTTGGCGTTCAAAAATGGTACAGACGATGTCAGATACAGTCCTGCCATTGATATTATTAAAAACATACGTCATAACCAAATTTATGCATATGACCCCCAGGCAATGAAAAATGCATCAAATGTATTGGGATCAAACGTTAAATATGCAAATTCATTGCATGATTGCATTGAAAATGCAGATATAATCGTAATCTTGACAGAATGGCCAGAATTCCGCGAAATGGAATCCGCAACATTTGAACATCCAACAATCATACTGGATTACAGAAACCTGTTGGACGAAAACGTAATGTCCACCAAAGAAAATGTAACATACAAACGAATTGGGAAATAGTTCGTTTGAATTCACCGCACAGTACGACATTATTTATATCGTATTTTGCGGTGGCATGTTACATGATATAAATACCTGATAAAAAATTATACAATACACGGTATTTTTTCTTGATTTTTGTTTTTTTCTGTGGCAAAATTGAGCCCGAACTTTGGAAAAAGAACCCTTGGGTTCTTTATTCCAGTTCAGTTTTGGGGACATAGCTCAGTTGGTAGAGCAAATGACTTTTAATCATTGGGTCCAGGGTTCGAGTCCCTGTGTCCCCACCACGATAAACCCGCGGATTTCCGCGGGATTTTTATTATAAATAATATTTATTAAAATACTGGGCAACGTATAGAATCAATTATTTTTGCTTTTTGTACTTTTGCGGTTTGTGGCGTCCAGTTGCGCCGCACCCAACAACTGCTGAAAATGCATAGACGCAAATGCATCTGAATCCATCCAGTCAATTATCTTGCCTATGATATTTTCTATATATTTTGCCGCCACACGGCGATTGCGACGAAAACTGTGTTCATTTATCAACAGCGATAATTCACGTACTAATCCGGTCAACATTTGCACCTGGGCTCCGGTCAAGACATTCGGTTTTGCCCCGTTATAAATCATATTGTCTATTTCATCGCGGTACGTACGCAATTCATTTGCCAGATTCTGGGTTATTTTCAAGTTAGCCACTATTTTGGACTGTGACAGATTACTCATTTTATTCATAGACGCAAATGTCAGCGTTCCACGAATGCCCAGCATCTGACGAATTATCATTATCAAATTCAGCAATATGATATTTATTTTATCCGTCATACTGTCCGCCATAGTTTTATTTAACTGCTTTGAAACGCGATAGTTCGTATAGTCATACAACAAAAACACCAGCGGTATTGATAACAGTGACGCGGAAATATTATTTATCAAATCTGTTACATTGGGATTATGTACTTCATCCTTGGTAACTATAAACAATATCAGTCCGCCTGCCACTGACAGTACGTACGGTATCATTTTCAGTAATATATTACGCAGTTTTATCGCCATACCGTAATTTTACAGCAAACCAGTCGGCGAATTGTACAGGAACCTATGCCTTGCCAGTCGGATGAGTCGTTTTTACGGCACGCGCACCAGGCGCAGCAGATATGGCGCACTTATCACGTATGAACAGCAACGCCCACAGTCCGACGCCTATCAATATCATCCCCAGTGCTAATATGCTGTAACGCCAACTGCCCAGCATTCCACCTAATCCGATTACCAGGCACGTTCCTATATAAATTATATTATCACCAATACTGTACAGTGACAAAATCACTGAACGATACGTTGTTGGTACAAAGTCCTGGAACCGCGAATACAACAAAACGTTCAGACCGCTGAATAATACGTATGCCAGCCCCAACGCCCACAATCCCGCCAGCGAATACATAAATGAAAACAGAACAAACGCCCCACCCGCAACACATATTATCGTGTACAAAATCCAATCACGAATACGCGAAAAGCGGTATGCAAATGTTTGCCCCAACACTGCACACCCCAGAATAAAGAACTGAATAAATCCGACAAATTCCACCGGCAATCCAATTTCAATGCCAATGGGGCTTAAATAATCATCTAAATACGCAACATTAGCAACCAACAAACTCAACACCAGCATCAGCCATATACACGGTGTTTTGGCACAAATGCGCACCCCCGTGCGGAACAACTTCATAAAGTTCGTCTTGCGTACGCGGCGTGGCGTGGTTGGATGTGCACGCATATCTATGCGGGCTATACATAACACTGACAGCGCCAGCGATACCAGTGACGCAAACGTAATCCACCCGTATCCCGCAAACATCAGCAACGACCCAAAAGCCGACAATGCGGTTCCTATTGCCTGAACATTGTATCGGATTCCCAAAACCTTGGAATAAATCTTTTGATGACGGCGGGCACGCAGTTCGTCATACACCATACCTTCAAACGATACATTAAAAAACGCCCATTCCATACCCCATAAAAACATACCGATTGCAAATCCCCAGAACGTCGGCCATACCAACCACAATACAAATGCAATCGCCTTTAACAGCTGGCCCAATATAATTGCGGGCTTGGCACCCAATTTGTTTGTTATCCAGGTAACTGGTATCTGGGTCAGGAAAGTTCCCGCCGATAAAATTATAAACATCAGCGACAGTTGCAAATCCGTCAGACCGTTTTCCTGCATAAACACGGCATAGACGGGTGTCAGCAATATCAATTTATTAAAAAATGAATACCCATATACATTACGCAGGAAACGGCGCAACGCAGAATTTTTATTCATAAAAATACCCTTCCATATATCAGTAGGAATTATAGCGCAAATATTGATTTTTGTCAAAAAAGGCACTATAATAATATGGGTCAATATGGGGTGCGATTTATGGCAAATATGAACGAATTTCTTTTGCAGTATTATATGCAGCGGCGTTTTAACACAATGCCGCCAGAGGTTCGCGCCCAATTTGACGTATATCTGGCATCCGATGATTTCCGCGGAAATATGAAGGACTGGAAATCCAAACTGATGCACCAGGATGCAAACGGCAAGTGGGTTGAAAACGACCTGCCCGATCCCAATGATGCAACTGGTAACTTCTTTCTGGATGACAAGGAGTGGACAAAATTCTTTAACGCGTTTCAGGACGCATTTCGCGAAATGTCCGCGTCCAAGGACAGTTTCAAAGACAATGCCAAGGCAACCAGTTTCCTGAACGAATACTTTGGTGATCCGGCGACACATTTGTTTGCAAATGCCGTTGCAAATCCGACGGCAGAATCTTTAATCAATGGTGATTTCAAACAATTTTTAACCGATCATCGCAATGGCCTGGAAATTTATCTGAAGCAATGGGGATTGGTTGATTCTGATTTTTCTTATTCAGATTTGTTAAATGGCATCAGTTCCAAAAAATATAACACGGCGCCGGATTTCCAGAAAAAACTAAAGACCGTTGCGCAATATATAACATTTTATGTCCAACAACCGGATTTTCAACAGGCACTTGGTCTGCAGGGACGACAACTTCCCAACTTTACGGATATTGAAAACGGATTTGACACCAGTACCGTCAACCCAAACAAACTGGATTATTTCAAGCGCAATTATAAATCACTGTTAAATACGCTGGTTACCGATTCCAAGGTATACGATGTATTCAAACTATACGACCACGGTAAAATTTCCAAACACCTGGAAACATCGGTTGGCAAGGTTGATTACGCCAACGCCGACAGCAAGGATTATGTCCCGCCAAAGCGCAGCGATGAACTTACGCCGTGGCAGCACCTGAAAGATAACGTAAAAGATACTTGGACCGATTATATGGACAAGTATATCAAGTTGCGCGGTGACCGTCTGTATTTTTCCAATTCGGCCCAGTTGATATTCAAGGCCCTGACGGGTGCAAAGTTCAAACCAACGGACGGGCTGGACAAACTGTTGAGCAGTGCGGGCGACATAAAAAAGAATCTGATGTACAAATCGCCACGCGCGGTTGACCATTTTGATTGGATGAACAAAACGTTGGGCGAATTAAAAAACACAATGCCCAAGGCATTTGCCGGCGCCCTGAAAACCGGACGTCAAATGAAGGCGATTGTTTCCGAACTGGTTATCAAGGCCGTCCGTGAAAACAAAATGGACGAAGCCAAAACCGCGATGGAGGTTTTATCCGTCGTAAAATACGGTTACACCACCAGTAAAATTATGGACGCATTGGGCAACGAAAAATTATCTATCTTTTCAGATGGCGGTTTGTCCTGGAATAAAAACCAGGCCGTACAATTCGTTACAAATGCGATGGACAAAAGTATCAAGGCCGCATTTATGGGTGTTGGGTACCTGATAACTATGGGCGGGAACGCAATCCGCCTGAACGGCAGCAAGTTTAACGGTAAAACCGGACGCATAAAGGGTGCGCGCGACACCTGGATTGCCGATACCAATGCGCAAAAGACCGCAACCCAGCAACAAAAGACAGCGAACGAAATGCAGAAAACCGACCTGGAAAACAATCTGACCGCTATGCGTAATCGCGGGCTGACCGAACAGGCATTGGATGCATCAATCGGCCAATACAGACAGGATATATCCGCACTAAATCAGAATTTAGACAATCAGGTACGTAATTTAGAACAATGGCTGGCTGCAAACCAGACGCATCCGGATGCCAATGCGGTTGCAAATTATTTAGTACAACTTCAGGCGGGGTCAAACCCGGCCGCACCAACGGTTACCGACCCGGCGGTTCAGGCACGGGTGCAAAATATTTCACAATCCCAGCGTGACATCACCACAAAAACCAAACAAATGGACAGAAAGATTAAAAAGCGCCAGGAATTTGAAAATGCAACCCAGTCAATACAAATGTTAAATGATCAGATTACAAAACAAAACGATGTATTGAATAACTGGGACGCCAATCATAAGGATAAATATCGTGAACTGATGGCGTATTGGGATATGCTGGAAACGGGACGCGACAGCCATACCGGGAAAATGTATTCGTGGACGCCCGGCAGTGCAAAGGACAAACAAAAGAACTTTAACAAGAAAAATCCAAATACCAATCTGTCCATAGCGGACCAAATAATTTTAGATAACCTGAACAATTATCAAATTACCGCGTAAAAAGCACCGCCAATGGCGGTACTTTTTTGTGCTTTTTACGGTTGAAACATTATGCGCCGTGTGTTATGCTGACGCCATAGAAAAAGGGGACATTATGTACATACTTGCACTGAATTGTGGTTCTTCATCACTGAAATACCAGGTTTTTGACGCTGATTCAAAAAAATATATTGTCGGCGGAAATGTTGAAAAAATTGGCTTGCCAGATTCTTTCATAACCCAGAAATATCCCGACGGCACAAAAACACGCAAAGAAACAGAAATGAAAAACCACGACGAAGCGCTGAATGTCGTGCTGTTTATGTTGCGCGATGCATCCATTGATATGAACGAAATTGGCGGCGTTGGTCACCGTGTCGTTATGGGCGGTGATAAATTTGCATCATCTGTGGAAATCACGGACGAAGTTATGCGTACAATTGATGAACTGTCATCAATCGCACCGTTGCACAATCCGCCTGCATTGATGGGGATTGTTACGGCAAAACAATTATTGCCGAACGCAAAACAGGTTGCCGTATTTGACACCGCTTTTCACCAGACAATGCCAGATTATGCATATCGCTATGCCGTGCCCAATGCGTGGTACACTGAACTGGGCGTGCGCAGATACGGTTTTCACGGGACATCGCACCTGTATGTATCCAAACGCGCGGCGAAACTGTTGGGAAAACCGGCGGACAAATGCAATCTGATTACTTTGCACATTGGGTCGGGTGCATCAGCAACCGCAATTAAAAACGGTGTTTCTGTTGATACATCACTGGGGATGACACCGTTGGCCGGCCTGACAATGGGAACACGTCCGGGCGACATCGATCCGGGGGTTGTTTTATATGTTATGGAACGTCTGCATCTGACACCGGAACAAATGCAAAAGCATTTGAACAAAGATTCAGGTTTAATGGGGGTCACAGAATGTTTTGCAGACCGTCGTGACGTGGAATCAAACCGTGAAACTAACGACAAGTGCCGTCTGGCCATTGATATGGAAGCACACAATGTAAAAAAATACATTGGTTCTTATATGGCGGAACTGGGGCACACGGACGCGTTGGTATTTACGGCGGGCGTGGGTGAAAATGACGACTATCTGCGTGAAAAATTCTGCAGCGGTTTGGAAGAATTGGGCGTAAAACTGGACAAAGAAAAAAATGCCGCCGCCCTGGCACGCAAGGGTGTTGATGAAATGGAAATATCCACCCCCGACAGCCGTGTAAAAATCTTTATGATTGCCACAAACGAAGAACTGGTTATCGTAGAAGATACCATCGCAATTATGAACGGCACGTATAATCCAAATCACTTGGAAATGGATTATTCATTTGCAAAATAAAAAACCGGGGATTACCCCGGTTTTTTTAGTTACAGGTTACTAGAAAATACAATTGTAATTACATAATACGTGTGTGATGTTTTCCAGAATAAAATTTATTCCAGTAAATCCCCGGCCTTGATATATTCGGGGGTGCCGGGTTGTAACGATTTTTGTGCGCGACGCGCATATTCGCGTGTCTGTTTTTCACGCCCCATCATATGATAATATTCCGCACGGGCCCAATCGGCACGTCCGTCGTCACCGTATGCACGCGCCAATACCCAATACGTCATCGGTGCCGGCGCGGACAGCAACGAACGTTTGCACAATGCAATCGCCCGGTCGCGGTCGCCAGATGCGTTCCGTTCGGTCAGCACCAGTGCCAGCGCCGTTTCAATCTGGGGCGCGTTGTCGGTCAATTTTAATGACTGCTCATACGCGTTGACACTGTCGTCATAGTGCCCCAGTTGATATTCTATATCACCCAGCAATTCATAAAAATACGGATTTTCCGGGTTACGTGATATCAGTGTCATTGTGCCGTCACGCGCCGTGTCCAGATTACCCATCTGCATATGTGCGATTGCACGCGCATACAGTGCCGCATCCGACGTATCGGAATTTGGATACATTGTCGTGACATTTTCCGCACTGTCCAGATATCCGACCAACTTTGCCCGAACCAGTTCGTATTCGGCACGCTGATCCGCGGTCGGTGCGTTTGACGGCGTATATGATGCGTCCATTTTATCAATCTGGGCGCGAACATTGCTTAAACGTTCGGCAGTCAGCGGGTGGTTTATTCGGTTCGGATTTATGCGTGATTCCAGTGCGCCCGTCATATGTGACATTTGTTCAAACACGTCTATAAACCCGTTGGGATTTAATTTTGCACGTATCATCAATTTTAATCCCATATCGTCGGCAATGCGTTCTTCGTCCCGGGTGAACGCCAGCATAGATTGTTGCGCCACGCCACTGGAACCAGCCAATACCCCCGCCCCCAACGACGGGTCACCCCCAACCGCCATCAATCCAATGCCCAATGCCTGAATCAGCATAGTACGCGTCATTTCTGCACTCATTCGGTCGGCCATTTGCGCCATATGTCCGCCCAATGTGTGCCCCAATTCGTGTGCGACAACCGCCTGTAATGCATCAGGTGATTTGATTTGCGTCAACAGGCCTGTGTACACATACACATCTTCACCCCCCATAACAAACGCGTTAAATTCATTGCTGTTTATAATATGCACGCGCAGACGTCCGGCTGGGATATCGGCGGCATCCGCCAACGGCGTTATCAATTCCGTTAAAACGCGTTCTGTTTCGGTATCGTTGATAAGCGACGCCGCACGTGCCGGCACCGCCAGAAAAACACACAACAGAATAACCAGAATTTTATGCACTGATTGTCACCCCGCGGTCAAATATGAACATCAAATCGCGTGTCCACGCGTCAACATCCACCATATCACGCGCAGCGGACGCAGCCAATTTGAATAAATCCCGATGACGCGCGTAATCCACAAAGTGATAGTTTATCCACCCGCTTTGGCGCGTCCCCAACAGTTCGCCTGTGCCACGCATAATTAAATCCTGTTCGGCAATGGCAAATCCGTCGTCCGTTTCCGTCAGTACGTCCAGACGCTTCAGCCCGTCTTCGCTGATATTGCGTCCATACAGCAATATGCAATACGATTGTTGGTTGCCACGTCCGACACGTCCGCGCAACTGGTGCAACGCGGCCAGGCCAAACCGTTCGGCGTTTTCAATAACAATTATTGTTGCACGCGGGACGTCAATGCCAACCTCTATAACCGTGGTGGCAACCAGTATTTTCATATCCGAATTGTCGTCGGCAAATTCGGCCATTACGGCGTCACGCTGACGCTTTTCCATTTGGCCGTGCACCAGTCCCGCAGTGGGAAAAAACTTTTTCAAATCATCGTATCGGGCGTTTACCGCCGTCAAGTCCGATACTTCAGATTGCTCAACCAATGGACAGACCCAAAACACCTTGGCCCCGTTATCAATTTGCACGCGCAGGCGCGCAACCAGTTCACCGACACGCGCAACCGGCAATTTAGTCGTTATAATCGGCAGACGTCCCGCCGGCTTTTCATTTATAATCGATACGTCCATATCACCGTATATCGTCATAGACAACGTACGCGGTATCGGCGTTGCAGACAGTGCCAACAGGTCGGGATTTGCACCCTTGGATCGTAATGCTTCGCGTTGGGAAACGCCAAAGCGATGCTGTTCATCAACTATTACCAGTCCCAAATCTTTATATTCAACATCATCAGAAAATAATGCGTGTGTACCAACAACTATTTTTGTTCGCCCAGAACGCAGGGACACCAATTTTTCACGACGTGGCGCACCCTTGTCCCGGCCGGTCAGTATATCGCAAACTATGCCAATTTTATCGCACAGTGGCTTTATTTTTGCATAGTGTTGCTGTGCCAGGGTATCGGTTGGCGCCAACAGTGCCGTCTGAGCCCCGGTTTCGGCCATTTTAACCGCCGCCGCCAGCGCAACGATTGTTTTACCACTGCCCACGTCGCCCTGAACCAGGCGCATCATAGGCACATCGCGCGACATATCATCAAATATTTCACCCAGCGTACGTGTCTGAGCACCAGTCAGTGCAAACGGCAGTGCCGAATAAAAGCGTTCCAACAACTCATACTTTTTTGGACGCACGACGCGCCGATTGCGCACGTCCGCACGATTGCGACGACTGATTACAATCGCCGACTGGTGCGCCAATAATTCCCAATACGCCAACTTTGCCATATATGTCGAATTTGGCATTAAATCAGCGTCTGACTGTGGATAATGCACGTGACGCAATGCATCAAAAAATTCGCGCACATTGTCATCTGTTTCGCCCGCAATCTTGTCGGGCAAGATATTAAATATCTGGTCACGGACGTTTGCAAATGTTTTCTGGGTCAGGCCTTCGCCCGCGGGATAAATCGCCTGGATGGACGGAATTTTATCGGCGTTTTGCATTTCTTCGATAAAGTCAGGATGATTTATCGTCGCACGCCCACCGCGTTCCAGTTTTCCACTGACCATACGCCAATCACCAACAGGCAATTTTTTCAACCAATAATCCAGAAAGTTCACATTAAAAAACTGAATCACCACCGTGTTTCCCATTTTATCAGCACACAGAATCTGTGTCGGGCGACGACGTCCGCGAAAAACGCCCCCCGCCCTGTGCGATTTTACCAACAGCGGTATTGTTATCACATCGCCCGCGACGGCATCCAAAACGTTTTCGGTAACATCACGCGCGCGAATATATGCCGGCGTATGCAGCATAAAATCCAACACCCGACGCCCGCCCAATACATCGTCAAACCGTGTGGCTAAAACCGGGCCGACGCCCTTGATAAACTGCAGGTCGGTATTCAAAAATTCAAACAGTTCGCGTTTCATATACTATAAAATTAGTCAAAATGTACGAATTTAGCAATAATAAAAACGGGACATATGTCCCGTTTTTATTATCCAACCAGTTTTTGCCAGATTGTTTTTTTCTGGCTCGGCCCCTTTTTACGTTTGCGACGTGGCGCGTTCATAGTCGTCTTTTTGGCGTCCATATGACGGGCGTTTTTACGACGGGCATCCGTTGACGGCGCGTACGCGTTCAGCAAATCTTCGGTTTTGTTCTGTTCTGGGGCGACACGTTGAATAGAATACTGGTCAATATTCATCAAACTGTCATCACCGATGATAACGATTTCGGTGTCAAATTCCGCCTCCATCGCGGCCAACTCGGCACGCTTGCTATTCAGCAGGTATATGGCGACATCACTGGGCACCGTCATTATGATTTTCTGGGCACTTTTTGCCAACAACTTTTCTTGCAAATGACGGAACAAAATTATTGCCGCGGTCTGAATTGACGGCACAACGCCGGCCCCCATACAGTGCGGGCACTGCACATACGACGATTCCATAAAACTGCTGCGCAAACGCTGGCGTGACAGCATCAAAACACCAAAATTGTTTATCTTGGCAACCTGGGTGCGGGCGCGATCACGTTTCATAACCTCGCGCATTTTGGATTCCAGTTTGCGATTGTTTTTCTCTTCTTCCATATCAATGAAGTCAATCGCAATAATACCGGCCAAATCACGCAGGCGCAGTTGCAGGGCGATTTCTTCGGCGGCTTCCAGATTAGTGTTCAGAGCCGTCTGTTCAATATCTTTTTCCTTTATCGCGCGGGATGAATTTACGTCGATTGTCACCATTGCTTCGGTCTGGTTGATGACCAGGGATCCACCCGACGGCAACTGGACATATGGACCGTGCATACCTTCTAACTGTTTTTCAACGCCGGCCTTGACCATCAATGGCACCGCGGCATCGCGATATTGCACCAACTGTTTGCGCGGTGCGCGGCCATACATCTGTTGAAAATACTGTTTGGCGGCGTCAAATGCTTCGTCCCCCTGGACAATCAGTACGTCGTCCTTGTCCGACAGGAAATCACGCACGACACGACGCAACAATGAATCTTCGGTATGAATAGTTACTGGCGCAACGGATTCCAGGGTCGTTTTACGGATTTCATTCCACAGATTCACCAGATAATCATAATCCTTGGCGATATCAACGGCGTTTGCCCCCATTGCAGCAGTACGCAGAACAACGGTCATACCCTTGGGAATTTTTAATTCGTGCAGAATTTCACGCAGACGTGCGCGTTCGGCCTTGTCAGAAATCTTTTTGGAAATACCGTAACTGTTGCGTTTGCGCGAATTGGGCATCAAAACCGCAAAGCGACCCGCCAACGACAGATATGTCGTCATTGACGCGCCCTTTTGACCACGTTCTTCCTTGACACCCTGAACCAATAAAATTTGTTTTGGCTTTATAACGTCCTGAATCTTGAATTCGTGGGAACGTTTCAGCAATTCCTTGTTATCTTCGCCGGCACTGTGGTCGTCGTATTCGGCGACTTCGTCCGCTTCGTCATCGGGATCGTCGTCGTCGTCAACAATATTGGCGTGCGCCAATTCAATCAGTTTCTTTTTCTGTTCGGGGGTTACCTGGTAATAATCCGGGTGTATTTCCGAAAACGGCAGAAATCCGTTCTTGCCAGAACCATAGTCAACAAATGCCGCCTGCAAGGAAGGTTCGACGCGAATAACCTTGGCCAGATAAATGTTTCCCTTTATCTGGGGCTTAGTGGTTGTTTCAACGTCAAAATCAGAAACACGGTTGGTTGCGGTATCCACCACGACCACACGTGTTTCCTCCGGGTGGACTGCGTCCACATAAATCTTCTTTGACATTTAGTAATCCTTTTGTGTTGTATGCGTATGCAATGGCCATAACCCGTCCCCGTGAGGCGTCCGTGCCTATGCCAAGGGAGTGCGCAACGATGATAAACAGCGCGTATCGAATTACAAAGAGCAGTGATAATACAAACACTTATATCAATCCCATTTCATACGTTGAGATTCAGCATAGCACGCCAAAGCCGACCAGGCAAGGCATTTATTTTTTACCGTGACGGATATTTTTGATTTTAGCCGGGATCTGGGGAATTCGTTCCTTGGCTTCGGCCAGCCAGCGCTTCATACGCGCACGCAGATAGTTTTCATATATAAAAAACAACCCGCCAACCCCAATCAACGGCAGAACATAGTATATTATTCTGTACGCTAACAGCGCCCCGAATATATCCGCCTTGTCCACGCCATCGGGTAATGCCAGCAAAAATATACTTTCAAATACACCGATACCACCGGGAACCTGGCTAAATACGCCGGTTGTTTGCGCGATAACAAACAGCCCGATATAGGTGCCGAACGGTATATGAACAAACGACAGCAGGCAGAAATACAATACCAATCCGGCCAGAAAACTGTCCGCCGCACCCAATAATGTCTGTAATAATGCGGTTTTTGTTGTCGGAATCTGGAACTTTATGCTTTTTATTTTTATACTTTTCTTTTGAAAAAACACTGTTGCCGCAAAGTATGCCAAAACTGCCGCCGTGCATATAATAAACAACGTGTTTATTCCAACACTGGCCCCAACAGAACGCGACAGCAATTCCGACGGAACCAAAAAATACCCGATAATCAATATTGCTGAACACCCCAGGAAATACGTCATTCCGGAAAACGTCAGCATCTTTACAATATCGCCGCCACTAATGCGCCAGCGTGTATATAACCGGTAACGTATCGCACCACCACTGACCACGGCGTGGCCGGCATTATTGCTGATTGCGAACCCCAGCATTCCCGCCAGCATCCATTTCCACCACGACACACGCGCGCCAACATACCGCAATGCCAAATAGTCATACAATGACAATGTCAAATATCCGGCAAAACACGCTATACACGCCACCAGCAAATTTACAACGGGTATATTGACCAACGCGTGAAAAATGTCCGAAAAACTGTATTCGCGCAGCTGCCACCACAACATAACGGCAGCTAATACAAAGAAAAAAATGCCTGAATAACTAACTAACTTTTTGAACAAGCGTTTTGCTTTGGCTGACATAAAAATCCTTTTACCGACTGGACAGGATACACGCATAGCAGTAAAAAAGCAAATGCAAAAAGCATTGCAATCCTGTCCCTTTATTATATAGTATACAGCAATTCAAAAACAAAGGATTTATTTATGATGCGACCATCTATGCGTAAAACCGACCAAATTCGACCCGTTTCGATGGAAACCGGTGTCAACAAGTGGGCCGAAGGTTCGTGCCTGATAAAAATGGGCGGGACCCAGGTTTTATGCACCGCATCAGTTGAAATGAATCAGCCACTTTGGAAACGAATACAGAATAAAACCGGCGGTTGGGTTACGGCAGAATATTCAATGTTGCCGCGTGCAAACGGCACGCGCAAGGGTCGCGAAACTTTGATGAAGGATCATCGCAGTGCAGAAATTTCGCGCCTGATTGGCCGTGCAATGCGCAGCGTTGTTGATATGGACAAACTGGGGCGGCACACAATAACAATCGACTGTGATGTGATTCAGGCCGACGGCGGGACACGTTGCGCGGCGGTCACTGGCGGGTACGTGGCACTGGTGCTGGCAGTGCGGTGGCTGATTGATGCAGGACGCATACGCGAAAATCCTATACGGGATTATGTTGCCGCAATTTCAGCAGGTCTGTGGAACGGTGAATTGATATTGGATTTGGATTATGACGAAGATTGTGTCGCTGAAATGGATTCAAACTTTGTTGTATCTGGTGACGGTAAATTTATCGAAATTCAGGCAACTGGTGAACAACACCCATTTGACCGCGACCAGATTTCAAAACTGATGGATATGGCGTCGGCCGGATGCAAAAAACTGATAGAACTGCAAAAACGGGTACTGGAATAGTTGCTAGTTACTCGTTACTGGTTACTCGTGGGGCGGATGACCGGATTACTTCGTCACCTTGCAAAATTTGCTGACGCAAACCGGCGCACTGACGTTCGCCTTTTTGCGGCGGTTCGAACGGCTCTTTCGCCGGTTCTCATCCGCATCCTTACACAGAAATAAAAAACGCCCGCTGGGCGCTTTTTATTTCTGGGGCGGATGACCGGATTCGAACCGGCGACATTTGGTACCACAAACCAACGCTCTAACCAACTGAGCTACATCCGCCATACTACATTTCTGGTGGAGCTGATCGGACTCGAACCGACGACCCCTTGCATGCCATGCAAGTGCTCTACCAACTGAGCTACAACCCCGTGTGATGCAATATTCTATATTTCTTCTTGCCAAATGTCAAATCAATTTGCTAACCTTTTTGAACATAAGGAGTTTTACTATGGATTATCAATCGCTGAAAGCCGAAGTTGAGCAGAAAACCCAACAAACTTTAGATGTTTTACAAAATGAATATGCCGGTCTGCGTACAGGACGTGCGTCGGTTCACTTGTTGGACGGGGTGCGTGTGCCAGTATATGGTTCAGATATGCCCATAAACCAGGTGGCAACCGTTGCAACACCAGACAATCAAACACTGACCGTAACCGTATGGGATATAAATAATGCCGGTGCGGTTGAAAAGGCAATCCGCGATTCCGGTTTGGGATTAAACCCAATGACCGCGGGCGGGGTAATTCGTCTGAATATGCCGCCGTTGACCGAAGAACGCCGTCGTGAACTGACCAAGGTTGCCGGCAAATACGCCGAAGAAGCAAAAATTTCTATGCGTAATATTCGCCAGGATGCTATGGGTAAAATCAAGCGCGCTGTTACAGACAAAGAAATTTCCGAAGACGACCAGCGTAAATTTGAAGACGATTTGCAAAAGGTGTTTGACCGCCGTAGTGGCGAAGTCGATGCCCTGTCCAAACAGAAAGAAGCCGACATTATGTCCGTCTAACAAAATAACTGTGCAGAATAAAGATGTTCAAATTATTCAAAAAACAAACAACGACCCCGGCGGATACGCCAAAAATACCAAAACACATCGCATTTATATGCGACGGAAACCGTCGCTGGGCCGAAGCACGTGGTCTGCCCCCGTTGGCGGGACACCAGGCGGGTATTGCCAATTTTGAAAACTTGGTTGACTGGTTCATTGCGCGCGGGGTTACGACAATAACGTTCTTTTTGTTTTCAACCGAAAACTGGAACCGTTCCCAGGAAGAAGTCGATTTCTTGATGAACCTGTTCTATACGGAACTGGACAAGAATATGAAGCACGCGTTGGAAAAAAATCTGCGCTATCGCGTGATTGGTTCGCGTGACCGTTTGCCGAAACGTTTGGCAAAAAAATGTGATGAGTTAGAAGCCGCATCCGCCGAAGGCACGGCCGGCACCGTTGTATTCGCGTTGAACTATGGCGGCCAGGACGAAATCGTCAATGCCGTAAATGACGCGATTGCCGCGGGCGCCCCTGTTGATAAGGCGACGTTTGAAACATTTCTGGACACGGGCGAACTGTTGCCGATTGATTTGATGGTTCGAACCAGTAACGAATACAGAATTTCTAATTTCCTGTTATGGAAACTGGCGTATGCGGAACTGCTGTTCGTGCCGGAACACTGGCCAGATTTGGTGCGCAGTGAAAAATTGTGGCAATATACGCTGGATGAATATGCTAAACGAAACCGTCGGTTTGGTGGCGGGAAAAAAGCAAACTATTCCGGTCGCAAAAAATAAGGGAAAAAAATGTCAAACACAGCAAAGCGTGTAATTGTTGGTGTAATTATGGCACTGGTCGTGGCGTTGGCCGCGTTGGGTGAATATTTCGGTATTCCGGCCGTCAGATATTTAAGTGTTCTGATTGTTATCGGAATGATTGCCGAAATGGTTATCTGTATTGCACGCACACCGCGCGATATACTGAAAAAGAACTGGATTTCGTTCGGGGCGTTTTTACTGTGGCTGTGTGTGATGTTGGTGGCGGCCAACTATGTCGGTACCCGTCCGTGGATTATGCTGTTGCTGCTGTTGATTATATGTTGTGCTGATATTGGGGCCTGGTTCTTTGGCCGTATGATTGGCGGCGACAAAATGTGGGAACGGTTGTCTGCTAATAAAACCTGGGCCGGGCAAATTGCCGGAATACTGTGCGGGACATTTGCATCCGTTATGTATGGCCTGTTGGGGGCGGACGTGTTTATGCCGCAACTGATGTGGATTGGTATCAGCATCGCGTTGCTATCCCAGTATGGTGACTTGACCGCCAGTTGGATTAAACGCGAAATGGGACTGAAGGATTTTGGACGCATACTGCCGGGGCACGGCGGGCTGTTGGACAGATTTGACGGCTGGATTTATGCCCTGCCCTTGATTTGGCTGGTTATGCTGTAATATAAAAATTGATTGCAAAAGTTTAAGGAAAGGTTGTTATGCAAATCATTTTGGCCATTGTCGCATTGTTGATTGTTTTGGGCGTCGTGGTTTTTATTCACGAATTGGGGCACTTTTTAGCCGCGCGTTGGGCTGGTGTTCGTGTTGATACTTTTTCAATCGGATTCGGCCCGGCAATCGTTAAATGGCACGACAAGCACGGAACTGTTTGGAAAATTGCCTGTCTGCCACTGGGCGGATACGTTTCCATTTACGGCCAAGAAGATATGTTCGACCGTAAAAAATATGCCGAACTGCCCGCAGACAAGAAAAAGGGACACTATCTGTCCGCCCCCGCGTGGAAGCAGTTTATTATTGTCGCCGCCGGTGTCACTATGAATTTTATTCTGGCGTGGCTGATATATTCCGGGATATTTATGTTCCAACCAAAAGAAGTCCAACTGCCCGTTGTCGGCCAGGTTATCCAAGAAAGTGTCGCGTTTAACGCGGGCGTTAAACCGGGCGATACAATCGTTCGCATAGACGACGAAAAAATTACCAACTGGGGTGAACTGATTATTGCCAAAGAACTGGCGTCAACGCACGATGCAGATGTGCTGTTGCTGCGCGGGACAGAACTGGTACGCGTACAACTGTCGCCGGCCGAACGCTGGGGACTGGTTGCCGACGGCAGCAAAACAGAACTGCGTAAAAAGGGATTCTTTGACGGTCTGTATGCCGGCGCACGCGAAACGTACTATCAATCAAAAACGTTGTTGGTTGTATTGAAACAAATTATAACGGGCGAACGTTCATCAAAGCAACTGGGGTCGTTTATTACCATTGCAGAAGTATCCGGCCAGGCCCTGTCAATGGGAATCGTTGCGCTGTTATCAATTATTGCGTTGCTATCGGTAAATCTTGGTGTTATAAATTTGTTGCCATTGCCGGTGTTGGACGGCGGATATCTGCTGATATTGATAATAGAGGCAATAACACGGCGCAAACTGGGCGGACGCGGAATGGAAATCGCGATTATAGTGGGTTGGCTGTTTATAATCGGGTTATTCGCGTTGACAATGTGGAATGATTTGGCACGTGTACTGGGGCTGAACTGATATGAACGCAAAGAAATTGTTTTTTACCGCCACCGCCATAATGACTGCGCCGGCCGCGTTTGCTGCGACCGTATCCCGTATTGATGTCAGTGGCAATCAGCGTATGGACGCCGAATCAATTCGCATACTGTCCGATGTCAAGGTTGGCGATAATGTCACAGCCGAGGACGCAAACCAGGTTGCAAAAAGATTACAAGAAAGCGGATATTTTTCCCGCGTCAGTGTGCGTATGTCTGGCAATGTCTTGAAAATCGACATTGCAGAGGCGCCAACCGTAAATATGGTTACTATTGAAGGCAATGATGAAATTTCCACCGATGATTTAAAAAAAGAACTGCGTCTGAAATCGCGTGACCCGTACGACGAATCCGTAATCGGTGCGGATGTTCAGCGTATGTTGACCATATACCAGCGCAAGGGTTTTTTCGGTACTAAAATAGAGCCACAAAAAATTGAACTGGACGATAATCGCGTAAATGTCGTCTATGAAATTGACGAAGGTCACCCGACATACATTCGCAATATTGAATTTGAAGGTAACAAGGTATTTCGCGATTCCGAACTGCGCGACCAGATTTTATCACGCGAACACGCCTGGTGGCGTTTTATGACACAATTCGACGTATTTGACGAAGACCGTATTTTATACGATCAGCAAATGATACGTCAATTTTATATGCGCAACGGATACGTCGATATCCAGGTTACTGATGCAAATGGTGTTTTTACGCCAGACCGTCAATATTATTCTGTGACCTTTACCGTTGACGAGGGTGAAAAATACAAATTCGGAAAACTGACAATAAAAAATCCGTTCCCGGACGTGTCGGGCAGCGAACTGTATGATGTAATCGCAATGGACGACGGTGACGTGTACAACATAGATTTGGTTGATGAAACAATTTCAAATCTGCGTGGTGCGGTGGCCGACCACGGGTATGCGTTTATAAATGTAAATCCCGTACCGAAAAAAAATGACGACACAAAAACAATAGATTTGGAATTTGATATCGAAAAGACAAACCGCATTTATCTGAACAATATAAACATTTTGGGTAATGTGCGCACGTTTGATTCTGTTATTGAACAGTTGATTCCAATGCGTTCGGGCGACCCGTTTTCATTACAAACGATTGAGGAAGGACGCCAAAACCTGATGCGGACACGCTATTTCAAAGACGTGAAAATGGTGCCAAACCGCATTGCCGACGCAAATATGATAAACCTGGACATCCAGGTTGAAGAACAACCAACCGGCGAACTGTCCGGTGGATTTGGTTGGTCGAACATAAACGGATTTATGGTCGATGCCGGGATTACCGAAACCAACTTTATGGGGCGTGGCCAGGTTGTACAACTGCGCGGTTCAATCGCACAATATCAAAAACAGGCATTGTTCAGTTTTACCGAACCATATCTGTTTGGACGCCTCCTGTCCGCGGGATTTGATGTTTCGTACACTATGTATGATTATTCATCATTGGGCGGATTTGGATACGACCGTGATTCATTGACGGTGGCCGGACGTTTGGGTTGGAAACTGACCGACCATTGGTCACAGACGGTGCGACTGTCCGCATCATTTGACCAGAATTACGATATTCAATCTGCAACCGGGTGGCGTGACGCAAACTTGTTCACACTGGGGACATATTTGCGCTATTACAACCTGGATACGAATTTTGAACAAAATACTCATACCGGTATTGTGGGTAATATCGGAATTGCATACACCGGATTCGGCGGTTCTGAAACATATATGCGTTACAACGCCGATATCATAGGTATGGTGAAATTCTGGGATGACCGCTGGCAGTTGCGTTCATCGTTGGAATTTGGACTGTTACAGCCGATTGACGGCGATTATATATCGCGTGTGTATCGTTACTTCCTGGGTGGGGAATCATTGCGCGGATTTGATATCGCGGGCGTGGGGTCACGTAACTGGGCATATACCACCTATTCATTGGGCGGAATGTGGAAAATCAATGGTTCAACGCAGTTGAATTTCCCGATATTTATCCCAGATGAATATCAGATAAAGGGATTTGTATTCTTTGATTATGGTATTTTGGGTAAACCACCAAAAGAAGAATATACTTATCTGGGCTATCCAAATTATATCGACAGTGATATACGCACGTCCGTTGGTGTTGGTATATACTGGAACACGCCGATGGGGCCGATGAATTTCAGTTGGGGGTGGCCGTTAAAGATGAACAAGTACGACCGCGAACAACGATTCTTGCTGTCGTTTGAAACCCAGTTCTGATTTACGGTTGGCAAATTTGCCAACCGTTTGTTTTATATCTTGACCGGGACGTCGGATTTTTCTTATAATTCAAAAACAAGGGGGAAAGATTATGAAGAAAGTTGTATTGGGATTATTCGTGGCGCTGGTACTGGCGGGATGCGGCCAGATTTATGATCGCGAACCGGTCGGCGTCGGATATGATAACAACGAATTGAAATTGAGCCCGTGCGCCTGCATTATGGTATTTCAGGCGTAATACCACCGAAATAACCAGGGGGGACGCCGTTGGATTATCCAGACAATTTTAACACGCCCGCATTTCCCGCGGGGCCACGTATCGCTATATCCAGATTTATGGCGACGGCGTCGTGTGTACTGTTTGTCGTGATAATATTTATGTGCGTGCTGTTATTATGGGCGGTACGATCACAACAGATTGACCCGTTTATTGTATCCATAGATGAATTGACTGGACAATGGACGGTTGTTGGACATTCACACGGGAACGGCCCCATTGAATACCCAGCAATACAATCATTACAGCAATCTGTGGTTGGAAATTTTGCGGCAAACTGGTTTACTATTTCCGAAAATGCCGCCGATAATGATGCTATGTGGCAGACGTGTGAACGCACAAGCGCGTGTGGTACGGAAAATACGCATTCGTATGATGACAAGACCTGTGCACTGTATTGCGCATCTGGTGAAGAATTATTTAATCGCTTTATCTATGATGTTATTCCAGATTACCAGGCACGCGTCGCAGCGGGCGAACGGTGGGTCGTCGATAAAACAGAATTTCAAATGGAACCAGCCGGCAAAATAAGCAACGACGGCGGAACCTGGCGCATTTCCGCAACAATACAATCCAACCTGTCCGGCGATATGTCGATTATAGCATTTGCAAAAGTTGCACGAAACGCGCAAATGTATCCGCAGACGTTGGGGTATTATGTTGCGGACTTTAACGCATATAAAGTAAACTGATGAAAAAACTGATTATGTTTTTGGCGGGATTGGTATTGCTGGGACTGACCGGCGTGGCAATCTATATCACCGGCGCCATATTTGACGCAGGACGACGCGAAACCGTATTCCCGTTCTTTTTCCAGCCAAACAACCTGTCAGATATGCGCCCGGGCGTGCCCCAAACGCCAGAGTATATGGGTGATGCACAGTTTATGGATTTATTGGTGCGAAAATACATAACAGAATATTTCTATGTCGCACCAGATACGGAAAATATTGCACGTCGCACTCAATCGGGCAGTGTCTTGTATCGAATGTCTTCGGCCACGGTGTTTGACGAATGGTACGCGAACGAAGCGCAGAATATACAAAAACTGGCGGAAAATAAATCTATGCGCGTTGCACGCCTGATAGATAGTATTTTTCAACCAAGCGGCGGGAAATACTGGGTCGTCAATTATGAACTGGTGACCTGGGAAAAACCGAACGATTTTAGTGTTGCACCAACTGTCACACGCGGTACAATGTATATGGATATTACATACGAAATGGGTATGCGACGCGGTGTAAAGCTGGATGAGTTACACGACTATTTGGAAAACGGGGGTGACCCAGCGGCGGTATTTAACTTTCGTGTGAACCGGATTATTCAGGGACAGCAATAAATATGCGGATAAGATTGGGATTTTTTCTTGCGATGCTTTTATCAACGGCCGGTATTATACCAGCGTGGGCCGCAACGGACGAATTTGATTTCAGCAATTTTGCAATTACTGAAAGTGGTGATGCGGATCTGAATGCAAGTTCAGTTTCATTAAATCCAGGTGCAGAACCAATAACCGTGAATAATTTTGATATCGCCGGGATTATGTTGGGGATGTCGTTTGACGACGTTGAAACATTATTTTTCAAGGCAAAGGGTCTATATTCCCCACGTAAAAGCGACAGCATTATATACTCCATACAGAAAGAGTGGAAATACAATCTGGACTATGAATGCCGGCAACAAGGGATTGTCATCCCCGACGAATTGGAGCAATGTGTAAATACGTTGGCCAAAAACCGCGGATTGCTGTACGCGTCGGAATTGCATCTGGAACGCGAAAACACGGGTGAAACCATCGTTGTTTATTTCACCAGTAATGCTGACGACAATGTTGTATGGCGCGTACTGTATAACAACGACGTCAATGAAATCGAGGGTGATCACGAAAAATTCGCCGACCAGCGCGAGAAAAAAATCCTGGCGTTCTGGCAGGGTGTTCTGGACAAATACGGTGCACCAAATTCAGGCACCGACAAATGGATTTCGACAAACAATGCCTATGACCCAATGATGACCGCGTATTATGGGTCACTGGACCTGGTGGATATGGGACGCTATACGTCTGACGTCGCCCAGAATATCCAAGCAGCACGTGAAAATTTCCAGGCAAAACCATACGCGTTTTAGCTATAAAAACCAATTTTACTTTACTTTTATATATACCTGGTTATAAAATAGGCACGTATCTAGGAGTTTACTGTGCCACGCGTATCTGTTTTAACGCCAATTTATAACACAAATCCCGCGCATTTGCGCCAATGTATTGAATCTATACTGAACCAGACGTTTACGGATTTTGAGTTTTTGATTTTGAACGACAGTCCGGAAAATACTGAACTGGATAAAGTTGTCAAATCATACGACGATGCGCGTATAAAATATATACGAAATGAACAAAATATCGGTATATCGGCATCGCGCAACAAATTGATTCAAATGGCACGCGGTGAATACTTGGCCATATTTGACCACGATGATATATCGGTGCCAACACGACTGGCGCGCCAGGTTGAATATCTGGACACACATCCAGATATTGGCGTTGTGTCTGGATGGCTGAAATATTTTGGCGTGGATAATTCCATATGGAAAACGTCGGAACACGATACCGATATACGTATTCATATGGTGCAAGATTGCAGTATTGCACATACGGCCGCAATGTTGCGTAAAAGCATACTGGTCGACAATGATATACAATACGAAGAATTTTATTCCCCAGCCGAAGATTATCGTCTGTGGGCGCGATTGATGGCTGTAACCAAATTTTATAATATCCAGGATATATTGGTGTACTATCGATGGAATCAGAATAATACCAGTTGTACACAAAACACACGACGCCTGTGTGCGTGGCGGGCAATTTCAATGGAATTACAAAACCAATATCCCGCATATACCCGCGCAATGTTGCATACTGACAAACTAAACACAACCGTATTCAGATTGCGTCTGTTTGGCTTTGTGCCATTGATAAAGATAAAAAATAATTGGATGTTGTTATTTGATTGCATACCGCTGTTCAAACTGAAATGGAATTGATTTGATATGAATTCGTATAAAACGGGTTTGATATCGGAATTTATTGCACGCATATATTTACGTCTGCACGGGTTCAGGATACTGCGACGGCGCTATGTAACGGGGCGTTTTACCGGACGCGCAGAAATAGACATTATCGCACAAAAAAAGAACCTGATTGCATTTATAGAAGTAAAACATCGCCCTGACACCATAACTGGTCTGGCCGCGGTAACGGCGCCCCAGGCGGCTCGCCTGCGCCGGGCGGCGGAAACATATATTGCACAAACGGGTTGGATGGGTGATGCGCGATTTGACATAATTGTTATTGCGGGTGGTAAAATCCAATGGATTCGTGGTGCAATATAGTCCCCTTGCAAAAGCAGATTGTATATTTTATAATAAATCATACTTTTTACGTAAAAAGGAGAAAACTATGAAAAAAGTTATGCTGGCCTTGTTCGCCGTTTTGACATTGTCCGCCTGTATGGGTCATTATAAACAGGGCAACTGCGAATATGATTTCTTGCTGCACAAGGATATTTCTATTTCTAAATTGATTGGTAATGCGACTGGTGGTTGCTAAAGGCCAATTTGAACACAAAATAAAAATCCCCCTAGTTTGGGGGATTTTTTATTACCAAACGCACAAAAAAAAAACGCCGGCGGTTGCCCGCCGGTGTTTCCGAATGCCCCGAAAGGAAGGAAAGGAGAAAAAGAAATGGGCATTCTAAACTGTCAAGTGGGGCCCAGAGTCCAGAGGAGAGAGAATGTAGGAGGGAGTCTGAATCCCTGGACCCCATAGGAGGTTTTCACCCCGTCGCCGGGGCTGCCCCCTTTGACGAATCGAAATGTAATACATATTTATGTATTTGTCAAGTATTTTTGTCAAAATTATTTTTTAGTATATTTTTTAGGACTAAAAACAAGATATTAGGAAATCGTCCTTGTTGCCTGGCGGTATGTACTGGAATAAAATCAATATCAGACATATGTCCAAGAATTCGGATTTTCCGAACAGTAACCAGAGGAGAGAAAAATGACTCACGAAGATGTCTGGCGGGCAATAGAGCGTTTTGCAACGGAACACGGTATGTCCTGTTCCGGTTTGGCAAAATGCAGCGGCCTGGACCCGACAACCTTTAACAAAAGCAAACGTTGGTCTAAAGAAGGACAACCGCGTTGGCCATCAACAAACAGTATTTCCAAGATTTTGTCGTCAACCGGCGCCAGTATCCAGGATTTTACCAAGTTTATCGAGCCACACGGCACAGAACGACAATAAATATTGCACGTTTTGGATATAAACAGATCGCGGGCTGCCCCGCGGTCTTTTTTATTGGACAACACTGCCAGCATTTATTATTCTAAATACAATATGTTGGACGGCATCAGATTATATTCAGCAGATGAAACGTGGCGCCGGATTTTATCCGAACTGGGCGCCGTGGTTGAAGATGCACCAAACACCGCATATTTGAACTTTGATGAACTGGGCATTACTATGCCCGCAACCCCGGCGACAATCAAAACTGCCGTCCAAAACGCGGTTGACAGTAATCTGCGTCTGTTACACACTATTTTTGGACGAAATGTACGCCTGCCCTATATTCAGGCAAAAATTATCATTATGCTATATAAGTCGGGGGGACTGTCGGGGGCAGATTTACGAACTGCATTGGGATATTCGCCAAACGCAACAACCCACGCCGTCGATACCGCAATTTATCAACTGCGCAAAACGTTCGGACGTGACTTCATAATAAATACCAACGGGGTGTATAAAATTGGCCGGATATAAATTGATTTCTTTTGATAAAATCCCCAGCACCCAAACATACGCGCTGAATATGGTCGCAACGGGCACGGCACGTGACCACACTGTCGTTATGGCCGAAGCACAATCCGCTGGCCGCGGGCGGTATCGCCGTACGTGGGTGTCTCATCACGGAAATCTGTACGTCAGTTTTATTTATAACGCCGAAGAACGCGACCCGCGCCTGTCGTATATGGTGGCGGTCGCCGTGGCGGAAACGCTGATGTCTTTTGGAATTCATCCAAAAATAAAATGGCCAAATGATATTATGATTGACGGAAAAAAGGTCTGCGGCATTTTAATCGAATACGCCGGACGATTTGTAATCGTCGGAATCGGAATAAATATAAAATCAAATCCGACGGTCGCCGCATACCAGACAACAAAACTGGACAACTATGCCAACGTTGACAAGTCGGACTTGCTGAACCGCCTGATGAAAAATCTGGATAAATGGCGTCGGACTGATTTTCCACTGGTACGTGCACGCTGGATGGACTTGGCAACAGGGTTAAATAAAATCGTAAAGTATCGCGGTGAAAATGTCGAACTGATTGGAATAAATGAAAACGGTGCGTTGGTGCTGCGTGATGGGTCGCGGTATCTGTTGGCCTATGGCGATGAAATCAGTATGTGAACGCGCAGTGAAAAAATATTTTCTTGACTTATTTGTCAAAATATGATATTATATTGCACATAGAAAAGAAAAATTGTGTCCGCGGGAAACCGGCGGATTTTTTTTATTCAGGGTCGCACTTTTCGTGTGGCCCGTTTTTTATTTCAAACACTATACAGGATAAACGAATATGCATTTGAAACTAATATGCAACCCGGACGAATCCAAATCAATGCCGTATAAAATTGCGCGCGTTGTATATGCGGAAACCGGGGCCACTTCCCTGCGCGTTGTCGAAGCATTGACATCTATGATTCAAAATTGTTCATACGCAACCGGGCGTACACCGATGCAAATTGCAAGTGATGCGGAAATATTTGACGCGTTGCACAAATCGTCACCACGTAACGCAATGCTTACCATAAACGCAGACGACCGCGGTTTTCAAATGTGCGTGCGTGTGGCGACGCGTATGTTGCACGGTTTTCTGCCCGACTGTTGCAATGGCGCAACACGCTTTCATCACGCGGATGATATGCCACGGTGGGCGACCGCACGCGGATATATCGCCGATATAGACGGCCTGTTGTTTTATCTGTAATAAATAAATGGAATAAAACTATGCGAAAAATAATCAGCGGTGGATTTTTATCCGGGCACAGAACGTATATTATTTCTGGCATTGGAATAGTGTCGGCCATTGGTGCATATATGGTGGGTGATACCGATATATTTACAATGCTGCAATCTATATTCACATTAGGCGGAATTTATTTTCTGCGCAAATCCAGCGAAACCAAAGGAAAGACAAATGGAAAAAATTCCAGAAAAATTTCTAAATGAAGAGGGAACATTAAACACTGATGCATTGCTGAAATCTTATTCCGAACTGGAAAAGAAAATCGGCACGATGATTTCAGTACCTGATGCAAATGCCGATTCTGATACGCGCGCACGTTTCAATCGTGCAATCGGCGTACCAAACAGTGCATCTGAATATCCGGCAAACACAATGTTTGATGACGATTCGTTGCGTGAAAAATTTTTTGAAATCGGACTGACATCATCACAAGTTGAAAAAATTTATCAAATCGCCGAAGAGTTTTTAACACCTGTGTTATCAGAATTATTTGATATGCAAAATGAAACAAGTGCAATCAATGAACTGAAAAACTTTTTCGGTGATGATGAAAAAATGCGTGATGCACTGCGTGCAATAAATGCGTTCGGTGAACGTTATCTGCCACGTGATGCGTTTGATGCTATGTGCGCCACACCCCAGGGAATCCGTGCAGTGTACGCGATGATGCAATCAATGGAACCAAGCATTGAAACAGATGACGGCGCATCAAAAAATTTAACAGATGATATGTTGCGTCGAATGATGCGTGATCCAAAATATTGGCGTGATCAAGATCCAGAATACGTTCGTAAAATAGAAAACGGATTCAAAAAATTGTATTCGTGATGAAAAAAATTCACTTTCTCCTTTACTATTTTTTTTGTTTCATATAAAATAAAAGTAAGAACAAAAAGGTTTGTTCTATCCAAAAAATAAAAAGGAGAGAAGAATGGCATTCACATTCTTGAAACCAGCCGCGAAGAAACCCGCTGCGAAAAAGCCAGCGGCAAAGCCGGTTGCAAAGAAACCTGCCGCGAAAAAACCTGCGGCAAAAAAAGCTGTTGCAAAGCCAGTTGCTAAAAAAGCACCTGCGAAAAAAGTTGCCGTGAAAAAACCGGTTGCTAAAAAAGTTGCAGCAAAACCAGTCGCGAAAAAAGCCGTTGCTAAAAAGCCGGTCGCAAAAAAAGTTGTCGCAAAAAAAGTTGTCGCGAAAAAGCCGGCAGCTAAAAAAGTCGCAGCAAAACCGGCCGCGAAAAAAGCACCTGTAAAAAAGGTTGCAGCAAAAAAGCCAGTTGCCAAAAAGGCCTGTGCAAAAAGAAAATAATTAAATAAAAATCCCCGGCAACGGGGATTTTTATTTGCAATGCAATGATAAAATATTCAGTTGGATTGACGCGTGTCCAACTGAATATTTTTTGGGATAATTCCAAACGGAACCCCGTATATGTTTTGAATACGGCGCATATTTATCTTATGCATAACCATATTGTAAAAACTTTGTCGACGTAATTCTTATTACGTCCGTTTTTATTTTTATAACAAAGGATATTTAACAATGTCTGTTTCAATAGACCAGGTATTTGTAAAACAATTTGAAGCCGATGTTCATTTGGCATATCAACAAATGGGAACAAAACTGCGCGCAACCGTACGCAGCAAATCTGGTGTTGTCGGCGCGTCCACTACATTTCAAAAAGTTGGGCGTGGTACCGCCAGCACGAAATCTCGTCACGGTATTGTACCAGTTATGAACCTGAACCACGAACCGGTGGAATGCGTTCTGCAAGATTACTATGCCGGCGATTGGGTCGACGCGTTGGATGAATTAAAAACCAATGTCGACGAACGCCGTGTTGTTGCCAGCGCGGGCGCATACGCACTGGGGCGCAAAACTGATGAACTGATTGTCAATGCTATGAAGCAGTCAACCAATTCCGTGGGCGATTATTCAACAGGCCTGACCAAGGATTTGATTTTGTCCGCGTTAGAGGTACTGAATCAAAACGATGTCCCAGATGACGGACGCAGATTCGCCGTTGTCGGCGTACACCAATGGAACGAACTGCTGTCTATGGACGAATTTGTTTCCGCGGATTATGTGGGCGACAACCTGCCCCTGATATCTGGTGGCGCAACTAAAAAATGGCTGGGCATTACGTGGGTGCTGTACAACGATTTGCCGTTGGCGACGTCAAATCGCGACTGCTTTATGTACCACGCAACCAGTATAGGTCACGCCTGTGGCCAGGAAGTTAAAACCGACATATCTTGGCACGGGGAACGGGCAGCGCACTTTATCAGCAACAGTATGTCCCAGGGCGCTGTTCTGATTGACAATGCCGGCATCGTTTGCATCAAGTGCAAGGACAGCGACGGCAATGAAGAATAAAACTACAAATCAAAGGAATAAATCAATGGCGTTTCAAAATAAAAATCTGTCCGTGATTGCATATGCAAACGGATTCACACTGTGGCACTATGCTGCAAACGAAACAATGGCGACAATCACGGCGTCTGGTTATTTTGACAGTGTCAAAACGCTGATGAACACCGGCGATATTGTTATCATCAACGCATCCGACAACACATCGATTAAAAAAATCACAGTCGGTGCAAACATTACCGTTGCGGCATTGGCGTAAAACAAACCCGGCAAATCAGGGGCGCATTATGCGCCCCTTTTTATATCTTTGAACCCAAGGAACAAATACAATGCATACAAAAATCGATTTATGTTCGACAGCATTGCTGAAACTGGGCGAACGCCCCATACAGTCATTGACTGAAGACACAGCAGCAGCCCAGTTAGCACGCACTTTATTTGATTCGGTGATGGATATGTTATTGGCGATGCATCCGTGGCGTTTTGCGTGCCGGCGGTTTGATATTGTAAAAAACGAAGACGGTGATTTTATCATACCAACCGATGTTTTGCGCATACTGAAATGCGACGGCGAAATAATCGGCGATAAAATTATTTCGCCAGCAGAAAAAATGTCTGTTACCGCAATAGTGCACGTCGCACCAGAATCTTTTCCAGGATATTTTGCATCACTGGCCACAACAAAATTAGCAATGGAATTTTGCATACCGCTGATTGGCGACCAGACAGTATTCCGTATGTTGGCCGCACTGTATGAATCAGAACTGCAGACGGCAAAATTTATCGACAGTACAACATCATCCACACAAAACAATATAGAAAACTTTTCTCTTATCAATGCACGTTTTTAATTCGGGGGTATGCCAATGGCTGATTTTATAAAAACACAAAATTCTTTCGCCGATGGCGAAGTAGCACCAGAATTTTTTGCGCGCGATAACTTGAACGGCCTGTCGCGATTGGAAAATATGGACGTACTGGCCGGCGGCGGACTGCGACGGCGACGCGGATTAGAAACAGTCGTGAAAATAAATTCAAATGCACGACTGGTGCCCTTTTCCGTTGGCGAAGATGAAAACTATATGCTGGTTCTGACCGACGGACATATTATGATTTACAACGGTGCGACACGTGTACGTGACTTGCTGGTACCGTGGGACTTTGATGCGGTGGCGAAAATTCAATACGCTCAACGTGGCGGAAGTATGATTTTTGTTCATCCACAATACCAGCCGTACATACTGGGAAAAAACGGCAGCACGTTTTCACTGACGCTGTTTGAATTTGCCAGAAATGATTCTGATATGACGGTAAATATGCCGTTTATGAAATTTGATGACGCAACAGATATTAAAATCACCGTCACAACAAACAGTGCCGGTAACAACTATGCAACATTTACAACAAATAAAAGTTTCTGGACGGCCGATAATGTCGGCGGACGCCTTATGTTGCTGAATAACCAATGGCAAATATCGCAATATGTCAGTCCAACCGTCGTGTACGCGTACACCAATGGCCAGTACAATGTTCCGTCCGCCCCGGTCACCGACTGGTACGAAGCAGCATTCAGCACCCGCCGTGGCTGGCCGTGCAGTATAACGTTTCACCAGGACAGATTAGTGTTTGGCGGTTCGCCCACGTGGCCCAGTGGTGTATGGCTGTCCCAGGTCGGACGACATAAAAACTTTAATGTCGGCACGGGGCTAGATGACGAAGCAATATTTATAACCCTGATGTCACAACAACGTCAACAGATATGCACCGTTGTCAGCAGTGATAACTTGCAAATTCTGACCAATGCCGGTGAATGGGCAATTTCCAGCAAGCCACTGACGCCATCGGCGGTGGATATAAAGCAACATACATCTGTCGGCAGTGTGGCATCGCATTATCTGCCCCCGCAAAAAGTAGAAGGCGCAACCGTCTTTATATCCAGCACACGGCGCGATATACGCGAACTGTCACTGGACGCGTTGGGGGAAAACTATAACGCGCGCGATTTATGCACCCAGGCAAAGCACTTGATGCAAAACCCGGTTGATATATCATACAATGACGATACGCGGCAATTATTTGTTGTTATGGAAAACGGCGATATGGCCGTACTGAACCAAAATTCCGCGTTGGGAATATCCGCGTGGGCACGATATAAAACCCAGGGTCAATTCAAATCCGTTGCCAGTATGTCTGGCACGACATATGTCGTGGTTAAACGCGGCGATGATTTCTGGTTGGAAAAATTTTCCGACGATGCGTTACAAGACGCTGGTCAATACGACTTTTCATACACAGCGTCGGCAATGCCACTGCGTGCGTCGGGCCACAATGCCCAGATGACGCGCATTAAAAAAATTTCTGTACGCGTGTTGGATACAAAAACACTGTACATAAACGGCAATCGCGCAACTTTACCAAACTGTATTTATGCAGAAAACACATCTGGATACAGTGGTGACGTGACAATGAACCTGCTGGGGTGTCAGCGTAACTGCATAGAAGCCCCGTGGACAATTTCCAGCAACGAACAATTACCAACAACTGTTTTATCCGTTGGCATATATGGATATTACGTTGTATAAAAAAGGATAAACAAAATGGGACAACTGGTAGAAGATGTTACATCAATATTGAACTATCGCGATTCAAAAAAAGAGGCCGAAAATGAACGCCAGCGCATCTTGGCGGATATGGCCGCTGATGAACAAGAAAAAACAAATCTGATAAAAAAAACTCTGGCGACCCAGCGTGCCAAATACGGTGCGTCCGGCGTTACTGGTCGCAGTATGACAACCGGCGCGGTGTTAAAACGACTGAAATCTGAAACGGCGCAACCATACGAAGAAAAACGTAAAACTAATCTGGAAAAACTGCGTAAGACAAAAGCCAGCAAGCCAAACCTGTTACAATCAATATTGAGCAAGTTCGACGATTTAATCGGCTAAAACACAGTACCACAATGACAAATGACTTTTTCACATTTCTGGATACGTGGAACGGCATACTGGGGTATAAAACGCCAGCACATCACCGACAAATAATGGAATTTTTAGTATCGGTATGGACAACGCCACCACGGCGCGGATTGTTGATGGCATTTCGTCATTCCGGCAAATCAACGGTTGTTGGAATATTTGCGGCGTGCGTGTTGCATATGCGTCCGGAAACCAGAATTCTGATTTTATCCGCGGAAAGCGGACTGGCCGCGCGTATGGTGTCACACGTACGCCATATTCTGGAAAATCATCCAATGTGCACAGATTTAATACCAGACACAAAAAAAGAATGGGCCAGTGGACGCATAACTGTCAACCGCCCCATTGGAATACGTGAACCATCCGTTATATGCCAGGGAATCCACGGCAATATTACCGGTATGCGCGCCGATTTGATAATTTGCGACGATGTAGAGGTTCCAAATACCAGCAACACCGCGCAAAAACGCGAAAACCTGCGGGAAAGATTACGTGAATTGGATTTTATTTTATCGCCAGACGGTGCAATGATTTATATCGGAACACCACACACATTGGATTCGATTTACCGCACACACGACAATCAATAATTCAGTCCGTCGTTACCACTGTCGTCAATAGGGTTCTTCATCGTTGAAATAAACGAACGCAGTTTTTCCAACAGTTCCGTACCTGCATCACCAAACATTGGCAGATATGTTTCGTATTCGGGCATATCAACCTGTAACTGGGCACGGGCGCGTTCGGACAGCGGCTGGTTCAGCATATCACTGGCAACCTTCCATAAATAATACGCGCGGTATGTTTTATTCACAACCGACCATTTTTCCAACAGGTCGGGACGCGACGACAACGCCGCACGAATTGCAACCAACCATTGATCGCCAAACTTTTTTATAACGCCCAACTGCTGAATACGATCCAGGCCATCCTGGTCGGTGGTGAACGCGTCTATGCCGGCCTCTAACTCCGCCCACTCATCGGGTGTCAATGGAACAGTTGCAATGGTTTCCGCCATCATACCGCCATACGGCAATAATTCGCGTTCAATCGAATCCATTGGGGTTTTGCCACTGCGCAAATTTTCAATGTGTCGTATCAGCATCTTACCCGTGGGTAATTCACGCAACGCACGCAGAACGTCGGCATCCGCTTCGTCAACAAAGACACGATTCACTGCCGCCCAGCCGCCAAAGATGACGTGTTCCTGGCGATACAGGTTTAACAGTTTTTGTGCGACTACGCTGGCTTTTGCTTTCATTGTGCCCCCTCCACCATTTGGATTATTCCATAACAATCATAACAACGCGATGCATTGTTTTGCCGATAATCTTTTCTTCGGGTGCAGAAATCTGACCGTACACCTTGCCACGGGAATCCGAACGAACACTGACGATTTGTGCAGTTGCGGTATCGTTTGAATCCAACGTGTTAAAATCCGCATCAATACACACCGCCAAATCACCAACCGACGCCGGCGTGTCCGCATCCGCAAATACATACGCGTGTTCCGGAATATATCCGCCCAAACGTTTGGAATTTGGACGCACGGCATAAATACCCTTGTGTCCCTCCAATGGCATAGGTGCAACAATCATCGTTTTGTCAGATTTCTTGAACGCAATCGCGCGCCCCGACGGCACACCGAATACCGGCACCAATTTTTTACGCGCGCTGTCGTACAGTTTGGCGCCATATAAACTGCTGTGGTCAATGCCAGACATCGGATTGCCAGGAACCAGAACGGATTTTACACGTTCTTTGACCTTGTTTATTTGTTTATTCAGTTCGCCAGATTTGTACAATGTTGCAATTTTATCAAACAGTGTTTCAGCCGTATATGCAAATGATTTTGCCAACGGTTCGATTTCATTTTGATAAATTTCACGTTGGCCAACTTCTATCTTATGATAAACAGATAATGTCATACCTGCGTCCTTGGCCGCCTGAGCAATGGTTTTACCCGACTGCTGGCGAATCTTGCGCAGGCCACTGCCGAATATTTTCAGACCGCTGTCTTCATTATCATTCAGACGACGTTTGATTTCACTTTGCCATTGGTCAGCAACCTCGTCCGATTCCTTGATAAAAATATCGGACAGTTTGCACCCCAGGATGTTGCATATATTCAGCAACTGTTTTTGATTCAGACGACGCACGCCCTTTTCAATTTTTGAAACCGCCGACAGTGACAGATTTGCCTGGCGCGCCAGTTCGGTCATCTTCATACCATTGGCCAGACGTATGTTTCGAATATTGTTTGGGAAAATTATTTCTTCTTGCGCCATCGTCAATCTCCTTGGATTTTCTTGACAAAATTTTAGTCAATTTTAAGAAGTTTGGCAAGCACAAAATTGCTTATATCGGCATATCGTCCGGTATTGCATCGGCGTCAATCGGCGTTGGTGCCAAATCGCCACCATTGTCGACATCGGGCATCGGAGCGGATGACGCGCCAAAATCATTTTCACCACGCGCCGCGGATTCGTCCAGATTGTCAAACAAACTATAATCGCCAAAGAACGCCATACGAACCGTTTCCGGACGACCGTGACGGTTTTTACCGATGATGACGTCCGCCTTGCCACGCGCACGTTCCAGGCGCCGCTGGTAACTTTCGATTATCTTGTCATTGGCGTTACCGGATATACGCTGCGACGGATCGCGATTGTCCAGATAATATTCTTCGCGGTATGTGAACATAACAATGTCGGCGTCCTGTTCAATAGACCCGGATTCACGCAGGTCTGATAACTGCGGGCGCTTGTCATCACGGGATTCAACACTGCGCGACAACTGTGACAGTGCAATTACGGGAACATCCAATTCCTTGGCCAGCATTTTTAATCCGCGGGTGATTTCGGAAATTTCCTGGACACGATTGTCCTTGTTCCGGCCGCCGGGCGACGTCATCAGTTGCAGATAGTCAATTACAATCAATGCGATTCCACCACACTTGCGTGCCAGACGACGCGCACGTGTGCGTATCATCGGAACCGACATTCCGGGCGTGTCGTCGATAAACAGCGGCACACGACCAATCGCATCGGCATATTGGGACATTTTCAGAAAATCTTCGTCCGTCAGTGACCCTTCGCGCATTGCGGATGCGGGTATCTTTGACTGAGACGACAAAACACGCGCCGCCAGTTGGGATTTTGACATTTCCAAGCTGAAAAATACCACCGCGCCCTTGTACCGTTCGTTCGCACGGCCATAGTGAATTGCGTTTGCCGCGTTGAACGCAATGTTCATCGCCAGCGTTGTCTTACCCATCGCCGGACGCCCCGCGATGATAATCAAATCGGAATGGTGCAGACCACTGATTGATTTGTCCAACGCGGTCAATCCGGTTGTCAGACCCGACAACTGGCCGTCGGCCTTGTATGCGATTTCGGCCTCTTTCAATGCGTCCTGTAATGCGGTGCCGATTGAGGCAACCTCGCGTTCTGAAACGCCGGCCGACGCCATTTCAAACAGTTTCTGTTCCGCCGTTTCAATTTGTGCCGATACGGGATTGTCCAAATCTTCGACAAATGCGGCATCGGTTATGGACTGGCCCAAATTTATCAATTCGCGACGCATTGCGTTTTCATAAACAATACGGCCATACTGTTCAACATTTACAACCGTCGCGCCCGCCGATGCCAGTTGAGTCAAATAATCCACGCCGCCAACAGATTCCAACACACCCTGTTGATCCAGATAATTTTTGGCGGTAATGATATCAAATGGAATTCCGGCCGCGAACTGACGTTCGGCCAATTTGTAAATTTCCTGGTGCGCGGGATGCGAAAAATGTTCCGCACGCAAAAATTCAGACACCCGTTCCAACGCGCGGTTGTTCATCAATACCGCGGCCAGGACGGCCTGTTCGGCCTCCAGATTAGTCGGCAATGTTTTAGGGGTAAAGTCCATGTCAGATATGGTATATAAAAATTTCAGTTTTTCAACGCCTTTTTTACGCGGATATCGCGAATTAAAAATACCAATAGTTTCCGCCGACGGCACGCCTGCGTGGCCTGAATTGTTTCCAGAATCACGCATATCAGAACTGCGCGCCGCCGTGGGCGAACGATACTTTTCGGCGCAAATGATGCTGGAATACATCGCACCTATGCGTGCACGTTTGGATCCGGATGCACTGGCACTGTATGATGCAGAATTCAACGCACACAGCGCAACCATCGGCGACAACAAAATTACGGGGGCGGCACTGTACTGGGACCCGTCCACGGGACGAAAAAAATCCGACGGCAGTGTATGCGTTCTGATTTATCGCGATGACAAAATGCGCCGGATATTTGTGCACGATGCTTTATACCTGGTTGTGGCAGATGACGAAGTCCACCCACTGGCACGGCAATGCGAAACAATTCTGGATTTTATGTCACGATGCGGACTGCGCCGGATATGCATAGAAACAAACGGCATTGGAAACGCACTGCCCGAAATTATGCGGGTGGCCGCCACACGGCGCGCGTTTTCAATCAGTATTCAACAAGTTACAAATCATAAAAACAAAGAATCAAGAATTCTGGACGCGATTGAACCAATACTGACGTCTGGGCGACTGTATGCGCACCGGCGGATTCAATCAACACCACTGATTGCGGAAATGCTGGGCTGGACGCCGATTGGGGGCACGACGCACGATGACGGACTGGATGCACTGGCCGGCGCGATTTGCGCCACGCCCGTACCCGTTCATCCGACATCGCACGCACCACGCGCATTTAACGCAAACACAGATTTCAGAATATAACCAAAAAACCAAGGGAGCAATTTATTATGAAACAAGACCTGCAACAAATGTACCGTCGCGCAATGGATTTACGTACACCGTGGATTACCCGCTGGGACAGTGCATTGCGATATACTTTTCCACGCAGTGATGACGATGCGGCGACGCTGTTTGACGCAACGGCCGCCGATGCGGCGGACAATCTGGCCGCGTCGATTTATTCGCTGCTGACACCGCCGGAATCGCTGTGGATATCGCTGGTGCCAGAAAGTGCGGATTCGCCCGACGCCACAACGGCGACGGCGGCATTGCGTGCGAATTTGAACGATTCCAACTTTTACACCACCATACACCAATGCTATATGGATTTAATCGTACTGGGCACGGCGTGTTTGTTTATGGCGGAAAATCCGATTGGCGCGGCATCCGCATTTTCGTTCACTGCTATTCCTATGCGCGACATTGCTATTTTGAATGATGCGGTATTTCATACGGCAACTATGCCGGCACGCGAAGTTTTGGCAAAATATCCCGCCTGGACGCCGCCGGCGGATTTACGCGATACAATACGCAACAATCCAGAAACGCCATTGACACTGGTACAATCACTGGTCGGAACGGAATTTACGGCGTGGCTGGATGTGGGCGGCGACATAGAAAACAATATTGTCGCACGTGGAACATTTGAAACAAACCCATATATCATATTTCGATGGGCCGTGGCCAGTGGTGAACAATACGGACGCGGGCCGGTGTTGCGCGCCCTGCCCGATATAAAGACAGTGAACAAGGTTGTCGAATTGGTTCTGAAAAATGCAACGATTGCCGTTTCCGGCATATGGCAGGCCGACGACGATGGTGTCATAAATCTGGCAAATATAAATCTGACGCCGGGCGCAATTATACCAAAGGCAGTTGGTTCATCGGGCCTGACACCACTGACATCCGGGGCAAACTTTGACGTATCACAAATTATATTAAAAGACCTGCGCGACCGGATACGCCACGCATTACTGGCGGACAGGTTGGGTCTGTTGAGTGAAAAAGAAATGACCGCAACAGAAATAATGGCGCGTAATGCGGATATGATGCGAATACTGGGCGCGACATACGGGCGACTGTTGCACGAATTTATCAGACCGCTGGTTGAACGCGGACTGCAGATTCTGTCCCGCCGCGGGGTGATAGACAAAATATCGCTGCACAGTGATGCAGAACTGAAATACATTGCGCCGATTGCACAAATGGCAATGGCAGAAACACTGATATAACGGGGGCGAAATTATGAAAGATATAGAACAAAACTATGCACGCACATTTTCAACGGCCGCGGGGGCGGCGGTTATGCGCCACCTGCGCCAGATAACAATAGAACGCGTACTGGGGGCGAACGCAACGGACGCAGAACTGCGCGGACTGGAAGCCCAACGCGCCCTGGTGCATCAGATTGAAAACCTTATTGAACGGGGAAAGTGATGACAGCGCAATCAAAAAGTGTAATGGGACTGGTGGACTTTCTGCGTAACAGTTGGTTTTTAATTGCATTTATTGCGGGTGTCATATATTGGGCCGCGCGCCAGGATTCGTCTTTGGACGACCTGGCGCGGGCGGACAGCCGTATAACCGCACTGGAAAACAGAACAACTATTTTGGAAACTGGAATCGGTCAATTACAAATTAAAATAGACACTATACGCGACGACGTCGCACTGATAAAAAGCGCCGTGATACGATGACGACTATGCCGCGCGGTCAAATATGGAAAACAGTTCCCAATGCGCGCTGCCAACAAACTGGTCGACTGGAATCAATGTTTTTAATTCGTATCCGCCGCGCTGTAAAACATTTGCATCACGCCGCCACGTTGCCGGATTACACGATACATAAATTATACGTGACACATTACTGTTTGCCAATACTTTGCACTGGGCATAGGCACCGGCACGTGGCGGATCCATAACAACGCAATCATATTGCGCCAACATCCCAACTGTCAGCGGGTGTGTATTCAGGTCGCGCCGCGTACCGGTACCCGCAATATCAAATCCGTCGGCATTCAGCGCAAACGTAAAATTCCCCAGCCCACAAAACAAATCCGCCACACGACGCGCGGAACGTGCCGCATCAACCACCATATCACGCAACGCACGTTCACTGGGGACGGTCGGCTGTAAAAATGCATTTGGTGGAAATTCAACCGTATGACCGTTAAACGTCACCGTCGGTGTGGCACGCATCATAACCGTACGCCCACCCCAAGTAACCCGAATAACATTTTGCAAGCGTTCCGCCGCCGCCCGAAAATCAGACGAAAAATACGGCACATTTGCATCTATGGAAATATCTATGCCATTATCACAAACCGTAACCAGGCACGACCCCGCCCCGCCCCACGGCAACGCACGCAAGGCCGGCAACAATGCGTTTATTTCCGGCCGCAACAGTGGACACATCTGCACGGGAACTATATTTTTAGACCGATGCTGATAAAACCCAAACGCTCCGTCTGCAAATGCAAAATCCGCGCGACGCCGTGTTCCGACATCCGTCCATACCGCATCGCCCGTCAACGGCAGCGATGAAATTTCCCGCAGTTTTTTTTCACGATAATCTGGGGCCGCAAAATCAAACTTGCAGCCACCACAAACACCAAAAAACGGACAGGTTTTCATATTGTATTAAAAGTGTACGCGTGCGCCGACACGAAACTGATGCGCGGCGGGCGCGAAATCTGATATGGCATCAAACTTCGGCGAAAACATATACATATATCTGTATCCGAAATCCAACGCGAAATATTCACCCAATTCAACCGACAGACCAGCCAGCGCGGCCGCAACCGGCGTAATTTTATTTTCTATTGCAACCCCGTCCGCCGAATTCCACGACACACCGGCACCAACGCCGACATACGGCACCAGGCGCTGTTTATAAAACAATCTGTACAAATTGCCAATGCGCGCATCAAATATAGCGTTTATCATCGCCGTATCGCCCGTCAGTTCAAACGCGTCCCACTTTGCGGACGTACGCAAGTAATTTGCCTCTATACGGAAAATATCAAATGCGCGAACACCGGCAACAACTTCGAACGAAGATGTGTTTTTGCCGTCTATGCGCGTAATGTCATCCGCGCCGTTATTCCACATTGAAAAATCGTACGCGCCACCGATATAAAACCGATGCAGACGAGCCAACGCCTGGCTGTCCGTGCCAGACACATTTTGCGCCACCGGCATTTCAATTTGTTCCACCCGATAGGGAATCGCCGCATTTGCCGCAATCGGCATCAGACCCAAAACGCCAAATAAAATTTTATAATTCATTTTCTTATTCCCCATCATTATCAGAAGTTCACACGGAACGACGCCATAACATTACTGATGTTATCAACGCCGCCGGCACGAACATCCCAACCAAATCCGTTACCAATCATCATCTGGTATTGATACATAATGTCAATACCGATTAAATCGTTCAACATTACATTAAATCCCAACGTCGCACGCGGCGCGGCAATAACAAAGCCGTCCGCACCGCCGGCACCGTCAAACTGATAGACGCCCGCGGCCACGCCCAGCCCCATAAACGGAACAAAACGCCGACGATACGTAACGTCACCTGTCTGGACATAACGACGTGCAAAATCGAAATACAACATACCGCCAACCGTCTGGTATGACGCCTGGTCATCGGTGTCAGAAAAGTTAAATGTGGATTCCTGGAAATCAATTTCGGTACGAACATAGGACGACAGATTCCACCCCAGTCCGATTTGTGTTGTCCAGCTGCCCGCGCTGTCGTATGCGACATCACCGCGATGCGCCGAATCCGTCGCGAACGGCAGATTTAATCCCGCACCCGCACGCAAATACATACGCGTCGGAATAAACATCTGCATATCAGAATTATATCCGGCATCTGCGGTCTGGTACACGTCCAGTCCCAATTCACCAGGTGCGGCATCCGGCTTGTCCACATTGGCGCGCGCGCCGACCAGATCCAGTCCCTCTAACACTTCTGACCGGAATTGGTCATCGCTGTATGCGGCCGTGGCCGGCGCGGTAATCAATACTGCCAAAATCCCCAGGTATGATATTTTCTTCATATTTTTTACACCCAACTATAATTATCAATTAAAGTTTAACATAAATTGAAACTTGATTCCAGCCCGTTTTATTCGTACCATTGCAAATATGAAGAAAAACACAAAAAAATCTGATAAAAAAATCGCACTGATTTCAGGCGCACTGGATTTGCCGTTTTTTACGCGTGACGCACTGCGCCGGGCGGGTTGGGACGTGTATGTTGTTGGGCTGAAACCATTTTATGATGCGCGTCTGAATCCAGATATTGCGGTACGTCCCGGTGGCGGATGGCCCGCCGTGCGCCAATTTCGCAAACGCGGGATACGCAAATTGACATTTGTCGGGGCACTGGGGCATCCAAATTTGGCGGATATCAGACCGGACTGGTGGTCTATCGGATTATTATTCAGTATTTTGAAACATCAACGGGGGTATGATTCAATGGCGGTTGCATTAAACAAGGCACTGGAAAAACGTGGATTTGAAATTGTCGCGGCCCAGGATGTGGCCCCGGAACTGACGTTCCAACACGCCGGCGTTCAAACCAAAACCAAACCGACATCGCGCGACACACGTGACATAGAACGTGCAATCGACGTATCACACACTATCGGTGCGGCGGACATCGGCGCATCGGTCGTTGTCGATAAACAGGTCATCGCGGTCGAGGCCGCCGAAGGCACCGCAAAAATGCTGGAACGCGTCGTAGAAATGCGCCGTAACCATAAACGTCCCAGCGGGGTTTTTGCAAAAATGACCAAACCCGGCCAGGATTTAAGAATCGACATCCCCGCAATCGGTGTTGATACCGTGAACGCGGTGGCGGCCGCAAAACTGCGCGGGATTGTGGTAAACACAAAAACGTGCTTTGTCGTTGACCGTGACGCGGTTATCAAACGCGCAAACGAACTGAAAATCTTTATAGTTGCAGTGGACTAGACGGCTAGTATTCATATTCGTAATATGATAAATTTTATTTTTTTCCCCCCGATTTTGGGGGTATTTTATACGATTATAAACCTGTGGAAAATGTAAATCAGATAGTATATAATACCCATTGCATTGGGGTGTTCCTGATGCGTGGTGTGATTACCACTGAAAGACATCCAATAGTGGATGAAATTCCAATCCTGTGGGGTTGGAGGGTCGCGAATATATTGAATAAGCGACACTATATCTTTCATAGTAATCAACCTCCTTCCCCCCACCTGAAATCTTTCCGGTGGTATTTTTATTTGATAAAAAAAACAGGAGAGAGCAATGTCCAATCACGACATAATAGACGTGTATGATATTCTGACGGTTGGTACTGAAACAATTCCGCCAAAGGAAATATATTACGCAAAACTGGGCAAACTAATATGTGCTATGCACAATGAAGCGAACGTAACCCTGCAGCAGATACAACGTGCCACGGGCATAACAGGCGATGTATTACAGGATTACGAACTGGGTCGTCGTGAAATCCCGGTTTATGATTTGTTGGTATTGATGAGTTATCTGGAAAACCGGGGATAGTAACAAAAACGGGGCAAATGCCCCGTTTTTTGCAAATTATTTTGCAGGTACTATTTCATTTACCGTGACGGTGAACACAACGTCCTGACCCGCCAATTCGGGATAATAGTTTTGCGGAAATGTTATATCTATGTTGCGGGTTTCGCCAACTTCCATCCCAATCAGTTGTTCTTCAAAACCGGGAACAAACTGACCACTGCCCAAAACCAATGGGAAGTTTGTTGCGGTGCCACCTTCGAATGCGACGCCATCCTTGTACCCGGCAAAGTCAATTATAACCGTATCGCCGTTTTGTGCGCCGGCATTGCTGTCACACGCGGTTAAAAACATTGCGCCGCAAATCGCGACCGCTGACATAAATTTCTTCATATCGTCCCCCGTTTTGTTTCGTTGATTTGTTTGATTTAGTTGTTATATACGCATCTGAAACCGTATTCACGCATTGTTGAACCCTCGGCTTCGACCCGATAGTCAAAATACGGTGTCGGGCGCATAACGTCAAATGACGGACGGTCGTACACCATAACAATGCTGTCCGCGTTGCGGCCGCATATGCGTTTCATTTCGTAATCTGCAACCTTGGCCAATACGGTACGCGCATCGCCGTCGATATCCATACCGTCGGCATTTTGCACCAGGCGCAGACGCATTTCACGCAAATCAGTATTCCCCAACAGAATTTGCACACGAACCATTGTGCCACGATATTCCTGCCAGCGGGTTTCCATACGCGCCGTGTTCCAGCGGTTATTGCTGGCCTCCTTTTCTGCGTCGGTTTTCGGCTTGTACGAATCAATGTTTGAATACTGGTTATCAGGTTGCATAAACGTACTTGTGCGTTCATTGTACAGCGGCGCGTCCGCACCACCGGTCGCAAAATCATCCGTATTGTACGGCGTATCGTTGCCCGTATTGCACGCCCCCAACACCAATGCAGAACACAACATAAACAGCAAAGATTTTTTCATATTCAATCTCTCTTTTTTCTAATTTTATCAAATAAAGCATTTTGATTCAAGTCACGATTTGTGATAAAATTAAATCGATGTCAAATGTTGTTCTGGATTCTTTGCTGAAACCGTTGGAAGAATTTTACAAGCCAACGTTTGTGGAAGAAATCGCCATAAACCACGCGGGCGAGGTTTGGATGCGCCTGCACGGGGCGCGTGTGCCCTGGGTTTCGTATAATGCCGAAGTTTTAACAAAACAATACCTGATTGATTTAATTCATACGGTCGCAAATATTTACGAACGTCCTTTTGACCCTGTTCACGGTATGCCAGTTGTGTATGCGACTCTGCCCGGCAACCACAGATTTACCGCAATCGCCGGTCCAAATGTTCAATATGATGAACGTGATATTACCGGTGGCGTCGCATTGAATATTCGCGGCACGTCCGCACCAGATACGTCGTTTGAAAACTATCACCTGAAACGCGGGCAAAAATTGATGAAGGTAAAACCACGCGAATCCGTGCGGCCGGACGATCCGTATGACCGACTGATGGCCGCTATAAATGACGGCAGTCCTATTTTAATCAGCGGTGCGACCGCAACTGGAAAAACAACGTTCTTGAATCATATGCTGACCCTGATTGATAAAAACAGTCGTGTAATCACGGTCGAAGACGCACGCGAAATACGTGTGCCCCAACCCAACCGTGTGCACTTTGTTTTGTCGCGTACGGAACAGACAAATGATTTTAACTATGCACGATTGCTGGATTTAGTGGTACGTATGACGCCGGACGTAATAATCGGCGGTGAAATTTCAACCGACAATGCGGCGGTGCTGTGGGAAATGCTGGGGACGGGTCACGACCACTTTTATACAACAATTCACGCCGAAAGTGCCGAAGCCGCCTATGCCGCGTTTGCCGATCGTATTCTGCATACCCAGCCGGCATACGACCGCACCGATTTAATTGCAGAAATGAAACGTAAAATCCGCGTTGTACAATTATCACGCGATGGGGCCTTGCGCGCGGTAACAGAAGTGGTATAATAACCCCATCTATATTTACCAAGGGGTGTTTTTATGGCTGAAGAACCACTGAATATAACCGATCCAAACGTTCGCATTGCAACGCCGGAAACTGACGAGCAACTGCGCAAATTGGAACAAGAAAAAATGCGCGCCGCCGAACTGCGCGAACAAGAATTATTAAACAAAGTCGGCATAACAGATATTTTCATAGACGCCGCAATCAAAATAAAATCTTTGTTCACCACGCGTCGCGTAAAAACAAAATAAAAAAAACGGGGATTTGATAATCCCCGTTTTTTTTATTCACGTAATAACTTTGCCTTCATATGTTCATATTCGGACTTTGTGATAACTTTGTCCTTGTATAATTTAGCCAACTTGTCCAATTTGTCCAAATTATCACCGCCCAGGCAATCGCCACGCCACACCAATGACAGAACCAGCGCAACAACCCACGTCAATCCGAAAAAGATACCCAATATAGACAGAACCACAATCGCAGTGTGTTCACCGCCACAGATTCCGCGCGCGTTCGCAATCATAATCGGTATCGCTAAAAACGCAATGCACACCAGTGCAACAAAAAACATTGCAATAAAAGCAACAAAAACTTCCGCCATTATTTCCCCCTTTTGTTACACGTATATTATATTACAAAACACAGCCAGATTCAAGACATAGGCCTACATAAAATTCTGGGGATTTACGTCAACTTTAACACGAACGTTTGCGGGAACGCGCACCTTGGCCAACCAGTGTGCCACCAACGGCTGCAACATCGCACGCGCATCACCCGCAACCAAAAAACGCATACGATACCAGTTTCGTACCTGATATATCTGTGCAGCGATTGGCCCCATAATCCGCACACCAGACGCGGACGGCGCAGACGCCGCCAATGCGGCGCAAAAATTTTTCAACGTGGGTTCTTTGTTCGCCTCTATCACCAATGCTATCAGTTGGCCATACGGTGGCATTTTTGCCGCACGTCGCGCCGCCATATCAGATGCCATAAATGCATCACGGTCGCCGTTACAAATGGCCTGTAACACAGGATGGTCGGGTTGATACGTTTGCATTAAAACGCGCCCCGGCGCATCGCCCCGGCCCGCACGGCCGGCAACCTGGAACAACTGTTGAAACGTATGTTCCGCCGCACGAAAATCCGTGCCGAACAACCCCATATCCGCATCAACCACACCAACCAATGTCAGATTGGGAAAATGATGACCCTTGGCCAGGATTTGGGTACCAATAACAATATCTATTTCACCATTTTCCATTTTATGCACCAGACGTTCCAACGCCTGGCGCGACATAATAGTATCACTGGACACCAAAGCCGTACGCGCGGTGGGGAATTTTACGGCGACTTCTTCCTGAATCTTTTCCAGACCCGCGCCACGGTATGACACCGCATCACCACAGACAGGACAGCGTTCCGGCACCGGCGCAGTACGTCCGCACATATGGCACAGTAATTTGCCGATATGGCGATGATATGTCATACCAACACTGCAATCCGGGCATTGTGCAACCCAACCGCACTTTTTACACTGAACAATCGGGGCAAATCCGCGGCGGTTGATAAACAGCATAGATTGACGCCCGGCCCCCAATGTTTCACGCACAGCGTCACACAACACCGGCGACAGGTATCCCGTATGTGGTGGCGTATCATCACTGTCCGTGACCAGAATATATTGTTCCGGCCGATGTTCGCGCATATCAATGGTTTCAATTTTCGGTAACGACGCGCCACCAAAACGCGACGTCAGGCGCAGACGCAAATATTTTCCGTCCGCAACATTTTGCAATGTTTCCGCTGATGGTGTCGCACTGGCCAACACTATTGGGAATCCGGAAATTTTAGCACGCAAAACAGCCATATCGCGCGCGTGATAGTTGCCCATATCTTCCTGTTTATATGATGTATCGTGTTCTTCGTCCACGACAATCAGTCCCAAATTCTGCCACGGCAGAAACAGCGCACTGCGCGTGCCGACAACCATACGAATTTGCCCGCGCAAAACACCACGCCATATTTCACGCCGGCGGGCGGCGGTCAGATTACTGTGCCATACGACGGGTGGCGCGCCAAAGCGTTGTTCATATCGCGACATAAACTGAGCCGTCAGGGCGATTTCCGGCATCATCAGCAACACGGACGCACCACGACTGTACGCGCGCCAGGCGGCATCAAAATAAACCTGGGTCTTGCCACTGCCGGTAATGCCGTCCAACAGATATGCCGAAAATCCACCGCGATCAATCGCCGCACCAATTTCACGCGCGGCGGCGGCTTGCTCGGTATTCAGTTCAATATTGCCCATATCGTGGTATTCTAATTTGGAAAAATCCGTTTCACACGTGCGCGCCGCCACAGGTATCAGAACACCACGCGAAATCATACCACGAACAACGGCACCGCTGACCTGCGCTATATTTTGAATATCCGATGCGGACATTGCGTCATTATCATTGGATGCAAATGCGTCGGCAACGGACTGGCGCGCGTCAGTCATACGAACGCCCGTATCATTATTATAAACATATAACTGTTCCGTGCGCGGTGGGGAAAACGCGTCCGGCACATTTACTATCAATCGCAAAACCGCGCCCGGCGTCATCAGTGTCCAGGCGGACATTTTCTGAATCCATTGTAAATCTGTCACCGGAACGCGTTCGGGAAAAACTTCATCGGTATCACGTATTTTATCCGGGGGCAGATTGCTGTCGCCCACGCCCCACACAACGCCAATATACGGACGCCGCATAACACGCACGCGAACAAAGTTTCCCAAATCCGCCGGCGCGGTCAGACGATAATCATATCCCGCGTTCACAACGTTCGGTATCAAGATTTTAACAACATCCCCCGGTTTGAACATATCCACAAAGTACTTGTTTTTTTCATTTTTTTCAATACCATTTATAACTAATTAAAAAGACAAATTTATATGTGGAAATTATTTTTTGAGATTTGCGATATATTGTGTGGTCTGATACCTAATCGTCGCGTGCGTCGTCGCATCAGAACCCAAAAGCTGTTTGATTGGCGAAACAAATATCGGGCGTTGCGTAAAAGGTATCCAAACCTGAATTTCCGCCATACCCGTATGATAAAGGGCGGTTGGAATATCGGATTTATTGTTGACAACAAATACGTATTCAAAATCAGAAAGTTCTATGATTCATCTATCCCAGCAGAAAAAATTATGCGGGAAAAGCGAATAACTGACGCATTTGCAAACATATCACCCCTGCACATACCCAAAATAGAAATCGTACGGGCCGGCAAATATACTTTTTATAAATATGATTTTATACCGGGGAAAAATATGAATACCTGTTCACAACGCGTAATCGAACGCAACGCGTGGCAGTGGGGTGCACAACTGGCTGAATTTATAAACGCGGTTCATAATTCACGTCCAAATGAAATTGATGATTTACGTGGCGACACACCTGGTGACGGATGGAACCACAATGATATGTGCAACAATATCATTGTTGACAAGAAAACAAACAAAATTGTCGGTGTGATTGATTGGGAATATGCCGGATGGGGAACACTGGAAACAGAATTTAACAATCTGGTCGCTTTTTCAAAAAAAGTTCGCGATTCCGGGATTCTTGTCGCTGTGATGTCTCATTATCAGTCAATTTCTGGTGGTAAAAAATAAGTCAAAATTACTCCGCTTTACATATTGACAAACCAAACTTTTGTGCATACAATATTATTTGTCAAAACCAACTAAACGGGGCAAATCAAATGAAAAAAGACCATAAAAAGCAAACTGCCGCCCAACGGGTATTTTCCACATACACAATATACATTTCAAATATGGTTATCGACAAATTCGGTGGTTCATATACAACACTTGGGACAATACACAATACTTGGCGACGCGAATTTCCATATTCCAAAGAAATCGAAAACTTCCTGATATTCAACACAAAAATGTACATCAGATTTTTGGATTCGCGCGATTCTAATTCCACTAATCCACAGTTTTTAGAAGCATTGGCTCGTGAAATTGCAGATTATCTGTCGGCGTACACCGTGCGTAATCCAAAACACGCAAACCGTAAAAAGGCCAAAGAAGTATTAAAAATCGAATTATATGATGAATCTTCATATATTCAAAATTTGCTGGCACGCCAGGCGGTGGCACGTGACGCACGCGACAGTTCGCGTCGCCACACGTATAAACGCCCCAATGGTCCGAAAAAGAAAAAGCAGATGCAGGACGCCCAAAGCAAATTTAACAACGCCCGCAATCAACAAAATTCCAAAATTATAGAAATTGTTGTAAAGAAACGATAAATATCACACGGCGTGATTTATTTCCAAATCGGCGGCGAATTGTGTTCTGAACCACGTTCGCTGCCGTTTTGCATATTGATTGGTCTTGGTCGTCCAATCCGCGATACAGTGTTCACGGTCGATATTTCCACGCAAATACGCACATAGTTGCGCCGCGCCGATTGCACAACGGATATCCCAATTCGCAGCGATTATGTCGCGCGCTTCGTCCAATGCACCACCCGCCCACATTTCCGGAATACGTGCCGCAATGCGCGGGCGCAGTTCGTCCATATCCGGATTTATCAAAATCTTGTACGGGGTTGGTGTAATAGCACCAATGCGCGGCAACTTTTGCCAATCAGTCAGTTGGCGGCCGGTTTGTAATAAAACCTCGACCGCGCGGGCAACACGCTGCGGGTCGGTTGCCTTGAAATCTGGGGGCAACATTTCACGCGCCGCATCAATATCGGTTGCCACCATTTCACGCGCACGCGCACGATTTTCCGGCGACACATCCGGCATAGGTGAAATGCCGTCCAAAATTGCATTTATATAGTACCCGGTTCCACCAACAAATATCGGTATCAGCCCCGCCGCACGCGCCGCATCGTATTCACGCCGCGCCATTTCCAAATAATCAGCGACACTTATCTGCACTGTCAATGGCAATATAGAAAACAACCGATACGGCACACCGTCAATTTCATCGGTCAAATCACGGCCAGCAAACGGACTGGCCGAAATGTTTTCTATACCACGATAGATTTGCACACTGTCACAATTTATGACAACACCACCACACTCACGCGCCAATTTGTGCGCGTATCCGGACTTTCCCGACGCTGTCGGCCCAGTTATTATATAAGATTCACGATATTCAACCATTACCGAAAATTATAACCGCACATAATATAAATTCAAGCACAACGAAATATCCCTAAATTTCAGATTGCACATTTTTCACAGGATGCTAAAATACCCTTCGTCCAATAAAAGAAGTAAAAACGAAAGGAATAAAAATGTCAAAAGTAAGAGTTGCTATAAACGGATTTGGCCGCATTGGTCGTCTGGTTTTGCGCGCGGCATTGGTATCCGGGCGCGACGATATAGAATTTGTTGCGGTGAACGATTTGGCACCGGCTGAACAGAACGCATATTTGCTGCAATACGATTCCGTACACGGCAAATTGCCGATGGATGTTAAACTGGACGGCGAATACATTATCGTCGGCAACCAGAAAATCAAATGTATCGCGGAAAAGGATCCAACAAAACTGCCCTGGGGCGAATTAAATATTGACGTTGTTATGGAATGCACCGGCATATTTACCGCCGCGGACAAGGCGCGCGTCCATCTGGATTGTGGGGCAAAGCGTGTATTGGTTTCTGCACCGTCCGCGGGCGCCGATAAAACAATCGTTTTCGGTGTGAACCAGGATACTTTGACCGCCGATGACCTGATTGTTTCCAATGCGTCGTGCACAACAAACTGCCTGGCTCCGGTGGCTCAGGTTCTGGACAACACGTTCGGCATTGTATCCGGATGGATGACAACCGTACACGCATACACCGGTGACCAGCAATTACTGGATAAAAATCATAAGGATTTCCGTCGTGCCCGTGCGGCCGCACTGTCTATGATTCCGACCAGCACCGGCGCCGCCAAAGCGATTGGTTTGGTTCTGCCGAAATTGGCGGGCAAACTGGACGGTATGGCAATCCGCGTACCAACCCCGGACGTATCGGTTGTTGAATTGGTTGTGAACCTGGAACGCGATGCGACCGTTGACGAAATCAACAACGCTATGCGCGCCGCGGAATCCAAAACATTTGGATATAACGACAAACCGCTGGTTTCCGTTGATTTCAAGGGCGACGCACACAGTTCCATATTCGATGCATCCCAGACCAAGGTCTTGGGCGATCGTTTGGTACACGTAACCGCGTGGTATGATAATGAGTGGGGATTTTCCAACCGTATGGGCGACACAGCCGTTGCGATGGGAAAATTGATTAAATAACAAAACGGGGCACACGCCCCGTTTTCGTTACTCGTTGCTAGTAAGTAGCAACCAGCCCGGCGGTTTGTTGTGCGCCGAAACCCTGTTGTAATAAATGACGTCGTATTTTCTGTCTGTGATTGTCGGACATTTTTATTCCCCCCAGTTTAATAAAAACACCGCCGTGATTAGGGGCGGTTGGAGGTTACAAACTACAAAGACAAGTAGTGTCGCTTATTCAATATATTCCGCGACCCTCCAACCGCAAGAGTTGGAGTTTTTTGTCTTTTGGGTTACTACACCCCGCACCGGTAATCGTCCGATGCAATGTAGATTATTGCATATAACTTGTGATAATTCAAACCTTTTTATGTTGTGCGGGGTTCCGGCAGTAAATTTTATAAAAAAAACTTCTTGCATTTATTCCGGGAACAGTATAATATATGCGTTGCTCGTTGGGGTTGTAGCTCAGCTGGTTTAGAGCGTCTGCCTGTCACGCAGAAGGTCGCGGGTTCGAGCCCCGTCAATCCCGCCAGAAATTAGTCACCATATTGGTGACTTTTTTTTGTTACACAATCAATCCGGAATAATATTCTGTTGCTATATCTGCGTGGATTGATATACTTATAGCAACCAAAATAAAAAGGGGAAAATATGAATATTAAATCTTTTGCAATTATGGCTGGTGTTTTGGCTTTGGCCGCGTGCGGCGACAACACGCCAAACCCGGAAATGTTAAAGGGTGCGAACTTTATCGCCGCTGGAACTGGTACGGATATCACTCTGTCTTTTGATGCAAATGAAATGCGCGTAAACGGCCAGGTTGTAAATCTGTACAACGGTACATATGAAGTCAACGGTGACAAAATCAAATTCGGCCCGTTTGCATCGACTATGATGATGGGTCCAATGGACGCGATGCAGACCGAACAGGACTATTTCCAGTTTATGGCAACGGTTGAATCATATGACCTGACAGACGGCCGTTTGACACTGAAAAACGCCGACGGCAAAGAAATCGTATTTCAACAGGTTGAACCAGCCGCCGAAGTAGTCGAAGCAGAAGTTGTTGAAGAAGTCCCAGCTGATGCAGTTGCGGAACCTGTTGCGACAAAATAATGCGTTGGAATCCTGTATCGGCATAAATGCCTTGACATTGGGTGAAATGCCGATTATAATTGGCCGGCGTTTTGGATAAAAATTCAAAACACCGGCAGTTTTGGCCCCATCGTCTAGAGGCCTAGGACACCGCCCTTTCAAGGCGAGAACACCAGTTCGAATCTGGTTGGGGCTGCCAAAAATCAAAACCGCATTTTTGCGGTTTTTTTGTTTGTTTTCTAATACTTGCACGAGTTCGTAAGTTGAGTGGTAAAACCCGTGCCTGTTTTACGCATTTACGAACTTTTAAAAAGAAAAGGTTAGAAATCTAAACCTTTTGCGCAGTTCGTATACATTGTGGGTATTTGAATTATTTTTCTGCTTCTGCTATTTTCTCTCGTAATTCTGGTTCATTTTGCTGAACAAAATTAAACGACTTTTCCATAAAATCATAAATATCTTTACGGTTCAGATAAAATTTTTTCATGGTATCAAAAATTAATTCGCCCTTTATTGTCATGTCGTAGAAGTATGAATAAGCAATATATTTTGGTTGTTCTATTAAATCATTTATATCTGAATTACGAATAATGGTTTCAACGACTATCTCTGACAACAACCATTTGATATTTGGAAAATCATATTCAGAAGGATTGTCGTTAAAATGCTTATTCCAGAAATAGAACCAAGCAAAATGGGTTATTTCATGTAATGCCGTTGTCATTGCATACGTTGGGTCAAAATAATGATAAATATCAAAAGTATGGGTTTTAATATCACGCGGGCAAATTGGGTTTAATCCAACCTCAGCAACCATATCATCCAAAATACCACTGCAATCATTATCAAAAGCAGAACTGTATGCACTATTCAATTTATCTGCTATTTTTTTCCATTCTGTACTAAATATATTTATAGAGTTTGCTATGATTGGTTTTCTTTTCCCCGCCTGAATCTTCATTTGTTCAGTAATATATTCAAATCTTTTTTCTTCTGGTAAAGATATAGCATATTCATAATTCAAATCAGGGTATACCTTGAACAATTGCTTTTGCCACCAGACAGTCGTTCCGTCTTTCTGGTGGAACAGTATAAAATCTAAATCTCTTTCAAAATCTTTTTGTTGCCAAGTTAGTTTCATGTAATAACCTTGTAGTATTTCCCTTAATTATATCACAAATTTTGCAAAAATATTTTCATTTCTTTCCCGAACAACAACAATTCATGTATATTATCAGTTCGTAAATTGCACAGATGGCCCTGCCAAAATAAACAACGACCTGTTTTGGGTCGTTTTTTATTTTGTGTTCAGCACCCCAGATTTGAACTGGTACAGTTCGTGTGCGAAGTTGATGAAAACAAGTGTAACGCAGTTTGAATCTTACGAGCCGAAAGGGGCCCGCCGCGCCCCGTCAGCAGCGGCGGGAATTTACAATCTGGTTGGGGCTGCCAAAATAAACAACGACCCGTTTTGGGTCGTTTTTATTTTCAATAATGGAAAAATTTCCACACAGATATAACACCTTACGGTTATCACATAAAAATTTTTATAAATAGGAATTTTTACCCCTGTACATAAAAGAGAATTTAGGATATAATTCAACCTGTTGTTGAACTAACTTAAAACCACAACCAAGGAGAGAGAAATTATGACTCACAAACACATATGGGCAGCGATTGATAAAATCGCACTAAAAATGGGTATGACCTGTTCTGGACTGGCACGGGCGTGTGGTATGGATCCAACCGCTTTTAATAAAAGCAAGCGAATATCTAAATACGGCAAGCCGCACTGGCCATCCGTAAATACAATTTCTAAAATTACATCTGTTGCCCACATTACCCCCGAAGAATTTGGTCGCATTGTACGCCAAAAATAAAAATATTACGGCATAATACAAAAACGGGACAAAAGTCCCGTTTTTGTTACACCAACTTTGCATCACGCAGCAGTTGTTCTAAATATGTGCCGTGCACCTGTTTCAACCCCTGGTGTTCCAGTAATTTCAAAACCCACGGAACGTCTATGTCACGCAGTTTCTTTTTATCGTTCAGATAATATATGCTCTGCAGTAATACACGAACGTCAAAGCAGGAATCAAATACCTCTGGTACGCCACGGTCGATATTCAACAGGGTATAGACGGCCTCCATCGCGGTACGAACAGAATACTCCGTCGTAAAAACGGTATCCCGTTCGGTTTCTGCATAGTTGCCAATAAACGCCAAGTTCACCGAACCGCGTGGCACAACCAACGGGCGATCGCCCAATGCGCGGGGCATAAAGTATGTCGTTATGTACGGCATATGACTGGGAACAGTACTGGATCGATTATGGGCTATATCATCTATCTGTGATTCAGGAACACCAATATGGTACAGCCATTCCGCACATAATTCCGCCCCCGTGCATTCGGCAATTTTCTTTTTTACATAGTTGCCGTTTGTGTCCGACAGCAACCCATATGTCCAAACAACAATCTGGTTCGGTTTTTGCGCACGAAAGTGTGGCTGACGTGAAATGCTGAATCCGTACAGCCAGTTTGAATCCTTTATAGTAACTGGACCACTGCTGACAATTGAACCACTGTGCGGGTTCTTTTTACAAATCTTTTCAATATACGGAACAACAGTATCATCGTTCAGCGTTATTGTTGCGGATATAACCCAATTCGCCGCAGGTATGTTTTCACAGAATTTTTCTGGGTGGCCAAACTCTTTGCACTGTGCGGCCAGATTTTTCCACAACTGCCACGACGCACCCAGTTCGTGCCGCGTATCTGCGGCCGTATCATTGTCGCCGTACGTCGTACTTTCGGTAATAGACCCGTTTGTTACAAATACCAAATCGTCCGGTGTCAGGTTTATTTCGCGTTTGCGACCGGATTTTACAAGTTCTATTTTTTTCGCAACCTTTTTGTCTGGCTTGCAATCAACAACTATATTTTTCACGATTGTGTCAAAGTGAAATTTTACCCCGTGTGATTCCAACCACCGCACCAACGGCGTTATCAATGATTCATATTGGTTATATTTTGTAAATTTCAGTGCCGACATATCCGCCAATGTGCCAACGTGGTGAATAAACCGCAATATATATCGACGCATTTCCATCGCACTGGACCACCGTTCAAACGCAAACATCGTCGCCCAATACAGCCAAAAATTAGATTCAAAAAATTCATCACTAAACACTTGGTTTATCTGAACATCTTGCAACTGTTCTTCGGGTGTCAATGCCAAATCAATCAGTTCGCGTATCGCCGTCGGTGTCAGCGTCAATTTACCGTCACTGGGCATACGGCGTCCACGACGTTCTATGACACGGCAGTGTGAAAAGCTGGGGTCTGCCTTGTTCAGCCAATAAAATTCGTCCAGTACGGACACATCAGGATTTTCCAACGACGGGATAGACCTAAACAAATCCCACAGGGTTTCAAAGTGCGCCTCCATCTCTCGACCACCGCGAATAATAAAACCGCGTTGGGGATTTTTTATACCGTCCATACTGCCGCCGGCAATGGGCAATTCTTCGAAAATATGAATCTTGTTGCCGCGCATTTTGCCGTCGCGAATCATAAATACCGCCGCCGCTAATCCTGCCAGGCCACCGCCAACAATATACGCCGACTTTTTCGTCGCGTCAGACGGTGGCAGTGGGTTGGCAAATGCCTCGTAATTACCATTACTGTGATACATAACTCTCTCCTTCTTGTTATTATTGAGATATATAGAAATTCTAGACCGATAACGCGTGTAAAATAAACAGGAGTGATTTCCCCAGTGCAAATATTTGACATTATGTGCCACAGGCGTCTATAATACGAATATGCAGAAAGTTATTTTATGTTTGCTGTTTATATCGACACTGGCCGTTTCAGCGTGCGGTGTTAAATCAGACCTGGCGCGACCAGACCCGTCATATCCGCGCAACTATCCAGTATATTAAAAAATTGGGAATTTTGGTGGGCGTACAGAGATTTGAACTCTGATGGGTTGCCCCACTGGAACCTAAATCCAGCGCGTCTACCAGTTTCGCCATACGCCCGCATATGTACAACAATTAATTCTGCGTCACGGCGGCACTTCGCTTCGCTACGTAGTCGCCATACGCCCGCAACAATATAGTATACTATGATAAAAAGTACTTGATTTCCAGTTATTTTTAACATAAAATCCGTCCAGTAGTAAATAAAAGGTTTATAAAATGGCATCCAAGAAAGGCAGTAAAGAAGTTGTAAAGCTGGAAAATAAAGAAACTGGCTATTTCTATACAACAACTAAAAATACGCGTTCGGAAAATACCGCGGGTAAAATGAAATTCCGCAAGTATGACCCGAAACTGCGCAAACACGTCGTTATGACCGAAGGTAAAATGCCTCACTAATTTTAGTACGGGGTTATGTTTTTTGGGCGGGTGTTGTTATATATGGCAACGCCCGTCGTTTTGTATCAAAACCGACGCGACATTGTGAACTCAATCGCCCAACGGTCATACTCGCGTTGCCACATATTTGAATCGCGGCGGGTGTAACTGAATATAATCGTCGGAACAAACCCCATAACATCGAACTTATTATTTGACAGTGATAATGCATAGCGCTGGGTAAAATCGTGTTCGGTCACCTGGGTAAATATTCCGTTTTGCACAGACCACTGGGGCGCATCATACAGTTGCCAATAAACCGACGGTGAAAAATATACATTAAATCCGTACGGCAATTCCGCACCAACACCAATGCTGATATTAGGCATCCAATATGCGTATGTTGGGGCGGCGGTTTCTTCACGCGTAATGCCCGCCCGCAAAATCGTATAAATATTTGACGTTATCGACCAGAACAAATGCCCGCCCGCCGAATATGTTTCACCGTCCAGATATTCGCCAAAATAATCGTACCAGTTTGACATATACTGCAGATTTATCCCGCCCGACAGACGTCGCGTAAAATCATAATTTGCTGTAATGCGCGCACCCGCCGACCAATTATACCCGCGCCACCCGTACCAGCGACGCGACGCTGTTGCCGCCGCCCATACGTCCCCCCGCGACCAGATATATCGCGGTCCGGTGCTGGCATACAAATATACATCATCATAATCGTGCAGGTTATAAATATTGGAATAGACGCCGGCTTCGGACTTCCAACGCCATTGATCGGACAGTTTGAATTCGTAATCGCCGCCCAACCCCAGGTTGAATCCAACCGCGGATTCGGGTTCTATTAAATTACGGCACAGGGGCCCGAATATGGTGATGATACACTCACTGCCGCCGGTGGCATTATTGACATTGTTGTCGGGCGCTGCGCCGAAATTAAACCAAACGTTCCAGTTCTTGTTCTGGCGCACCATATATCGATAATAGTTCATCATATGGCGAACATTTTCCGGCAAATCATCGCCCGCCATCGCCAGTCGCAACTGGTAATCCGCGCGATACCATTGTGAGGTTTTCATATAGCATACGGCCAATTCAAAACGCACGCGCGCCAATGTCGGCTGAGCATCCAGGATTGTTCTGAATATATCTATTGCGGTGTCAAAATCATCACGCGCCGCCGCCAGCCGCCCCAATAAAAACCAGCGTTCCAGTTCCAGCGGCCCACGTGGCAATTCCGGCATCTTGGTCAATATCTGCCCCGCCCCGTTCAATTCACCGTTGTCTATCATAGCGGCCGCGATTTTCAGTGCATCAACCGCGGACATTGTGATTTCGGTTGTGCCGTCTGCATTTGTTTTTGGTGATGATAAATCTGCCCAACTAATATTGGGCAGTAATATCGCAAATAAAAGTATAAAAAACTTTTTCAAACTATCTCTTTACGCCAAATGCCATATCCATTTTGACGCCACCGGCACCTTCGTCAACGGTGGCAAAACCGGTGGCCTCGGTCGGGGTATTCGTTTCCGGATTCGGCCCGTAATAATTTATATCTATTGTCCCGGTCAATTCCGCGCGCTTGTCTGTTTCCGCGTTAAATTGAAAATCCGTACTGTACACATTCCCGCCATAATTGAAAAACGTGAAATCAGCATCTTTTTCACCGATTTTCTTGGTCGCGGTTACATCATACCAATCGTTAAACATTGCGGTCATCTCAACCGTGCCGTCGGTGGAATTCATACTTAAATTTACATTGCCATTAAAATCTTTTGTTTCGGGCTGTGTCCCCTTTGATGTAACACGCGCAACTGCTGAACCTGTAAAATCCAGCCCCCCTGTTGGCACAACTATATCAGATTCATTTATTTTTTTGGATTCGTATCCGCCGGCAAACAGACCATCATCAGACGTATTGGTTGATGTTTGATTGTCGATATCAAAAACCTCTGTCTGGATTGAATAATGTCCAAAATCAGAATATGTCAGGCCTATTTCCTTGCCCAGGGATGAATATAAAAAGTGTTGCAGTGTCGCCGTATTGTTTTCGGCATCGGCAAAACTGTTTGCCCAACGTTCAAAATCGGTCGTATGTGCGCCGTCCGCATCCGTCATTTTTATACCGGAAATTTTTCCATCTGTGTCCAATATGAACGTCAACTTTTCCCCGGTCAATGTGTTCATAACCGCGCCATCGGCCGTCAATATAGTCGTGTTTTCACGGATTTCATTTGTAATATTTTCAAAATACGTTGGAACCGCATCACGCCACGAAACAAAACAATCCGCCGAATCCGCCCCGTCACCAAAACACCGATCCCCCAGCGCATTGTTTATAACATACGCCGCCATATGGAACAGGGTTTCTTTACCCGCAAAATGTTCGGCGATTTGTTCAGCGGTCAGTTCGGTATCAGTCAAATATACCGCCGCAGCGGCAATATCCGTGCGTGAAATATCGGTACCAATTCCCGGATTAAATTCGTCCCATTCGTTCAGGCGATAATCTATGTAATCCGCAACCTGTTCGGCATTGCGGCTGTACAGTCCGGTTATGGTTTTGTTTTGTTCCACAATCGCGTTTTCATATTCCGCCGTTGGATTTTGTGGACGCGGTTTATACCCACTGTCCGGACCGCCGGGGATATAGCCGGAAACACCGCCACCGTCATTGCACCCCGAAATAAATAACATTGTGCCAATTATCAACAGTGTTTTTTTCATACCACACACCCCCGTAGATTGCCAAACTATCTTTTTACACCAAATGCGACGTCCATTTGTATTCCATTATCAGCTTCATAGTCGATTGTACCCGTGGCCTCGGTCGGGATTCCAGATGACGGGTTCGCACCATAGTAGCCCATATTTATATTTGCCGTCCCAGACACAACATCTTCGGGCAACCTAAACTCATCCGTACCGCTATAGTTTGAAAAATCTATATTTGCGGTTGTGTCCCCCATTTGCTTTGTTACCGCAATGTCATACCAGTTCGCAAAATCCGCCGTCAGTGTTGATGTGCCACTGGTCTTGTCGAACGTCAATGCCACACGGTCATCACGAATGTCCAGATTTTTATTATCCGCATTTGTAACGGTACCGACCGCCGCACCAGAAAATTCTAAATTATTGTCAACTGACGTTTGAACGGTTGCGTCCGCAATACGTCTGGATTCATATCCGCCAGCGAACGGAATTGATTTCCAGGTATTATCATTTTTTATCTGATACACGCCAAAATCGGAATAAGACAATTTCAAATCGCCCGTTGCCGCGGAATCATAAACCAATGCGGTCACATTATCCACGCCAAACGTATTTGTATTTCCAATTCGGTTATATGTTGTATCGTCAACGGTAATTGCGTTTATATTGCCGGCGTCATCAACCGTAAATTTCAAATTAGTGTTTGCCGTGGAATAAAATTCGGCATTGGAAATATCTATTTTTTCGGCCCATTCACGCAAATATTTTAACCGATTATTCATAATTGTTGCATTATCCGCGCGCCAATCAGAAACACAGGTTGCTACATTACCAGCCGTGCCACAGGCATTAAACAATTCCGGCGTAATAACATACAATGCCGCATTCAAAACATCCGCATTTGCGGAATCAAAGTCCGCCGTTCCATCCGCAACTTGTATTGCCAGGTTTGCAATATCCAAATACTGGTCACTGGTTACAGTACCGGTATATCCGCGCAGTTGAAATGAAATATTATCCGCAACCTGGGCATCATTGGTCACAATCATATTTGTGACAACCTTGTTATTTGTTTTGGCGGCATTTTCATATGGACGCGCACCGGGGATTCCAGGGCGGCCGTATCCGCCGGACGGTGTTCCACCATCACTGCACGCCGCAATAAAGCCCATACAAACCAGGAAATACGGAAACTTTCTCATTATCACCCCTTTCTTGATTTTATGATAGAAACTTTATCAATATTATACAAGGGGATTTTTATATTCTATTTTCCAAATTTTCCACTGCGCGGGAATCCGACCGGCACGGTTCGACCCTGGGACGCACGACGTCCCGTCCACGGTGCCCAATCGTCCAACTTTGTTGTGCCGCGACCCGTTGTCCAACCAAAACCGTCCGCCGCATTAAAGAACATAACGTCCAGGACATATGTACGTTCGGCATTATATTTTTGCAAAATTACCCCCTTGCCCCGGGTCATTTCAGGAATTTCGGCGGTCGGGAATATCAACAGTTTGTCATTAGAACCGGACATTGCGATCGTATCACCGGTAACCGGCACACACATAATTGCACGATTACGTTCATCGGTGTTCATAACTTGTTTTCCGCCACGCGTCTGGGCCAGGCAGTTTTCACCCGACACGATAAACCCAGTTCCGTGTCGCGCAACCAGCAAATATTTTGCAGACGTGTCCAGTACAAACGCTGAAACAATATTTTCATCGGCCCCGATGTCCGCCATCATTCGCACAGATTCACCAAAACCACGTGCCGACGGCAAATCATTTGCCGCCAGGGTGAACATCTTGCCCCCACTGGCAAACAGGTTGATTTTATCGGTTGACTGCGCGTGGAAAGCGAACTGCAGTTCGTCGCCCTCCTTGAACTTCAAATCCAAATTGTTCAAATCCAGGTGTCCCTTAGCCGCACGAATCCAACCCATAGTCGATAACACGACCGTCACGGGTTCTTTTTCAATAAACTCTTCGGCGTTGACAACAATTTCCGCGGTTTGCGGTATCCACTGTGTACGACGACGGCCAAGCGTCGTTTTTTTGTCGTAACGCTTTTTTATATCCGTGAACCAGGCCTTTAACTGTTCGTTTTGCGCATCCGGACTGGCCAACAGTTCTTGTAACTGTTTTTGTTCCGCCAATAATGCCGCGTCTTCGCGACGGATTTCCATTTCTTCCAGTTTGCGCAATGAACGCAGACGAGTGTTTAATATTGCCTCTACCTGGATATCGGTCAGGTTAAATTCCGCAACCAGGACGGATTTCGGGTCGTCTTCATTTCTGATGATTTCAATCACCCTGTCCAGATTCAAGTACACTATCAACAAACCGCCCAGAATTTCCAACCGGCGTGTAATATTACCCAGGCGCCAATTCGTACGACGCACCAAAACATTTTTCTGATGCGCGATAAATTCACGCAAAACATCGCCAATTCCCATAACACGCGGCACACCACGGGAATCAATGACGTTGAAATTCATATTGAATTTATATTCTAAATCCGTCATTGCAAACAGGTGCGCCATCATTTTATCCGCCGGGACATTACGCGACTTTGGCGTGATAACAATCCGAACGTCCGTTGTGGATTCATCACTAATATCGTCCACCAATGGCAACTTTTTCGCATCTATCAGATTGGCAATCTGTTCAACTAATTTAGATTTCACAATACCGTACGGGATTTCAGTGATAACCACCTGTTCGGCGCCACGATCCAGTTTTTCTATTTCCCATTTTGCACGGATTCTGAATGCGCCACGACCAGTATCATAATTTTTTACAATCGTATCAAAAGAATCAATCAGCACACCGCCCGTCGGAAAATCCGGCCCGATCAGTTTTTTCATAATCTGAGCCGTTGTGGCATCTGGATTATCAACAACCAGGTTCAGTGCATCGCAAACCTCAGCCACGTTGTGGGTCGGAATATTTGTCGCCATACCAACGGCGATTCCCATCCCCCCATTAGCCAACAGGTTTGGAAACGCACCCGGCATTACCGTCGGTTCAACCGTCGTACCGTCAAAGTTTGGCATCATATCGACGCTGTCTTCGTCAATACCCTCCATAATCAGCATTGCGGCGTCGGTCATTTTTGATTCAGTATAACGATATGCCGCCTGGGGGTCGCCATCGATATTACCAAAGTTGCCCTGGCCGTCTATCAATGGATAGCGTACGGAAAAATCCTGAGCCAGACGAACCATAGCATCATACACCGAAGAATCACCGTGCGGGTGGTAATGCCCCAGCACATCGCCAACCACCGTTGCACATTTGCGAAACGCGGCCGACGGCGATAACTTTTGACGCAACATAGAATACAAAATACGTCTGTGCACCGGCTTTAGCCCGTCGCGAACATCGGGCAACGCGCGGGATACAATCGTACTGACCGCGTATGACAAATAGCGTTCGGACAGTGCGTCCGACAGTTGCTGTGAATCTATTCTTTCGATAACTTCCTTGCTCATAACACCGTAAAATTAAAACATTTGCAAAAAAATAACAACAGAAAAAAATGCTGTCCAGGCACTAGTAAAATCATATTGTATAAAAAAATTATTTTTTCGTCATTTTTGACTTGAATTTTATTTTTTTCAGTTTATATGTATATACAAACTTTGGTTCCCCGTATGGGGCGGGCTGTCCACAGGGACAAGTCGGGGCATTACTGAATTATAATGTGGTGTCTGAATGTACGTTGCCAAATTGCGTTTGGGCGACGAACCAATCAAAACAAAAACAGAAAAATAACGTCATATCGGCATTGCCGGTCTGTCACTTTGATTGCAAAGGGGGTATTAAAATGACTTTTAAGCGCACAATTCCGTACTTTTTGACCAGTGCGGCAATGATGTTGGGTATATCACATACAATGGGCTCAACCGACGGTGGGACTTTGCCAGACGATGCCAAAACACGTACTGCAACAACCCAGCCAGTGCCAAATAAAACTGCACACGCGGACACAACATACGTTCTGGCCGCGGCTAATATAAATACAAGCAAGATAATAGACGCCGTCGCCCACAGATACGATGTTGTATATACGCGCGCCGACGGAAACCAGTTCCGTCGCAGTGGCGGTACACGCGCGTGGCGAAACAACAATCCGGGCTGCCTGCGCTATTCCGAATTCACCGCCGCCCAGGGCGCAATCGGCAAAGCTGGCGGATTTGCCGTATTCCCAGACGAAGAAACCGGTATGCGGGCGATTTGCGCGCTGTTACAATCGGATGGATACAGAAATCTGACCATATCCCAGGCGATTTTCAAATACGCCCCGCCCCACGAAAACGACACCGACGGGTACAAGGCAACATTGCGCCGCTTGACCGGTCTGGACATATCGGTAAAACTGTCCAGTTTGACCCCAGATCAGATTATGCGCGTTGCCCGCGCAATCAAGGTTGTCGAAGGTTGGCGCACCGGCAGGGAAACTGTTATTCCAACAAAAATGCCGCCCCAGGATACAATAGATTTATACGCCGCGGCAAAGACACAAATGGTAAGAAAATCAATGGACAGAAGTATATAAAAAACGCGCATCAGCGCGTTTTTTTAATTCAACTTACTCTTTATTTCACGGATTCGCGCCAAAATTTCACGTAAATCCGCATCGGTTACACTTGGCGTGGGACGGTTATGCACCTCGTCCGCAAGAACAATGCATAGCGTCGCCAACAGCGCACTTTCCGGCAGGGGACCAATTTTATCCAAAATTTCACGCGCGCGCGCATCAACCATTTTTCCCAACTCTATCAGGCGCGATTCCTGACCGTCTTCGCACCCCATAGGATAATTTTTATTTACAATAGGTATTGATACGACACTCATTTCAATTTCTTTAGTATAGATATTGTCTGGTTTATCATATCGGTCGCACGCGCATTTTTATCGCGCAGATTTTTAACCTGTTCGGTTAAAATTGCAACCTCTAAATCCGTTTGACGCCCGGCATTTTCCGCAACCGAGTGCAATTTTGCGGCAGCTTCTTCGACCGCGGCCAGTTCTTGAAAAATCTGTTGTTTTATATCGGACATATTTTCAGTTTAAGATATTTTTTAGATGCGTTCAACAGCAAAATGTGATATACTGTTCGCATCTAGCGGGGGATTTGTTTTGATGAAGACAAAAATCATTTACATTTCTGGTAATGAAGTATTTGATATGGCCGATATTCGTGCCGCTTTTGAAGAGGTGCGAACCACATTGGGCTTGGGACGTGATACGATTATGTTCGGCGTTCCGGTTGATAATGATGATGCATTTGTGGAACAACAACCTGCATCTGCGGTTGCCGAAACTGAACCGGTTATAACCAATGATACAATCGATGAACCTGTTATTATTGATGACGTGGAACCAGCTGTGGTGCCGGACACGGCGGAAATAACCGCCCCGGTTGTCGAAGAAGTAATCCAGGCAGACACAGAAATTATCGCCGAAGACGCGGCCGTTGTCACACCAGAAAAGAAATCCACCACACGCAAACCCCGCACGCGCAAGGTTGCCGCCACATCACAATCCACGGAAACCACGGACGCGCCAGCAACAAATGAAAACGAAAAAATAATTCCTATATTGTCTGTATTAGCATCGCAAAAAAATACCGACGCACCCGTATCTGATAATTCCGACAACAATGATAATGACGTGGTTGATGTTGACGCGACCGACGATGATATCGTTGATACTGTTGCCGACATTGACATTGGGGTGGACGCACCAGTCGATGCGCCGGTTGACACGGACACCGCGGCACAACACGCGGCGATTGCCGATATGATTACCGATGATGCCCCAGACGCCCCGATTGAAAAAACATTGGAACAGTTATTGGAAAGTATGACGCCCCTGCGTGAAGATATTGTCGAAGAGGTCGCCGATACAACCGACGCCGTTTCCGATAACGTTGACGATTTAACCGACGCAATCGCGGATGCATCGGACACAACAGATGCAACATTGGAACAACTGGCGGCGGAATTTGCCGAAAACCAGGACAAAATCCCGACACCGCAAAAAAACGCCGCACACAGCAAAATCGGAAAACTGAAAAACATTTTGCCGTTCAAAAAGGCAAAACGTGAAGATTCTGGCCTGATGGGCGACCTGTTCGGCTGGGCCGGCATTGCGGCAAATGATGATGATTTTACTATTCCCGGTTTCTTTACAAACGCCGCATCCAAAAAATAGGTTTAATATATGAGTCCTGATGAATACAGACACAATTCTTAGATTGTTGCAAAATTCCGGATTCCATATTCTGGGGGCCGACGGGACTTATTTATATCTTGAAGATCCATCGTGTATCCTGCGCAGTTTTGAAACGTTTATCGAATATGCCTGGATTGTAATAGTGTGCATAACGGGCCTGTTGCTGTTTGGCTGGGCCATATCGATGATACGCGGTGCAAAAAACGATATTTTTACCAATCTGCGTAATCTGCTGATTATGTTTGGAACGCTGTCCGCGGCGGTGCCGATTGTAAATATGATTTGGGGTGACGACCTGTTTGCGCGCGGATGCCGAACAATACGCGTATCAATCGATGAATTAAATACTGTTCTGGACGCACAAAACCTGGAACTGTCCAAGTATGAAGAATTTCGTCTGTATGAAAACATTGATATATACGATTCTGGTGCAATGCGCGATGCGACATACGCCGATGCCCCACTGGCAGCGCCAAGTGTGGCACCGAAATTAAACGACGTAACGGTCAGTGGCGACACAAACACCATACGCACACCGGGTGACGGCACACCACGTGAAATTGGCGAATCCGCCGGCAGCACACCCGCCGCTTCGCGAACCCGGCCGGCACGCACATCCGCGCGTCGCCCTGCACGTGCCACCGCCGCCGCGCGTGATGTTGTGTACACAAATGCCGACGGTACGCAATACCGGCATACCGGCGGATCACGCGCGTGGCGCAATAACAACCCTGGCAATATCAGATACAGCGAATTTGCACGGCGCGTCGGTGCCATTGGCGAAGCCGGCGGATTCGCCGTATTCCCTGATGAAGAAACTGGTATGCGTGCAATCGGTCAATTATTGCGCAGTGACAGTTATAACCGCCTGACCGTTGCGGGCGCAATCAGTCGATACGCCCCGCCGTCTGAAAACAATACCGCCGCATACCACAGACGTATCCAGGAACTGACCGGACTGTCAATAAATCGCCGTATGAGTGAATTGAACGATGCGGAACTGGCGCGCGTTGTCGGCGCAATAAGACAAATTGAGGGCTGGCAGGTCGGCCGCGTTGTTGAAAACTGATGGGGGATATTATGCGAAACAGAAACCAATCCGGAAATATCGCACTGAATATTATGTTGATTGTTATGTTTGTAATAATCGCGGTGCTGATATATATACTGGCTGGCGGGCCATTACCAAACGTCGGACGCGTTGGTGGTGTTAAATCACCGACAATGCCGGCCACGTCACAAATCACAACTGGTGTTACCGCATCCGGTGAATTTACCGACGGATTGACCAATCCTGATTTTTCCGAACAATATCAGTTGGATGAATTTGGCGCAGGCGTTGCCGCACGCGACATATTTGACCGCGATGTTGACGGTGACGGTCGTCGTGACAGAATCACCCGCACACGCAATGAAAACGGCACGTCGCACGCATATTATCAATATAAAATAGAACTAAACCGGGACGGTGAATTTGTCGATATAACCCCAAGTGGATTTCGCACGGTCGAAGGGGCGGAATGCGCCCTGCAAAAATTGCAATTTGTTTTTCGACCGGAATTTCGCGCGATAAAAATATCGCGCGATTGGGATACATCCTGGGATACGCCGACAATGGCGACGCGCACGGTATATGCGTTTAATAACGGGCAACTGGTCGAAATAGAATCAACACCACTGAAAATCATTTGTGATGTTACAGACCTATTTTAACAAAAACATATTGCGCGCTGAATAAACAATTCCACCAGACACGACATAGTGGTCATACACGCCGATATTTACCGGTGCCAACAGATTCTTTATCTGTTCGGTGATTTCTATGTCTTCGACTGAAAAAGACGTATTTGGTGTCGGATGATTATGCATCAGAACAACGGAACGCGCGTTCAGTTCCAATGCTCGCTTTAATATTTCACGCGGATATGTGGTTGCCCAGTCGACGGTTCCAACACTGTGCAAATCGTCTGAAAGCAAACACATTTTATCGTCCAGGTACAAAACGTGTACTTCTTCTTTATCCTTGCCGGACAGTTTTAACAGGCAATAATTTGCCAGCGCACGGTCATCACGAAAAATCGGGCGCGAACCTAATTCCGACCTATATCCGGCAATCATAATTTTATGAATTGCCTTGATAAAAATTGCTGTGTTTCGCCCCATTCCGGGAAATTCAATCAATCTGTCCAATGGCGCGGTTAAAACCGGATACACGCCACCAAACTTTTCCACCAGACCACGCGCCAACGGCCGCACATCACGCCGTGGTATTGCATATCCCAACAGCAATTCCAATAATTCGTAATCCGCCAGTTTGTCGTCCAAGAATTTCCGGCGCATACGTTCACGATGTCCAGTGTGAAAATTCAAATCCTTGTCGTCTGGTTTCACGGTGCATTACACCATTTTTTCAGTAAATATGATAACCCCGTCTTCGGTAATCCCCAGGGTGTGTTCCCATTGCGCGGACAGCCCGCCGTCAACGGTACGCGCCGTCCAACCGTCCGCATCAATTTTACATTCGGGCCGGCCGGTATTTATCATCGGTTCAATCGTAAATACAAGACCCGGAACCATTTTAACCCGATCCCACATTTTGTCATAGAAATGAAATATTTGTGGGTCGTCGTGCATAACCTTGCCTATGCCGTGACCGACAAAGTCGCGCGAAATCGAAAAACCGTGCGGGGTAACAACGGCCTCGATAGTTTTGCCGATTTCGGACAGCGGCACACCCGGCCCACATACGGCAATCGCCGCGTTCAGAGCATCCTGGCACGTTTGAACCAATTCACGCGCACGTGGCGCGACGTTTCCAATCATAAACATACGCGACGCATCACCGTGAAATCCCTTGTATTCAGCCGTCAGGTCAACGTTTACAATGTCGCCGTCGCGCAAAATCACATCATCACTGGGGATTCCGTGCACAATAACATCATTGACGGACGTACAAATACTTTTAGGATACCCCTGGTACCCCAAATCGGACGAACGCGCGCCGTTTTCACGCAAAAATCCGGCAACCAGACGGTCTATTTCACCGGTGGAAATGCCCGCACGAATATACGGCGTAATAAAATCAAAACAGCGCGCAACCAAATCACCAACAACACGCAGACGCTTAAAATCTTTTGGTGCGTAAACAGACGCCAACATTTTTATTTCCCCCTATTTCCTGCTTTTAACGGCCAATTTTGCCGCACGCATCGCCAGTTTTAATGAAAAGTCACGTAATAACACCTCGCCCGGCATACCGGTGGTACGAATTTGTTGTTCCAATTCGTTCAGGCGGCGCAATACGGCAACAATCTCTTTTTCTGGCCAGATTTTTACCGCCTGGTTGAATTTTTCCGCAACCTTCCAAAACAGGCGTGGCAACTGGCCGTCAACAACCGCGGTCAACAGACGCTTGAAATGTATATTCAGCATACGAACCAACATATTCGCGTCAACATTGTCATACAGCAATCTGTCCAGCGCAACCATTGTCTGCTGAATATGTCCCGCAGTCAAAGAATACAAATAATCATCAGTATTCGCCGCCCCAGTATCCGGCAGGCATTTTTCAACATCATCCAATTCAACGATTTTTTTATCGTCAACATATAATGCTATTTTTGCCAAAAAACCGCGCGTAATTCCCCGGTCGCCCCCCAGGTGCGATGTCATATATGCCATTGCATCGGGTGTAATTTGCTGAATCCCCGCTTCGGCAGATAACTCGCGCCGAATCAGCGCGGCCAACGTACGCGCATCGTCCGTATAGCACGGCAATGCCGCCACATCGTCGCCAGATTCAAAAAAGCTGCGCAGACCGCCACCGGCACGCAAATCGCCCGCCGCCACAATTACTGTTGCACACAATCCAGAATGTGTAACCAAATCCGTAATCAATGACGCATCACTGTCGCCGGCGTTGGATATTATTACCATCTTGCGCCCGCCAAACATAGACGGACTGCAACTTTCGGCGAATAAAGCGTCCTGTTTTTCGCGCAATTCGTCAGAATCCAGCGCAAACAGGTTATCGCGGTCTATTTCCAGTTTCTGAACCGCACGATCGCACAGTTCATCAACCTGACCCGCATCGGGCCCATAAATCAAAACCGCGCGAATTTTTTCAATTCCGCCGTTAAAATCCGTTTCCTTCCATTTCATTATTGCTTGTTGTCTGTGTCATTATCGGACTGCTGTTCATATCGGTATGTTTCCGCAATCACACGTGTACCAATTTTTTCTGACAGAATCTGGATAATATTCTGAACCGCATTATTATATGACGCGTTCGCCGCCACCAGATAGCGTACAAACGTGTACGATTCCGACGCACTTTCCGTACCGCGGGCAATCTGTTTGCCGTCGACCGTCAGCGTATAATTCGCCGTCAGAACAATTTCCTGCCACGTGGCGTCACCAGTTGATTCCAATGCCTTGTACCGAGTAACCGGATTTTTCAAATTTACGGTCAGGGTATATTTTGCGTTTGCATCACGCACGCCACCAAATTTTGCGTTCAGACCATTACGCAAATCAATGCCGTTGATGCCACTGATTGGCGCCACGTAAATATCAGTATCACGTGATGTGTACATCGGCTGAAATCCGCACGCGGCCAGTAATAAAAGCGGTATATATTTTTTCATTTTTTATCGTGCAGTATTGTTTTTCCTGTTGCTTTTTATCCTTATATTACCTAGAGTTTTAATAAATCGCAAGAGGGAATGATGAATATTTTTATGATGATTTTAGTTGCGATATTTATGGTTGGCTTTTATATGATAAGCAGTCCCAGCCAGCGTGTCGTTCAACAAGAAACAGAATATGCAATAAACAAATCAGACCTGCGTGCGGTCGCAGAATGTGCGGCGGCCGTGCAAAATGCACAAATACGTGGTACAACCTTTCAGGATGTGTGTATTGAAAAAAATGAAATACGCAGCCAGTTTGTCTGCCTGAGCAGCAGTATGCGCATAACCAGTTGCGAAATCGTACGCAATAAGCGTCCGGAATACAGTTATATTATAACCGCAACCGGTGCCATTTCCCCTGATAATTACAACAGTATGCTGGAAATACTGGAAGAATACTTTCCAGACGTCGGCACTTTCGGGATATTTATGGACGGGAAAATTATGGTTGGCGGCACATCGGGCGCGCGCATTGTTCCCGACGCAATCGTGGAAGAAATGGAGTTGGTTGACGGTGAACTGGTATATATGACACAATATGAAATCCCAACCGAAGATACTGTATTCACCGCCCCCGTTCAAACAGATGTAATATGCCCTATTGGCACAATAAAAACATATCGCTTTGGTCGGTGGCAGTGCGTTGGATATAATACAAAAACAGATTGCGGTGGCGATATGATTTGGGATTCCGATTTGTTGACGTGCGTGGCAGACGAATCAAAAAAGCCACTGTGCGCGGAACAACAAACTGCCGTTCTGGTTGACAGTGTATGGGAATGCATAAATCCGTTCCCGGAAAAAGAATGCCCCGATGGTATGACCGCACGATTGAACTATACAACATTGGAATGGGAATGCGTTGCCGACCCATCGGCGGTTCAGGATACAAAAAAATGTGAAACACTGACCCAGGGTGCTATTTTTGGCGCAGTTGGTACAACAATACGCGTACCGTCGTCTTCGTGCACGGATTGTGAAAAGGCGATAACCAACTATGATACGTGTGAAACCTATTGTGTGCCAGACCCGTCAAAAATAAATAATCCGGCGTGTTATCCAGGTGACGCTGACGCCTGTACTGGTTCGCATCGTGCATTTTATTTCGGATTTCCAACGTATTCTTATGCTGCACGAATTGAAGGCATTCAAGATTATACAGTGCCCTTGGACGCAAGACATTCACAAAATAGAAAGTTTAACTGTATGGATTGTGGTGATGGTGAAATAGATACAACTCGTTCAATTCCGCCATACATTGCAATATGTAAATAAAAAACGCGATGTTCATCGCGTTTTTTTTACCCCTAGCGTTCTTCGCCATTGCGTATGCATCTGGTCATTAAATCCTGATAATCTTGCAATGACTGCTCATATAAATCCGGCGATACGTATTTACGGTTATCCAGTGTAATACGCAGACTATCCAACGTATCATCCAGCCAATCGCTTTCAACATAAACATACGGAATACTGTCAACCGTTCTAGTATTGATTGGTTTCGGTTTGATAGCTTCATCATATATCTGATAAAAACGCGTTGCACTGTGCAATTCAGCACGTGCAGATTTTGCGGCGGCAATTTGTTGAGTTAAAGACGATATTTCAGATTCGAATCCGGCGATTTCAGATTCTGCCTCACGCGTGTCGGCACGGTCATATCTGTTGTTTGAAATAAATTGCTGCAAGTTATAAATCTGGGATTGCAGTTCAGAAATACGTTTTTCCATACCGTTCACATCCTGTACGCGATAGCGCAGTTTCTTGGCACGGTGATCAACCAACGATTTTAATAAATCGAATAAATCTGGCGTTGCTTTGTTTTTCATATTGCACCCCCACAATTATCTACACACTGTAATATAGTACATAATTTTATTTTTGTCAATATTTAATGTTTAATATTTAATAAAATACGGGGGAAAATTCCCCCGTGTTTTACTGTTCTGCAACAGTGAAAGAACCATTATCCAGCATTTCACGCACGGCAAAATGTTTTATTTTGCGTGCCGATGTCTGGGGCAGTTCATTTTCTGTTATTGCAAAATGGCGCACCCATTTATATGGCGCGATTTTCAAATTAGACGCCTTGACCAATGCGGTTACACGCGTAATATTTGTTCCGGGCTTTACCTGGAATACGGCAAAGGGCACAACTTTCCCCTTTACAACATATTCAAATACAGCCGCGGCCAAAATCTCGTCGTTCTGCAGATACAGGTCTTCTAATTCATCGGGATAAACATTTTTACCGGAATCCAGGACAATTACCTGTTTCTGGCGCCCCTTTACCACCAGGCGACCGCGCTTATCCAATTTGCCCAAATCGCCGGTTTTGAACCAGCCATCTTCAAACGCGGCCGAATTTGCCGCATCGTTATCAACATAGCCCGGCATAACCAGGTTTCCACGAACCCAAATTTCCCCTATTCCGTTTTTGTCAGGATTATGAATCTGAATTTCATTTCCAGGCAACGGCCCCGCATAATGCATAGAACCATCCGGCATACGAAACGCAAAGTTAAAGTTCGCCGGCCCGGTCGTTTCAGTCAGACCATAGCAGTCCCCAACAACAAACCCCAGACGTTCATAAAACTTGCGTATGGACGGCTTCAGTGTTGCACCAGCAGAAACCAAAACCTTGGTATTACCACCAAACAGGTCGTGCACAGGTTTGGTCACACGTGTTACAATTCCGCTCAGTCCAACTGCGCGCAATATGTGACGCATCGACAACACAACGCGCATCAGCGTGTACGCGTGCTTTTCACGGGCGGCATCAATAATCTTTTTATGAAAAGTTTCCCAAATACGCGGAACGGCGGGTATAACCTCTGGCCGATATTTTTTGAAATCCGCCAAAAATTCACGCGGGTTCAAAATCGGCTGTAACAGTAATTTACCACGCAGCACCAATGGCGCGATTATATTTATCACCACACCATATATATGATACAGCGGCAAAAATCCGTAAAAAGTGTACCCCGGATGAATCACAGGACTGTAAAACAATGCGCCTTCGCCCAATGATATTATATTGTCGTGCGTCAAACCGACCACCTTTGGATTGCCGGTTGAACCAGATGTAAACGACAACATCGCAATATCGCCACGTTCGGCCGGCGCCGCGGTAAATTCACGCGCGTCGGTATCATCAACCGATTCTATATCAAACATTTTTGGCACGCCGCGCCCCTTGATAAAATATTCACGCTGGGCCAGTGCCAATTTGCAATTCGTGCGACGCATCATATTCACGTGTTCCGCCGTGGATAAACCAGTATCCAGCATCAGCACACGCGCCCCCTGCGACGTAATCGCAAAATAAGAACGAATAAAATCGGGCGTATTACCAGACAGAATCGCAACAGTGTCACCACGCTTGATACCAAAACGCTTTGCCAGCAACACCGCACGCTGCTTTACCCGACGCAATAAATCGGCATAGGTTTCGTTCTGTCTGACAAAGAAAATACGGTCTTTGTTCTGGGAACAAACCTGATGCAGCATATCATATATGTTTTTAATCATTTCTACTCTTTTATGTTCGGACACGGTCACCATAACCGCCCCTGTTATCACTATACACACTTTGCGGGCGGAATAACAACCCATTTAATAATTAAATGCAAAAATATATAAAATGTTGCCAAATAATACGGACGACAGCCAAACTTTTGTCAATATATAGTCACTGATTCGCGATTTTTTATCTATATTTTGTATTTTTATTAGAAAAACGAATCATTTCACAGGTTAAAAAGCATATTTTTTTGACACAAAATACTGTTTTGTGTTTGATTCGGTTCAGGTACAAACGCACCTATGCCCCAGAAAACCCCCTTTTTGAAAAGTAAAGCGAAAAATAAAAAAAATTTTCATTTTTATATATTGCCCGACAGACGTCTATACTATATATTGTTATCAAATAGTTAAAACAACCACTATATATTGAGATTTCAGAATATCGGAGTGTAAAAATGTCTGCACCAGAAAACGATAATAAAATTCAGATTATTCCAACACTTACAACACGGTTGAATGTTGTTCAGAAGCGTTCGGGGGAATCGGTTCCGTTTGATTCGAAAAAGATTTTTGATGCAATTAAAAAGGCCGTCGCCGTCACACACGAAATATCAGACGAACAGATTGTATCTGTGACACAAAGTGCCCTGCACAAACTGGAAGAAAAGTTCACTGACAAAAATCCAACTGTTGAAGATGTCCAAGAATCGGTTATCGAATCACTGATGGACGCGCGTGCGTACAAGACCGCGGAATCTTATATTATATATCGTCAAAAGCGCACTGAAATCCGCGATTCATACGTTGACGCGGTGGAAGTGATAGAAGGATACGTCGGCGGTTCAAATTGGCGTATCAAAGAAAATGCAAATATCGGATATTCTATTGGCGGATTGATTTTGCGTACGTCTGAACGCGTAACGGCGGAATATTGGCTGAATCTGTACCCGCGCGAAGTTGCAGAAGCGCACAAAAACGCATCTATTCATATTCACGATTTGGGATGGCTGACCGGGTATTGTGCGGGTTGGTCTTTGCGTGAATTGTTGTACGAGGGATTTAACGGCGTTCCCGGATATCTGCAATGCGAACCGGCCAAGCATATGGCAACCGCAATTTCACATATGGTGAACTTTCTGGGTACATTGCAAAACGAATTTGCTGGTGCCCAGGCGTTTTCATCGGTTGACACATATCTGGCACCGTATGTCAGAATCGACAATATGTCATACGCAGATGTTAAAAACGCAATGCAGACATTGGTGTTTAACTGCGCGGTGCCGTGCCGTTGGGGTACCCAAACGCCATTTATCAATTTTACATTTGATTGGACGTGCCCAGAAGATTTGAAAAAACAACATCCATTCGTCGGCAAAAAGCAGATGGATTTCACATATGGCGATTTGCAGACCGAAATGGATATGATAAACAAAGCATTTTTGGAAGTTATGACCGAAGGTGACGCCCTGGGTCGTCCGTTCACGTTCCCGATTCCGACATATAATATCACCAACGATTTCCCGTGGAATCACCCGAACGTTAAACCGCTGTTTGACCTGGCGGCGAAATACGGTATTCCGAATTTCCAGAACTTCCTGAATTCTGATTTGAATCCGACCGATGTGCGTTCTATGTGTTGTCGGTTGCGTTTGGACGTACGCGAATTGTTAAAGCGCGGTGGCGGCTTGTTCGGTTCCGCGGAAAAGACGGGTTCTATTGGTGTTGTCACAATAAACCTGGCGCGTTTGGGATATACGCACAAGGGTGACCGCGAAGGTCTGTTCCGTGAATTAAAACGCTTGTTGGATTTGGCGCGTGATTCGCTGGAAATCAAGCGTCGCATTATCACCAAGAATATGGAACGCGGACTGTATCCGTTCACACGTCGCTATCTGGGCAACTGGGATCACCATTTTTCAACAATCGGTGTGAACGGTGCAAACGAAATGGTGCGCAATTTTACAAATGACAAGGAAAACATTGCGACACCATTTGGTAAAAAACTGGTATTGGATTTAATGGACTTTATCCGTGAAAACCTGGCCACGTTCCAGGAACAAACCGGCAATCTGTATAATCTGGAAGCCACCCCGGCCGAGGGTTGTTCATACCGCTTTGCCAAAACGGACGTAAAGAATTTCCCGGATATCATCACCGCCGGCACGCACGATGCACCGTACTATACCAATTCGACCCAGTTGCCGGTGAACTATACCGACGACCCGTTTGTCGCCCTGGAACACCAGGAAGAATTACAGCGTAAATATACCGGTGGGACAATGTTGCACCTGTATATGGGCGAACCGGTTTCCAGTGGGGACGCCGCACAAAAAATCGTACGTACGATTTTTGAAAATTACAAGATTCCGTATATGACACTGACGCCGACATTTTCAATCTGTCCGAAACACGGATATCTGCCGGGGCGGTTTGAATTCTGTCCGAAATGCGATGCAGAAATCGCGGCGAATCAAAACGCGGAATCAGAAACAGTTTCACAATAAAAAACAAACCACAAAACAGAAAGGGAGGAAAACATTATGACAGCAACAGAAAACACGCAAAGAACACCGTGCGAAGTATTTTCACGTTCTATGGGGTTCATCAGACCTGTTTCCAACTTTAATATTGGTAAATATTCTGAATTTTGCGAAAGAAAAACATTTACTGAGGCGAACAGTTTAACAACTGGTCAGCGTCACAGTGAACTGATGAAAAAAGCTGCATAAGTTATGAGAGAGATTCAGATTGGCGGATTGGTGTCGTTCACGACAATTGATTACCCCGGGAAATTGGCCGCGGTGCTGTTTCTGGTGGGATGTCCGTTGCGTTGTGCGTATTGTTCCAATCCGCATCTGATACCTGTGCACGATGGCGAATACGACCCGGACAAGGTTTTTGATTGGCTGCGTGGTCGTGTCGGCAAGTTGGAAGCCGTCGTTTTTTCCGGGGGCGAAGCATTGATGCAGGGCGACGCACTGATTGAATATATGCGGCGCGTACGTGAACTGGGGTTCGCAATCGGATTACATACAAACGGATTTTATCCAGAAACATTGGCACGTGCCGCTGATGTGGTTGACTGGATTGGTCTGGATTACAAGGCACGACGTGATAAATATGGTGAATTGGTCGGCCAGAATATTGCCCACGACCATATGATTCGCAGCTTGGATACGTGGCTGGCCACCGGCAAGGATTTCGAAGTTCGTATCACCTGTGACCCGCGATTTGTCACAAAAATGGATTTAATGGAAATAGCAAACGATTTACATAATCGTGGCGTAAAAAAGTTTGCAGTACAAAAATATATTCCACATTTCGAAGACGCAACACATAATACAACATCCGCACAACGCGAACAATTTTTTAACGATGAAAACCTGCGTAATACAATAAACGCATTGTTCGATTCCGTCACCTGGCGGGAATAGTTTTTACAAGTTACCGATAACAAATTATATATTACAGCAAAAACAATCCGCATCGTGGGAATTGATTATGCCAACCGCCTGCAGATATGCATATATTGTCGTACTGCCCACGAATTTCATACCGCGCCGGCGCAAATCCGCCGATATTTTATCCGATAATTCTGATTTTGGAATTCCTGTTTCACGAATAGTTTTGTTATCTGTCCACGACCAAATATATTTTGCAAATGTTCCATATTCCGCCGCAATACGGATAAACACACGCGCATTTGTGACGGCAGATACAATTTTTTGACGATTACGAATTATAGCCGGATTATTGCATAATTCTGATATTTTATTGTCATCATAATTTGCAATTTTGGACACATTAAAATCATCAAATGCGACACGAAACGCATCACGCTTGTTTAATACGCATTCCCACGACAGTCCCGCCTGGAACGTTTCCAACAATAACATTTCAAATAACCTGTTATCGTCACGTGATGGAACGCCCCATTCAGTATCGTGATATTTAACATATCTGGGATTTTTCATATTTACCCAAAAGCAACGTTTTTTATTTTCCATACGCATATATTACAATTAAATAATATCTTTTCCAAGATAAAACTGGATTGCCGCGCTACGCTCGCAATGACAAAGGGGATACGAATAACAAGTATCGAGTTACAAGTAACTAGCAACTAGTAACTAACCAACGAGCAATTAAAAAATCCCGCAGACGCGGGATTTTTATTTAACCGATTATACTTAAAACGTATAACGTACGCCAACCTTGATTTCGTGTGCATACACAAATTCATCAGCAACGTTGGACGAATTGAAACGATATCCAATGTCCATCGCCCAATCTTCGCTGAAATTGTATGCGGTACCAATACCAACCTGCCATTCAAATTCGTACAGTGTATCGTTGGCAACCTCCATTTCACCTAATGGAACACCCGCCAGCATCGGCCCTATCATACTGCCCATAGGACCGTTTAATAATGCTGCCATTGCGGCATCGTCCACATCGATTTCAACAGACGCCTTTTGTCTGTACACACCCAAACCTACACCAGCGCCAATATATGGTGTCCAACTGGAATTGCCCAAATCAAAATCATAGTACACATTTGCCATATACGAATTATGACGTACTGACGTTGATGTTTCGATTTCAGTTGGTAATGGTGTTACACCAGGAATAGATACGCCACCCATTACTGTGGAAATAATATCACCATTGTATATTTCATAATCATCTTCGGATGCACTGCGGATTGCCGCCTCTAATTCAGCGCGAACACTGCCGATTTTTACACCGGCCGTGATTTCACCTGCAAACGCCATATCAAAATCCATATTGTCACCAGCATTTGCAACAAACGCGTGTGGAATATCAGTTGGAACCTTTGATGCGTCAAACTTTACGCGTTTGGCTGATGTTCCGGCCTTGTCAATAACCAGGCCAACACCAACATACGGTGTGATTTCCGCCGCAAACGCAGACGGGGCAAACATTGCTGTGGCAATAAATAATGCCAATGTTTTTTTCATTGTTTCTCCTTATCATAATATTTTGTTAGGTATAGATACCTAATAAAAGCTATCCGATATTATTTATTATGTCAAATAAAAACGTAAATTATCAAAAAAACATCCTTGACCTGGAGTTGACTTTAAGTTGTATAATACACACGTATAATAACAATAAAAAGGAGAAAACCAATGAATAAAATCACCATCGCGGTAATAGTTTTATGTATCGCGGCGATTGCAGCGGGGCTGGTTGCCTGGTCTGTAACACGCAAATCGCCCGCGCGCGGATGTATCGCGCCAATCAGTGAAAATGTTACGGTACAACGTGTGCATTATAAAAACAGATATGGGATGAAAATTGCCGGCAATCTGTACACTGCGCGCGATATAGACAAAACAAAAACATATCCGGCGCTGATTGTTGGCGCACCATACGGCGGTGTCAAAGAACAGGCACCCTGTGTATATGCCAATGAACTGGCCCAGCGCGGATTTGTCGTTCTGACATTTGACCAGTCGTTTATGGGTGATTCCGGTGGTACGCCACGCAATGTTTCATCACCTGATATCTTCGTTGAAAACTTCAGTGCGGCGGTGGACTATCTTGGACTGTTGCCATATGTGAACCGTGAAAAAATCGGTGTGATTGGTGTTTGCGGCTCCGGCGGGTTTGCACTGTCCGCGGCTCAGGTTGATACCCGTATCCGTGCCGTCGCCACTGCCAGTATGTATGATATGAGTGTCGCAGCGCGTCTGGGGATGGATGCGGCGCAAATTCAGGCAGCCAAAGAAAAATATTCCGCACAACGCTGGGTTGATGCAGAAAATGGCTATCCAGAATATATTCCAACGTTCCCAGAAAAGCCAATCAGCATTGATGAAATTCCAGAAATGGACGAAACATCGCGCGAATGGTTCCGGTTTTATGCCGTGCCACGCGGATTTCATCCAAACGCGCGTGGCGGATTTACCACAACCAGTAATTTGGCAATGATGAACTTTGACCTGTTGGCGCATATTGATGAAATTTCACCACGTCCAATATTGTTTATCGTTGGTGACCGCGCTCATTCGCGTTTCTTTAGCGAAGATGCTTATTCCGCCGCCAACCAGCCAAAAGAACTGTATGTTGTCCCAGATGCAGAACACATAGATTTATATGACCGCACGGACAGAATACCGTTCGACAAACTGGAATCGTTCTTTAAGACGAATATGTAAAAAATCGCCCGATTGGGCGATTTTTTATATTATGATATTTTATCAAATTGGCTGTGGAAAAACCGCCTATATCAGTATATCCGAATTTGCAATCTTGTATTGAACCAAAAACACAATATTTTTGCAAGGTACTTTTTTAGCAATTATGAGTAATTTTACATAATTGGTAATTGATTAAAACTTTTGCTTCCTATATCGTGCAGTGTATAAAAAAAAGCAACCAAATGAAACACGAAATCATAATCAAACTAAAAATAGAATTATCAGTTCCATTATATTGCAGCATTTGTGGCCAGCCAATATTGGCAAACCAGCAAATGTCACTGGATCATTATATTCCAAGATGTCACGGCGGCCGGGATGTGGCCGCAAATTTATTTCCGGCACATAAAATATGCAATTCTATAAAGAACGATTTTATGCCCGACGAGTTTGAAGCAAAAAAGGAAGAATTATACCAAACCGCACTGGAAAAATGGCATCTGAAGCGCAAGGATAAATTGATTGTTGAAAAGCCCTGCAGAAAATGAAATAAGCTGGCACCGGTTGACAAAACAACTTTATGTATTACAATAATACATATTATGATCAGACAAAATTGTGTTTATTGTGGCAAAGAAATTACCCAACGCAGTCGTGAACACGTTATTCAAAATGCGTTGGGCGGCCTGTATGAATCAACTGATATTTGCTGTCCACAATGCAATAATTACATCAGCAAATATATTGATGCACCTTTTACAAAAATATTTAACCCAATTATTTCAAAAATTGACAATTTTTCAAAAACCAATAATACAAAATCATTGCCGCCCTGTACTGGCAAAGTTTTATATCAGGGTAACTTGTATAATGCAAATATAAAGGGCGGACGTGTTGTTGGCTGTCCTGAACTAAGTCGCCTGTTACGCTGTGACGCCACAAAATTACCATTACAAATTATGTCTTATGATTTCAATCTGAACAATTCAGAATTTCAAAATGGTATGGCAAAAATTGCATTTAACTATGCTATTGACCAGGGCATTGATTTTAATGTACTTAAACCCGGATTAAATGTAAAAAAATCTGGCGATAATATTACAAGCATTCAATTCAATTATAAAATTTTACCGTTTTGTGCATTAAATCCGCTGGATTTGCAGTTGGAATTGCACACACCGTTCACACTATATCACAGTATGATATTGTTCGGACAAAATAATAAATTATGGTGCTATGTGGATTTGTTTAATACGTTTCAATATTATGTGTTATTGTCGGATCAAATCAATGAAGTCCACAAAGTTTATTCATCATACGCACAGACATTACAAAAACCGGACAGAACCAAACCGAAACTGGATATACATCGACCAAAGGATATATCAATATACGCCATACAATACGGTGTTGAACCGTGTGCAGATGTAGCCGAATTTTCACGACGCGTTTATAATGCTATTGACCAAAAATCACAAAAAACAAGCATCAATAATATTATTTCACCGAAAATACAATCTATATCATTGAATCGGTTTTTAACGGAACCGAAAGATATGCGCGAACTGCTGTTGTTTGGGCAATCAATGAAATTGTATTTTAATGAATATGATCAATTAAACACAAACGCGTTCAGAACAATGACATATGATATTGACGCACGCAATGTTGTATCATATCCGGAATATGTAAATTACCTTTTTGGCAAAGATACAAAATACTTGAAGAATTATACACGCGCAAAGTTTGAAATATTAAATTATTTTCTGTGTCAAAAGCAGAAATAAAAACGCCACAATGGGCGTGTTTATTTTATGGCGGATGGGGAGGGATTCCCTCGCACGATGCTTACGCATCGGCTGCGGGGCAACCGTGACGATTTGACTGCGTTGCACTGGTCAAATCTACTTGTTGTCGAACAGGGGTTCTCATCCGCCCCACCGATCCATAAAATAAAAACGCCCCGCTGGGGCGTGTTTATTTTATGGCGGTGCAAGAAACCTTTTACCTTTGGCTTATGAAAGACCTGCGCCCAACACACAATCAAAACAGCCAAAATCATAAAAAAACAGGGAAAAACAGGGAATTTCTGCAAAAAACGGTATTTTTGGCAATTTTACACAACTCAGACTAGAACAGGCCCGCAGATTTTCGGTATTTGTACCCTGCCCCGCACAAAAATTCCCTACAAAAATAACAGGGAATTTTTCGGAACCTAACAGGGAATTATCAGCGAATAACAGGGAAGTTTATTTCAGCCCCCACCCCACCCAAAACAAACCAAAATTCGCCAACATTACCCAACTTTGACATTGTAGTATGTCTATGATAGTTTATGTATAACCAAAGGACTAGCTATGGCTGAAATTAAAAAAAATATTTAACGAATATGGTCTGGACTTTGATAACAACAAATACGGACTTGGGCAAAGCAGCGAAATAGAATATACCGACAGCACTGAAAGCAGGACTAACAAAAAAGTTAAAATAAATCATATCCAAGCGCGTTATTTTCGTATTTGGATTGGTAAAAAAGTCCTGATAATAGATTCTGACAAGCCACACTTTTCAATTCGCGACAAAAAACGTTGGAATTTCAAAATAGTATACGGCAGAAGCGGCAGATAAAACTTTTTTCAATCTGTATTCTAAAAAATATGCAATTTTATAAAGTTTTTGGAATACAACCATAAAAATTTCTTGAAAAATGATTTTTTTTGACTATAATCCAAAAAAAGGATTATAAATGTCTGCTATACAAACATTGATACCGCGCCCACAATATATCAAACAACTTGAAGCTTGGCGCGATAAGTCAGATGTTATAAAAGTAATAACTGGAATAAGGCGCTGTGGTAAATCCACGCTGTTTCAACTTTTTCAAACAGACTTATTCTTGAATCATGGGGTATCTGACGCTCAGGTACAACAGATAAATTTTGAAGACGCAAATTTTTCAGACTTATTAGATTGGAAAAAACTGCATGATCACATATTGAAGAATGTTGTTCCTGGTAAGATGAATTATGTGTTCCTGGACGAAATACAAAATGTTGAACATTTTGAAAAGGCCATAAACAGTCTTAGATTACGCGAAAACATAGACATATATATAACAGGATCTAATTCAAAAATGCTTTCTGGCGAACTGGCAACGCTTCTTTCTGGACGTTATATCACCATACATATGCAACCTTTATCTTTTTCTGAATATGTAATGGCATATAACGTACACCAAGTCGGGATGTGGACAGCCAGAACACGTGAAGAATTTTTAAACCCAAGACGTCATAATATAAATTCTATGTTTCAAGATTACTTGCACAACAGCAGTTTTCCGTACACGGTACAATTATTAAAGTTTGCACGCACAAACATACCATATAACGAACCGATAGCAAGCGAACAAATACGTCAGTTTCTATCTGGAATATTAGATACAATCGTGTTGAAAGACATAGTTGAACGCAAAAAGATCAAAGATGTAGCCAGACTAAAAAGAGTAATAAAGTTTATGTTTGACAATATAGGACGCGAAACGTCTTTACTTAAAATAAAAACGTCTTTGGAAACTGATGCTGGAATAAAAATAGATTCTGCAACAATAGATAGCTATGTAGAATCTTTGCTGGATACTTTTGTCATGTATAAAGCGGACAGATACGATATAAAAGGCAAACAACTGTTAAAAACAAACTCTAAATACTATGTTGCAGATATGGGCTTGCGATATATGTTATTAGGTCGCGAAGGTGATGCTGGTCATATATTAGAAAATATAGTTTATTTGGAATTAGTGCGCCGCGGTTATCAGGTATATGTTGGCAAACTGGATTCTTATGAAATAGACTTTGTTGCAATAAAAAATGGAACAACAGAATATTATCAAGTATCACAAACAGTTTTGAATTCTGATACATTTGAACGAGAATTGCGTTCTTTGGATAAAATAGACGACCATAATCCAAAATTCTTGATAACAATGGATACACCTTTCAGAAATGAGTATAATGGCATAAAAGTCGTGAATGCGTTTGATTGGCTATTGAATTCATAAAAAACCTTAGTTGAGTTCTAAGACAAAACAAGCGGATAACTTATGTACATCTAATACGCAAACATATTTTGCACTAAATAATAAAAAGGTAAAAAATGCTCAAAAAATATTGATATTTATAATTTTTCCAATCATCACTGCACATGACGGTGATGATTGAAAGGTTCCTATAATGCTTATAACAACTTGCCCTCCATGTTTGCGTTGGTAAGCTTGCAGTATTCTAATATCTCTGACGTATTTGCACCTTTGGATTTCTATGCATAAAACATAGTCCCAGACAACCAGACATAATGCAATTTGCAATCTATTCTGTCTTCTGATTCTTATGTACCAGACATAGCATCAGTACATAGTACCTGAAACAGAAAAAATTGTGCTTACATTTTCAAAGGTGTATCCAACACTGTTTTTGCTGTAATTGGATCAGAATTATTCACCTTAGGTGGCTCCAATAAAAAGTCAACTAAACCTAGCGTTTCGCTAACGGCGTGTGCCGTTTCTGCATCAGTTGGAGCTCCTTCTGAACTGCTGTGGTGTTCTGGCGAAGATAAGTCCTTTAAATATTCCAATTTATCCTTTATATCTCTCAATTTATGGTTTGGATTACTATTTATAATTGAGCAATAGTCACCTAAATATTTTTCATGCTTAAACTCTGCTGGATACAAACTTTGCAACAAACCTTCTAAGTATATTCTAATATCTGCCACAACTTGGCGTTTATCAGCATCTGTATGACTAGCCTTTTGAGAATACTGTTTTATTGAATCATATGCTTTTAGATGCCTGTCTTTAACAATCTCACTTAAATTACATTCTTCAATTACGCTACTCACACCTTCAATTTTTGCTAACTTTAGGCTTTTTTTCTCTGCATTAGGTATTTTTCGAAATAGCGTATCCAAAAATAGGGCATCATGAGATAAGACAAACAGTTGCGATACTTGTTTTGACAAATCTTGAATTTCAACAATCGTTCTTCTCTTTCTAGAGATACCCAAAGAAGAGATAGGGTCATCCACAACCACAATTTTATTTGATAAACTATCAGCCCTTTTTAGTTTAGCCAAAAAGAAAGCTAATACCAATGTGGATTTATCACCTTCACTTAATGCATTACCAATACATAGTTCCTCATCAATAGAAGTTTTCGGTCTAGCTGCAACGATATGTTCATTACAGTTATCAATAATTATTCCGAAATCGTAGCTCGGCTTCGATGTACGTAAATTAGGCGGTGTAATATGAATTCTAAAATTTACACCAAACTTTTCAAGGAACCCATTGATTAAAAACTCATAATCATCCTTAAATTTAATAGCATTCGTCCGAAAACTTTCCTGCAACGTTCTATAATTCATATCAGTTGAGTGACGCCTATCTATTAATGTTTTAACCTCTGTTTCTGCCAATTCATTTAGAATGCAATGACGTGTTTTTTGTAAATTAAGTACCAAAAGTCTTTTACGTTCAGACTCCAAATCATCTGGATTTAATCCCGACAATTTAGCATTTGTATCGTCTATTGCTTTATTATAAACATTAAATTGATTCACAAACGCAGTAAATCTTGAAAAAACCGCATCAAAATCATCAGGTAAATCCACCAAATCTAAAACAGCTGTTTTTTTCTTATCATACGCGTTTTTTAAGATTCTATTAAGATCTGCATATACTACCTTCAACTCATCAATACTTATCTCTGGCCACTTATCTGTTATTCCCCCATTAAACGCGCGACGTATTTCTGCATTCATTAAAATGCTATTTACTAATTCAGTAACCCTATTTTCTTCAAAAACATCAAGACCATTATAACTTCTCAACGAATTAGCAAAATTTCTATATTCCTCAGAAAAATAAGATTTATAACAGCTAACTAAATCTATATTTAATATTGATTGACCACAAAAGGGGCATTTATCTTTTTCTCCTAAAAATTGGTGCCCCTGCACTAACCACAAAGCATTTGGCATTCCAAAAGCACGTGCATGTTCTTTAACTTTTGTTTCTGCGTCTTTTGATAAAGCTTCCAAGGTCTTATGCAGAATTTTATTTACAAAGTAGTCTTTATCAAACTCCGGAATAGCAAGTTTCTTAAAAGGCTGACGTTCAGGATTATTTACTAATGCCTCTAATATTTTTATACGACTTGTTGTTTCTTCAATGTGCTTATCATAATCATATCCATCGACTGGTTTCGGCATATTATAAAATTTCTTTAAAAATTCATCTGCTCTAGCTCCGCTAAAAGGCACTTTTAAAAAATCTGAATTTTTCCTAATAATCTCGCCTTTTATACGATTTTCCTCAACAGGTATCGTTTCGTTCAATTCTTTTTTATATTTTTCTAGTTCAATTGCCTGTTTTATTCCCTCTTCTCCGAGAATGAGAGTTGGCAAATTTTTTTGGTGTTCTGTACTGCATTGCCATCCTGAAAGAATATTCTTCTCCACAAAGTAGGCATCAAATATTTCTATCTCTGGAATTTTATGCGTTTGCCAAGTATTGGGCTTTTTGTATAGGAAAACACGTTCTTGTTCACCATCCTTTACCTTAACTTGCACCTCTTGTTCTGCAGATTCCGCAACGCCTAAAGTCTTTTTCAAACCAACTGCTGTCGCATCTCCCGTTTTTAATGCTCGAAAAATCATTGCTAAGGTGCTCTTACCAACGGCATTTTCACCATAAATAGCATTAAACTTCTTAAAAGCGACATCGCCACGAGCTGTATATTCCTTGATTTGCCCGACATTTTTTATTTTTTCAATTTTTAGAATCTGCACCTATTTTTCCTTATAGTTTTTAATTATGACGGCCTATATGTTTAAAATAACAACCTTTTTACATCATTCTTATTTCATTAATAATTTTTGGCTTTACAAGCATCTTGTAACAATTAAGCTAACTGCCTTCACCTAGTCTAACAACTTCCATTACATTTTACTTGTCCTTATTTTTCAAATCTTCAAATGCTTTGGTCATTGTCGGGTTATTCTTGGTCAGTTTTTTTATCGTCAAATCTTGCGCCTTGTTATTCGCCAAACGCAAATTATTTTCAGAACTCAGCAACGCTTCTTTGGTCTTTTGCAGATGATCTATGGTTTTATCTATTTCATCTATGGCCTTTTTAAAACGTTCACTGGCGCGCAAATAATTTTGACCGAACTTTTCTTTAAACTCGTTCATTTCTGCTTCAAAGTTTGATATGTCTATATTCGTCTGTTTGTATTCCGCAATCTGTTGCTTATATTTTACAGAATTCAATGCCGCATTACGCAACAAGGTTATTATCGGAATAAAAAATTGCGGACGAATAACGTACATTTTTTGATATCTATGTGACACATCCACGATACCCGCATTGTACAGTTCACTGTCTGATTCCAGTAAAGAAACCAATACCGCATATTCGCAATTCTTTTCATTACGGTCTTTGTCCAACTCTTTGAAAAAGTCTTCGTTTTTATGCTTGCTTGCCGTTGTATCCATTTCGTTTTTCATTTCAAACATTATGGATATAAACTCCGTACCGTCTTCGGCATAATCACGAAAGATAAAATCCCCCTTGCTGCCAGTTCTTGCATCATTATCTTTTTCAAAATACGCCCTTGGGAATGCAGTAGCACGCAATCTATTAAATTCTGTATCGCAATGCTGCTCCAATGTTTCACCAATCATCTTTGTTGACTGTCTGGCTTTTAAATCTTTATACAGGGCTATTTCTGCATCTTTGGTTTTTAACTGCGCATCATAGTCGCTTTTTAACTTTTGTTGCGCTAATTCGTTGTCTTTTTCTTTGTCCTTTACATCGTTTTGTAACTGCGCAATAAGTTTTTCTTTTTCAAACAGTGCTTCCTTGGACCTATTAACAGCGTCTTTCACAGCAATTTCTTTGTCCTTTTCACTGGCTTCAACACGAGCCTTAAACGCTTCTATTTGTTTGGTTAACTCTGCAATTTCTTTGTCTTTGTTATTCTGAACCGTTGCAACCTGTAGTTTGATTTCTGTGTCTTTGCTTTTGTTTGCAGCATCTATTTTTGATTTTAACTCAGCAATTTCCTGATTTAATTGCGCAACTGTTTTTTCTTTTTCTTGCTCTGCTTTTGATTCTGCAAGTTTTATTTCCGTCTGCTTTTCTTTTTCGAATTGTGCCAGACGTTCATGCAAGTCTTTATGAAACTGCTCATCACGAACCTGGGCAACAATCGCAGAATAACCTGATTCATCGACTGTAAAAACTGTACCGCACTTTGGACATTTTATTTCTTGCATGAATAAACTCCTTTCTTTATTGAAAAGAATCATATCAAGAAAAACGATAAAAGCAACACCTAAGCATTTGACAATATTCATATTGCTAACTTGCCTTTAAGACACTAGCGGCAACTGAAAAAAGGGTGTCGCATGAAGTACAAATCTTACAAGATATCAAACCAAACAAGGGTTCCACTTGCAGTATGCTTTATTATTGCGCTTGTCGCATTTTGAACAAAATGAAGTATCGTATTAGACGCCGTAATGGCGACTACCTGTCCTGTCGCGCAAGAATCCTGGTCCGTCACCTTCACCGCAAAATTACCCATATGACCACAGTATATAAAAATAAACCTATTTAACTTGACTTTCTGTGCTTTATAAGCAGTAATTGGACAAACCTAAAAACATAGTAAAAACAAGGAGTCCGATATACCTAAATACCCCGATATAAAGGTTTATTTAACTAACCGTGATGGTAATGCTTTTGCTATCCTTTCCCGATGTAAAAACGCGCTAACATTGGCCGGTTTGGAAGATAAATGGCCTGAATTCTTGACCGAAGCCACCAGTGCCGATTATCCACACCTGCTTGTCACTGTTATGAAATGGTTTGAGGTTGAATAATGCCATATAAAAATCCGCCTAAAACGACTAGATTCCAAATCGGTAAGTCCGGCAATCCGTTCGGGCGTATGCCCGTAATTACCAATAAAGACCTGTATCACAACTTGCGTATTCTACGTATGTTGATTGACATTGCTATGCAGCAATTACGTCAAAAAGGAAACAATAATGCAACGGAAAGTTAAAGAAATTTTACCAAAGACATTTGAAGAATTAAAAGCGTTATCGCAAGATGAACGCACACGTTTATGGGCACGGTATTCGTCTCACCCTTTTAAGCGACAAATGCGACCACTGTGGTACTATATTCAATGCGAACGCTTAAACCTGCGTATTGAGCCAAAGTTCATCAAGAAAATCAAAAAGTATAAAGACAACCCTGCTGAATGCGTAAACCGCGTATTAAAGCATAGATACAACATTGCACCAGGCACAACTATCATTAGGCACTTTCGGAGTATAGAACACAAGGTCCTGGTCAATTATGACAACACGTTTTTATATAACGGGAAACAGTATCGTTCATTATCCGCCATTGCGTCTGATATTTGTGGTGCCAAGACATCGGGGCCACATTTTTTTGAGCTGGATAAAAAAATATAAACAAGTTCACAATAAAAATGTACAAAGATAAACTTGTATCAAAAAGCAATGTATATATAGTAAATATAGCTGAACAAGCATAATTATTCTATAATGAAATAGTATTATTCTGTGTCAGATCAAATCTACTCCAGTTAAGAACTGATCGTTCTGACTTATTAAGAATTCTTTGTTTACCCTATATTGTTCTGGATGATGTTTAAATTCTTCTATCATTCTAAGAACACCTGCCCCGCACAAAAAAGCCGGCGTATTTCTGTCATTCTTATCCATAGAATGGATATTTTCGTTAAATAAAGGTTCTTTTACATCGACATTAAAAAAATATTTAACTGCTTTATTAGTCAATTGAATAAAATACGGAATACGAACCACTTTATAGCCCAAACTTTCATAAAACTTCGTGCTTAAAACATCGTTTTTTATTCTGTCCGGCATTGTGTAATGTTGTATGCCGTCAAATTCAACTATCATTTTTAATTTTTCACTTCGATAATCTGGTCGTTTCCTGCAGACTTTATTATTCACAGTAAGGCCCAATACCTTATCATGCACCCAATCATCTACATTGGGGAAAATTACTTTTAAATACTCATTTAACCCTGTTCTATGTAAGCCAGTTCCACGATCTATCCCTGCTTTTATAGCCGCTTCTGTTGTTTCACGCAAAAAGCCCCACTTTTCTTTGATCTGTTTCATCACTTTCTCTTATAAAACTTGATAAATATACAAACTAAAAAGCTAATTTATTAATCAAATATTCCAATATTATTATTTATTGGACCGCTACGCGGTTTTAGCTTATTCTTTGGCGCAACATATCTCTCCTTGGCAAAATCAGCAAAAGCAAAGTTTGTCGGATTCCCATACTTTCTACTTTTTACTTTTCTGAAGCAATGTTCACATAAATTTAATTTTAACATCCGACCATTTGCCATGCGAAACATGCCATCATTTGAAACCACCGTTTCTGCCTTATATCGCTGATTAGCGATTCCTTTGTTATCCATTCTACTTATAGCAGAGCAGTAGAAAACATGAACTTTATTTCTGCTAAGTAAATCCCTATCAAAATTTGCATTATCATCAATATACATAAAAACAACTTTTCCATCAGTTGTTCTAATAACATTGCCGGGCTTAGGCTTTTCAATGAAGCCACGTTTTACCATCTGCTCGATGGTACCAGAAAAGCTACCTAACCTATTTGCACCTATTTTTTGAGCAATTTTCTCTAATTCAACAATAGCACCTGCCAATCCCCCCATCAAAAACCGCCTTTTATATTTTTCATATTATCTTCTGCCTTTAATAAAACCTTAAACTCTACACGACGAGAAGCATCTGGATCTTCTAGACCTTTTGAATCTTTTATAAGTTTTGAATAGCTTAAACCATTTGCCGTTATATATTGCTTAACATAATCTAAATCAGGCGTCAAACTTAAACAATACGCCAAAACATTCTTTGCACGTGCTTGCGACAAACCCATATTATACAAATAGTTTTTTTGTTCATTAGTATAATCGCCAGCAACGCTATATGGTCCATCTTTCATAACACAAATTTCTGAAGAAGAAACATCACAAGGGCCTGTGGTATCCGTATGTCCCTCTATACGAATTTCTTGTATCTGATCTCTGTATGGGGCCAATGTCTTTATATAGCGCGGGAAAAACTCTTTTAATTTTTCTTGAAATTCTGGTCTTAAAACAGCTTCATTCCTATTAAACTGTGCAGATTTCTCTGTAAATTTAAATGATAAATCTGGAGTTATCTCTGCATTCCATGAAGACAAATTCCTTTTAAACTCTTCTTTCAAATCTTCGTATAAACTTTCTTTTTTATCAAAATATGTTTCTGTAATCTGTTCACATCTACTATAATTTTCGTACTTTTTTTGCGCATACCTAATCACAGATACAGAAACAAATAAAAATATAAGCATCAGGGCAGTCATAATGTCTGCCAGTGATACATAATGTGAATTATCTTCTCTTCTAGACATATTTTAATAACCCTATTTATTGTTTTTAGCGATAGATTTATCCACATACTTTTTTAATTCTTCCATAGAATTCGGCAATTCTTTGGCCACACTTTCCAATTCCTTATTAACTTTCTCAAAGTCATCAGCCAACTTTTCAACTATTCCTGCAATCCAACCGCCCGCTTGTGTCAATTCATTCTCATATTGAGTGTTTAACTTATTAAAAAATTCTTGTGTTGCGGTTGCATATTCTTCTTTCATTAAGTTAATGTTTTGAAGTGTAGCCACAGTTAAATCTTGCGTTTTTTGAAGTGTCACTGGTAATTCATCCATAGGTTTCAAAATTTTCTGTGTTTCGTGAGAAAATGCAATTAAATCGTCCATAGACTTTCCCATTTCAGAAACAGAAATTGCGCTTTTATCTAACAAAGACGATAAATTTTTGGCTGTTTCATTCAATGATTCCAACCTGTTATCATACTTTTCATGCAACTCTTGCAATTGATCTACACTTTCAGATAACACATTTACAGATTCTGTAAAATTGTCTATACTTTTCGTAAAACTATTAGAAATATTTTCTGTTAAATTATTTAAAGCATCTGATAAACCTTCTTGAATTTGCTCCCCAAAATTTTTGCCTATTTTTTTTATAAATTTATCGAAATTACTATTCATATTTTCTAATTCAGCTAATTCCGTCTTTTCATCAATAGGGCACAAACCAAATTTAGCCAATAATATTCTAATAATTGAGAACACTAATCCTGCAATACTTGTAAGAAAAGCTATTTTTAAACCATCCAACAATACAGGTAAACTATTTTCTATGTTTACAGTGTCGAAATCCATAAGCCCTAAAAATATGCCTAAGAATGTACCAAACATACCTATAGTCGGATACCACGCTTTACTGTATGTATGGAGCAGTAAATCATATGCAAGCAATATAAATAGGACCAGAACAAAAATCGCATTTACAAAACTACCTGTCCAAAAAAATGTACCTAAGAAGGACAAAACCATAAACGTAATGAAAAAGAACACAGTTTTTGGTTTCTTATTTATTTCTTCTTCAAGTTTAGTAAAAAATGTAAGCATTCACAATCCTTTTTGCCAAAAAAGTACAGAAAAAATGGTTTGATTTCAAGACAATATTTTTTTCCCTATGTCACTTGATACAAATTTTGGAAAAGTTTTAGCGAACTGTTTTATTTCTTTTGTTAAAACAGCACCATGTTCCACTAAAAATTCAACAATATCATACTTACCGCATTCTATAGCTACCATTAACGCATTATAACCATTCTTATTTTGTGCATTAATATTTGCATTATGTGCTACAAGTAACTCAATAACCTTTTTATCAGCCCACATACACCCCAATATTATCGGAGTCTCTTTAGTTTCAAGAATAAAACTATTGACTTTTGCACCGTACTCTAACAAAAGTCTAACATTATCTATTTTGTTTCCGATTACAGCCGCCATCAATGGGGTACGCCCAATATTATCACGAACATTAACATTTGCGCCATATTCAAGCAAAAGCTTCAATATTTTACTATCATCTGAATACACTGCTGCCCGTAAAAGCGGAGTTTGTCCATTCTGAGTTTCTTCGTCAACGTTCACTCCGCTTTTTAACATATTCTCTACAATAGAATAAGAAGGCATCGCATCTTTAGAGAACATCGATACAAAACTTTTCTCTATCATACCAGTCTCCATTTAAATTCAAAAAGATCCTGCACTCCAACAACCATTGATAATTTTTTTCTTAAATCATTAATCAACTTGCTACGCTGTTCGTCTAATTCGTCTTGAAGATCATAAAGTTCTCTACTTTTTGTCTTTTTTTGTCTTTCAAGCTTTTGTGTTTCTTCTTGCAAAAATAAAATTCTTGCAGGATCCGGTTCTAGCAAAGAATCCTTGGTATATACTTTAATTTGTGCTTCTATATCTTTAATTTCTTTCTCTAATGGGAATACTTTATCTTTTATATACCGATCTATTTTATCTACCTCTTCTTTTACAAACTCTGCGTTCTTTCGATTTGATTCTACTCGCTTTACTTCTATATTATTGCCCTTGATTGCATTCAAACAATCTTTTGCACGTCCTTCTATATCAGGACAAGCAACATCAGAAATAACTTTCAATCTAAATAACTTTTCCAAAATTTCCGAAGGAACCTCATTAAAATCGTTATCTATTCCGGACAAAACTAGATATTCTTCTTTGTCCAAAGAATCTAATGAAAGCAACTGGCAATTACAAAAACCACTAATCCCCTTTTTACACATATCTGTTAGCAGAAATTCTTTTGTAACATTATTAGTAACATCAAAACACAATTCTTCAGTTGGTATTTTCAATTGCTTAGCTTTGTTTAAAACGTATTGTGCAATAGGATGAGTAGAACGCAATAACAAGGCAGAATCTTTATCTGACTGCTTGTTACCACTAACTATAAAATAATATTTTTGTGGAATTCCTAATTGAGGGTTAGTCAAAGTAAAAGAGTAATCGGTATTATCAAAATACCCATCATATTTTAAAATAAATTGACAAATCTCCCAAAACATTTGCTCATACTCTGTAAGTTTTTGTTCCGTCTGAGCCAAATTTCCTTTCATTCGTCTAATAACATCAGTATCCAATAAATCCAATATTTTAGCCTTTGTTTCTGCTAATTTTTGATTTATAGAGTCTTCCATTTGTTTCTGCAAATCATTAAAGGCAGCGTCTATCTCTTCAGTAGTACGACAAGTTTTACAAATCTTTAATATTTTCTTTTCTATATCAAGCCCATCTTCTATTGCTCCCAGCACCTGATCAGAAGCACCAAAAACTCCTTCAAACAAGTGAAACTTTTCATTTAACAAAGAAAAAATTCTTTGATCTGCTTTATTACTTTTATTGACAAAATTGATAACAACAACATCATGTTGTTGACCGTATCTATGGCAACGCCCTATTCTTTGCTCGACTCTTTGCGGATTCCATGGCAAATCATAATTTACCACAATAGAACAAAATTGCATATTTAACCCCTCGGCCCCAGCCTCTGTAGCAATCATTATTTCCGCATCGTTTTTAAATTTATCTAACAAAACCTCTCTATTTTCTTTATTTGATCCATTAAATAAAACTATTTTGTCTTTATATCCATGAGCACTTAAATAATCAAACAAAAAATCCTGGGTTCTTCTGCTTTCTGTAAATATTAAAGCTTTTTTCAATGGTGGATTATCCACGTCAGAGTGCATAATTTTATCGAAAGTAGTAGATAAAGCATTTACCAAAGTTTTTGCTTTTTCATCTTCTTTAACAGCCGCACATAAAGTGATTATATCCTTTACTTGTTGTATTTCCTTTTCAAGTTCTACTTCATCTACTTTTTCCTCTACTCCTTCAGCATCTTCATTTTCTAAATCTTCATACTCATCTTCAATGACATTTATTAGCTCTGAATCTTCACCAGATGTATCCACACCACTTTTTATCTTTTCCAAACGCGCTAAAATTGTCTCAAAAGTCCCCCTAATTGCAGCAGTAGACGAAGCAGACAGCTTGAAAAGTATCATCTCTATTAACTGCCTCTGTCTTATCGGCAAAGCATACTTGCTATCCTCCAATAAAAAAGCTTTTACCTTTTCTTCCAAACATATTTCTGCATTCGATGGTGTAAATAAAAATGTAGCCGCTTTTCTTTCTGTATATTTTATATATTCCAAAACCTGTTTCCTTAATGTGCGCTTACAGAATACTTTTAAACGCTCTTTTAATTCTTCTTCAGCTCCCTTTACACCAGATGTATATTGATTTTTAAAAGATTTATAACTTCCAAATATATACTCATCTATCAACTGAGATAAACCGAATAACTCCGCCAAAGAATTTTGCAATGGGGTTGCTGTTAATAACAGTTTTTTTCTTCCTGACAAAGCCGCCTTCAAAGCATTCCCCATTTTATTGCTTTCTTTATAAGAATTTCTTAATTTATGGGCTTCATCCATAACCACTAAATTCCATGGAATGGGCTGTAAATCTCTTTCTATTTTAGCAGCAAAATTATATGACATGATAATAATCTTGTCTGTTAAATCTAAAATACGTTTTTTATAATTTTTTCTATCAATAATTATACTTGGTATATCAAATTTATCTTTCAATTCATTATGCCATTGCTCTCTCAAAGAAGCAGGACAAATAATCAATATGTGCCTTTTGTTTTCTGCCCATAATTGTGCAAGTACTATTCCAGCCTCTATTGTTTTTCCAAGTCCAACTTCGTCAGCCAGCAAAACCCCTGAAGACAGCGGAGAACGCAAAGCAAATGCAGCAGCATCTATCTGATGCGGTTGTAAATCAACTGTTGCATCCATCAAAACTCTTGTAAAATCATCTCTATTCAATTTTGTTAATTCATATGCAAAGTACTTAGCCTGTTGTTTTGAAATCATCTTTGTTTTCCTATTAACTTACCACTTTTAGCAAAGTTTGACTTAAAATCGCACAAAAAACAATATTTTTTTGGATTTTGATCATTATTTTGCTATGCTGAGGCAAAAGGATTTTTACCATGAATAACCTTGATAAGTTTTTTGATTTTACTTGGAAAAACACAAAATTCAGACAGCGCTTTAACCAGGCGCTAATGATTGCTTTTTTGGCGTGGGAATACGAAGACCCAGACATTAAAAAAGCTCTGCAAAACAACGATTTTGCCCACCTGAACAGCGCCATATCTAGCCTAATTGCACCAATTGCAGATTATGAAAAAACTTTTGCCCCACGTGGATTAAATATGGTTATGCCTGGTGTTAATCTTTTGATTCAAAAGCACGACACACCATTTACACGTTATGAAAAAACCGATGTGCGCAACGCAAGCCCAGATTACAGCTTTACTAAATTTTTATCAGATTTAAACCTGACTGAAAATCTGTTCCTTGTCGCGCAAATTTTGCTAAACGTCAGCAAAATGCAAAACCTGTACGAAATACTGGACAGAAACACTTTAACACGCGAACAAATTGCCGAACTATCTAACCGCAGTGCTATCATGGCCGACGCACAAAGCCGATTGGAATTTAAGTTAAATAACAAAATCAAAGGTGGCATTGGGGGTAAAAACAAGGGCGGGAACAAAAAGCATAATGTGCAAAAATTGATACTAAAAGCCAACCTGCGCCGTCCAACCAATAAACAAACCCCTGAATTTATCAGAAATCTGAAAACTTTATATAAATCAGAATACGGCAAAGACTTGCAAACTCTGACATCAAAGGGGCATCTAACACCAACAGATTCAACCTTGGAACGTTGGATTCAAAGTGCGAAATTTCCGAAAATAGCTAGCTAAAAAATTAAAAAATCGCTTTTTTATATTGTCTGCCATATTGTCCGAAAAACGGAGGTTCAAATGGCGGACATTAAAATTACATATGTTGAGTTAAATTCACTAAAAGCATATCAAAACAACCCAAAAGACCACCCGCAAAAGCAGGTGCATCAAATTGCAGATTCTATTAAAAAATTCGGTTTTAACAACCCTATTCTGATAGATGAAAACGATGAAATAATTGCTGGCCACGGCAGATATATGGCAGCACAACAATTGCAAATGGAGACCGTGCCAGTTATTCGTTTAACACACCTGGACGAAACGCAAAAGCGTGTTTATCGCCTGGCCGACAATAAAATTTCAGAAAACGGTGGCTGGAACAAAGAACTGTTAGCGTTGGAAATATCGGATCTGGAACAGATTTATGTGGACGACATAACAATCACAGGGTTTGAGCAAGTTGAAATCAACAACCTGATAACAGACACAGCCCCTGCACCAGACAAAAAACTGAATAAAATAGAATTTGTTCCCGAAGACGAAATCGTAACGCAACCTGGCGACATATGGCAGCTGGGGCGTCATAAAATCATATGCGCCAACAGTCTGGACGAAGAGAGTTTCGCCCGTCTACTGTCCGACAAACGCGCCGATATGGTCATCCAAGACCCGCCTTACAACGTTAAGATTTCGGGACACGTTTGCGGATGTGGAAATATACGCCACGATGAATTTCCCATGGCGTCTGGAGAAATGTCGTCCGAAGAATTTACCAAGTTTTTAACAGATAACTTTACCCTGTGCAAAAAGTATTCTAATGACGGCGCAATACAATATAACTTTATGGATTGGCGTCATATAACAGAAATAAAAACCGCTTTAGATTCCGTATTTGGTGATTTTATAAACCTGTGCGTTTGGGTAAAGACATCTGGTGGTATGGGCAGTCTTTATCGCAGTCAACATGAACTATGTTTGATATTTCGCAACGGCAAAGAGAGCCATGTAAATAACGTTGAACTGGGGCGGCATGGCCGATACCGGACAAATGTATGGAACTATGCAGGTGTCAATGCATTCGGTCGCCACAAAGGCGATATAAAATTGCACCCGACGGTAAAGCCAGTTGAAATGCTGTATGACGCAATATTGGACGTGTCAAAACGCGGCGACATTGTGTTGGATACATTCCTGGGGTCCGGCAGTACACTTATTGCCGCCCATAAAGCCCATCGTATATGCCGCGGCATAGAGTATGAGCCAATGTACATAGACACAACCATCAGACGTTTTTATGAATTGTTTGGCACAGATGCCGTGCATCTGGCAACTGGTCAAACATATTCAGAATTATTAACAAAGAAAAAGGAAGAACATGAATAATGACACTGATTACAAAGTTGGATTTTGCAAACCGCCGGTTCACACACGCTTTAAGCCGGGACAATCCGGGAATCCCAAAGGTCGCCCAAAAGGCAGCATGGATACACTGCGTCTGATTGATAAAATTTTAAGTAAAAAGGTCACAGCAACCATTGATGGCCGGCCATTAAAGATATCCAAACGGCAAGCCATGCTGTTACGTATGGCGAACGAGGCGACGCAAGGTAATCTGAATACGTTTAAGACAATACTGCCGCTGTTGATGCAAATTGATGCACGCAAAGCCGCCCATGCAGCCGCCGCAGCCGGTACTATATCCCGCACAGATCGCGAGATACTGGACGAGTATTTACACAAAAAGGGCGACAATGTCTGAAAATGAATTACTGTATGCAATTTTGCGCACAGATTTTAAGCCATTTGTTCGCAAGGTCTTTGATGTCGTGTCAGGCGATGGATATTCTGACAACTGGCACATAGACCTGATTTGTAGCGAAATCATGGACATTATAGAGGGCAAGAACAAGCGGCTGATTATCAATATTCCACCACGGAATATGAAATCTATCATTTGTTCGGTCGCCCTGCCCGCCTTCTTGTTGGGTCATAATCCGGCAACGTCTGTTATGTGCGTCAGCTATAATGACAATCTGGCTGAAAAATTCGCCAGTGATTGCCGACGCGTTATGATTGAACAATGGTATCAAGAAATGTTTCCAAACACGCGCATTGCCACCTCACGCCGCTCTATTTCTGATTTTGAAACCACGCGGGGCGGTGGGCGAATATCAACATCTATTGGTGGTACACTTACCGGGCGTGGCGCAGATTGGATTATTATTGATGACCCGTTAAAGCCATCTGATGCCATGAGTGATGTTCAGCGTGAAAAAGTCAATGAATGGTATGGCACAACCCTATGTTCACGCCTAAACGATAAGCCAAGTGGTAAAATCATATTGATTATGCAGCGCCTGCATCAACACGATTTAACAGGATTCCTGTTGGAATCAAATTCTGATTTTAGACACATTCGTTTGCCTGTTATTGCCGATGCAGATGAGACATGGCAATACACAGACCGCATTCATAATAGAACACACACCGTGAAGCGCGTGACGGGCGAACTGTTGCACCCAGCCCGCGAAAACATGGATGTAATTTGCGACATTCGGCGCACCCAGGGCGAATATGTATTCGCAGGCCAATATCAGCAACTGCCAGCGCCCGCCCAAGGCAACCTGGTAAAAGAAGAGTGGCTGCATTTTTATAATGGTGAACTGCCATCCTTTTCTGAAATCAATATTGCGTGCGATACCGCCGCCAAGACAGGTGGCAGCAATGCGTATTCTGCATTTGTAATTCTGGGGGTTGATAGGACAAACCGAAAGATATATCTGCTTAGCGTACATCGCGAGCGGTTAGAATTTCCATACCTTGTCAAAAAATTGGATGAATTATATGATGAATATCACGCCAAGTTTCCCAAAGGCGCGGGCATATATTTCGTGATAGAAGATGCCTCGTCCGGAACACAGTTAATTCAGTACCTAAGCACAGTATCAAAATATCGTGGTCGTGTTAAAGCCGTTGCGGCCGACTCTGATAAAATCACCAGATTTGCTGGCGCCAGTCTTTATATTGAAAATGGAACCGTTTTATTCCCATCCGTTGCTGGACCTTGGTGGCCAGATTTTAAACACGAACTGCTAAATTTCCCAAGCGTCACGTTCAAAGACCAATGCGACGCATTTGCACACGGCGTCCAATACGCATGGGGACGCGCAAAATACGGCACCATCAGATGCCACGTATTTTGATTTGACTTTTGACACAATGTAAGCAGTAATTGGACAACAAAAATGGAGTACAAAATGCCCAAATATCCAAACATAACCGTCATATTACCCAAGAATGCAGATAATGCCGATATAGTGATAGAATGTTTGCAAGCGATGAAAGCGCACAACATTGTAAATGAGTTAGAACAATTCGCACGTGATATTGAAAAAGGCGGTTCGGCGCACCTGCGCCAGACCGTCGAAAAATGGTTTAATTTGATTTAATTCAAAAAAAATACGCGTTTTTGCAAAGTTTTTTGAATACAAATACAAAAACTTGTTGAAAATCTTATTTTTTTATGTATTATCTGTATAAAATATAGATAAAAAGGATAAAAAAGATGCCTCAAACGTTTATAGAACGCCCCACATATATGCGCCAACTGATGGCTTGGCGCGACAAATCTGACGTCATAAAGGTTATAACTGGCATCCGCCGGTGTGGCAAATCCACGATATTTTATCTGTATCAAATGGAATTACAGATGAAATATGGTGTGCAGGACAACCAAATACAGCAAATAAACTTTGAAGACGCTAATTTTAGCGACCTGTTGGATTGGAAAAAACTGCACGACCATATATTGGCAAAGGCTGTACCAGAAAAAATGAACTACATATTTTTGGACGAAATCCAAAATGTAGAACATTTTGAAAAAGCAATAAACAGCCTGCGTCTGCGTGATAACATAGACATTTATATAACGGGTTCTAACTCTAAGATGTTATCCGGGGAATTGGCAACCATGCTTTCCGGACGATATATAACGATACATATGCAACCACTGTCTTTTGAAGAATATGTAAGCGCATACAATGTGCATCAGGTTGGAATGTGGACGGCACGGACTCGTGAAGAACTTCTGAACCCACGCAGATATAACTTGGCATCAATGTTCCAGGACTATCTGCACAACAGTGGCTTCCCGTACACAGTTCAACTGCTTAAATTCGCCGCCAGTGGCACACCGGCAGATGCCCCCATCGCTAGCGAACAAGTACGTCAGTTTTTATCCAGTTTATTGGACACCATCGTGTTGAAGGATATAGTGGAAAGAAAAAACATAAAAGACGTATCCAGGCTGAAAAAAGTTATCAGTTTTATGTTTGATAATATTGGTCGTGAAACATCTTTGTTGGGCATAAAGAAGTCGTTGGAATCAGATTATGGCATAAAAATAGATTCTGTAACAATCGATAGTTATGTAGATTCATTGTTGGATACATTTGTTATGTACCGTGCCGATAGGTATGATATCAAAGGCAAACAGTTATTAAAAACAAACTCTAAATACTATGTTGCCGACATCGGGTTGCGTTATATGCTGCTAGGGCACGAAGGCGACGCAGGACACATACTGGAAAACATAGTATATTTGGAACTGATAAGACGCGGTTATCAAGTCTATGTTGGCAAGATTGGCGCAAACGAGGTAGATTTTGTTGCCAAAAAAAATGACACAAAAGAATACTATCAGGTGTCGCAACAGATAGAAAACGCTGAAACACGCGAACGCGAGCTACGATCGCTGGACAGCATTGATGACCATAACCCTAAATTCTTGATAACAATGGATAGACCATTTGTAGAAGAATATAAAGGTATAAAAATCATAAATGCCTTTGACTGGCTATTGCCTCAAGAATAAAAAGAACGCGCAATCGCGCGTTCTTATTTTCTTAAAAATCCATATTCGTATATCTTTGGCTCTATTTCTGCGGCCAGTTCGCGCACAATCAGCTATCAGAAGTTATTGCATTTCTATGCGTTAACAACTGATTTTGTTGCTTCAATGGTTTTATTTTTCCATTCAACGACACCACGAATTACAACTTTTTCAATTGCACGAATATATGTTTCCATATATTCAAAATCGATTTCACCATTTTTGATCGGTAACGAAATGAGTTTCTTTTTTACTTTTTCCCAGCCGGCCTTATTATCATAACCAAATGCGGGTTTAATTATTTTTTGTATGGTTTGAGCTAAAAACAATAAAATTTCTGGTGACGGAGTATAATTTTTTAATTTGATTAGATAAGCATTATATAGCACACCTGTTTTTTGCGGTTGCGCATAAACATTACCAGTAGAAACAGCGCCATCATTAACAATATCTATTGAGTTTTCCGCATATTCAAAATCACAAGAACGTCCATAATACATAATACCGTTATCACCATCTTTTGCATTTACAAGTGGCAAATCAAATTCATCTGAAGCCGTTTTAGAAACATCTGATGATTTATTAAATTTTGCTTTCTTAAATTTTAACTGTTGTTTTTCAAACAAATCGCCAATTCTAAATAGGTGTGTTGCCCCTCCCGCATGCGATGTTAATATCTCCTGTTCCCTTGGGGTCAGTGTATATGTGTCTAATCCCGTCACTCGCAGATATTGTTCCAGTTCGCTGATGCGCTCCTGTTCCAGCTCGCGGATGTAAGATTCCATAAAAGTATAATCTATTTGATTATTTTTTGTAGGAAGGATAATGTTGTAATTTTTGATTTTGGTCCAACCTGCTTTATCGGTCCAATCAAAATAACCATAAATTGTTTTTTGCAATGCAGACAATAAGTACAAATATTGCCTTTCTGAAATATTAGGAACTTTACATTTTATGGCATAACTATCTTGTAAAATTGTAAATTCATATGGTTGATAGAACATAACACCAGTATTTGCGCCATTTGCAGAAACACTTATTACATTTTTTAGTATTGTTGCTTCGGCTCTTGGCACATAACAAGACAGCCCCTGATTTAATATCCCTGCGGTTACTGCGGGCAAATTAAATATAGAGTTTCTTTTTTTGCTAAGTTGACTTACTGGATATTTTAATTTTGTCGTTTCTATTTTATTAAAAACATCATCAATTTTATGTTCTGTAAATTCGCCACCGGATGCAACGAACTGTTCTGTAAGTTCTTGCAGGCGGTGGCTTAAATAAAATTTACAGGACTCTCTTCTTTCATTAACGTTGATACTTTCCAACTCAGATAGTCTGCAACTGTTTTCCTAAAATCTTCCTCTGTCGGTGTGGCATCAATTTTTTGATGCTGTTTATACGTCCAGTCATTACCATCCAATCCGATTGTGTCTTCTATTACACAGTCATCAAAATAATGTGTTGCCTTTTTCCTATTTAAAACAATATCAACCAATTCCGCATAACGTTCGTGGGCATGCTCCGTGTTTTTCAAATTTACATCTGCACCAGATTTTTTACGATTTTGACGCGTATAGCCGTCATTCGAAAAATCAATAAATTTAACGATATTATTCGGATCATGTGCAACACCAATATCAAATACATAAATTGCGGTTTGTACCCCCGCCTTGCCACAGAAAATATCACTCATATGAATACTGGCGACAAGTGTGTTATTCTGCAAAATATTTTTGGTATACGGCAGACCATTGCCGCTGCCGGCATTTTCTTGAATTAAAATTGCCGCACGACCATTTGACATTTTTGACAATGCCTTTTCAACAAAAATGAAACCCTTACCATCAGCAGAATATGGCGGATTTAAAAGAAAAACGTTTGCCGGGAATGGTTGACCTGCATCATCACCCTGTTCATATTTACCTTCAAATTCTGTCAAAGAATCCTTATGTAAAATATTTGTTGAACCGTCGCCCATCAAAATCATATTTAATACGGCCAACATATAAATATCAGCACGTTTTTCTATACCCAATAATTGGTGGTATTTTATATGTGCAATTTTATTCTGTTTTTCTTTTTCACTGGCAATGGTGGTTTCTGCATCTTGTATCATCTTTTTCATTGCAGAGATCAAAAATCCTGCAGAACCAGTGGCATAGTCCCATACATAACTATCCTTATTCACCTTACACAGGTTAACCATCAATTCGCACACATAGCGTGGGGTCAAGACGACATCGTTTCTTTCACCGTCTGGTATGTCAACCCATTCGTTTAAAACATTAAACAAACGCCCTGTAAAATCCAGATGTTTAGCAGATGTAAAAATCGGAACAATATCTTCTTTGATTGTCCTGTAAACAGTCTTTATACGACTTTCACCATTATTGGGTTTGTATAGTTCAGAGTAAATAAATACTCTAGACAGTTCATTTATTATTAATCTGCGTTTTTCTGATGGGATTTTCTTTTCGTTCAAAAAATCTGCTATCTTATCTATTACGATTTTACCATCATTTCGGTTTTCAGTATTTTCTCCTTTTAAATCTGTAATCTGCAATGGCGACACTTTATCAGGTTCCCCTAATGCTGCCATAATAAGCCCTGCAACCAATTGAACGCGATCACCAACAGAGATTTTTAAATCGTCATGCATCTTTTGATTAAGAGATTTTAATTTCACCTCTATTTGGTTTTCAAAATCCTTGGTCTTTTTTTCACGTTCTTCCTCGCTTAGGTTCAAATTATCTATTTTTTCAATCAATTCATCTAATTTATTTTTTGCCAAGAACGTTAAGTCGCTGTATTCAGCAATTTCTTTTGGCAGCATTAAATTATCTTTGGAAATATAATATACCTTTAATTCAATGACAGTTTCTGCTTTATCGTCTATATATCCATTTATGCCAATGGCGATACATTCAGGATAACTATCTGTATTGTTTATAATAGCGTTGGCATAATGAACCGCACCGTTAACGGCATATTTTTGAATATTAGAATAATGGGGCGTACCATCCTTCTTTAAATTTTCAATTTCATTTTCTGAACTATATTTAACTAATGTGCCTTTGGTTCCCTTTACTTCTATCATAACAGGGATTTTGCGACCCTTTTTAGTTTGTAAAAATAACCTGATGTCTGGGCGATTATAACCGGTTCCTCCACTTTTAGACGGAGCCTTTTTCAAAGCATCATCAATTTCAGAATTTATACTATCCGTTTTGCCGAAGTATTTTAGTTTTATACCATTTAGTTGATTTTTGGCAATATCTTCAACTTTTTCCTCGATGCTGGCCATAGGCTCCCCCCCGGTACAAAAATAACCGCCAAAAGGAATCAGGCGGTCGGGTGAGTTCGTAAATCAACATATGAAGATTCTGCTGAGTTTTCGGTTGCCCGTATTTTATACACAGCAGCTCCCCGACCTGTATGTCAGGGATGATAACGATGCAAACAGCACCGAAAACATCAGATTTAACGATGCTTTTGCACCGCATATGTTGAGCCTACGACAGCCCGAATCCGCAAGTCCCCCATTGGATTCATTAGAATTATACCACATTTTTTTGCGTAAAACAAATAAGTCAACTAATTGATTTGACTTACTGCCGTACATAATCATTCATTGTGTAACCGTACACGGGGGACACGATGAAAATACCAGAAACTTACGCGGAATTGCGCGATATGCCAAAAGAGCAAATGCCGCTGTTATGGCTGCAAATTACCCATAATCCGACAACCTTGTCGCCCAAGAATCTTGTTCGGCCGTTATGGTATCGGATTCAATGCACACGATATAAACGTCATCTGGATCAAAAGTACATTACACGCCTAAACAAATATGCCAGGGCGCCGGAAGAATACCTAAAAAGCGCCCGTAAAATAAAATATGAACTAAAGCCGGGAACGCTTATTCGCAAAACATACAAGGGGCAACTGTTTACCCTGCGTGTGATTGCTGCCAACCGCTTTGAATACAACGGCAAAACATATCCCAGTTTATCGGCTGCTGCATACGCCATGATTGGTATGAAAGTATCCGGCACAGACTTCTTTGGGTTAAATAACAAGGGACTAAAAAATGGTCAAGATTAAATGCGCGATTTATGTACGAAAATCAACCGAAAAGGGACTAGAACTGGAATTTAACTCGCTGCACAACCAGGAAGAAGCATGCCGGAATTATATTCTGTCCCAGTCTTTCCAGGGTTGGGAACATTATAAAACCTATACCGATGGCGGGATTTCCGGCGGGACAATGGAACGCCCGGCGCTGAAACAAATGCTGGCGGATATTGCGGATGGGCTGATTCAGGTTGTTGTGGTGTACAAGGTTGACCGACTGTCGCGCTCTATCATGGACTTTCATAATATGATGCGGGAATTTGAACGGCACAATTGCAATTTTGTATCAATTACCCAGGCTTTTGATACATCAACATCAATGGGGAAACTGACGCTGAATATGCTGTTGTCATTTGCACAGTTTGAACGCGAAGTATCCGCCGAACGCGTGCGAGATAAAATCCGTGCGAGTAAGGCCAAGGGATTCTGGACGGGCGGTGTGCCGCCCCTGGGATACGATGTTATAAACAAGAAACTGGTGCCAAATCCCGCCGAAACTGTCACAGTATGCCGCATTTTTGAAAAATATAACGAATTACAATCTTTGACCGATTTGCACCACTGGTGTATTACGAACAACATAAAAAACAAACGATGGACAACGCAGAAAGGGGCCACTATGGGTGGCACTGTATTTTGCAAACATGCATTGAACAACTTGCTGCGTAATCCGGTATATATCGGCAAGGTTAGGAATAAGAAAACAAATGAAATATACCCCGGCCTGCATGAAGGTATTGTCCCAGAGGTCATATTTAACACGGCGCAAGAACTGTTAAGTCAAAACAACAATCGCCGAACATCGCAATGCCTTCATCGGCGGTATATGCTGCACCATAAAATCTTTGATATGGCCGGAAATGTGTTTACAAACAAATCCACCAAAAAATCTGATGTACGTCACTATTGTCGCCCGGGCATATATTTGGCCGCCGGCGATATAGAACGTATAACATGCGACACAATTAAGGAACTGTTAAACGGCGACCTGTCACAACTTGTACCGGCAGACATTGCCCAGACCTGGAAGGCCACAGACTTTGAAAATATGACCTATGACACGCGCACAAAGTTATTAGAAACTTTATTAAATCGGGCTGTGTATAATAACAGCCACATGATTTTCTATATCAACATTGCGCCCATTGCAGGCGAATTCCAAACGCCGGGATATACAAACACGTGTAATGCGACCTTGTCAGCCAATACATGCCTAAGCAATGACGGGCAACACATTATCATTGAACGTCCAGTCATAATAAACAACCGCGTTTCCACAAACCGGTATGAGGCCTGTGGTCGTACGGTTATGACAATACAAGAAAATAATCTGCAACTGATGCGCGCGCTGGCATACGGTTGGCGATATAAATCCATGTTTGAACGTGGCCAAAATGCACAGCAAATCGCCAAGACAGAACATAAGGCAGAGCGAACTATTTATAAATACTTGGCCTTGGCATATCTGTCACCCAAAATAGTATCCGATATTATGGATGGCACCGCACCCGTGGTTGACCTGCAAACATTATTCGCCATCGCCGCAAAGCATATGGATTTTAAAGAACAGGAGAAAGATTTTTACAAACAGGCTTGAAAAGCAAAATTAATAAACCTATTTTTATTGCATGAAAGGAATTTGTAAATTTTGTGGACAAGAAAAGGAATTAATAAAATCTCATATTATTCCCAAGGTATTATATAAGTTTGCTGAAAACGGTGGGGTCGTTGAAGTGGATGTAAAACATACCAAAATTAATAATAACCCCCAAGAACAAAACGGCCATAAAGAGCCGCTGATGTGCAAAGAATGCGATACCGCAATGGGGTATTATGATGGCTATGTAAATAAAATATTGAATATAGAAATTCCAAAATTAAAACCCACAAAGTGTTTACTAGGCACACCATGTCGTTCATTAACCGCTGATAAATACGATATTGATCGCCTTCATAAATTTTTTATTTCGTTACTATGGCGTTTGGCAGTGTGTTCAAAACCCATTCCACTAGGTAAATACAAAGATGTCGCATTAAAAATATTGAAGAATGAAACACCTGACGATTACAGTTTATTTGTACCCTTGATTTATAGAAGAATTACCGGCGGCCATGTTGATAATATGACGGGCATTTTTCGCACAAAATATCTTGGGAAACATGCGTATATTTTTAGATTTCCTGGCTATGAAGTTATGATTGTTGTGAATACTGAACATAGTACCGACCCTGAATCTATGGCCGTAAACCAAAAACAATTTACAAAAGACGAAATCCTTATTATTGATATAGATTACAATACCCCATTAGATTATCAACTGGTTTCAAATCTATTTAAATGTCGCGATAATACCCCCGGCTTAAAACGCCCTGATGGTTATGTACCTCAAAAGCCACCAATGTTTCCACGTCCAGTGACTTTGCAAAATTGGGCGGGATATAGTTATCCGATAAAAGCACCATATATGGCTACAACAGGTGGCTTATCGGAGTCACTACAATAACAAAATCCCCGCAGAACACGGGGATTTTTGGTATAACTTTCGTATAATTTTGAACTTATACTTATCACTGGCGGATGGGGAGGGATTCGAACCCCCGGTGGAGTTGCCCCCACAACGGTTTTCAAGACCGTCGCAATCGACCGCTCTGCCACCCATCCTAAACTTCATCATACCGCCGGTCTTTCAAACCTGCGGTTTTGTTCGCTGGCCGCACCTGGCGGTGCTGCTCACCACTCGTTCGCACTCGACTGCGCTGACGCTTGTCTCGCTGACTCGTATGCAAGACCGTCGCAATCGACCGCGGCTACCACCCATCCTGAACTTCATCGTACCGCCGGTCTTTCAAACCTGCGGCGTGGGTTGAAAACTTTGGCTATTATACAGTGTCTGGAACGGATTGTCAATTTATCTGTTATGCTGATTATTATACTTGCTAACCCGGACGCACGTGTTATCATTATCACCGGAGAGGCAACATAAAAAGGCATCATATTATGGCAAAATCAATTCTTGTCACTGGGGGCGCTGGATTTATCGGTTCTAATTTCGTCCCATATTTCGCAAAAAAATACCCAACATACAACGTAATCGTATTGGACAAGTTGACATATGCAGCGAATCCGGAAAATTTAGCAGAATGCAATAAAATGCGTAACTATCGCTTCTTTCAGGGCGACATATGCGACGCAAATTTGGTTGATGCTATCTTTCGCGATTGTGATATTCGTGGCGTTATTCACTTTGCCGCCGAAAGTCACGTTGACAATTCTATAACCGGACCGCGCGCATTTATAAACACAAATATTGTCGGCACTGCTAATTTATTAGAAGCCGCGCGCAACAACTGGATGGATGCGCCGGGCCGTGTAAAGACGGGTCACGAAACAGACCGTTTTCATCACATTTCCACTGATGAAGTTTACGGTGCTTTGGGGGCGACAGGATTGTTCAGCGAAACAACACCATACGACCCCAGCAGTCCATATTCCGCATCCAAAGCATCATCAGATCATCTGGTCAGTGCCTGGCATCGTACTTTTGGGTTAAACACAACTATTTCCAACTGTTCCAACAACTATGGCCCGAAACAGCATCCGGAAAAACTGATTCCAAAAATTATTCAGAACTGTGTGAACTGGCAACCGATTCCGATTTACGGACGCGGGGAAAACGTGCGCGACTGGCTGTACGTTATGGATCACGTGCACGCGATAGATTTAATTTTCCACAACGGACGTGCGGGGCAAACCTATAACATCGGCGGGCACAACGAACGCACAAATATGCAGATTGTGAATACTATATGTAAAATAATGGATCAGCGTATGCCACGTAAATCGGGTCAGTATTCCGACCTGATAACGTTTGTGGCCGACCGACCGGGTCACGATTTGCGCTATGCCATTGACGCGGGCAAGATTGAACGCGAACTGGGGTGGCGCGCGGCGGAAACGTTTGACCGCGGAATTATAAAAACCGTCGATTGGTATTTGCAAAAAATGCGCTAAATAAAAATGCCGGAAAAAACCGGCATTTTTATTTTGTTTTTTTTCTGAACGCAGCGGCAAATATTATCGCACCCGCAATAAACATTAGTGCGGACAGCAACTGTCCCATTGTCAATCCCCACGACGTTAAAAATCCAATCTGGATATCAGGGGCACGAAACTGTTCACATAATATGCGAAATACAGCATACAACATCCCCAACATTCCGCCCAGCGCACCAGGATAACGGCGCAGGTTCGTGAACCGATACAGGCAATACATTATAATGAACAACAATATGCCTTCGGTTGCGGCTTCGTACAAAGGACTGGGGTGACGTGGAATATTTGTTTGCCCTGCAAACACCACTGCCCAAGGTACATCTGTGGGACGACCCATAACCTCCATATTTATAAAATTGGCAATGCGACCAAAGAACAATCCAATCGGTGTAACAACCGCCAGAATATCCAATATTCTAAATCCCGCGTCGTACGTTGTGCCGGGTAAATCACCACGCCGGGTCTGATGCCGCGCGAACAACAGTACTGCCGCAATCACACCAATCAGGCCGCCGTGAAAGCTCATCCCGCCGTGCCAAACGGCAAAGATTTCCAATGGGTGCGCTAAAAAGAACGGCAGGTTATACAACAAAACGTATCCCAACCGACCGCCGATTATAACCCCGAATATCACCGCCGTCAGCAAATCGTCCAGTTGACGCCGCGACAAAGTAATCTGGGCGTCAGGGCGCCGCATCAGGTAACGAAACATAAAGTACCCGATAATAAACGCCGCAACATATGCCAACGCGTACCAGCGCACATCCAAACCAAATACTGAAAACGCAACTGGTGAAATCGGATTTATCGTTATTGCCATTTTACAATGCACCCCACCCCGTTATTTACTGGCAACCGTATGTTGCAGATTTGAAATTATTTGCTGCAAACGTGCCCGCGTTTTTTCATCGGTTTCGACCGCCAGTTGTTGTTGCGCCCGCAACAATTCGTCCCGCAGTTGGGCTATAACCTCTGACCGATTTTGCCGGCCAAATGACGGCTTTTGTCCGATTTGTCTGGTGCGATCACGGCGAAGTGTTTCATTTTTTGATGGCATAAAAATCCCCCTTTTGGTTTCACTTGAATTAGCACGTTTATTGTATTATATAATATGTTATCTAACAAGGAGAAAAAAAATGGCAATAAGAAATGTTGCATTGAAAACAAAATCGCCCGACGCGCCGTCACGCGGTGGTGCCGGCGGTGGCATAGAACTGTATCTGAAGCGGATTTTTGCCCTGATGTTCGGTGCGGTTGCAGTAACGGCACTGGCGTCGTATATAACAATGGCTACACCGCTGTGGACAATGTTGTTCACCCAGACGGGGTTATCCGCGCTGTATTACATTTTGCTGTTCGGCGGACTGGCGCTGGCAATATGGGCACAGGTACGCGCATTTAGTTTCAAACCGTCAACTGGCGGGCTGATGCTGTTTCTGTATGCAATATTGACGGGAATTGTAATGACGCCACTGCTGTTGGTGGCAATAACTAGCAATCCGTACACTATTCTGTCAGCGTTTGTAATCGCGGCGGTAATGTTTGCGTGTATGGCTTTGTTTGGTTACAAAACGGTCAAAGATTTATCATTTTTGGGTATATTCCTGTTTATGGGTATGATTGGCCTGATACTGGTCGGACTGGCGTCGTTCATATGGCCGGCAATCGTGGGCGGAACATTTGGAACAATAGTATGCTTTATCGGTGTTCTGGTGTTTGCACTGTTCACGGCGTATGATATGCAGAACCTGAAACGTGCGTATGCGGTTCTGGGCGACGGGACGCAGAAAAATCAACTGGCTGTGCTGGGTGCGTTGCATCTGTACATATCCTTTATCGCGATGTTCCAATATCTGTTGAGTTTGCTGAACAGAAATTAAAATAAAAACAAAAAACGGAGTAGTAAAAATGGCTTATAAAATAGACCCCGCAAAATGTATCGGATGTCACACCTGTATGGGTGCGTGCCCGGTTATGGCAATTTCAACCGCCCCAGACGGCAAGTGTGTAATCGATCCGACAAAATGCATTTCGTGCGGTACGTGCGCGGCGGTATGCCCGGTTGCGGCGATTGCCCCAGACGTAAAATAATATACGTCTGTGCATTACGGGGGCATCGCCCCCGTTTCTTTTTTAATAAACAGTTGCAAATACACAAATTCTGTATAACAATAAACCGGTAAAATTTAGGGGATAAAAATGCCAGCAAAAACAGTAAATGATATTGTCGCATTATGCAAGCGACGTGGTTTTATTTTCACGGGTTCTGAAATCTATGGTGGATTGGGCGGTGCATACGATTATGGTCCGTATGGTGTCGAACTGATGCGAAATATTCGCAATGCCTGGTGGAATGCAATGGTTTATTCCCGCAATGATATCGAAGGACTAGATGCCGCCCTGATAAGCAATCGGTTGATGTGGAAATATTCCGGTCACGAAGCCAGTTTTTCCGACCCGTTGGTCGAATGTAAAAAGTGCGGTGCCCGTATGCGCCAGGATAAAATGCGTGACCAGACAAAGTGTGATAATTGTGGCAGTACAGATTTAACCCCGCCACGCGCATACCAGTTGATGATGGGACTGTCCATCGGTGCGACGGCGGACGGTGCAATAAATGCATATCTGCGTCCAGAAACTGCAACAACAACGTATGTGAATTTCAAAAACGTGCTGGATGCACGTCCGCATAAACTGCCGTTCGGAATTGCCCAGATTGGAAAAGCGTTCCGCAATGAAATTTCCCCGCGTGGATTCGTTTTCCGTATGCGTGAATTTGAACAGGCGGAAATGCAATACTTTGTCAATCCGGCCGACGATGAAAAGTATTTCGAAATGTGGAAGAAAATCCGTATGGATTGGTGGATAAACACACTGGGAATACCGGCGGGAAAACTGCGCTTTACCCCGCACGAAAAACTGGCCCACTATGCCAAGGCCGCGGGCGACATCGAATATGAATTTCCCGACGGATTTGACGAAGTCGAAGGTATTCATAACCGCCAGGATTTTGATTTGGGTTCCCACACAAAATCACAGGACGAATTCAAAATTCAGGCACACGTTCTGGAAAACAAGGACAGCACCACCAAACTGGCGTACAGCGATGCACAAACAGGCGACAGTTTTATCCCGTTTGTAATTGAAACCGCAATGGGGGTAAATCGCGCTATGCTGGCCGTAATGCTGGACGCATATACGGAAGAAGATCTGCCCGACGGCAAATCGCGCGTGGTGTTAAAACTGAAACCAGCCCTGGCACCGGTAAAGGCCGCGGTTATCCCGTTGGCGCGTAACGTTCCGGAATTATTGACAATCGCGAACAATATTGAAAACGATTTGCGTAAATTGAATATTGGCCGCATAGAATTGGAAAATTCGGGCAACATTGGTAAAAACTATCGCCGTCACGATGAAATCGGCACACCGGTTTGCATAACTGTTGACCACCAAACAATGGAAGACAATACAGTAACCCTGCGCTATCGTGATTCAATGGCTCAGGAACGCGTTGCAATATCTGATGTGCCACAACGTGTTATGGAAATAATTACCAAAAACGAAAAGTAAAAAAAAACGGGGCAAACGCCCCGCTTTTTTTTACGCGTTCATTTTATGCGTTCATATTAGAACGCACAAAATCCCAATTTACCATATGCGCCAAAAACGCGTCTATGAAATCCGCGCGACGGTTCTGGTAATCCAGATAATACGCGTGTTCCCACACGTCCAATGCCAGCAGTGGTGTAATGCCGTGCGCCACCGGTGTGTCCGCGTTTGCGGTTGTCATAATCCGTATCGCATCGCCGTCACGCACAACCCAGGCCCAGCCACTGCCAAACACGCCGGCGGCCGCGGTCTTAAATTCTGTAACAAAATGGTCGGCACCACCGAACACATCGGTAATTTCACGCGGGATTTCACCCCCGCCATTTGGTGTCAGGCATTTGAAAAAGAAATCGTGATTGAACACCTGGGCCGCGTTATTAAATATCTTTTTGGCGGCGTCATCACGAGCGGATTCGGTTATTATTTCCATCAGTGGCATATCCGCATACCGCGTGCCAGCGGACAGGTCGTTCAAGTTCTTGATATATGTCGCCAAATGTTTGCCGTGGTGGCAATTTAATGTCTGAGCCGACATATAAGGCGCCAAGGCGTCTTCGGCGAACTGCAACGGAAATTGATTCAAAGCAAACATAATTTTCCCCCTTGGTTTTATTTTATCAATATATGATTCTGCATATCGCAATACAAAAACACAACAGAAAAATTTTCCGGGTGACGTGTTAAAAATACCTTGCACCACGACACGCGTATTTTTATAATCCAAATCAAGACAAAGGAGAAATTTATGAAAAAACTGTCAATTCTGTCGGCTTTGTTTGGCTTTATGGCGTTTGGTGCCGCAAATGCCGCTGATATTACACTGTATTATTCACCGACGTGTCCGCACTGTCATCACGCGCGTGAATTCTTTGTGAATAAAATGGTGTACGAATATCCGAAACTGCGCATTGTACAAATCAATGTTATGGATCAGGGCAACCTGCCTGCGTTCCAAGAAGCATTGAAAAAATGTGAATACGACAATGGCGGCGTTCCAGTTATCGTCGTTGGCGATAAATGTTTCCAGGGATATGCGGACTTTATGCAACAGGAACTGCGTGACGCGGTGGAAGCCGACCTGTCCGACGCAGACAAACGTGACGCTGCCGAAAGCAGAAAAGAATTTGAAGCGGACGAAGAAGCATTTCGCGCAAAGCACGCCGATCGTCAAAATGCAATAACCGAATATAATGCGGCCGCCGCTGCTGCAGCAGAAAAAATGGCTGCTGAAAAAAAAAGTAACAGCGCGTCGTCTGTCTGGTTTTATGCACTGCTGATTGTATTGGTCGCTGCATTGGGATTTGTGTTGGTCAGAAAAGATAAAAAGAAAAAATAATAACTTTTTATCAGTGCAACATAATATTGGAATTTGCCGATGCTTGATTTAACGACTTTGGATTATATATATGTGGCCGTTGTTGTGGCGTCCACAATATGGGCCAGTATTCGTGGTGGTATATTCGAAACTGTCGCAACCCTGTCGTGGGTAATTGCGGCATTTGCAGCACGTTTTATATCGCCGTGGTTGGACAAACTGTTACAGGGTTGGTTTGATTTGTCCGCATCAACGGTCGGAACGCTGGTCGCATCGTATTTCATCGTATTCTTTGTGATATTGATGTTGGTTGGGTTCTTTAACCAGCGACTGCGCGAAAAAATCCAAAACAGTATTATGAAGGTTACAGACCGAACCCTGGGGATAATATTTGGTATTATCCGCGGTATTGTAATTATGGGCATCGTTTATTGGTGTGCACTGTGGTACTATTCCGATGCGCCGCGTCCCGCGCCGTGGGTTGAAAATGCACGCACACGGCCCATTATGCAACTGACGGCGGTAAAGCTGGACGAATGGTTCTTTCCCGGTCCGGGCAGCAAATTACTGGCACGCGATATGACTGGGACTCAGGCCAGTCGTGAAATATTCGAAAATCTGATAAATCCGGCAATATCTGATGCCAAATCCGTGGATACCGATGACACGGCGGAAACTGGGTATAAATCTTCCGAACGTTCGGCGTTGGAAAAGCAACTGTTGCAAATTGAAAACGCCGCACGCGCCGAAGAAGAACGTGCCGCCGCCCAAGCAGAAGCAGATGCCGCCGCGGTTGAATCTGCAACAGATGCAGACGCTGCTGCAACAGCGGCAATGGAAAACGCGGCCGATGATTTCGGCACAACGGACGACGCCCCGCAATACGGCAGTGAAGATGCCCCGGTAACGTCGGACTAAATAAAATATTCCAAAGTACACCCCGCCGCAAACGCGGCGGTTTTTGTTCCTGGTGATTTTTATACGCAATCGTATAACAATTACGGGTATGAAGAAAATAATACTTCCAATTCTGGCAATGATTTTGTCTGCCGCGCCAAATGCATACGCGGCCGACAATGCCGCACGCGGTGTGAACCCAGCGGATAATTTAACAAAAATTGAACTGTTGCCGCAATTACGCGCGGCGGCGGGCGATGCGTCTATTACCAGTTTAACACTGAAAGTCGATCGCGCAATTCGTCGCGTGTTCGGGGTAAATATGGAATTGCCGTTGGCGCGTGCATCTGGGCCGCGTGGTTCGGACACTGGAATTGGCGATTTGAATCTGCGCGCACGGGCACAGCACACCTGGGAACAAAATACAATAATAGGCGCAGTGGAATTTGTATTGCCAACCGCAACAGAACTGACACTGGGGACGGATCAGTTCACTTTTGACCCGGTCGTTGGATATGTATATGCGTTTGGAAAAAATCTGTTCGGTGCGGTTGTTGCAAAACAATTCATATCTCTGCACAACACAAATCCAGATAATATCCCAGACATCAATCAGGGACAGTACAGAATCCTGGTGGGATACGCATCAAACAACGGATGGTGGGCCGTTGCCGATCCACAGGTTTGGATAAACTATGAAACTGGACGCCAAGAATTTCTGGGCGAAATAGAAATCGGAACTATGCTAAATCAAACAACCGGTGTATGGATTCGTGGCGGACACCGACTGGGCGGAAATTGGCGGCGCGGTGATTGGACGGTTATGATGGGAATACGATTTATACGGTTCTGATAATGCGCGGGATTCGTTCCTGATGACACGCGGGTGGCAAATCGGCAAAAATAATATTACACCAAAGGAGAGAGAAATGTTTCTGAAAGCAAAAATATGTTTAACCGTTCTGACGATATATGAAATCATCGCAGTAATATTGATGCACTGTGCCCGCACGTGCGATGCGATGTTCGGCACTATGTTCTGTGACGATCACGTATTCAAGTATTTTATCATATGCTTTGCGGTGCCGGCGTTGGTATTTCTGATAGTGATGTGGATTATGGAAATCGTGGACGGCGTGCGACATCGGCATTCTTTGTTTTACCGGGCAAAGCGCGCAATGAAAAATATGGCGTCAAACATACACGACCGTGTATCCGAAAGCGTATCAAACGGCGATATGGAAAAACTGATAAGCGCGGCACTGGTGGTTGGATTGAAAAAATATTCTGACCGCAATCCGCGTGCGAAAAGATTCCTGGACGAAATAATGGACGGCCGCTATGGCAACATAGATGTTGAATACGACGAATATGGTGATGAGGACGATGACGAATACGACACAGATGACGAAGATATCACCCCGCGCGCCAAGCGTTCGCATCAAACGAAACAAACAAAGAAAAATAAAAAGAAAAAATAAAGAATATACGGTTTTCGACACCCAAAAACACACCGCCCAAACGGGCGGTGTGTTACAGCGATACAGTTTGAATAACATTCATATCTTTTTGGCAATACATTATAGGTAACTTGACCTTATTATTTCTGTCATAACATATAGTCATATCGCCATCTTTCATTTCAACTAAATGAACGGGTTTGGGCATCTGAGCTAAACAATAAGAATAAGATACAACTTGTTTTTCTAAAACATCACACAAACGCTCGCTTTCTTCATATTCACCAGGAACTTCAAATTCATTACCACATTGGTCTATTGCAATAAATGGAGCGGCTTTTTGAATTACCCTTTTAGGAGTATTAACACACACAGGAACTTCTGAATCATTAAATTGTTCCAAGGAGTAATTGTTTAAGACCACATAATTTTTGGCGCACCCACATAATAAGAAAGTAATACAAGAATAAATAATATATTTTTTCATACCGTCCTCCTTAGAAAAAAACGCCCGAACGGGCGGTGTGTTTATTCTGGTGCCGGATGTCGGACTTGAACCAACGACCCTCTGATTACAAATCAGATGCTCTACCAGCTGAGCTAATCCGGCAATGTTCTCTACTATACATTGTCGTATATAAAATTTCAAGTCCAAAAATTCATAAAAAACTTGCATTATTCAAATAACAGTAAAAAATATAATCACTATGATTAAATTACCAGAATTATTAGCGCCAGCCGGTACGCTGGATGCGTTCAAAACCGCTATTTTATACGGGGCGGACGCCATTTATGCCGGACTGCCCGGGTTTTCTATGCGCGCACGCGCAAAAATCACCACCGACCAAGTGCGGGCCGGAATTGATTTAGCGCACGCCGCCGGACGTAAAGTATATCTGGCGTTCAATCTGTTCGCGCACGAACGCGACTTTATTGATATGCCGCGCGTTGCGGAAACAATTAGATATCTGCGGCCGGACGCGCTGATTGTGGCAGATGCGGGTGTTATGATGTGGGTACGTGAACATTTTCCAGATATGCCGATACATATATCGACCCAGGCAAATATTTGTTCGGCCGCGTCTGTAAAATTCTGGCAAAATGCGGGTGCAAAATTATGTGTCCTGTCGCGCGAGGTATCACACAACGAATTCAAAATCATTCGTGAAAAGTGTCCGGATATAGGTCTGGAAATCTTTGTACACGGCGCAATGTGTATGAGTTATTCGGGACGCTGCCTGTTATCAAACTTTATTACCGGTCGGCCGGCCAATCGCGGGGCGTGCGCGCAACTGTGCCGGTGGAAATACGACGTCATTTTGCGCGAACACGAATCCGGCATAGAAATGCCAATCGAAGAAGACGCACGTGGCGCATATATTATGAACGCAAAGGATTTGTGTTTGATGCCGCGCCTGGGCGAAGTATTGGAATCACGACCGGATTCATTAAAAATAGAGGGCCGCAACCGCAGCGAATATTACGTTGGCAGCGTTGTTCACGCATACCGCTGTGCAATGGATGCATATGCGCAAAATCCCGACAATTTTAATCCGGCACCATTTATGGCGGAATTAAACAGATTGGAAACACGCGGCTATACAACGGCGTTCTTTGATGGGCCGGCGGGGGCGGATGCACACAATTATGAAACGACGCGTTCAACATCTGACTGGCACGCGGCGGGAGTAATTGTTTCGGCGACGGGGGATAAAATAATCCTGGAACTGCGGAACGAAATTAAATCCGGCGACGCGATAACATTTATTCTGCCCGGACGTACGGACGGCCTAACAATCACCCTGCCCCGTGTTATAAATGCAAAAACGGGCGAAACACAACCCAAAATGTCCGCGGGCCAGAATAACAGTTTGGTAATTCCACGCGACTGGTTCGGGACAAATGATACGGATGCGCTTAGCCCCTGTATTTTGGCGTACAAGCATAAATAATAACGGCGGGATTTAATCCCGCCGAATTTGTATCAGATTCCCACAGATACACTGCCACTGCTGCCAACATTGGAATAATAGCAATTTTGCGTAAAATTGTATTCACCAGTTGTATCATCCAATTTAGTGTTGGGTCCCATAAAACACTGTGTAATACTGGTCGAACCAGTATTAGATTCACCACTGATAGAAGAACCCGATGTCAATCTGATAGACGGGCAAGCCGTACATCTATCTGACGCATTACGTGCAAGGGGATTTTAATAATTTGATAAAAAATCGCCCAAATGGGCGATTTTATTCACTTGTTACCGTCATCGTCGGAATAAACACCGTGTCATTATATGCACTTAAATATCTGTTTCCGGTGGCACAATATACCTTGGACAGGGAATCTTCGTATTCACGCACCGCCGTAACCCAACGATTTTGTACATCCAACTGCGCCCCCTGGTATCCGGACAATCCGCCCAATGCACCACCGACACCCGCGCCAATCAGGGTACTTTTCAAACGCGCCTTGTTCCCAAAGTCAATTAAACTGCCGTCCGATGCATCAACCTTTAACGGATAGAAATTTTGTATTCTGGCATCAGTGCCTTCTGGCAATACATATGCATCACCATTTGTACTGCGCCCATAAATTGGTATGCCGGCGCTGTTGCTGCGTCGCCAATCGCGCCAATCGGATTGACTCATACCAAATGCCTTGTCACGCATTTCAATCATCGCAGAAATTTGGCGGTCGATACGGCCAGCCGATTTAATTTTTGTCCAAATACCCCGGCTGGTGTCAACACCGCTGGTTGACGCGGAATCTTTTGCCGAAACCATACTGATGTTACTGCTATTTGTCGCCATATAGTATTGCAGCGATGAATCACTGCGTACCTTGTTTTGCATTTCGGCCTTGTCAACGTCATCAATATTTGTATCTGCAAACGCGTCCAGATAAACGGAAACCAAGCGTTCGGACTTGCAGTTCTGCATCTGTGCATTACAGACATACGTTTCGTCCGTATCGATGTTATAGAATGCAACCTCGTCCCCGGATAATGTTGTGCTGGTAATCAATGCACCCCACAGGCACGATGTTTTACGCCCCTCTATATTACAATCTTCTATCCGCAGAACAGAATCACCCGTTCCCGACATATTGCCAACAACACTGCCCGCGGCGGCATTGACACCAGCCGACATAATTGTATCACCGGCAACCTTGCCGGCATAGGTGCTGCCCGCGGCAATTCCACCACCGACCAATGCACCAACAACTGTATTTTGCATTTTGCCCTTGTCCGTGCCCAGCAAACTGTCATTTCCGCGATCATTCGCACCGGTCATATTTCCACCCAGACCACCAATCAGAACACCAGCCGCAATTTTTAATCCGGCGTTTTGTTTTTGTTCCTGGTTCATCTGTTTAACAACATCGTCCATTGTCGGAGCGGCGTCAGCCGGAAATACAAAACTTTCGACGGCGGAAACGTTCATCGTTGCTTCTGGAAATTCGGAAATGTTACACGTCATTGTATCGCCCGCGGCCAATGTCGCACGCGCCAATACCAAATCAGAACCGTCGGGCGCCGCCTGGTACCCGCGCAATTCAACAACCGCAACACACGTATCAGCACCACCCGCACCATTGCCCAATGTCGGATTATCCCACGCAAATTCACCATTGGGATAAATCATAGAACACTGTTCCAACTGGTTAAACGCAACGGGCGTGTTTGTCGCACCGGACGCAATTTGCTGCGCCAGGTTTTCATCCGCAACGCGGACGGGTAAATTATTTTCAGTATCCGTTGACGGCGTTGTAACAACAGGCGTTTCAACCGTGGCGGCAGAATTACGTAAGGCATTGACCTGTTGATACGCTTCGGCATAACTGCGCGAATGATTTCCAACGCGTAATGCGGCATCCGCACCCGCCGGCATCAGCCCAACCAATGCCGCAAACAAAGAATAATGGATTATCGCACGATTTGCCTTCATTTTCTCTCGTCCCGCGTTAGCGCCTTTTATTGCGCGCCCCCCCCATACGCAAATGCGTCATCAGAACTGCAATCTTAAACGCAGCCCCAGGTCAATTGTGCTTAAACGACCACTTTCATACCAGTTTGTATAATGATACACACTGTCATAGGCCGCCGGGTATTCACCACCCGCACCGTCGCCCAGCCATTCCGTCTGTGATACGATAATACTGCCCGATGTTCTAACCTTGCCCAGGTTGGTGTATCTGACAAAGAAATCAATTTTTATTCCGCCGTCCAATTCTGTGGTTAAACCACCTTCGAACATAAATGCCAATTCTTCGGACGTGCCGCCATTATGATACGCATAAACGTCGGATATACCGGTTAAATCACCCGGGCCGGCAACGCTGGGTTCCATTTCCGAATAAAACGTATTGTCATATACGACATAGTCCGCAATAGTATTTAATGAAATACCAACACCAACACCGACATATGGCCGCAACATACCGCCCGCCAAATATCCAGTATAAGAATCAATATTGTAATACAGGTTTAACATTGTGGCGTTTGCCGTAATGGCACCGCCGTCAACCGTCGCGTCAACATATCCACCAACACCGTCGGCCGATTTAACCATACTGGGGTATGCCATACCGGAATAGCGCAAATATCCAAAATCCACACGAAAATCATTGTTGATTGACGCACCGACAGACAACTGTAACGGTATCACAGTATCCGTGTCAAAGTCAGTTTCCTGGAACGCACCGGGAACGAACTGGCCATATTCTTCGTTCATATAGTCGGATAAAATAGAGCCACTAACACTTGCAGAATATCCGACAGACAACCCGACGTACAGCCCACTGTCCGCCAAGCGATCAAAGTCAGACGGCTGATAATACTGTCGCCCGGCCGTTGTCGTTGTATTTGACCCGACGCGCGGCAAAGTCCCAGTAACGCGTGTTGGTGTTGTCGCGGTTGTATTCGTTGTTGTGACAACGGTTCCGCTGGTTGTTGGCAGCATTACGACCCGGCCCGCGGCATTGGTACCCTGGTATCCAGTATAAACCGGGTACGTGGCAGCACCAGCAACGTCCGCGCCGAACAAAATTCCCGTCATTGCCGCAAGAAAGCCGACTTTTTTCATTGCCTTTCCATTTTCCTTTTTGGTTATTATATCACAAAAATCGCCACGATAAAAGTATTTAGTATAATTCAAAAAAGCACCCCGTAATTATACGGGGTGTTTGTCCAATATATGTTAAATTTGCGTATCAAACGCATTAGAACGCCAGGTTCAGGCGAACGCCAACCTCTGCCTTGACATCGGTTCCGTTCTGAGATTTTGCGTGCGCGGTGTCAAATGTGTATTCACCGTACAACGCAACCTGGACATAGTCGTTTAACTGGTTCGCAACCGACAATGACACGATGTATTCATCAAACCCATCGTTCATATCGGACAATGATGCCATCAACTGGTTGATACCGGCCGAAACCTGTGGCGGAACATTCAGTTCCGTTGACAAACTCTTTACACCATTATCAGCGTGGTGGTTATATTTGAACCCCGCACCCCAGGACCAACGGTCATTTATCTGATAGAACGCGTTCAAACCAAAGTTGATTTCTGTTGTGGATTTCAAATCAACAGAAATTTCATCCGGAACACCGACCATTGTTACAGGAATACCGCCCAATGACAATCCGGTTACGTCGATAACATTGTTATCACTGCCGAATGTTTTCAGGACTTCAACAAACGCGCTGGTGGTCAGTTTGCTCCACGTTTTACCGAAGCGAACCCCAACATCCGCACCCCAACGACCGTTGGAATAGTTGTCATACTGGAAGCCGGTCGCGGTATATGAGCCACGCATTTTGTTTATTCCGCCCAGGTGCGCATCCGCATAGATGTCCAAAACAACATTGTCGGATGTTTCAATCGCGCGCCAAATCAGACCCAAACGGCCGTGATTCATACCCTTGCGGTCAATATCGGCGTCGTGAGTATATGCAAATGCACCACGGATTGCGATACGGTCTGTGATACCGATACCCAAATCTTCCTGGATACGCCAAATCGGAAATTCAATATCACCGTCGTGCCCCTTTAACTTATGGGCGTCCGAACTGTCGGCAACCTTCAGCATCAGGCCCGCGCCCGTTTTCGAATAAAATTCGCCGGACGTCGGCATATACAACGGATTTTCCAAATTAGCCGCCATTGCCGGCGTTGCCAAAACAGACGCCGCGACTGCTAATTTCAAACTTTTTTTCATCATTTACTCCTTGTTTGCGATGAAATTTCACGGCCCCCATTATTGGCAAGACCGCGGGCTACATCCGCCCCGCCCATTATTGGCAACAGTGCGTTTTTGTGATATAACCGTTGTTTAGGGTGCTATATTATGTGAATAAAGTCAAAACAAAAATGCCGAGGGGTCAAAAACTTGTAAAATGCGTATCTGGCACTATAATTAAACAGAAAGATATAAACTGACAGCCACAGGAGTCGCGATATGATAGATGCTTTTGATAAAAATATGATGATAATCGCGGGCGAAAATCCAAAATCAACGCAAGAAAAGCAACTGAACGCCACAGACAAAAAGAAAATATCAGACGAATATTTCAAACTGTTTTTCAACCTGACATATTCAAACTGGCTGCGTGGCGGAAATCTTGGGGCGGCGTGGTACAGTGCGATTGAACAAATGAAGCAGTTCGTCACAGCAAAAAATGCAAATAATCCCGCATCAATGTATATGCGCCAGATATTTGCTGCACATAACGCCCGCTGGGCTCAGGTTATGATGACTAACCGTCACCGTAACGATGTAATTGACGCGCCGGCGGCACAAAAACAATCCTGGCGTGAACGTGCCGCGAAAAACACCACTGCTGCGCTAAAGGCACTGAACGACACAGTTGCGGCATATACACCGCGCGCGCAAGCCAAAGCCAATGCAACTAATGCACAACCGGCACAGGTTGACGCATTGCGGTCGGCTGCGCAAAAAATGCAAATGCTGATAATGACGCAAATGCGCCAACGCCACGTGAACAGTAACTAGTAACGAATAACGAGCTACTAGTTACTATTTCACATACCGGTCATAGATTACCGGTGTTTTATTTATTGTATAAATACGTTCGTCCGCATCGCGGTTGTACCATACGTATAAAATATTCGCCACATCATTACTTGACCAGGGATTGGCGTATCCGATTACCTGGCGTTGGGTGTTTTGTGGGAATACCGTGTGGAACGTGTTGTCAAATACCTGGGAATATTTATCCTGGTACGACTGGCTGGCAATGACATTCATTATCAATATGCCGTTCGGCGCAACACGAGATTTTACACGCTGCATAAATTCGGCGGTTATAAAACCTTCGGGTACCTGGAACGAATTTGAATATACGTCCACCAATATCAAGTCATATTGGGTGTCCGTGTTTTTCAAATACTGGCTGGCGTCCTGGACAATGAACTGTTTATTATCCGGTAATTTTTCACCCAGAAAATATTTTTCCGATATTTCCTGTAACGTATGTTCAATATCCACAAACGTGTATTCGTTATATGTGTCCTTTAATCCGGCGGTAAATCCGCCCGCCCCCAAAACCAAAATTTTACGACGTCTGTCACCCGGCATAGTATAAATAAAATTATTGTTCAAATAATCTATGTATTCCGCATTTTGACCGGTGTTTGTATTATGTATCGACATCGGCAGACCGTTCATATACAAAATACGCATACCGTCCTGGAACTGTGATACTGAAATGGTGGAATTTGCATTATTCACCAAAATACCAAACCGATTTCGTTGAACATAATCGCTGTTCACAAATACTGTCGGCACCAACACCACCACGCACAGCAGTACAACCCACCATTTTGGTCGCGTTATAATCGCTGCAAACGCAGACAGTGCAACTATCAACATAACCGTGTAATTTACACCAATAAACGGCATCAAAATCAATGTAGTCAATAAAGACCCCAATACCGAACCAATCGTATCCCACGCCATAATATTGCCGGTATAGTTGGTATTGTACCGATGCAGACACCGTGACAACAGCGTTGTGTTGAACCCAAACAAAAACGGCCCAACAGACAACAGCAAAAAAGAAAATATAAACGTCTGGATAACACTGGACGTTATGCCCCAGCGGTACAGATGCACAAAATATTCCGTAACCAATGGGAAACTGGCCGCCAAAAAAGCAAACAATGCTATCACAATAAAACTGACCGACAAAACAGTTCTGATTCGTTTATTGGCAATGCGCGGGGACGATCCCATAAAATATCCCAGTGACATAAATCCCAAGAACGTGCCCATAATAATACTGGTGATAACCGCGCTGGATCCGACCCAGAAAGCCAACTGACGCAGGACAACCAATTCCAATGACAAACTGACATATCCGTTCAGGAAAATCAAAAATATCAGCCAAATACGCAATTTACGTGACATAAAAAATCCCCCTTTGCCTGTGGGCAATACTAGTAAAAAACAAATTATCGTTCAAGTATGAAATGTTCAGCGCGCGTTCAAAAAACGAACATCATCAAATTCTGGGTATCGGCTGAACATCGCTTTGGCAAACGGGCACAGTGTTATGACTTTGCGATGCTGGCTGCGTGCCAGGTCGGCTGCACACCGCACCAGATTTAATCCAACCTGGGCATTTCTGTATTTTTCAGTAACAGCGGTATAATCGATTATCATCTTGTCCGCGCCGACACGAACAAATGTTATTTCACCAACGTGATGTCCGTCACAGTTTGCGTAAAAGCCCAATCCGTCGGGAAAAATATCATATGTTATATTATCATCCGCCATATTGTACGCCCCCGTGTCCGGATTATATCACGCGCGATGCACAATTATAAATCGGATTGTTATCCGCAACATAAAACGCGTGCCTGGGCACGATGTTTGTGGTATAATTTATTGTTAAAGATAACAAAGGAATTAAAATATGAAAATCGCAATAATTGGTGTCGGCACGGTTGGATCCGCCGTCGCAACCGCGGTAAAAAACACTGGTTTCGTACACGAAATCGTACTGTTTGACCGCGACGGCGTGCGCGCACGCGCCGCGGCCGACGATTTAGGACACGCGGCCAGTTTCGGATTTGACGTAAAAATAACCGCGGTCAGTAATTACCGCGCAATTCGCGGCAGTGATATTGTCATTATCGCCGCCGGCGCAAACCAACGCCCCGGCGAAACACGCACTGATTTATTGACCAAAAACGCCGCCGTTATCGCAGACATAATCCCGCGCGTTATGGCCAACGTCGATGCAAAAACTGTAAAGATTATGATTCTGACCAATCCGCTGGACGTTATGGTAATGCTGGCACACAAACTGTCACGCTTGCCAGCCGGACGGGTAATAGGTACGGGAACGATGCTGGACACCGCACGCCTGCGCACAATATTGTCACGACAACTGGGGGTATCAACACAATCCATAAACGCATACGTTGTCGGTGAACACGGCGACAGCAGCGTTGTAGATTGGACATCGGCAACAGTCGGCGCACTGGGGTTGGATGATTTTTGTCGGCAAATGAAGATTTCTTTGCCCGCGACAACACGCAATACTATTGCACACCGTGTACGAAATGCGGCATATGAAATCATACGCGGCCGCGGTGCAACGTGGGATGGAATTGGTGCAGCCGCAGCAGATTTATTACGTTGCATAATAAACGACGAACACAGAATTTTGACCGTCAGTGCAGTTGCCGGTACCGGCGCGGATATGGTGGCAATGTCGCTGCCCCGCATAGTTGGTGCAAACGGCGTTGTTGCAACACTGCGTCCCAAACTGTCTGCGCCCGAGGCCGCCGCACTGCGACGCAGCGGTAAAATTATACGCAAGAATTATGATGAAATCGCATAAAGAAAAATCGCCCAAATGGGCGATTTTTTAATATGACTTTGCAACATAGACATACGTCGGGTCATTGTCATCCAGGCAGCGACGTGATATCTTGTACGTTTCCATCAATTCATCGAACTTTTCATTTTGCGTCAAATCGTATTTGATACGGAAAAATCCGATTGTGCCACCGGCCAGCGCAGTTTCCAACGCAGACAAATCATCCACATCGTGAATCATTGTTTTGTTACGACGCACGACCGCATCATACATATCGTGTTGAATTGTATCCAGCATATTGCGTACATCGGCAACAAATGCGTCCACTGCCATTGTTTGTTTTGACGATTTGCCCAAATCACGACGCGTGACGGTCACGTTGTTTTCATCCATTTCACGCGCGCCAATTTCCACGCGCAGCGGCACACCGCGCTTTATCCATTTCCACATTTTATCTGGTGCACGCATATCAGACGTATCAACCAATACGCGAATACCAGCATCACGCAGTTGCGCCCCCAGTTTTTCCGCATACGCGTTCAATGCGTCCGCCGTATCATCACGCGTGATAGGTATAATCACAACCTGGTACGGCGCAACCGCGGGCGGCAAAACCAAACCGTCATCATCGGAATGAGACATAAACAAACTGCCCATCATACGGGTGGATACCCCCCAGGACGTCGTCCAGGCATACTTTAACTGACCATCCGTATCCAGATACTGAATACCAAACGATTTGGAAAAATGCTGGCCTAAATCGTGGGACGTTCCGGCCTGTAACGCTTTACCGTCCTGCATAATATGTTCCAGGGTGTACGTATGATCGGCACCGGCAAAGCGTTCTTCTGGTGTTTTTTCACCCATTATCGACGGTATGGCCAACACTTCGCGCATATAGTCGCCATAGACACGATGCATTTTACGCGCATCGGCGTTCGCATCATCGTGTGTGGCAAATGCGTTATGACCTTCCTGCCAGTAAAATTCGGACGTACGCAAAAACAGACGTGGCCGCATTTCCCAGCGCATAACATTTACCCACTGGTTCAGTTTCAGTGGCAAATCACGATACGATTGAACCCAGCGTGACATCGCGTCCCCGATAATCGTTTCAGACGTCGGACGAATTATATACGGTTCGGTCAATTTGGAATCTGGGTCGGGCTGTAACGTGCCATCAATCATTTTCAGACGGTAATGAGTTACGACGGCAGCTTCCTTGGCAAAACCGGCAACGTGTTCGGCTTCGCGATTAAAAAAGTTGATTGGAATAAGCAATGGGAATTGAGCATTTTGCACGCCACAGGCCTTTATACGCCGATCCATTTCATCGCGCATCAGTTCCCATATCGCCCAGCCGTACGGCTTTATCGTCATACATCCGCGCACGGGTGCGTTTTCCGCCAAATCCGCCGCTGTTATCAAGTTTTGATACCATTCGCTGAAATTTTCAGCACGCGTTGGTGTAATTGCAGTTTTCATAATAAATCTCTCTTTTTTACTTTGCAGTTTTATTTTTCAATTCCATATATTTTTCGGAAACTATTTTTTGCAGTGTTTCCGCAATCTGCTTTCTATCCATACCCGCCAACGGCGGTGGCGGCAAAACAGTCAACTCAACCAAGAATCCCCCCAGAACCATTATGTGAAAAACCTGGCCAAATGCACTGCGTTCACGCGAACACCGCGGGCCGGTGTCCTGGTTGGAATTATTAAAGTACGCAAAATGTTCCGCCAAATCCGCATCGCTGATTACGCCACCGTCACGAAAGCGATAGTTCATAACCATCGGCTGCACCAAGACGTCAGAATTTTCAACGAAATTGAACAATGTGCTTTTGAACGGTTTTACATATGCGCCGTTTGTTGTTGTTCCTTCGGGAAATAAAAATATAGGGTATGAAACATCACGCAAAGTTTGCTGAACCTGGGTCAGCGCGTCCATTGCGTGCGACGGACGGCGGTCGATAAATACAACACCGAATTTACGCGCAACCCAACCGACCAATGGCCACGATTCCATTTCCTTTTTAGCAATAAAACTGCCGCCAAATGCAACCGGGAACGTCGCGATTTCAAAAATGGATATGTGATTTGATATCACCAGCAATGGCCGGTGCGCCACCAGTTTGCCGTGCACACGTACACGCACGCCAACAACATACAGCAATATGCGCATAAAAAAGCGCATATAACGCACCGATGCGCGACCACGCGGTAAAAACAGTATTATCGGCAACTGTATCGCAACCAATATCCAAAACAGTGCGAATTTCAGAACCGCACCGAACGTGTTGAAAAAATTCTGGCGTCTGACGCGTCCCATTACTCTTTGTCCCCGTTTTCATCCCTAGAATCATCAATATATTCAACATCGGCCGCGTCTTCACGCAACAGAAATTCAAAAAACGCACGAAAAACCTTGTACGAACCAGTTACCGGCAACAGCATTATCTTGCCCACGGTCTTTAACGTACCGTCACGCACATCCAAATGTTCCAGCGCGTTTTCACGCCCCAGGAAATGTTTCTGATACGCCGCGTCAATTTTTTTGGTCTGAACCATAACAAATACATCGTATGTGTTAAACGGCTTGTCAATAAACACACCACGACCAAATGTCGCACCCAGTCGCAAATAGCCCTTTATCAACGGGGTCATTTGACGACGGGCGTCAGCTTCGTCCACAAATTCGCGCGGCAATATATTCATACGTGACAATTTTGGATTCACATCCGGCGCGAAATTTTCACTCAACACCGTGGCGCGCAGTCCCAACGGAGACAAGTGATTGTAGTACAGGTATGATATCGCCTGGGCTGATTCAACCGGCTTTGTCCCGACCCAGGACGCCACCCCAAACAAAATTGCAATCTTGCGGCGGACAATATATTCACCCAACCCCGCCCACAATAATCGCATAACCAATGCATTGTCCCGATATTCGCGGTTCACACACGCACGCGACATTTCGGCGATATTGCCATCAACTTTTTTAATTTTGGAAATATTAAATTCAGATTCAGTATAAAAACCGTCCATTTTTTCGGCCGCATTACGGTCGATTATACGATATGTACCAACAATCTTACCATTATGAAATACCGCCAGGTATTCTGCATACCGGTCAAAAGAATCATATTCTTCGCGCAGATTTCTTTGTTCTTCGGTTGCGGATGCGCCCTCTTCTTCGACAAAAACGTCATAGCGCAGTTGACGAACCTGACGACGTTCGTCCTTGTTTCGGGTCAGACGGACTTCGTAATCACGAACCTTGATAGCCATAAATGTTTCCTTTTATATTTATATGCTATCAAGATTATCAAAGAAATCCGCCGTTTTCAATTATTTTATTGCTTTAATTCATCGGCCAGTGTTGCAATCGCAATCGCATACCAATTAGAACTGTTCCACTTTTTTATGCGGTAAAAATTAGGATATGTCAGATATGCGTATATAACTGGTTGGGGCGCGACATCGGTATCAATGGCGTTCGGATCTGGTATCGCGTTCGGATTTGACGCTGCCGCGATTGCCGCCGCACGCTGTTCCTGGATTAAATTTACATCTGCAACCAATCCAGCCGTCATATCTGCCAACGGTATCGGCGTACCGTCCGGATTCGTCACACCCATCGCCGCCCAATATGTCAACGGCTGCTTGGTTTTGCCGTCCAGTAACGATATATCAAAATTTCCCGGCAATGCAACACGCCGAACAATACGCTCGTTCGGATTCCACCCCAGTTTGTTCAAATAGTTGCCGGCGCTGAACATCGCATCACCGACGCTATGAATTATATCAATTTTACCGTCGCCGTTTCCGTCGGCACCATATTGCTGCAATGTCGTTGGTATAAATTGAAAATGCCCCATTGCACCGGCCCAACTGCCGCGTATATCATTTATATCCAGATTGTTATCATCCGCTATTTTCATCAGTGCCAGTAACTGATTACCAAAAAACGTTTCACGGCGCCCTTCATACATCAATGTTAAAAACGCGTCAGTCAATTTATGCGCTGCGCGATATTGACCATAGTTTGATTCCAGTCCCCAAAACGCCAAAATAACGTGCGGCTGAATATTATATTTCTGTTCCACCCGTGACAGCATTGTCGGATACGTCGTGCGCATTTCCCGGCCAATGTTGATACGACGTGAATTTACCGTGCGCGCCAGATAATCATCCAATGTCAATTTGAATTCCGCCTGATTCTTGTCACTTTTGACAATCGACGGAATAAACGCTGGATATTTCAGTGTCGCGTCAATCGTATCGCGCGAAATACCAGCCGAAGTCGCACGCGTGCGAACATTATCCAAAATTTCATACCAACGATCTATATCAAATGCACCGCGTTCAGCATATGCCGTTATCGGTAACACTGATACCATCACAACGCCCACCAGGCGTGCGATAAACGTGCGCGTTATCATAATTGCACCCCTTAAAATGAGTATTTCAGACCAATGTGCAGACCAAATGACTGCCACGTTGCGTGTTCTAACTGGTCACTGATATAAACCGTTTCGGGCGGAACCGTTTCCAATATAGGCAGCCCATTGTCGTCCAGTATATAATATCCGTTTTCATCAACCAACCACTGGGTATATTCCGCCAGGTACAATTCCCCGCCAATTTTGCCAACGTGGAACAGGTTGGTGTCAACCTTTATCGCCAACTGCATACGGTCGGATATTCTGTAATTATATTCCATTTCCGCCGCATATGAATAGGAACCATTGCTACCCTCGTCAATAAAGCTGGGATTTTGCTGCCAATCCGTACGGTTTGGCCAGGTACCTTCGGATGAATACTGGGGCAATCCAACCTGGAAATAAAAGCGCAACTTATCCGCCAGGGTCATTTGCTTTTCAATTTCCAATCCAATATAAAATCCAGACCAGGTGGTGTTATAAATATGGGTTGTTCCTTCTACAATAACGGGACCGTCGCCACCAATAACAACGCATTCACCCGCGTCAACACCCCACGGTATATAGCCCATATTCGGATCATAATCACCCGTTACCAGTGATGTTCCGATTTCCCAAATTCCACCGGACGCCGTTGTTTGAACCAGTTTAATATCTTCGGGGGACATACAGACCTGGTACCAATCTTCGGGTGGTGTGACATTGATTGGCACGGAATAATACGTTCCGTTCAAATCGCCATACACATAATCACCGTTGCTGGTCATCAGCGGCAGGAATATGCCCGGATTCGGATAATAATGATCGGACATTTCCAGATTATGGTTGAATATTTCATATCCAAATGACGGCGACAGTTTCCATCCGCCAATATCCCAAACGTGATGGGCACCAATGGCAACCTTTAGATGATTTGTACGTCCCGTCTGGTCACCGACGGAAATTGTAAATATCCCATCATACGGCTTGGACGCGTCGTATGGTTCCAAATCATAGTCCATCGACATACCGCCGTGCGACATAAATCCCATACTGTATTCAGCAGTTGCAAACATATCAAAACTGCGAATACTAAAATTGTGTTGCAGTCCGACGCCAATTTCGTCGAACACCATATCATCCCATTCCAAAACGGAATTTACACCCGTCTTGAATTCAAAGTCCGCAAAACGACGGGTATATCCCGCCCACAGTGTTGTATTATTTTCAACCGGCATTGCGATGCCGTTTGCCGTCATCGTTCCAGCAATAGTCGGAACAGTTTGACGTGGCACCTGGTATGAAGTAGTTTGACTGCCAACAATTTGCTTGTTACCGGACTGGCCGACGTATTGGGTATAACCCTGGCTGGCATATTTACCGTATGCGGCCTGGTTCACGGTGGTGGTGTTATTGGTCTGATAGTATGACGGCACCCCTTCGTTCGACGCAATCGCCGCAAAGGGAACCAAGATTCCGCATAAAAACGCTATCCTTCCTGTATTCATACCTACATTGTTATGCCTATTTTAACATAAAATTTATTTATATGAAAAGTACTTTTTTTACAACGCCAATCAAATACTGGATTTCGGGCATTTTTTGTATAAAATGTCGACTATGACACATCCGCATAACATTTATATTCACGTACCCTTTTGCATATCAAAGTGCAATTACTGTGCGTTTTTTTCTCGGGCTGTGCGGGCGCCGGACTGGGATACATATGCACGTGGCGTTATGGATGAGCTGGATTACTGGGCACGCACACTGGGGCGCGTACGTGTGCCGACAATATTTTTTGGGGGCGGAACACCGTCGTTGATGCCGGTTACTGTATTTGAACAAATTATCTCAAAAATAAATTCCGTGTTTGATATTGATGAGAAATGCGAAATAACACTGGAATCCAATCCGGGCACCATTGACAATAACAAACTGGACGCGTTTATCAATGCTGGCGTCAACAGATTATCGGTCGGGGTACAATCACTGGACGACAATAAATTAAAATTCCTGGGACGACGCCACAGCACCCACGACGCAATAAATTTATTAAACGCGGCCAACGCGCGTGGCATACGGGTCAGTGCCGATTTTATATATGGCCTGCCGGGGGATAGTGTGGACGACGTTGTCAGGTTATGTCGCAATATAAACAAACTGGGATTGCAACACTGTTCAATGTATGAACTGACAATAGAGGCAGGAACCCCGTTCGCCACAATGAATCTGAATATGCCGTCAAACGACGAAATGGCGGATATGTATGACGCCATAGAAAATACACTGAATATTCCACGATATGAAGTATCAAACTATGCTGCACCCGGGAACGAGTGTCGCCATAATCAAAATGTATGGGACGGTGATGCATATATCGGCATCGGTTGTGGCGCAGCGGGCCGTATTTTAATGGACAACCAATGGTATGAACAGCGTGGTGCGGGCGAACAATTTGAAAAACTATCTGATACGGCGCGGGCGGCGGAACGTGTGATAACGGGGCTGCGTACGATGCGTGGTGTTGCCCTTGACAATACGGTCAGAAAAATACTAAATATGTCATACCTGCGGAAAAATCCCGAATTGGTACAAATCAATTCGGCGTCGCGAATTGTCGCGACGCGTGATGGTATGCGAATTCTGGACGATGTAATATTCAACTTGTTGGGGGAAATAAATGCAACATAAACTGTTAAACATAATCGGAATAATCGCCGTAATAATCGCAATTTTATTGGCGTGGTACGTTACTAATTCAAGGGGGAAAAATATGAATATTGGTATAAAGACAGAAAATATGGACACAACCGTAAATCCGGGCGATGACTTTTTTGATTATGCAACGTTGGGTTGGCGACGTGAAAATCCGATTCCAGACGACTATACGCGATACGGCGCGTTTGAAATACTGCACGATAAAAATTTGGCACGCGTACGCGAAATTGCCGAAACAGATACTGGAAAAATTGGCACACTGTACGCGGTCGCAATGAACGCAGACAAACTGAACACCGAAAAAACTGCACCGGTGGCACCATATCTGGCCGAAATAGACAAAATAAAATCCGCGGATGATTTGCCGGCATACCTGGGACATATGCATAAATTCGCATCAGCATTTTGGGGCGATGGCGTTGCACTGGATGAAAAAAACAGTGAATACTATCTGTATAATATTGGCCAGGGCGGAATCGGCCTGTCACGTGACTATTATTTTGACGAAGATGAAAAATCCGTTGAAATCAGAACAAAGTATCGCGATTTCATCGCAAAGCAACTGAAAAACTTCGGAATAAATGCCGACGCAGAAAAAATATACAAACTGGAAGAACGTATGGCACGTTCATTTTACCCCAAAGAAAAATTGCGTGATCCAAATGCGAACTATCACAAAATGACGGTTGCAGACGTACGCGCGCGCTTTGCAAACTTTGATTGGGACACATATCTGCGCGAACGCGGGGCGAACGCCGCAACAGATATAAACATCAACCAGCCAGAGGCAATCAGTGAATCCATCGCAATTATGAACGATACAGATATCGGTTTAATCCGTGACTATCTGAAATATCGTATTATCAGTGCGGCGGACACATTGTTGGACGATGCAACATATGAAATATCATTTGATTTTTACAACCGTACTATGGCGGGGCAAATGGAACAAAAGCCACGTTGGAAACGTGCGGTGTCGTTGCTGGACGGGGCACTGGGCGAAGAAATTGGACACCTGTATGTCGATAAATATTTTTCACCCGCGGCCAAGGAACGTATGCAACAACTGGTCAAAAATCTGCAGCGCGCGTTGGGTATGCGAATTGAAAATCTGGACTGGATGTCCGATGAAACAAAAAAACGCGCACTGGAAAAACTGAACACCTTTCACGCAAAAATCGGATACCCAGACAAATGGCGCGACTATTCGGATTTGAGCATCAGTGCGGACGCGTCACTGTGGGAAAACGTTGTGCGCGTCGCCGCATTCGAAGACGGTTTCTGGTTGGCAAAAATCGGTCAGAAAAAAGACCCGACCATCTGGTATATGAACGCACACGAAATAAATGCGTACTATGATCCCAGCACAAACGAAATTTGTTTTCCGGCCGGAATTTTGCAATATCCGTTCTTTGATATGGACGCGGATGATGCGTTCAACTATGGCGCAATCGGCAGCATAATCGGTCACGAAATGACACACGGATTCGACGATTCCGGACGCCAGTTTGACGCGGACGGCAACCTGCGCGATTGGTGGACGGCGGCCGATGCAGATGCGTTTAATGCACGCGCACGCGTTATGCGGGATTTCTTTGACAATATTCAGGTCGCACCCGGCGTTCACGCAAACGGCGAATTTACACTGGGGGAAAATCTGGCGGATTACGGCGGACTGACGGTATCATACACGGCATATAAAAACTTTGGCAATGCAAGTGACACGATTGAAAATTTGACCCCTGATATGCGATTCTTTATCGCATATGCCGGCGCGTGGGCACAAAATATTCGTGACGCCGAAGCATTACGTCTGACCAAAATGGACGAACATTCACTGGCCCGGTGGCGTGTGAACGGAATATTGCCGCACATAGACGCCTGGTACGATGCATTTAATGTAACAGACGCAGACAAGATGTATGTTTCACCAGAAAAGCGTGTAAAGTTATGGTAAAGAAAACACCGGCATTTGCCGGTGTTTTTTATAAATTTTAATGATGCGCAATTAAATGTAAAATTATACTTATAATAAAAATGACGGTTATAACCCCCAGGATTATTTTCTGGGTTCGATGGCTGTGTCCGTGTGCATCATCACAATGTTCACAATGGCAATGACAATCGCGAATAACCAAAAACCACGACAACGCCAACATCAGCGCCGAAAACACAAACAGCCACGGTTCAACCCAATGCGGGATAAATTCCGCGTGGGCAAATTCTGGTGCAAACAACCCGACAATCGATAATACTATCGGTAACACGCAGCAAAACAGATGCGGCAAAATGCTGGCAATTATTCCAATCTTTACGGCTTTATTTTTCATACATAAAACTCCAACTGGCGTCCCCAACAGGAATACTTCGTCACCTGGCAAAATTGCGCTGCGCGCAACCGGCGTACGCCCGTCCGCCTTTTTGCGACGGTTCGAACCTTTGCCACAGGTTCAATTCCTGTTGGCGTCCCCAACAGGAATCGAACCTGTATCAAGGGTTTAGGAAACCCCCGTTCTATCCAGTTGAACTATGGGGACAATGCACTATATTTTATTCACGCTTTTTTAATATTGCAAGTTGTAATCACGGCTTGTATAATACCCCGAACAAAAATAAAGGAAAGGTATAAATGGGTAGCAGATTGATTGGATACGGGTCTTACTTGCCCGAAAAAGTCGTGACCAATTTTGACCTGGAAAAAATGGTTGATACGTCCGACGAATGGATTGTCCAGCGTACCGGTATGCGTGAACGCCATTTTGCCCGCGATGATGAAACTGTCGTCGATATGGCCACAACCGCGGCACAGCGCGCATTGGAAAACGCCGGTATTTCAATAAATGATATAGATATGGTTATCGTGGCGACAACGTCACCTGAATTGGACTTTCCGTCTGTCGGTGTTCAGGTGTTGGGACGTCTGGGCGCAACAAACAACGCACCGGCATTTGACGTACGCGGTGCGTGCACGGGATATATTTACGCACTGCACACGGCGCGGGCGTTCTTTACCGCCGGCATACACAAGCGCATTATGATTATTGGTGCGGAAAAAATGTCACGCTTTATAGATTGGTCAGACCGCAGCACGGCGGTACTGTTTGGTGACGGCGCGGGCGCGTTGATATTCGAACATTCATCGTCCAGTTATTCGGGTATTATCGACACAGTTGTTATGTCTGACGGAACCGAAATGGGTATGTTATACGGGACACCCGATCATCATATTATGATGAATGGCCCAGAAACATATAAAAAGGCCGTAACCCTGATGCCAGAAGCCGCCAGCTACATTATGGAACACGCGGGCATCACGGCGGATAACGTCGATTGGATTGTTCCGCACCAGGCCAACCTGCGCATTATTCAAAGTGGCGCACAACGTTTGGGATTTCCGTTGGAAAAAATCTTGGTGACGGTGGACAAACACGCAAATACCAGCGGTGCGTCCGGCGTACTTGCAATGTCGTATGCTTTTGATAATAATATTATCAAAAAGGGTCAACTTGTCCTGTATCCCGCGTTTGGCAGTGGCCTGACCTGGGGTGCGGCACTAATCAGGGTGTAAAAAATGGCAACAATAACCAGAAGTGATTTTGCAAATCGATTGCGTGAACGCTTTGGCGTGACCACGTCGGATGCGTTTAAGTTGGTGGATATCATATTTGATGAAATCCGCGAATCCTTGATTCACGGCGAAGAAGTGAAATTTGCCGGATTTGGCAGTTTCAAAATTCTGACCAAGCCACAGCGTATGGGACGCAACCCCAAAACTGGTGCTCCGGCAATAATATCTGCACGACGTGTGGCATCATTTCGCCCCAGCAGTGAATTTAGAAAACGTGTTGCAAAAAAGTAAAAAAACACCGGCAAATGCCGGTGTTTTTTTATTAAAATCGTGCCGAAAATAAACGTTCCTTTTATTTCGGCTTTGTACGATGATTGTAATTTTACACATTTGCTGGGTATTGTCAAAAGAAAAATATGCCGAAATAAAAGGAACGTTTTATGCTAAAAAGTATCAAAATTATAAATAAATTATTAGCATCATTTTTGACTGTGTTATTTTCGTGGCAATACGGGGCAAATGCGTTTCATTATAGTAAAACATATGGCGTAGATTGCAACAACAACCGATTTTGTGCCCAATACGGAGAACAAAGTGCCGCTGCTGCTGGATTAGTGGGCAATGCAATGTACTATTACGATTATGGCACATTCGGCAGTTGTCATTGCTTTACAACAAGTGAAATAAATATTATCAGAAACTGCGCTAACAAGGCCTGTGGGATAAATATGACCGGTACAGTACGCGCATATATCAATTCAACAAATTCCAGTATGTGGTGCAGTATGGGAAATGAAGACGTTGTTACAAACTGTAAATGCAATTCTGGTTATTACAATTTCTTTCAATCATTTGGCCAGGGGTTGACCTGCAGGGGATGCCCCGGCGGATATTACTGCACTGGTGGGAAACAGTATATGTGCACCAGTGGGACATACAGTGGCAAACGCGCATCCAGATGCACAAAATGTCCACAAAATCCGCCAGCAACCAGCAATGCTGCTTCGACCAAAATAACCGACTGTTATTACCCGGCCAACCGTGAAATCAGCGATTCCACTGGTGATTATTTATTCACGCAAAATTGTTTCTTTGTTTCATAAAATAGCGATGCCAAAAGTAAGCGTAATTATTGCAAATTATAATAATGCAAAATACTTATCGGACTGTCTGCGCAGTGTTGCAACACAATCTTTTACTGATTTTGAATGCATTGTTGTGGACGATGGCTCAACAGATAATTCAGCACGAATAATTCGCAAATTTTCACGTAACGATAAACGATTTATTCCAGTATTTCAAAAAAATGTCGGCACATCTGCGGCGCGTAATCGTGGACTGGATATGGCACGCGGAGAATACATTGCTTTTCTGGATTCAGATGATTGCTTTTGTCCAGATGCATTACTAATGATGTATAATTTAATTACGCAAAATAATGCGGATATGGTTGGTGGCGGCGGTGCAATGGTTATGGAAGATTTCAGCTTATCAAATGCCAAAACGCAAAACTTTGTAAATCCGCCATTCAAAGTTTATCCCAATACTATTCCCGCGTTAAAACACATCGCAACACTTGGGAATATTTACAGATTTGTTTGGGTGTGGCGACGTATGTTCCGGCGTTCCGTTATTGGCAACATTCGTTTTGATACAAACTTATACCCAGGCGAAGACACTTGCTTTATATTAGAAATATTTCCACACGCACAACGATTAGTTGAAACACCTGCAATGGTTGTTTTTCATCGTATGTCATCAACCGCTATATCGGCCGCAACATTTAATCAAAAATCTTTTTCATATATAGCCCCAACGATGCAGCGAATACGAATAATAATGGATAATTTATATCCGGCCAGTTTTCATAAATGGTTCTATAAATATTATATGGATTTAGTTATGGAAGAAACTGTTTGCCGTGCAATGAAGTTCGGTCGACTGCATCATCAGGTTGCAGATCATCTGCGCCCTATATATGGAACGCGAATTTTGCCAACCAAATATTTGCCCTGGCTAAAGCGTTTGATTTTCTGGCTGTTCATAAAGGTATACTAGTATGAAATTATCTGTTATTGTTCCCTGTTACAACGTTGCACCGTATTTGGAACGCGGATTACGCAGTTTATCAAACCAAACGCTGCGTGATTTTGAAATTATTTGTATCGATGATGCATCAAAAGATGAAACTTTAGAAATTCTGCGGGTGTGGGAAAAACGGGACTTACGCATACGCGTTTTAACAAATAAAAAAAATATGGGTGTTGCGGCATCGCGCAACCGCGGAATAGCAAACGCTAATGGCGAATACATCGGCTTTATGGATCCAGATGATTATGTAGACAATGATTTTTTTGAACGATTAGTAAATACAGCCGACTCACATAAAAGCCAAGCTGCCTGTGGACAGCTGTGTGTCATAGAAGTTACTGGAAAAAAACACAAAGACCCGTACCGCAGCGTAACTGAACTGCAAAAAACACTGCATAATTTCAAATATCATTATACTGCTATATATCGCCGTGATTTTATAAAAACGCACAATATACTGTATCCAAAACTATCCATTAATGAAGACAGCGTGTTTGAAACAATGGTAAAGTGCGCAATGACAACAAATTTACCACTGGTTCGCGGAACATACTATTATTATTGCAGACGACTGGAATCATTAAATGCTGATTTTTGGCCAGAAAACAAGATACGCGAATCCATTATCGGAATTGAGATGATAATTGATATTTATAATAATACACGTGTCAATATGCGCGACTATATATGCGGTGCATATGGATACTTTAATTATTTACGTGATGTGACACTGATTAAAAATACAAAAACAAAATTATTTGTTGCAGAAAATATGTGCCGCATATTCAAAAAAATGAAATACAAACAAAAATTGGGGACAGAAAATACACCTTTATACAAGGCATTACTAAACGATGACCCCAATGGAGTAATTGACGTGATAAATGCGCAAAAATGGTATAGTCGCACATATAAATTATTTGGATTTATTAAATTTTTAACAGTTGCCTTTACACGTACACGTCGTGATATTCGTATTTTTGGAATATTGATATATCGTATGAATTTAACCTAAAAAACACCGGCATTTGCCGGTGTTTTTTATGAATCATAATAACAGTTCCTGGTGATAACAGCAGAACCCGTATCATCACGAAAATAGTATCCTGCGGTTACCTGGTTATACGGTATATAGCAATCACTGACACTGTCGGCACCACGTCCCGCCGTTACACCATATCCTGTTTGGGACCAGCTAGATGGGCCATTTGTATATGAATATGACGGACAACGATTACAGGAATATTGTTTTCCACCAATTACCGTCAAAGACCATAAATAATATCCCGAATCACACGAGGGCTTTGACAAACCACCCACGCACAAACCATTATCTGGGCATCGTACGCAGTTGGTTGCAGATTGCACAGTGCCAGAAGATGTTTCAATATTTTCTGTCCCTTTCGCATAATAGCCAATGCTGCATTGCATTTGACACGCCCGCGTTTTACCGTTTGATAAAGTTACACATTTGGCCTGAAATTCAGGTTTATCACTCACAGTAGTGAATTCTGTCGTGCTCAGACATTCTACAGGACAAAGTGGCTCTATTGTTGTTGAAGAACACAAGGAGACACATAGGGCCGCACTTGGTGCACAACAGGTCGCTTGTGCCCCTGCGCACGCAATAGGATTTGATGCGTTACACGTGGCAGAAAACGACGGCGTAACAAACACAACTGATATTGACGCAACCAAATGACCGATTGGATTCGGCAAAAATGGGGAGTAAAAAAATGCAGAAATTCTGGACTATTTCAAAAATAAAAACACCGGTTTTAATCGGTGGTTTGTTTTCGACATTTATTTTAATTATAACAATCGATACACAACGGACGCAAGTGGATTTTTTACAATTTCAAACGAACGAAAAAACACCGGCAAATGCCGGTGTTTTTTATACAAATTTTTCCGGGACTATGTTCGTGATTATTTTCCACGCACGGCGGAATATTGATGTGTCCGGACTGTGATGATAAACACGCGGTTCTTTGTCGCCAGGACGGCTGCCCGTCCAGACAGGTTCGCCATCTTCGTCCAATGTCACGTGCCACGACGTTTTGGTATCGCGAATAATCATTTCACGCAATTTGTCGGCGAAATCGCGGCTTTCAAAAATTGCCACGTTTTCCGTATTATAATACGCACTGCGCGGATCCAGATTAAAACTGCCTATCCAAGAAATATCGTCGTCAAAAACAATCGTTTTACTGTGCAAAACAGAAAAACTGGACTGCTTGCGTTCGCGGTCGTGTTCCTGACCGCGCAGATTTTCCGCAGACAGCATAAATTCATATACGTCCGCACCAGATTCTATCAGTTGTGTTCTGTACTTTTCCCACTTGGCGTACACCGTCGGCGCGTTCGTTGATGCCAGTGAATTTGTAACTATCGTCATATGAACACCGGAATTTTCTTCGCGTAACATATGATCTAAACCGCCCTGGCCCGGAACAAAATATGCCGCCGACATATAAACGGAATCCGTTGTCTGATCCCACAGTTTTTGCAACGCGGTTATAATGTCGCCACGATATTCCTCTTTTTCAGCCATAGACATTTCCACCTTTTCCGGCGGATCGGCCAAGAACTTTCCGTGTCCCCAACTGAAATCAAATTTCTTGTTTTTATATTCGTTCTGTGCCAACGAAATAATTTTATTATATTCACGAATTGCATCGGCACTGGATTTTTCTATTTCCTGGAATTTCTTTTCCAACTTACGCATTGCGCGTTCGGATTTTGCCTTTGGGAAAACAGATGCCGGTATCGACAGATGGTAATTCCAGTACTCATCAAAACTGGCCGTGGCATACTTTGTCATATCGCCGATAAACAACACGTCGGTATCAGAAAAATTAGATGCCGTTTCCGGATAGAAATAATTACTGCCGACATTGCGGCCACCCGTTATGTATGCAACATTGTCAACAATAAACAACTTGTTATGCATACGTGAATTCAAACGGTTAAAGTCCAATAAAAACTGTGGATAATACAATAATCTGGCGCGGTTAGCGACGGGATTAAAAACCTTGACCTCTATATTCGGGTGCTGGTTCAGCAGCATTACGTCCACAATATCGGATTTAGTCCCGTAATCGTCCAACAATATACGAATTTTAACACCGCGATCAGCCGCACGTTTCAGTTCACCAATTAAAACCCTGGACGAAAAGTCATTACTATAGATATATGTCTGCAGGTCAATCGTCTTGGTTGCCATACGCGCAAACGCGGCACGAATTACAAACGCGGACAGCCCGTCTTCAATCAACGTCGCACCACTGATTTCTGGGTCGCGCGCCAATTCAGACGCATAACACTGCGCCAGCGGGGTCTGCATAGGATCATAGTCAAAATCCGCGGCTGTAACCTTTGGCGTATAGTTCGCCAAACGCTCATCCGTGGTTGATGTTGGTATGGTTGTACATCCCATAAAGGGCAAAGTAAATATAAACAAAGATACCTTTTTCAATATGGACAATTATGCAAAACCTTTTGCGTGGAATTATAATATATACCATAACAAACCCGCAAGTCAAATTCATTATATTTTTTAATAATCCGAAAAAATACCTTTACCGATTACAGGCCCGTGTTATAATTCTTGTGACAGCAGGAAAGGAGATTTTATGTCCAACCAAAAAATTATCGTAACTGGTGGCTGTGGATATATAGGTTCGCATACCACGGTGGCATTGCAAAACGCCGGATATAATGTTGTGATATTTGACAACTTGGCCAATTCAACCCCGGAAACACTGGACAGAATTACCGAAATTACCGGTGTGCGGCCAATGTTCGAAAAAATAGATTGCACTGATATCGATGCTGTGCGTGACGCGTTTGACCGTCACGGTGATGCAACCGGGGTTATACATTTTGCCGCGCTAAAGGCCGTTGGTGAATCTGTATCTTATCCACTGATGTATTACAAAAATAACTTGGTTTCATTGATAAATGTGTTGGAAATGATGACCGCATTTAATATTGAAAACATAGTGTTTTCATCCAGTGCAACTGTATATGGCGCACCAGACACACTGCCGGCAACCGAAGACACCCCGACACGTGCGGCCACATCGCCATACGGGCAAACAAAAATTATGGCAGAAACAATAATTCGTGACACAGTCGCGGCAAATCCGAAAATGCACGCCGTGCTGTTGCGATATTTTAATCCTATTGGCGCCCACCCGTCTGGTAAAATAGGCGAACTGCCACGCGGTGTGCCAAACAACCTGATGCCATATATAACCCAGGTCGCCTGTGGACAGCGCGAAAAACTGAACGTGTTCGGCGACGATTATCCGACCCCGGACGGTTTTTGTGTGCGCGACTATATAGACGTCAATGATTTGGCGGACGCACATATCGCGGCGCTGCGCCATATGATTGACAGTGGCGATGACATAGATGTATTTAACATAGGTACTGGACGCGGTCTGTCAGTTATGGAAATAATCCGCACATTTGAACGCGCAACGGGTGTAAAAATAAACTATACAATAACAGCCAGACGCCCAGGCGATGTACCGGCAATTTGGGCATGTGCGGACAAAGCGGCAAAGGTGCTGGGTTGGCGGGCAAAAACGCCACTGGACGATACTATGCGCGCCGCCTGGTTGTGGCAACAAAATATATCAAAAAACTAAATTGATATTTTTCCCATCAGGTGCATAAAACGCACCTGATTTTTCTATTTTTTGTTTGCGCGGATTTGCGTAATATGATAAAATCATATGTAATAGAAGGGAAGATTTCGAATGAAAAGATTGATTGCCGTGCTTAGTGGATTGCTGGTTTTGCCCGCATTTGCGGAGATTGCGCCCCAGTATTATTACGAAGAATTGATGGCGCAGTATGCCGACGAAATGCCGGATTCAGAATTCATTATGGATGAATCTGATACCGTTGTTGAAGAAGAACCGGCCGCTGACGAAGTTGTCACACCCGTTGTTCCGACCGCGGTCAGCCCACGTAACACAAACGGTCGTGCGGCCACATCACGCGCAATTACATCTGCAACAACATCATCGGGACGCGCGGTTGCGGCACGCAATGTTTCCAACGCAACAACGGCGCGCACGGTAACAACACGCCCGTCAACAACAACGACGGCAAATACTGCAACAACCAATACTTCACGCGGTGCAAATACTGCGACTGTATCGCGCAGTGCGACCGCACGCAATACCGGCACATCGCGTACATCACGCGCAACGGCAACAACAACGGTTGCAAATCGCCCGACAACAACGGTGCGTTCAACCGGCACAGCCGCATCGGCCACCACGTCACAACCGGGGCTGACAACACGCGCATCTTCTAATAAATCAAACGCAAATACGTCACGTGCATCTATTGTACAGACGGATACGGTCAATTCACCTTTATATATCAGCAGTCGTGTCGGCGTAACAAACACATCCAATGTTACAACGCGTGTTCCGACAATACGTGTTGGTTCTGCGACAACAAGCACAAACGCAACAACAACATCATCGGAATCAACATCGTCAACAACATCTATTGATGAACTGGCACAGTTGACTGATTACTGCAAGGCACAGTATGTCGCGTGTATGGATAATTTCTGTAACGTTTTGGACGATAATCAGGGTCGTTGCAGCTGCAGTGCGAACTTGTCCAACTATGCCGAAACAGAAGACGCATTGAAACAGGCAACCGAAGATTTACAAGAAGTCGCCCTGCAAATCCAGTATATTGGCTTGACCGCGGATGAGGTTGAAACATTATTCACCCAGACCGAAGCCGAATTGGAAATGCAGACGTCAACAGATAACAGTCAATTAAAGAACGATTTGGACAAAATTAAAAATATGATTATTGATGTCCAGTCGGGCAAGGCATCTACTACGTCCAGCGGTATGAGTTTCGATTTGTCTGGATTGTTGGACTTTACAATAGACAGCACTGGATTTGATTTGACATCGCTGTTGGGCAGTATGTCTGGCAACAACGACAGCATCAGCAACCAGCGTGGTCAGCAGTTGTACGAAACGGCCGCATCACGTTGCAAGGCCGCTGTATTGAACAGCTGTGCCGCACAGGGTGTTGATACAACTATTATAACAAACTCGTACGATTTGGAAATTGACAAGGCCTGTATCCAATATGAACGTTCACTGACCGAATCAAACGACCAGATGACGTCCACGGTTCGCAATGCGAAAAGCGTTCTGCAGCGTGCACGTCTGTTGGTGGCACAGCAAAAGAATCAATATGACCTGCGCGGGTGCGTAAATGCACTGGATGAATGTATGCAGGATGATTTCGTATGCGGCGACGATTATGAAAACTGTCTGGACCCGACGGGCAAATACATCGTCAATGGCGAAGTCGTTGTCGGCAGCAAGCCCGGTGCCCCTGGTTATGCTGATGCCGCAATATACGACACCTGGGAATATGGCGAAGGCAAAAATGCCTGGGATATGGAAACCGGTGGTACATTAAGTGATTATATAACCACAACTGTAACGGAAACGTCCGCACAGCAAACATCAACCAGTATGTCCGAATTCCTGCAGAATAAAATCGGATATCACGATGACGACGACGGCAAGAACTATGGTATGTGTATGGCGGTGCTGAACAGATGTCAATCCGTAACATACAGTGGCAGCGGCCAGAACCTGAAATATGAACCAACAAACAATGTTATCAAGGAATTCTTGAACCGCACACTGGTACAAATAAAATCGTCCCAGGATACAATTCTGGCGGACTATGCGGAAAACTGCATAACGGATGTTGCATCCTGTCTGGCGCAAAACAACTATGATGCGGACGATAATACCGGTGACACATTGTCCAACGGTAATAAGCTGGCCATCAAGGCGTGTAATCCGATTATCACCACGTGTATGAGTGTCAATGACATTGATGGTGAAGCGTCCACAGCAGATTTAACTGCCGACGAATGGATTATGCAAATTATGGACTAACAAATATAACCCAATAAAAATCCCCCATTTTCGGGGGATTTTTATTATTGGTAAAACAGGCAATCTGTTATCCAATTAGTCGCCAAATACGGTATTCAGTTGCGTATTTACACGGTAAAACGTTGTGCACTTTGACACATCTTTTAACCGGCGTGCGCCGATATATGTCATATAAGAACGCAGCCCACCCAAAATATCCTGGTTCATTTTATCAATGGAATCTTTTAATGGAACCTGGACGACGCGACCCTCGCTGGCGCGATATTTTGGCATTCCGTGATAGTGCTTGTTCTGGGCATATTCGGATGACATACCGTAAAATACCTTGAACCGTTTGGTTTCAACAATGCGTTCGCCGGTCTGTTCATCGATTTGGTCGGTGATAAAGCGCTTTTCAATGATGTCACCGGCGGCTTCTGGACAGCCGGCATAAAACCCGCCCATCATAACAAAGTCCGCACCGGCACCAAACGCCTTGCAGATATCACCTATATAGACGACACCGCCGTCACTGCAAATCATACCACCGATACCGTGTGCTGTATCCGCGCATTCAAATATCGTGGACAGTTGCGGCCGCCCCACCCCGGTTATACGGCGCGTGATACAGGCACTGCCACTGCCGATGCCGCATTTTACAATATCGGCCCCAGACAAAATTAAATCTTCGACCAATTCAGCGGTTACGGCATTGCCGACCATCAACAAAATATCCGGAAATTTTTCACGCATTTTTATAACCAATTCCTTGACCCGTGGAATATATGCGTTCGGGACATCAATACAAATATTGCGACACTTGTCCGGATACTCGGTCAGGATTTTTTCAATCTTGGCATAATCTTCATCACGCAGTCCCATTGATAAAAAAACATAATCGCGACAGTCATTTTCCGTTATGAATTTAATCAAATCATCGGTGGCATAGTGCTTATGCAGGCAGCAAAACATTTTATTTTGCATCATATGTTTTGCCACTTCAAACGTGCCGACGGTCGCCATATTCGCAGAAATAATGCCAGTACCAACAATACGACGCGGGCACCATTTGAATTTGTATTCACGGGTTACTTCAACCTCTGACCGGGAATTGATGAAAGAACGCTTTGGTTTTACCAGAACGTCCCGAAAATCCAGTTCCGTCTGTTCGTAAATTTTCATATTCCTATCCTTTTGTTCTTTTTTGCAATTTATATTAAAACGTCACGCTGCGGTCTGCAATAAATAAAAAATGGTCGGGTTTCCCGACCACTTTTATTTACTATTTTCCGGCGCATCTGCAAAAAAGTCGGGCATTTTTATTTTTTTCCCATCATATATAGACATTGTGCCCGCCCGCAACGCACGCGCATAATACTTTATCTTGAAATCAACCACGGCCAATGTACGCTGAATATCACGCAGTTGTTGTTCCACCGCGGCACGACGCTGTAAAAACATATCATAACGCAGCTGAATTGTTTTATCGCCCTGATTGTTCCAATCCAGATACTGTTTGATTTCTGCCAAACTCATACCCGTTTTTTTCAGGCATTCTATCATCCCCAATCGACGCAGGTCCGCATCACAATAATCACGTATGCCGCCACGACGCTTGGCCACGTTGGATAATAAACCTTCTTTCTCGTAAAAGCGCAGGGTATGTTCCGATAATCCCGTTTTTTTTGAAATTTCACCGATTCTCATAACTTTCCTCTTGACCTAGAGTCAAATCTAGGATTTATAATCATCAAAGTCAAGGGAAAAATCCCTGGCAGTAAAGACAAAAAATAGAAGGGGAAACAAAAATGAAATCACTGCTATACATTGGTCTTGCGGTGGTCGTACTGGCTGCCGCGGGGTTCGGGGGTTACAGTATATACAAGCATTACAACGCAAAGGAGAACGAAGTGCCAAAAGTATATTTCACACGCGATATATCACCGGCCGGATTGATGCGGGTCTATAAGGCAATGGGTTGGACGCCACACGGTCGCGTTGCCGTTAAAATGAGTACGGGCGAGCCGCCGCGCAGTAATTATCTGCGTCCGGAATTGATTAAAGAATTGGTTCAGTCCGTCAATGGAACTATCGTGGAATGCAATACCGCGTATGACGGCGCACGCGCACAAAGTGCCGAACACTGGAAAGTCATCAAAGAGCACGGTTTCTTTGATGTCGCACCCGTTGATATCCAGGACGAAGACGGCGATATGGCTTTGCCCGTAAACGGCGGAAATGTTCTGACGGAAAATTATGTCGGATCACATTTTGATAATTATGATTCGTATCTGGTACTGTCGCATTTCAAGGGCCACGCAATGGCCGGATTTGGCGGTGCGATTAAAAACATCTCTATCGGACTGGGCAGTCGTATGGGCAAATGTTGGATTCACAGTGGTGGCACCAGCAAAACCAATCCGTGGGGTGGCGAACAAATCGCGTTCTTGGAATCTATGGCTGATGCAGGCAAGTCGGTTGTGGAACATCTGGGGCGTGAAAATATTGTGTTTATCAATGTTCTGAACCGCATAAGTATTGATTGTGACTGCAACGGCAATCCGGCTGAGCCAGATATTCACGATATCGGTATATTGGCGTCAACCGATCCGGTTGCCGTTGACCAGGCCGGCATTGATATGGTGTCCGTTGCCGACGGTAACGAAGCACTGATGAACCGTATTGCAGAACGTCAGGGTCTGCACACGCTGGAAGCCGCCGAACAAATCGGCCTGGGCAGCCGCACATACGAACTGGTTGATTTGGATAAATAACCACAATCGAAAGAAAAGGAAAGGAAATGAAAAAGTTATTTGCAGCACTGTTTGCCGTATTGGCGGTTGCTGGCACGGCGGACGCAAAAACACTGGTTGCGTATTATTCGCGCAGTGGCAACACCGCCGCGGTGGCCAATCAAATTGTGGCGGCAACTGGTGCGGATGTGTATCGCATTGAAACCGCTGATCCAAACCACTATCCCGCAGAATACCAACCCACCACCGTCCAGGCGCAACAGGAAATCAATGATGGAATCTTGCCAGAAATAAATACTATTCCTGATTTGATCGAATACGACACCGTATTTGTCGGTACGCCGTGCTGGTGGGGCACAATGGCGTCACCAGTGCGCACGTTTTTAACAAACGCCGACCTGGCGGGAAAAACTGTCATACCATTTAACACTCACGAAGGCAGCGGTGCCGGCAGTGTTCATACAGACATAGCCGCACTGACGCCGAATTCCGAACATCTGAACGGAATTGCAATCCGTGGCAGTGCATCGGCCAATTCCACTGATACAATAAATGCGTGGTTGACCGAAATTGGTATAATCGAATAAAAAAACGGGGCATATACCCCGTTTTTGTTACTCGTAACTCGTTACTAGTTATTCGTTACTCGTATTCCATTTGTCACCCCGTGGCTTGACCCCGGAATGACAAGATATGAGTATAAATACGAATTACGAGTCACGAGTATCGAGTAACTAGCAACCAGTAACAACTATGAAATTATCAGATTTGGACGCGCGGCGCGCAAATTATTTAATGATTTCTGTTGCGCGTCCCTGAACGCGTCCGGATTCCAAATTTGAAAACTGTTACCACGACCAACAAATACAGCCCGATCAGTGATGCCCGCGTGCGCCAATAAATCCGCCGGTATTATAATACGCCCCGTTACATCAAACGCCAATGGCCGCGCATCCGCAAACAACATCGCCGATAAATCGTCCAGCTCACTGTCAAACACGCCCATTTTATCTGTGGCGGACGCCAACTGTTCCATACGGGACATTGACAACCCCTCGATACAATTATGGGTAAATGAACGATACAAAACAACACCCGGAAATTTTTCAGATGCAACCGAAGCCCGGAAAGACGCCGGGACAGATATACGCCCCTTGGTATCCAAACGATTTTCATAAGATGAGAGAAACAATGACATTTTTCGGTCTTTGTTTTGGGCACCTGCCCGGTTCCTTTCCTTGGCTTCAATGGAAATTTAGCACGGCGTTTTATGGTTGTCAATGACATTTTATAATTATTTTATGGGATTTTATGGTTTTATAAATAAAATCAGATTAAATTAAAATAAAATTAAAATAATTGTATTTTATGCTTGACCTGCGATTCGTTTTTGTTCTAAGATGTTTGTATAGACAAGGAGAAAAGAGTTAAAAGCCCCAGAATTCCGCGAAAAATCCGGATTTCTGGCAAAAACAAAAGTTCAACCGAAAATAAAAATCTGATTTTTGTAAATACACGTTGTACATACAAAATCTGATTGAATTTTCACAAAAAACGCCCGAAAGGAGGGAACGCACAATGTCAAAATCAATAAAAGAAATTATGATCGCCCTGAACCAAGTTTTAACCACAACCGTATGGGTGAACGAAGACAGACAGATTATTTCACTGGCTGACGAACTGCAAATCGGTCACAACAATGCGCCCCGCTCTATCGAAGATTTATCACGTCCGTCGTTGGTTGGTGCGTATGTATCATTGCAAATCCGTACTGATAATTTTGATGTTGCGGCGGAAACATTGGAAACTAAAACACTGGCTTTGCGCGTAAAGGAAATGGTCTTTGCCGAAGCGAAAAAGTTGATGGACGCCGCCGACGGTAGTCAATCCGCCCGCGTTGCCCGCGCCGCATAATGCGGTCGACACGTGCGATTCCAATGGATTAAAACAGTTTCTGGTCTAACCAGAAGGAGGGGAGAAATCACCGGCAAGTAATTGCCGGTGATTTTTATTCAGATTAAAAGCGCAGTATTCCACGCAAGTGCGCCATATAATTATTATAATCGCGACGCAATTCCACACCTGCCCCAAATTCCAATTCAGTAATCGGACTAAATACAGCACGTAATTTTAATTCGGAATTAAATGCCCAGCGCGGTAAATGCGCCACCGTTATTAAATATGACGTGCCATTTATTGACACGCGCGTATTGTCGGTGCCACTGCGTAAATCATACGACGCGCCCGCCGTCAATTCTGGAATCAGATTTATATCGCCCAGCATAATATTAGCACGTGCAACCGACACGTCCGCATACGCGGTCAAAAAATGCAGATTTTTTGATTCTGTTGTCTGGTCTGCATCGTCTGTGACAGCACCGCGGTGCATCAATGTGTATCGTGCGCCTGCGCGCGGTGTGGCGTGCCAATTTAATCCGGCAATGCGATATCCTATATCCGTCCAGGCACCGTATGTATATATCGACGGATTATTATCAACCGCAAATCCCGCAATGTTTTTTGTTTCGTTCATATCCGTATAGAACATTGTTGCCACGCCACGCCAAACAATATTATACGGTGAATAAATCGCGTACAGGCCGCCACCGTGTGTCGGCGCGTGAATTGTGCGCGCCCAACTTTTCAGACGATCGTACTGGTACATATATGATGCGCCAAACGTCCAATCGTTATGGTCGTATTCCGCACCGACCGCACCGCCAAAGCCATACATATCAAAGTCCGCATATTGCCGCCCGTCACCACGCAAATGACCGCCACCACCAAATCCAGACGCCCACAACTTGCCGTTGGCGATATAGTATCTGTCCGTTGAATCCGAATCCAACAACGATGAAAAACGTGACACATACGATGTACCCATAATCTGCATCAGCGGTGCTGGCGACGGCGCCAGTGCAGTCAGTGCACGAATATATTCAACCGCATCCGTTTGTAACAATTCGTTCATCCGAACATATATTTCGTGTTCCAGGCCTTTTGTTGCTGGGGGCTCTATAATCCATACCGCCGCAGTATTCAGGTTGTTCTGGGTTCCGCCTGCGTCGTTTATTACATCGGTATAATCGTTTTGCTGTGCTATTTCATACCAACCGTCACCAATCTGGGTGAACATATAGATATTGTTATCTATTGTTGGCGCAAATGCATCGTCAACTGGCGCACTGCCACGCAGCAGCTGCACCCGCATAGTTGTGTCATCACCCATTGCATCTGGGGCCAGAATAACACTTAAATTTGCACCATCCGATATATTAAAACTGTTTGCAGAAACAGAGCCATACGTATTCGCATTGTTTATATTCAGCCGCAGTGTTGACGATGCGCCAAATGTGACCGTATTGGCTGAAATCGCCGCTGTGCCTATATCCAATGTGCCGCCAGATATATTCAGTTTATCTGCACTAAAAAATGTGCCCCCGTCCGCAATTCGCAGGATGCCGTCATACATCGTTACATTGCCCGAAAATCCCGACATATCCGCCCCCAGCACTACCGTGCCGCCGGTCGGTACATTTTGATTATCATATATATACGAACGATTTATTATTATTTCGCCATCGCCGTTGATTGCATCGTTAAAAACTATTGATTTATCATGTGCCGCGTTCATAGAAAGTGTTCCCGACGAATAAATCGCATTTGATGCGTCGGCGGCGGTATTATTGCTGAACGTCACATCGGCGTCTGTCGCAATCAAATATAATTCGCCCAGGTTAAAAATCGCACCGCCACCGTCGGTTGCACTGTTATTTGCAAACGTACTGTCCACAATATAAATATCGTCCCAGTTATAAATTGCGCCGCCGTATGTTGCGCTGTTGCCGTTAAATTGCGAATTACGCACAACCGAAAATAATCCGTCCCCAATTATTCCATAGTTACCTATGGCACCACCAGTCGCCCCAGAATTATTTTCAAACACCCCACCGGTTAAATCCATATTACCGGTTGTATAAATAGCCCCAACATCCGACGTGCCAGTATTTCCAATAAATCGCACATTACGCAGTGTCATTAAATTTGAATTATACAGTGCGCCACCACTGTCCGCGGCATTTGATGCAAAGGTGCTGTTTGATATATTCAATGTACCGTCGTTAAATATCACGCCACCATAATCACGCACAGAATTATTCTGGAACACTGTATTATCAAACGTCGCGGATGCACCATACTCATTATATAAAACACCGCCGTCGCCACGGGTTGCACGATTGCCGTCAAACACCGAATCAGACACACTCATCGTGGCACCGTCGCCCTGGTACAACACACCACCACCGGCGGTTGCACTGTTGGATGCAAATGCAGTATTACCGATTGTCAAATTACCGCCCAGATTTGCAATTACCGCGCCCTGGGTTCGCGCAAAGTTATTGTATGATTTCGTAATCGTTGCCGCGTCACCGGACACGCTGAACGCGCCACCATTTGACAGGTTAAATGTATAATCCCGTGAAACGACAAAGCCGTTTAATCCGCCACCATTAAATGCATATCCGCCACCGTTTATCAGTGTTGTTTCGGCGCCCGGAACGGTTAAAATACGCGTTGCTGTCAAATCTGTGCCAACGGTAATGTCATTTTGCGATGCGGCGGTTTTATACAAACTGTAAAAAGTATCAAAATCCGATGCATCCGCCGCAAATGCCGATGTAGTGCAACAAATACAGATTATAACAAGCATAGATGTTCTGAAATGCATTTTTATTTTCCCCTATTTGTTATACACAGGGTCATCAAAAGCGCATCAGATATCAATACGGACGTTTTCCCAATGAATATAAGTCAATTTAACTGCTTGTTTTTATTTTTTGTATAAATTATACTGAATAATGAAGCCAACTGAATATTGGTTTCGGGACTTAGAAAATCCCATAACATAACGGCAAAAATTTTGCCGATATTCATAGCAGGCGAACCTGCAATTCCTGGCATAAATGTCGGGAAGCCGTCGGTTATACAACAGGATATTCGTATCCAAAGGCCGATGGGATCATTTTATGTTATGATTTTTCTAACTTCCCGACCACCAAAAACAATGGTGGTTTTTGTTTAACACAAGGAAGGGAATAAGAAAAATGAACAAAATATTTTTAATCACCGTCGCAATCGGAATAATTGCAACAGTAAATCCAGCCAGCGCTGTGACAAAATGCGTCAGATTGTCGGCTGTAACCAGTTGCACTGCATCACCAACAACATATAAAAACCGCGCATATTGGAACGCAACCTGTGGCGGTGTCAGGGTCCAGGGTGTCGCAGTATGCTCATCAACAGCAAGCACAACTATTGGTTCCAGTTCAACAAGCCCGTCTGTATCATCAACAACGTCATCAAATAAATATTGCAAGTGCAAAATGGTATCACCCGCGGTATCCAGATGGATAGTCCCCGGTACGTGTACAGATTCTATGTGTATTGCACCAAGCTCAATGACCGCCGCACAATGCGCGGAATATTGTGGTCTGATGTGTGCCAGTGCGATTGCGGGTATGTACGGAAACGGTGGGGTCAATGAAAACACAACAACATTTCGTTCCGCAATGTTTTCAAATCTGTCCGATTAAAAGGATAAAAAATGAAAAAAATAATTATATTTATGCTGCTGATTATGCCGATTTGTGCGAATGCCGCAGAACCATCAACATCGTGCCCGGCGAGATATATTTCTATAAACGAAGATGTTATGACCATTGCTGATTCCACGTGCCCCAGCGGCTATGTATCGGCCGGAAGGGCCGCGTCCTGTCTGGTATCGTCGCCGGCGGGCAGTTGTATTATGTACGCGCCAACCGGCACAACATACACCGATGACAGTGGCAGTTATGAATTCACATCCGCCTGTCCATTGGAATAAAAAAAATCCCGCCGTGGCGGGATTTTTTATTGTTTTTATACCGTTATTATTCCTGGTTGGAAATTTCATCGCGAATTTTTGATACCGCCGCCGCACGTGCGGCAATAACATCGTTCAAATTCGCCGCCGTCAAATCAGACGCATATTTAATTGAATTCGCAAATGCCAGCGCATCGCTGTTCCCGTGGGTTTTGACGGCAAATCCCTTTAGCCCCAGAAATGTCGCACCCGCATACGAACGCGGATCAATTTTGTTTTTCAGTCGCTTAAACACGTGAACCAGGAAAAAAGCCCCGATAATCGCCAGAACCGATTTTTTCAGATTATCCACCAAAACACGTTTAATCAGTTTTGCCGTACCCTCAACCGTTTTCAGAACGATATTGCCGGTAAATCCGTCGGTAACAACAACCTGGACATTACCGCCACCGATATCGTTACCCTCAACAAATCCGATGTATTCGTACGGCAATTCATCTTTGTGTTCGGTCAGCAGCTTATTTAATCTTTGCAGTGTTTCATTGCCCTTGGTTTCTTCGGCACCGATGTTCAAAACACCAACCTTTGGCCGTGACATATGGCCGATAACTTCGGCATAAACACTGCCCAAAATAGAAAAATCAAACAGATCGCGTTCATCACACTGTACATTTGCACCCAAATCCAGCACAACCACACGCGAATCCCCGCCGCCCGACGGCAACATCGTCGTAATCGCCGGACGCGATATACCATCAACCGTCTTCAGCGCCAGTTTCGACAGCGACATCAAAATACCAGTATTCCCCGCACTGACCACAGCGGCGGATTTACCTTCGCGTACGTCCTTTATCGCCATATACATAGACGTATCCTGGGCGTGACGAATAACATCGCGAACCTTGTCGGTGCCCTTGATTGCGTTGGGGGCATCAATAACCTCGCAATTACGGGCGACACGCGGGTACTTTGCCAGCAATGGGTTCAAAACCTTGGTATTACCAAACAGGCGAAAGAACACCTTGTCTTCACCATTTTGGTACAGGAACTGGTTCATACCGCCCAGTACGGCGTTCGGACCTTTATCCCCGCCCATTGCATCAATAGCTATGATTTTCTTTTCTGCTGACATAGTGGCATAAAAAATGCAGAACGGCACAATATAAACCACGCGCCAGGTTCTGCGTTTATATTTTTTTTATTATTATTTCGCACCGCACGCCGGACATACGTGATGCGGGCGCTTTTTTTCACCACAGGTCTTGCATACTGTGCACGGCATTACAGCCAGTGCATCGTGGGAACGACGCTGTGCGGAACGTGCTTTACTTGTTTTACTTTTTGGCGTTGCCATTTTGTTATCCTTTTATTTACAGTTAGACATTTTATTAAAATCTATTGCATTTGCAAGGAAAAGTTTACTCTGATATAACCCGTGCCACAAACATACCGTGATTATGCAGTAATCCGATAACAGCACTGTGGTCATCCAGCCCCAAATAAAACCGATATCCCTGAGCTTCCAGTTCGGTAACCGTCGCCAGTTTGTATTCCGCCGTTGTGCCGGGATAATCGTGCGGTTTGCAAAATACGCGCTTTTTTATATTGGGTAACAGGTTATGTATATGTTGTTCAACCTTTTCCTGGCCAATGGCCCAGCGTCCCGTGATAAACACAATCGTGAAATCGCGTCCCAATGTTTCCAGAACACGTATCATATTTTCATTTGGTTCACCAAACCGGTCATAGTTCGCAACTGCGAACTTTTTATTCACGACACCGTCAATATCACAAAAAATCGCGGGGATTTCAGTCATTTTACATATCTGCGCCCGGTGTGCCGTATGACACGCCGGGCGTTTTGTTATTATGCGTGATGGTTAAATATCCAACAACTGCTGTTGCGCATTACCATCGCGCGCCAGTTTTTCGGCCTTTTCTTCTTCGCGGGCAATTTCGCGAACACGACGTACATATGCACCCGTTCCAACCGGAATCAGTCGACCCACAATCAGGTTTTCATTGATACCGACCAATTTATCGGTCGCGCCACTGATTGCCGCATCAACCAGAACCTTGGTTGTCTGCTGGAACGACGCGTTCGATATGAACGAACGGCTGGTCAATGATGCACGTGTCAATCCGACCAGAACCTGGGACGCTTCGGCCGGTTTACCACCATCGTGTACAACGCGCGCGTTTTCTTCTTCGAAATCGACACGGTCAACAACCTGACCCATCAGGAATCCGGTATCACCCGGGTTCGTGATTTCAACACGACGCGTCATTTCACGTATCAGAATTTCAATGTGCTTGTCGTTGATTGACACACCCTGCAGGCGATAAACCTGTTGAATCTGTTCAACCATAAACGTCGCCAACGCCTTTTGACCTAAGATGCGCAAAATATCTTGCGGAACCGGATCACCGTCGACCAGTTTATCGGCCTTCTTTACGGCATCACCACTGCGAACCAACAGGTTTGTACCCTTTGGCACGGCGTATTCAACCGGCGCGGTTCCGTCATCTGGCATAATGCGGATGATGATTTTGGATTTCGCATCTTCCAGTTCAATGGTACCGTCAACTTCGGCCAACAAAGCCGGATTAGCAGGACGACGAACTTCCAACAGTTCGTTCACACGCGGCAGACCGCCGGTAATGTCGCCCGTACGCTTGGTCTGAACCGGGATTCGCGCCAGAACGTCACCCGCCGACACGGTTGCGCCATTGGAAACGTTCAGAATCGAATACATCGGCAACAGGTATTCGGCAATCTTTTTGCCGCCCAGGGATATTACCTGACCCTTGTCATCAACCAATGTAATGGCCGGGTTCAACGCCTTTTTGGTGTTTGCTTTCCAGTTTATAACCTTGCGCGAAACGATACCAGTGGTGGAATCGACTTCTTCCTGGTACGATACGTTTTCAATCAAGTCCTGGAACTGGACGATACCGTCCTTTTCCGCGATGATTGTGTTCGCATACGGATCCCATTCGGCAACCTTGGCGCCCTTTTCAACTTTGTCACCGTCGCTGACAATCATCATCGCCGCATACGGCAGTTTTGTTGTGAACAGCTTTTCGCCCTTGTCGTCAACCACGGCCAATTCGCCGTTACGCGACAGGACAACAATGCGTCCCGCAGAATTTTTAATTGTGTTCACACCAGTCAGTTTGATTGTGCCGGCAACGGGAACCTCGATATAATGGCTTTCGGCACCGCCGGACGCAACACCACCAATGTGGAACGTACGCAATGTCAACTGAGTACCAGGTTCACCAATGGATTGACCAGCGATAACACCAACCGCTTCGCCAACGTGAACCAACGCCTGACGCGACAAATCCATACCATAGCATTTGGCGCACAGCCCGTCGCTGCAACAGGTCAAAACACTGCGCACATCAACAGACGGCAGACCAGATTCGTTTATCTTTCGCGCGGCCACCTTGGTAACCAATTCGCCAGCCGGGACTATAACTTCTTTGGTAATCGGATGCACGATATCGTGCGCGGCCGTACGTCCCAAAACAACATCGCCCAATGGTACGGACAAAGTGCTGCCCTGGTACACCGGCTTTGCCGTAATGTATTCAGTCGTGCCACAGTCGTGTTCGGTAATAACCGTATTCTGTGCCAATTCAACCAAACGACGTGTCAGGTAACCAGCGTCCGCAGTTTTCAACGCAGTGTCCGACATACCTTTGCGCGCACCGTGGGTGGACGTAAAGTATTCCGCCATTGTCAAACCTTCCTTAAAGTTTGAAATAATCGGAACTTCGATAATCGAACCGTCGGGCTTCTGCATCATACCACGCATACCAGCAACCTGCTGAATCTGACGCTTGGAACCACGTGCACCAGACAACGCCATCATCAGAACAGAATTCCAATGATCGCCGGTCGTTTTACCCAGCGCAGCATACGCCAAGTCACCGATTTTGTCGGTTGTGTTCTGCCACAAGTCAATCAGTTTATTATGCTTTTCACCACCGGACAGCAAACCATTTTGATACTGTTCGTTGATTTCTTCGGCCGCCTTTTCGGTTTCATCGATAATAGCTTTCTTTTCTTCAGGAATAACAATATCGTCATAGCCGATTGAAATACCACTGCGCGCGGCCTGTTCAAATCCAGTGTCCTTTAACGCGTCGGCCAACAGGATTGTCGCCTTGTCCCCGCAACGTTCATATGTTGTCGCCAATAATGCCTTGATTTCACCAACAGGCATAACCTTGTTCACCAAGTCGAACGGCATATTTTCAGATTTCGGTAGCAATTCGCCCAAAATCATACGACCGGCAGTTGTTTTGTAAACTTTGCCATTAATGCGCGCGACAATTGGCGTGTGCAACGTAATGGACTTGTTTTCCAACGCCATTTTAACTTCGTCCATATTGGCAAAACGTGGCGATTTGTCGGTATGTTCGCCGTTTATCAGCGAAATATAGTACACACCCAAAACCATATCTTGGGACGGAACAATCATTGGTTCACCGTTTGCAGGCGACAAAATGTTGTTCGATGACAGCATCAATGTACGTGCCTCTAATTGCGCTTCCAATGAAATCGGAACGTGCACGGCCATCTGGTCACCGTCAAAGTCAGCATTGAATCCCTTGCAGACCAATGGGTGCAGACGTATGGCCTTACCTTCAATCAAAACCGGTTCAAACGCCAGCATAGACAGACGGTGCAGCGTCGGTTGACGATTCAGCAAAACCGGATGCTGGTGAATAACCTTTTCCAGAATTTCCCAGACGACATCTTCGCCGTTTTCAACCATTTTGCGCGCGGTCTTTAACGTGTTCGCATAATCACCCGCCATCAGACGCGCATATACGAACGGTTTGAACAATTCCAACGCCATTGTTTTCGGCAAGCCCACCTGATGCAGTTTCAATGATGGTCCCGACACAATAACGGAACGACCGGAATAATCGACACGCTTACCCAACATATTCATACGGAAACGTCCCGACTTACCACGCAAAGAATCAGACAATGATTTCAGCGGACGACGGTTCTGTGACACCATCGGACGTGCCTTGTGTCCATTATCGAACAGGGAATCAACCGCTTCCTGTAACATACGCTTTTCATTGCGAACAATGATTTCCGGCGCGTGCATTTCAATAAATCTTTTCAGGCGGTTGTTACGGATAATAACACGACGATACAAATCGTTCAGGTCAGATGCCGCAACGTGTCCCGCATCCAATGTCACCAACGGACGCATATCCGGCGGAATAACCGGAATAACATCCGGCAACATCCAGGCCGGATCTGTTTTTGAATCCAAAAACGCTTCGACCAGTTTTAATTGTTTAATCAGCCCCTTGCGCTTGGCATCGGATTTTGTTTCCGCCAATTCCGCGCGCAGACGTGTACGTTCGTCACCCATATCCAGGTTGGCAATAATGCTGCGTACACCTTCGGCGCCGATACCAACGCGAAACGCGTCCGCACCAAATTCTTCAACGGCCTTTTGATATTCATCTTCGCTGATAACATCATACTGTTTCAAACTGGTCAAGCCCGGTTCGATAACAATGTATGCATCGTATGAAATAACCTGTTCCAGTTTTTTCTGGGGCAAATTGTTCAACAGCGTTGCAATCTTGCCTTCACGCAGGAACCAGGTATGTGCAACCGGCATCGCCAATTTAATATGTCCCATACGTTCGCGACGGACGGTGGATGAACCAACCTCTACCCCACAGCGTTCGCAGACAACGCCACGGAACTTGATTCTTTTATATTTTCCGCACGCACATTCATAGTCCTTGACCGGGCCGAAAATCTGTTGGCAGAACAATCCCTCTGGCTCTGGTTTCAGGGAATGATAGTTTATTGTTTCCGGCTTTTTAACCTCGCCGTGGGACCAGGACAGTATTTCTTCGGGTGACGCAATGGTGATGCGCAGCGCGTCAAACTGTTCCTTGGTTTCGATTTGTCCAAATATTTTCTGCAACATATTGGTCATTATATTTTGCTCCTTTCAGTCGCTGTAACTTGTTGTCCGGGTGCGCCGGAAAATCCGACGCCACCCCGACAAATCTAGTCAATTTTCTTTGGTGTCAACGCCAAACCCAATCCACGCAGTTCGCGAACGAATACGTTAAATGCTTCTGGCGTGCCGGTCTGGAAATCGTTGCTGCCGGAAATAATCGCTTCGTACATTTTGGTACGGCCAACGATATCGTCCGACTTTACGGTCAGCATTTCGCGCAGCAGGTGGGCGGCACCGTGTGCTTCCAGTGCCCAAACCTCCATTTCACCCAAACGCTGGCCACCCATATGGGCCTTACCCGACAACGGTTGCTGGGTCACCAAAGAGTAATTTCCGATTGAACGTGCGTGAATCTTTTCATCAACCAAGTGATGCAGTTTCAGCATATACATAACGCCAACCGTAACCGGACGTGCAAACTTTTCACCCGTCATACCGTCGTACAACGTGAATTGCCCCGTTTCCGGCAGTTTTGCCAATTTCAGCATACGTCTGATGTCTTCGGATGTGGCACCGTCAAATGTCGGTGTCGCCATCGGCACACCATCGCGCAACAATGCCGCTTCGGCGCGAACGTCCGTATCGGTCATTTTTTCCAGTTTTTCAGCCGTTTCTTTGCCATAAACCTTGCCCATAACGGCACGCAAATCATCCGTTACCGCACGTTTTTGTTTTACTTCTTCCAGAACGGCACCAATCTGTTGGCCCAATGTGCGCGCAGCCATACCCAGGTGAGTTTCCAAAATCTGCCCCAGGTTCATACGCGACGGCACACCCAACGGATTCAGCACCAGGTCAACCGGCGTACCGTCTTCCATATACGGCATATCTTCAATCGGGACAACCTTGGACACGATACCCTTGTTACCGTGACGTCCGGCCATCTTGTCACCCGGCTGCAGTTTCATCTTATGCGCGATATAGACCTTGACCTCTTTCAGAACGCCGGCACCCAAAGAGTTTGTTTCGGTTGCCTTGGCGACTTCGGCATCGGCCTTGTCATTCAGTGCCTTTAACTTAGCAACGTGTTGTTCACGCAGTTCGTCGATTTTTGCCTGGGCTTCCTTGTTACGGACAACCAGTTTTTTAACATCGGACGGTTTAATGCCTTCGAACACTTCCTGGGTCAACTTTTTACCAATGAACGGCTTTAAGCTGCCAGTGCCCGCATCGATAATCTGACCTTCGGCAATTTGGAATATCTGGTCGGCAAAACCACGTTCCATAATTGTCGTTTCTTCTTCACGATCACGATTTATCTTTTCAATCTTCTGCAGTTCAATCATCTGAGTGCGTTCGTCTTTCTTGACACCGTGACGGGTCAAAACGTTTACACCGATAACTGTACCTTCTTCGTTCGGGCCAACACGCAGTGATGTATCCTTTACATTTAACGCCTTTTCACCAAAGATGTTGCGCAACAACGCTTCTTCTGGTGTCAGCAATGTTTCAGATTTCGGCGATACGCGGCCAACCAAGATGTCGCCCTGCTTCACGCGCGCGCCAACGTAAATAATACCGGATTCGTCCAGATTCTTTAACGCTTCTTCGCTGACGTTCGGGATATCGCGGGTCAAACTTTCCGGCCCCAACTGTGTATCACGAACCTTGAATTCTTTTTCAACGATTTTCACGGACGTGAACACGTCGTCGCGCGAAATGCGTTCGGAAATAACGATGGAATCTTCATAGTTATATCCACGCCACGGAACGAACGCCACCAATACGTTGCGCCCCAGTGCCAATTCGCCATAATTCATAGACGAACCGTCCGCAATGATGTCGCCCGCGGAAACACGGTCGCCAACCTTGACCAACGGTTTTTGGTGAATCAGGGTTTCACTGTTGCTGCGTTCAAATTTTTCCAGGTTGTAAATATCTACACCAGTCACGACATTGCGGCTGTTCATACATTTTACCACAATGCGGTTCGCATCGACGGATTCAACAACACCGCTGTGCTTTGCCGCAACGCCGGTGCGGGAATCACGCGCCACTTCGCGTTCAATACCGGTACCGACCAACGGCGCCTGGACACGCAGTAACGGAATCGCCTGGCGTTGCATATTAGATCCCATCAACGCACGGTTCGCGTCGTCGTTTTCAACGAACGGTATCAATCCCGTCGCGATAGACACCACCTGGCGCGGTTCCACGTCGATTAAATCAATTTCTTCCTTGGGCACCATTGTAAATTCGCCGTCAACACGCGCGGTCACGACATCTTCGGCCAGAACACCGGATGCGGTTGTCGGAGTGTTACCCTGGGCAATTTTGTGACCCAATTCTTCATCTGCAGTCAGATACACCATTTTATCGGTAATCTTGCTGTTTTCGACAACATAGTACGGCGTTTCAATGAATCCATACGGATTTACACGCGCATACGTCGCCAAATGGTTTATCAGACCGATGTTTGCACCTTCGGGTGTGTTGATGGGGCACAAACGACCATAGTGTGTCGGATGAACGTCGCGCACGTCAATGCCCGCACGGTCACGGTTCAAACCACCCGGCCCCAATGCGGAAATACGACGCTTGTGTTCCAGTTCGGACAGCGGGTTATACGCATCCATAAACTGTGACAACTGGGACGTACCCAAAAATTCGTTTACCAGTGACATCAACGGTTTTACGTTGATAACATCCTGGGGTTGCATATTTGCAATGTTCGGCGATGACAAACTTTCACGAACCAGACGTTCAATACGAACCATACCGGTGCGGAAATTCTGTTCCAGCAATTCGCCAACCGTACGAACACGACGGTTCGACAAATTATCAATATCATCAACCGTATCCTTGTGATCAATAATATTTGTCAGCGTCTTTAACACCGCCAAGAAATCAGATTTCGTCAGCAAGCGTTCATCTTCTGGCTTTTTGCCGGAATCAATTTTCAAACGCTTGTTCATCTTAAAGCGACCAACTGCGGACAAATCATAGTATGCCGCATCAAATCCCTGGCGCATAAACAGGTTGATTGCCGCTTCTAATGTCGGACGTTCACCCGGACGGATAATGTTATAGATTTCAATCAGCGCTTCTTCGCGATTGACGGTTTTATCCGCCATCAGCGTATTGCGCATATGTGCCGTAATGGTCGTATTGTCAATGGAAATCAGGGATATTTCCTTGATATTCATTTTTTCCAAATCGGCCATAACGTCCGGTGTAATTTCCGTACCAGCACGATAAACAATATTGCCCGCACCATCCAAAATCGGGTCAAACAGATATTCGCCAATCAAAGAATCTGGAACAATGCCAAATTCCTTGGACGCATCCATAACACGCTTCAGACGCTTTGCGTTCATACGATCGCCCTTGGACGCCATCGGCTTTTTATCTTTTGGATTTATCAAATCATAATTCAGGCGGTATTTGTCCAAACCTTCAAACGCGGATGTCTGGCCAATCCACATATTGCCGTCAAACTTTAACGGTATGCGCTTATAGAATACCCCCAGAATTTCCGTATCGTCCATACCACGAATTGTCGGCTTGCGCGGGTCGGATTGCCACTTCTTTTCGTCTTCGGCAGATGGCAGACAGCGCAACAGAACGGTGGCCGGAATTTTACGACGACGGTCGATACGAACGTAAATAACACCCTTGGATTCTTCGAAATCAATCCAGGAACCGTGTTCAGGGATAATACGCGCGGTATAAGTAATTGGATTGCCGGCAATTTTCGCTTCCTTGGTTGTGGCGAACACGACACCCTGGGCACGATGCATTTGCGACACGATGACACGTTCAACACCGGCGGCAATAAAACTGCCCCGTTCGGTCATCAATGGCACATCGCCCATAAATATTTCCTGTTCCTTGATATCGCGCAGCGTTTTTTTGCCGTCTTCGGCGATATCCCACAAAATCAATCTCAGCTTCAGCTTCAACTTGCTGGAATAAGTCAAGTTGCGCATCATACATTCTTTCACATTATAGACGGGCTTGTCCAATGTGTATTCAACAAATTCAAGGTCGGCAATACCCGCATAATCCTTGATTGGGAACATAGATGCAAAAACATTTTGCAGACCGATATTTTTTCTGCTTTGCGGGTCTACATCTGCCTGTAAGAAATCTTTGTATGAATTATATTGAATCTCTACTAAATCGGGAAGCGGAGTTTGCAAAAAACTTTTTCCAAAAGATTTTCTGAATTTCTGGATAACTGCCATTGGTATCAATCCTTTATTTTTTGCGTTTTGCAAACGAAACAATATTGTATGTTTTATACGCCTTTGTGCCCACCTGGGGATTTTTCCCCAGATGGGCGGCGTTTGCGTGGCGTATTACCACGACTTTTTAGTTTTGTCGAACCACACGGTTCGTGGCGAATTATTTCAATTCAACCTTGGCACCCGCCGCTTCCAATGTTGCCTTCATCTTTTCGGCTTCATCTTTGGCAACGGCTTCTTTTACTGCCTTGGGCGCGGATTCAACCAACGCCTTTGCTTCGCCCAGTCCCAGACCAGTGATGTCCTTGACCGCCTTGATAACGGCCAATTTGTTTGCACCAGCTTCGGCCAGAACGACGTCAAATTCGCTCTTTTCTTCTGCGGCGGCGGCTGCCGGGCCGGCTGCAACAGCAACCGCGGCGGCGGCACTGACGCCCCAGGTTTCTTCCAACGCCTTGGACAGTTCAACTGCTTCCAAAACGGTCAATTTTGACAATTCTTCAACCAATTTTTGAATGTCTGCCATTTTTTTGCTCCTATATAATCAGAACATTGATGTTCTGGTTTTGTTTTAATTCTTTTTTCCATACTCTGCGGAAACGCGGGCCAAGCGCGATGCCGGTTCGACCAGAATACGCGCGATTTGTCCACGAATTTCCAACAGGGACGGCAGTTTGGATAATTGCACAATATCGTCTTTGCTTAAAACGTCCGCATCCATTTTACCGCCGACAATGGTCAGGTTCGGATGTTCATCCGCAAACTTGGCCAAAACCTTGGTAACGGCCAGTCCATCGGTCGCAACAGCAACCGCCGTCGGACGTGCCATCATTTCGGATACGGGTTCGAAATCGGTGCCCTGCAGCGCCAATTTCATCAAACGGTTTTTGACGACCTTGAACACGGAAACCAACGGACGCAGTTCATTGCGCAGGGTTTCGAATTCTTTTACCGTCAAACCGTGGTTTTCAATAACGAAAACACCGTTTGCTTCTTTCAAGGACGATTGCAACGCTGAAATCAAATCTGATTTTTCTTCGCGTCTCATATCTTTACCCTTATCTGCAAGATTTCAGGACATATCCCAAAATCCCTGTTTTGTTAAACTTTCCATCCGACGTTGCCGCCGGGTGGGGCCTGAATTCTGCCCCAAAGAATCTTTTCTTTGTCTATGATGGCAATTAAGTCCAGAATGCTGGGCACCATCAGTCTCGGACAGAAATCTGTACGTGCCCGGGAAATTTTCCCGGACACGATTTATTATTTAATGTCAACCTTTAATCCCGGGCCCTGGGTTGTGGCAATCGCCGCACCCAAAATATACTGACCCTTGACAGATGCAGGTTTAACCTTTTTCAACTGGTCAACCAGCGCATTTACGTTTTCAACCAGTTTGTCAGTCGTAAATGACATTTTGCCAACACCGGCGTGAATAATACCCTTCTTTTCCGCACGGTATTCAATCTGACCCGCCTTGGCGGTGGCAACCGCTTCGGCAACGTTGTTCGTAACCGTACCCAATTTCGGATTCGGCATCAGACCCTTTGGCCCCAGAACACGTGCAATTTTCGACATCTTCGGCATCATATCCGGTGTCGCGATAACACGGTCAAAATTGATTTCACCGGCTGCAACCTTTTCAATCAGGTCTTCACCACCGACAATATCGGCACCGGCTTTTTTGGCTTCATCCGCACTGTTGACAGTGAAAACCGCAACGCGAACAGTTTTACCCGTACCGTTTGGCAAAGATACCATACCACGGATATTCTGATCGGCCTTGGTAACATCAACACCCAGGCGGATAGCAATTTCTAAACTTTCATCAAATTTCTTGGACGCATATTCACGCAGCGCGTCAATCGCATCGGCCAGGGAATAAACCCGTTCCTTGTCCAACTTTGCCCAAGTTTGCTGTCTTTTTGTCAGTTTCATAACTTATTCCTCCACCTTTACGCCCATTGAACGGCACTGACCCGCAACAATGTTCATCGCGGATTCAATGGTAGAGCAATTCAAGTCCGGCATTTTGTTTTCAGCAATTTCACGGATTTGCGCCTTGGTAATAGTACCGACAAAATCACGACCCGGCTTATGAGAACCGATTTTCAGCTTTAACGCCTTTTTGATATAGTACGATACCGGCGGCAGTTTCATAATAAATTCAAAACTGCGATCCGTATAAACGGTGATAATGCACGGAATCGGCATACCCGGTTCTTTGTCAGATGTTTTGTCGTTAAACTGTTTGCAGAATTCTGCAATGTTCACACCAGCCGCACCCAACGCCGGCCCAATCGGTGGCGCAGGATTCGCCTGTTTCGCGGGAACGACCAATTTGACCACTCCCTTGACTTCTTTTTTTGCTGCCATTTTATTCACTCCATTTTTGGTTAGTGTTCGTGGTTCGATGTGGCGCATCTACCACGTTTGTTTATGCGCGCCTTGCACACGCCCGTCGGATTGCCCGATTAAACTCTTTCCACCTGTTCGAAATCTAATTCGACACTGGTTTCACGGCCAAATACCAAAATAGTAACGGTCATTTTTTGCTTTACATTATCAACTTCAGATATAACACCATTAAATCCAGCAAACGGCCCATCAATTACGTGAACTTCCTGGCCAACTTCATATGTAATATCTTCGGTAACGGTGCTGCCCTCTTCCACCTGTTTCAACAAACGGCGCGCTTCTTCTTCACTGACGGCAATCGGTTTGTTTTTCGCACCCAAGAACATAACAACCTGGGGCATCAGTTTTACCAATGAAAACGTTTCATTGTTCATAACCATTTGAACAACAATATAGCCAGGGAAAAACTTCTTTTCAGATTTTACACGCTTGCCGGCCTTGATTTCCGTAACCTCACGCGTGGGAACCAGAATTTCACCAAAGTACGCGTTCAGGCGACGCTTGTCAATCTGTTCACGCAGTCCACGCGCAACCTTGTCTTCGCACCCGGTATGAACGTTCACAACGAACCACTGCATTTTGTCTTCCATCTCAACACCCTTTGCCCGTTTAGAAAATCCAGCCCATCAGCGCGTTCAGAACACTGTCAACCACAAAAAAGAACAACGCCGCCAATCCGGAAAATACCAGAATCACAATAGTTGCACGAATAACACTGTCGCGCGACGGCCATACGATTTTGAACCACTCGCTGCGCACCGATTTGATATAATCCAGTATTTTTTTCATAAAAAAATTACCTATAACTCAACAATTTCCAAAATATGGCAAGCATATTTTGGCGAATTTTCTGGCAGGGGCAGAAGGAATCGAACCCTCATCCGCGGTTTTGGAGACCGATATTCTACCGTTGAACTATGCCCCTGTACGTCTGTAGACCACCTGTCTGTTACGCCGTCTGACCCCGCAGTCCGGGTAAAGATAGCACAACAATACAGAAAATCAAGCGGAAATTATTATACTTTTTTAATTTATACACTGCAAGCAAAAACTGCAAAATACATTTTATTAAATTATGTTTTTAGCACACTTTTTACTTGCGTACGGGACGTAATTTTGTCTACAATCCACTTATAATAAGGGGGAGAAAACCGTTGCAAAACCGCGTAGAACCGCCAATTTTACTGTCTAGATTATTGACATTTGTCTTTGCCGCAATGTTGGTGGTGCTTGGTGTGCTGGGCGTGACGCTGTACAATATGTACCCGCTGGATCGGCCGCAGGTGTTCTTTTTAATGTCCACCCCGCGTAATGATATAAATGTCGTTTTGGCTGAATTGCCACTGGACGATGCCTATATCGACTCGTTCAAGCGTACCTTTATACGCGAATACATACGGGCGCGCAACGAAATTGTGCCGGACGCGCGTGAAATGCGTACTAAATGGGGCAACGATGCTGACGGTGTCGTGTACACTTGGTCCACACCGGAAATATATAATGCATTTGCACAAACTGATATGTACAACGCTTGGATGGGTGGGGTGCCTGATTTTGATTTTTCTTGCTCGGTTGAATTTGACACTAAGGAAGCGCCCGCGATTGAACCGCGCAATACCAACGAATACGCTGTAACTTTTCAGTACTTTTGTGCAGATAGTAATAGACAGATGCCAACAAAAGAGTATAAAATAAGAATAAAGTTAGATATGGCTGACGATGCGACAATAAAATGGTCGGATCGTTTGAATAATCCACTGGGGGTGCGTGTTTCCGAATACGTTGTTGAATCAGGAAACGGCGACCCATTGGATACGGGATATTTGGCGACGGACGCCCAATAACCCCAACCCGCGAAATGGAAGGAATAGGTATGACATTTGCAAAGGCGATAAAGTTAAACATATCCGTATTATGCGTGGCAATGCTGTGTGGTGGCGCGATTGCAGCAACCGGCACAAATTATGGCGTTCAGGCGGCGTGGGATAATCCAACCGCAAATATGGCATCGGGCAGTTTGAAACCTGGATACGCACAGTTGTCCTGGTCCAAGGGCAGTGTTTTGCCCGTCAAATTGCGTAACGGTATGACAACGTTGATAACCCTGCCAAATGGTGAAAAAATTGCCGACGCAGTGATCGGGAACGACGGCCTGTTCAGCATTGATGCGACCCAGGGTGGAAATACTATGTTTATTACCCCTGTATCCAGCAACCAGGGTTCCGACACAAACCTGATTGTTATGGGTGAATCTGGAAATCAGTATGTTTTCTATCTGCGCAGTGAACCGTCTAATTCCAGCGAAATTACGTATTCCCAGGTTGACATAACACTGGACGGAAACGCGGCATTACCAAACGCCACGGGGGCAACCAATGCGGTCGGCGGTTCTTCATCCATATTCAAAAAGGTGTCTAACGCGTCCAGTACCGTTGGCGTTGACGGTGAAGATTACGGTTGGATTAAATCAATGAAAATTGATCCGTCCGAATTCCGATTTGATTTGGATATATTCGTACCAAATCCGGACGATTATGTAATCGCCCCCGAACGCGTATGGCGCGACCAAATATTCACATACATTGACTTTGGGGACAAGGTTATTTCTATGACCCAGCGTCCGGTCGTATCCCTGCTGATAGAAGGTGGCGAATCCCCGGTTGGATTCCGCACAGATGGTGAAGACGGCCGTCTGCTGATTGTTGAAGCCGTTGGCGATATGGTTCTGCGCAGTGGGCAACGTCTGGTGTGTATCAAAAAACGTGAAAAGCCGTTCCTGATTGCGGATACTGCATCGGTTATGGCACTGGCCGAAGCAAACGTCGCACAATCCATTATGTCGGGTCAGTCATTAAATAATATCGCGTACAGTGCGGATATGAACGCAATCAATGCGTCTGTCAACGGATACACGACAACACCGATGATGATTGGCAATATGCCAATGGGTACAACATCTGGAACATATGCACCTGCGGGCTATGCATTACCGGCGGCGACATACGGCACGTCAACCGGCGGCGGCAGTGGTGTCACAATGATTCCAACAGAACGCCTGACCGCGGGTTCATATCTGCCGCAATCGAATATCCCGTTGATTACCAGCAATCAAACAGGCGTTGCAGTTGAACTGAAATCCGATACATCGGTCAAGGCACTGGATGATTACTGGGCAAATCTGTTGGCCAAGTTCAGTGGCGAAGACGGTCAGGGTATTTTAACCCCGTACAAGGATATGGTGTTCTTTGCGGTTGACGAACAGGGGGTCGGCGATTTGGGTTCTGATTCATCGGCGGCACGTCTGTATCGCTTGCGTATCGGGCCATTATCCGATGTTGCGACGGCGCAAAGTTTGTGCAACAAACTGTTGGAATTCAGCGGCACCAGCTGCAGCGTTGTACGCGTGCAATAAACTGGTGACTAGTTACTAGTAACGAGCAACGAGTAACATATATGAACAAGTTAAAAAAGCAATTTTCTGATTTGCGCAAAAACACGCCTAAACATATCCAGTGGCTGTTGCTGGCCGCGGCGTTTGTTGTCGTGCTGATATTGCTGACGTTGTTGATGACGCGACGCGATACGGAAGAATTGACCACTGTGGAAGATGTCGCAATACAGTTAAATATTGAACCAGATACTATTGATTGGACAAATGTTACGGTTGGCGAAACCAAAACCGCAACAATTAAACTGTCGGCCAGTGCACCAGTAAAAATTATGGATGTACGCTTGTCGGAAAACGCAACTGGTATATCGGAACCACAGCAAACCTGTACGCCGTTGACCATAGATACGCAAATCGTATGTCAAATTGTTCTGACATATCGGCCAATGACCGCTGCAGATATGCACGCCGCCGCGGTATATATAGATTGGCGCGGTGCAAATGAACCAGACAGTATGAAGCAAACTGCGCGCATAAATCTGGCACTGGGGGCTGAGAAAATCCAATTACCTGAACCAGAACCTGCTCCCGTTGCAGAACCCGAACCTGTTGCAACGCCAGAACCTGAACCTATTGCGGAACCAGAACCGATTAAAACACCGGATGCGACGCCCACATATAAACAGGAAATAAAGCGCGATTTGGAATCAATCGCACCGTCGGCACCGTTGACGTTTAACGATACCGCATCCGCCACGCCAAGTGCGCCGATTGAAGATGACGCGCCAGAATATGTCCGCCCGTCTGAAGCGTGTTCTGACTTCGCAATGCCGGGGTATAATTTGTCTGGTGTGCAAAGTGGATGGATTCGTCCCAGCGGTGGTGCATACTATTTCCATCCGTTTTCTGACAAAGAATGTAAAAATCCGACCGGTGTGTACAATCCGGATAACGGAATTATTACGGACATAAACAATCCGGCGCAAAAAATTGGAACCGATGCCGAACATATCGGATACACAACAATTCAAAACGGTACTTTGCCGCAACTGTCAAATCCAGCAACAACAAAAACTGTAAATAAGGCAGTTCAGCTGACCACTGATCAACTAATTGGCGCAAACGCAACCGCCCCCAGCGGTAACGGTTTTAAGCGACTGGTGGAACCGGCGCCAACCGATGATGTGATTATTGGCACCAGTGGTACTGCGGTATTTTCATCCGACCCGTTTGACAGAAAATTTGTTCTGCGTCAGTATAAACCAATTCCAGCCACAATCGTGTCCGAGGTTCGTGCCGATCCATCATTATATGGTTGTGACAGCGCAGGTGTATGTTCTGGCCAAACATTGCCCGTACGTGCAACCGTTGACCGTAATGTTTATGCGGATGATGGCCGCACCGTTGTAATACCAACTGGTACATTGATGTTGGGATACGTTACTGGTGAATTACCGGGGCCATATAAATCAATCGGACGTATGCAAATAAATTGGTATCAATTTATATTGCCCAGTGGCGTCGAGTTTAATTTTAATACCAACAATGCACCGTTTTCCGGCGATTCCCAGGGACGTGCCGGCGTACCCGGTCACGGCAGTACCGATTATGTTGAACAACTGGTTATGCCAATGCTGACGGCAATTGTGCCTGCGGCGGTAAATATGATTGCACCGATTGCGGATACGTTTATCAATCAAATTGATTTGGATAATAACACCGTTGTACAAAGCGGTACGGTTCGTTCGTCCGAATTAGCCAAGCAAGAGGTTATTACCGCCTGGAACCAGGTGGCGCAAAAACTGATTGTTGATGCGTTGGATAATACGATTCCACCGTTCTCTATTGCCGCCGGTACACGTATAACCGTATATTCACCGATGGATTTAGTTATTACCTGTGGTACTGATAATAGCAAGGAATGTTCTGTTAAAACGGTTACTGCGGCAACAAAACTTGCCGACGGCAGCCGCAACCAACGTCAAGACGATTGGCGATCCAGTGCACGTCCAAAAGTTAATTATTCAGACGGGTCCTGGACTGGTCAGGTACGTTCGTTCAATCTGGATAACTATTGTACTAATCAAACGGATGATGGTATGTGGGATATAAATCCAGATCTGACTGCAAAGGTTATTGCAGAATCCGGATATGATTACAGAACCGTGTTGGCATACTGTCAATCACTGAATTATCAGGCAATCAGCAATGCCCAACAGGATGCTTATTATCAAAATCAGCAACAAGTGTTCCAGGAAACATATGGGACGGCCAGCAACCAAACAACCCAACAACAACAGGCGTATAACGAGGATATCCTGGGGCTGACATATGATGATGGCGCAATACAAAATCCGTTTGTAGATACCACAACCGAAGAAACCGTTACCGAACAGGTTATAACCTGTGACGGTGGTGCGTTGCCCGACGAATATGGTTGCTGTCCGGGTGAAATATATACCGATATGGGCGAACAGGGATTCAACTGCTGCCCAGAGGCCGGTGGCGATTGCTTCCCGCCGATACTGTAACAATAAAACCCGCCAAATGGCGGGTTTATTTATAACCTGTATATTGAAAACAATGGGGGGTGAAATATAATAAACATAAGATAAACACATACACTACAATTTAACAGATGCGCCATTACGGCGCATTTTTATTTATCATAATCGATAATTTTACTTGAAATTATCGATTCGCGGATAAAAGAAAAAAACTGAAAGCGAATCGATTTTCTGATTCGCATTTCAACCAACGGTTGTAACATTTTACAGGTTGCAATTATTGGTTTATATATCCAAAACATAAAATCAACCAAAGGAGACGAGAATATGACATCACAAAATACTCAAAACATATACACCGCCGACAAATTTCAAAATGCTGAACAATTATGGTTCTGGTTTTTGTATTCTAAATCTGTGCAAAACGGTTTCGCACGTAATCGCGGAACATCTATGCGCCGCGTGTGCGAAGTGCTGGACGTGGAAACCCTGATTACAAAACTATATTTGTCGGGTGAATTGACTGATGCTCAACTGGACGTTATGAAGCGATTTGGCAATCGGCGCCGCGCACCGCATCAATATATTTGGGCCGAAAACCGCGCCGCCGCTTTGTGGGACAGTGCAATGAAAACTTTGAATAATGCCGCCGCTGCACGTGGCTGGATTGAATAAAGTAAGTTTTGATTACAAATAAGGAATAACTATGCTGATTATTGGATTTTCATCAAATACATCAAAAATAATTCCTCGCATATTTTGCCGGACGCCACGACACTGTGCACCAATTATATCCGTGGGTGGCACCAGTTTCATAATGTACCAATTTGTACGTCGCGGACATATTGCACAAATATATCTAAATCAACGTGCAATACGATTACTGCGCGCAAATGGTTGGTGCTTCATTGTTGTGAATATGTCGCCACCACGCGACATATTACGATACACTAAATCTGCAATTTCGTGCGTTGACGTGTGCAAGCGCGCTATTCAAATACACGCACCGTTGATACAAACACCGCGTGCACTGTACCGGTTGCTGGCGTGTAGTAATAAATTCCAATAATAAAAAACCGCCCCATTTGGGGCGGTTTTTATTTATTTAGTTTCTTGATATAATACATCTGACCGATACCAAATATATTTGACACCGTCCAATACAAAACCAATCCCGCAGGCATCCACGCAAACATAACCGTGAACAACAACGGCATCCATTTCATCATCTTTTGCGTTTGAGCAACGGCATCATTTGTCTGGGCACCATTTGACGCGTTTTGCAAATGCTGTTGCAGCCACATTGTCAGGCCCATCAATATTGGCAATATAAAGTATGGATCCATTGACGCCAAATCAGATATCCACAGAAAATGTGCACTGCGCATCTGGACGGAAATCAGCAACGCTTTGTACAATGCAAAGAATATCGGAATCTGAATCAGCATCGGCAGACATCCCGACATCGGTGATGTCTTGTGCGTCTGGTACAGGCGCATTATTTCCATTTGCATACGCGCCTTGTCATTGGCGTACAGTTTTTGTATGCGTGCCATTTCGGGCTGCATTTTCTGCATCGCCATCATAGATACATACGATTTACGTGTCAGCGGCCACATTGCCAAACGCAGCAACAGCGTCATCAATATAATCGCCACACCATAATTCATCACAAATGAGTTTAATACGTACAGCAACCATAAAATCGGACGTACAAAGAACCAGAACCAACCATAATCGACCGTTTGGTCTATGCCGGCAATCATTGCATCGGCGGTCTGTAAAATCCGGTGATCACGCGGACCCATATACAAATTTGTGGTTATTGTCTGGGTCGCGCCGGGTGCAATCGATACTGCGGTGGCAGCAGCGTCTGCCTGGAACATATCGCCCAATGGTCGAACGCGCATTGTCTGATCTGGACTGGCCACGGACAAGATCGTTTCCCAATACTGGTCAACAAAACCGATAAAGCCGTTTGTTGTCGAATATGCAAACGACTTATCAGCGATACGCGACCAATCTTCACGTTCCAAGTCGGAATTTACAAACGCAACTGAACCAGTATAAACGCCCGCTGATGATTTTGCATCGTTTGGACGAACTATACGCGCATACGGCGCGACGGAAATCTCATCTTTACCCGCGTTTTTAATTGTATCGGCCACGGATATAACATAGCCATCAATCTTTATAGTACGCGAAAATTCAACCCCGTCAGAATTGCGCCAGTTATATGTATCGCCATTTTGCGTCCATACGGTCGTGGCCGTTGGTGCCGTTGTGCCAGTGGACAGAACCCCAACCTCAGCAAAGGCACCGTCCGTCCCCAATAATTTTACCGGCGCAGATTTATCATTTGCAGCATCAGACGCGTATTTCAACAGTTCTATATTCGATATACGCAGTCCCTGAACATCGGCAGTCAGGTTATCAGACGAAATCCGTTCCACTGGCACGGCGGACAGGTCAACCGTCTCTATTGCAGGTGTGGTGTCGTTCTGGGTCTGTGGCTTAGTTGGCGACATCCACCAAGATATCAACCACCACGACGCCAAAAACAATATAAACCACCATAAAATTCCGCCCAGGCGCGATTTCTTTGCATTTGCATCACGCGCAGCATTCCACTGACGAAATCCTGAATTACTGTTATCCATATACTTTACCATAACTATTTTCCATTTTTATCAGATTCAACCGAACGCACGCAACGACGCCGCGCCAGCACAAAGTTTAATATAAGCCACGCAACGCCAATTACAATGCACATATCGGCAACATTAAACGATGGATAATGCCATCCACCGATATGAAAGTCCAGAAAATCAATCACTGCGCCAAAACGCACGCGATCGATTAAATTGCCAATCGCCCCACCAACAACCAATGCCAATGGTGCGCGTTCATATTTTGGTGCACGCGCAAACAGATAATATGCGATAAAACCAATAATAAAACCAGTGCCTATTATTATAATCAGGGGTGCCGCTTCGCCCAAACCACGCAACATAGAAAACGATGCACCCGGATTCCACGTAAATACTATGTTAAAGAAATTGCACACCTGGGTCATCAAATACGGCACCGGCACAACGTCCCACGCCGCACCAAACAAGGGCACCGTGCCCGTTATCAGATACAGCAATATTCCCTTGGTTATCTGATCCGCTAAAATTGCGGCGACAATTATTGCAATATATTTCCAAATACTTTTCATTATTTTCCCCATTGAACGAAATATAACAATACCAGCGCACAAAATCAAATAAAATGTCCCCCGTTCGGGGGACTTTTACGCAAAAATACAAATATCAATTCTTGTCCGAAATTGTTTTACCAACGCCCGCATAATTATCAGTTCGTAATTCAGTCAGCAGGTTTCTTATCTTTGATTCAGATACCCCCAAATGTGATAAAATGCCAGTTCCCAACATAAACGATGATTCTATTGTTTCGGGCAATGCCTGGGTAACACCTTCCTTTAACAACTCTTCTGTATCTGCCAAGTTACGGGCCCGCGCAAAGATTTTTACACGTGGCGCAATATTACGAACAGCGTGTATTGTATCGCGCGCCGTCGCAACATTATCCAACGCAATCACAACCGCACGCGTACGACGTGGTGCTAATCCGAAATCACGCAAAACAGCATCCGTCGATGTATTTCCGTACACGACATTAAAGCCGCGTTCGCGCCCAATCATAACAGCGTTCACATCCAAATCTATCGCAACATATGGTATGTTTTCCGCAGCAAGCATTTCAGCAATAATTTGACCAACACGTCCAAATCCACAAATTATTACCGCCGGTCGTATATCTTTGTCACGTTCGTCAACAGAACGTAATGGATATGCTGACAATATTTTACCCCGTCTGCGCAGATAATCGAATACCGCCAACAATATCGGCGTCAACATTATAGAAACAATTATTATCGCAGTTAAAATTTCTTGATGCGACTGTGGCAGTGCGTCTATGCCAGCGGTTTTCATCGTCTGCAACATCAATAAACCAAATTCACCGCCCTGAGCCAAAATCAATGCAATCATAGCAGAATCAGGCACAGAAACGTGACGTACACGTGCAACAATGAATATCGCGGCAAACTTTATAAATACCAATCCGATTACTCCGGCCAGAACTATATACCAGTTCTGTCCCAGTAATGACAAATTCAGTCCCATCCCCAATGCAATGAAAAAGAACGCCAAAAACAACATCGAATACGGTGTTATTTCCGCGCTGATTTGATGACGATAAATTGTTTCGGACAACAGCATACCAGCCAAAAACGCCCCCAACCCAGTCGGCAATCCGATTAAATCCATTACGATTGCACCGCCAATAATCGTCAACATTATGGTTAGTAAAAACGCCTCTTTGGATTTTAATTTGGCAACCAGACGCATCAGCGGATTTAATATAAAGCGCCCCACAACAACAACACCCAAAATCAATGCAACAGACAAAACAACTATATCTATTGCCGTTGCGCCAAGATTAAAACTTTTTCCCGCAAACACCGGCAACATCGCCAGCAGCGGTATTGATAACAAATCCTGAAACAACAATATGGAAAACGTCTGACGTCCCATATTCGTATTTAACTGATTACGATCAATCAGCAGTTGCATATCCGCAGACGTACTGGACATCGCCAGTAACAATGCGACCATTATACACCCCAGCATAGACCACGGCGTTATTCCCGCCAATATTGGAAACAGCATAAATGCAACCATTAAAACCTGGGCTGCACCAAATCCGAATATAGTCCGCCGCATATCCCACAGGCGGCGCATATTTATCCCCAACCCCAGGTTAAACCACAAAAACAGCATTCCCAGGTCACCCAAAAACGCCCAGGTTTCTGATAACTGGAATAAATTCAACACATAGGGTCCCGATACAATTCCAGCCAACAAAAACGCCACCAGTGTGCCAATGCGCGCAACACGCAAAATACACACCAATACAAATAATATTGCAAAAAATATCAAAATTGCTGGTGTCATTTACTCTCCCCCCCCTGCCCTGAACAAATATAATTATACCAAATCGCGCGCCAATAACGCAAATGTTTCAGGTGTCAATTCTTCGGCACGTTCGGTACCAGTCAGCCCGTATTTTTCCCAATCAACATTTGGAATTATTCCACGTATCATCTTGCGACGATGGCCAAATAATTTTGCGGTAATTTTTTCTATTGCAGTAATATCATCAATGGCGCAGATTTTTTTCGCGTTTGGTATAACAGACACAACCGCACTTTGCACACGCGGACGTGGCACAAACGCGGTATTAGGCACATTGAACAATATATGTGCGTCTGCCACCAATGACGTCAAGACACCCAGACGCCCATACTGCGCATCACCAACTGTTGCGGTGATACGTTCGGCAACCTCGCGCTGGAACATCAATGTCATAGATTTTATATTTTCACCACGCGCCGCGCGCAACAGCCAACGCGTAAACAATTCCGTCCCCACATTATACGGCAGATTTGCACATATCGCATAACCGTCTATCCCCAGTGCCGAAAAATCCACACGCAATGCATCATCATAAATAACGGTCAATCGCCCGTCCGATGCATCAACAATTCTGTCCAATATCGGTGACGTGGTTTTATCTTTTTCTATGGCGATAACGCGTGGCGCGCCGGCCAACAGCAATGCACGCGTCAGCCCACCGGGTCCGGGACCAATTTCCACAACCGGAATATGTTCTATATCCGGCACGGCGCGCGCAATCCGTCCCGTCAAATTCAAATCAAACAGGAAATTCTGTCCGAACTGCTTTTTCGGTTCCAATCCCGCATCGCGCATCATTTCGGACACCGGCGGCAAAGATTCAATTTTATCGGCCATAGTTCATAATTCCTTGCGACCACCAAACGCCAGCGACAGCGTTCCATCGTCCAAATAGTCCAAATCACCCCCCAGCGGCACCCCGGACGCCAGTTCTGAAAAACGCGCGCCCGAATCCGTGCCAATTATAGACATAACATAGTGCTGGGTTGTTTTACCCTCAACCGTGTTGGGCAGTGCGAAAATAACCTCTGAAATATTTTCATTATGTATGCGGTCGGGCAGTGTTGCAATATTCAAATCTTCGGGCATAGTACCCGCAACACCGGACAGCAATCCGCCCAAAATATGATATCGCCCGTGAAACACCGCGGATTTTTCCAAAGTCCAAACATCGGCCAGGTCGCGAACAATACACAACTGACCATTTGCGCGCGCGCTGTCACGACAAAACTCGCACGATGCGGCGGCGACATCGGTTAGTACCCCGCACACAGGACACGGACGGATTGTCGTTGCCGCATCAATCAGTGCATTTGCCAAACTTTCCGCACGCCCGGTTTTATCCTGTAATAATGCCAGAACTATACGCTGGGCCGCACGCGACCCCAGACGCGGCAAACGTGCAAACTGTTTAATCAACTTTTCTATTTTCGGATTCATAATCAACCTGGCCGTAAATCAATGAAAGACATAACAATCTATGCCGGCGTTTTGTGCGCGACTGCGAATATTCTGGGCCGCGGATTCAGACAAATTATTCGCACGCACACGGAACATTCCGTTCGGCGCGTTTTCTATTACCGCCGTAACCCCTATTTTGTTTTTAACATTGTTCACCTGGGTTGTGGCGGCATCACGCGAAGAAAACGCCCCAAACTGCACCCCCGCATTGCCAGGCGCATTACCAGACACATCGGCAACTGGCGCAGATTGCGCCGTGGCGGCAGCATACGCCCCACCAAATGTAGTAACAGACGCGTTTGTCGGCGCTGGCGCGGTATATGTAGCCGCCGGCGTCGGTGACGGTGTTGTGGCAACCGGCTGCGCCGTTGTATATGTAACAACTGTTTCTGCTGGCAATCCTGCAACTTTTTCAAATCCACGATTTAACAGATTTGTCGCGACACTGGCCCGAACATCTTTATTTTCAGCACCCAGAACAACCGCAATTAAATGGTGATTGTCGCGCTTTGCCGTTGCAACCAATGAATAGCGCGACTTGTTTGTGTATCCAGTTTTCATCCCGTCACACCCGGGATATGTACCCAACAGCCGATTTCCGTTTGTGTACGTTTTGCCATTATATGTCCAGGTCTTGATTGAAAAATATTTCCAATATTGCGGGAAATGTTTATACACCGCCATTGACAACAGTGCAATATCACGCGCGGTTGACATATGATCATCGTCCGGCAATCCAGACGAATTTTCAAAATTAGTTCCAGACAATCCAATTTCCCGCGCAACACGCGTCATCAGTTCAGCAAAGTTACCCTCCATACCGCCCTTTAAGTTTTCGGCCAAAACGCGCGCGACATCATTTGCACTTAAAACGGTCAGTGCCTTTATCGCGTCTTCGACCTTTATCTTGCTGCCGGCGGCAACGCCCAGTTTTACCGGCGATGCGGACGCCGCGGACTTTGACACAATCAAATAATCATCCAGGCGCAACCGTCCGTGTTCCAACGCATCAAACGTCAGATACAGCGTCATAATCTTAGTCAAACTGGCGGGATAATTCTGTTTGGTTGAATTTTCTTCGTATAAAACGCGGCCACTGTCCATATCCGCAACCAGCGCGGCGCGGTACTGTGCGGCGTAAGCCGGCACCACAAACATAACACAGGCCAAAAGTATCCCCAACAATCCTTTCATTTCAAAAATTATTCTAGTAAAAAATCACGGCGCCGGTCAATAGATTAAAAACATCTTGAAAACGAAACATACCTATTATAAACTTTTTTACGAATATTGGTGGATACAATATTCGGGGACATAAGCAATCCCTTTACACAGCGATGCGATGCATTGTAATCCGTCAATATGCGACCAACTGGTTGCGTATTGGCTCCTCGTCCGTAAAAGGCCGGGGAGCTGTCGGTTATAAAACAGGCATATGCCAAAGACCGACAGGGTCATTCTGTGTTATGATTTGCTTAACTCCCCGACCGTCAATGTATTGACGGTTTGTTTTTAATAAACACAGGAGTAAATGCAATGAAACGAACACTTTTCAGAATATTGGCTTTTCCATTGCCAACACGCAGTATGCGCAACTATGTACGTCGCCTGGGCGGACCGCGGGTTGTCCCGCCAACCAAGCGCATCACAGATATATTGCGCGCCACAATTGATATTTCCGCGGTGTCGCCGGCGCACGGTTTTCTGCGCTATATACAACAGGCAAACTTGCAACTGCTGGGTGCGTTTGACACATTTGCACGAAAAAACGCAATTGAATATTTTATGATAGGCGGCGCCATTGCCGGTCTGATACGATACGGAAAATGCGTTCCCTGGGACGATGACATAGATGTCGGTATGACTGCCGAAAACTATGAAAAATTTTTAATAGCCGCACGAAAAATATTACCAAACGACGAATATGACCTGATGCTGACCAGCAATGTCTTTCGCATTGTGCATAAAAAAACACGGGCATTTCTGGATATACTGCGATACGGGGTACACAGCACGCCGAACTGCTACACCGATACGGGCGCAAATCAAATCGCATACGCCCAACAGCAATATAACCGCGTTGTTCAAAACAAGACATTTTTGAAATTCTATGTAACAAACAAAATGTCACGTACGGAAATATCCGATATATACGCGCATATATATGCACAGCACCGCGATGCAACAAAAATTCAAACAGAATTGTTTTCGTACATTCCCGGATACGACAAAACCGTCGTCCCGATACATACAGACGGAAAACCGTTCGAATTTTACAGTTTTGATACCATTTTTCCCATTGTACGCAAACGATTTGATGGACGCGAATTATATTTTCCAAGCGACCCAGAATTGTATGCGACAAAGTGCTGGGGTGATATTTGGCAATTTCCGGACGACATTTTCCGCACACACGAATATACACACGACCAATCGCCCAGCCGTCTGATAAACTTGCGCGAATATTTGAAACGCGATGCAAAATCCATATATGACGGTTTTGCACCAGGACAAAAGGATGAAACAAAATGAAAATCGGAATACTGTGCGGGTCGTTTGATTTGCTGCACCAGGGACACCTGAACCTGATACGCCGTGCAAAGCGGCGCTGTGACATATTATTGGTTGGCGTAAATAGTGACGAATATATAAAGCAAAACAAAGGACACAAACCTGTTTTGCCACAAAAAACACGTTGCAATCTGGTTAAAGAATTACGCGATGTGACGGCTGCATACATAATTGAAAACGGTATGTCGTTTGTTCAAACTATGATACGTGTTGGGGTAAAAATCGACGAATACTATCGCGGCGATGACGCACGCGGTTGTGAATCGCAAATCGCTGAAAACAAATTTCTGGTTGCAAATAACATTAAACCCGTATATTTCAAATACACTAAAAATATATCGTCTACAAAAATCAGGACAAAAATACAAACGGGCGTATAAAACGCCCGTTTGTATTTTTCACCAATGCATCAGTCCAATGTGCGCAAACTGATTTTTTCTTCGTCCACAATAACCAATTTGCCGGACGTCACGCCAAAGCGACGCGCCGCGTTGAACCCGTCGCGATGCGCAAACAGTTCGTCACTGAACACCGGAAACACCCCGCGTAACAGGCACAACTGGTTTGCAATAACGCGTTCGTTGCATACTGCGACGATTGGAATATCCGGCTTGCGACAAGAAATTTGCATCGCCGCGTCCGTATCGCGCGCAAACACAACTATCGCAGACGCACGGTTCAGGTATGCCATAGACGCCACACTGCGCGACCAATCGTTTTCCGGAATATTTTCCACACGTGACCAATCGTACGGATTTGCAATCGCGTCCGCGTCGGCGTATGTCAGAATCTTGGACATAGTGTCAATCACATTGACCGGATTGATTCCGATGGTGGTTTCTTCGGACGTCATTGTTGAATCTGCACGCAGGTATGCCGCATTCGCAACGTCGGTAATTTCCGCACGGGTCGGAAATTCACTGTTCACCATCGTGCCCAGCATCTGGGTCGCCATAATAACTGGCTTGTTCATTTTGCGGCATTCACGAATAATACGACGCGAAATTGCGGGAACTTCTTCGAACGGAACCTCAACCGCCAAATCGCCGCGCGCTATCATTATACCGTCAGCCACAGACGCAATTTCACTGATTCTTTCAACCGCGTTGGGGCGTTCAATCTTTGCAATAATTTTTATCGGGTGCGATGTGCGTGCGGTGATGAAATCGCGAACCTCGGCAACGTCTTCGGGTTTTTGAACAAACGAAATCGCAACCCAATCAGGATTTTTTGTAATCGCGTATTCCAAATCGGCACGATCCTTGTCCGTCAGGACGGATGTCGCTATTTCCGTATCCGGCAGATTAAACCCACGGCGCGACCATATTTCGGTACCACGAACAACCGTTGCAACAATCTTATCCGGCGCAACAGAATCAACCGTCATTTCAATCTTGCCATCATTCAACAAAATTCTGTCGCCAACATTTAACGATTTCATAACATCCGCATCCGGCAGTTGTACGCGTGTGCCGTCGCCAGGAGTTGAATCTGAATCAAATATAAATTTCTGGCCAATGGTCAATGGATATTTATCTTCGGTTGCGAAGTTTCCAATACGATGCTTTGGCCCCTGCAAGTCAATCATAACAGCAACCGGAGTATTTAATTCAGACGATATTTCACGAATTAAATCAATCTTTTTTCCCTGGACATCGCCAGTATCGTGACTGAAGTTCAAGCGGCACATATTCACACCCGCCGCAATCATTTTTGTTAAAGTTTCCCTGTCTTCACATTTCGGCCCAATAGATGCCGTAATTTTTGTAAATCTCATACTTAAACCTTGATTTTTGTACTTTTGTTTTTCTTGATTTTTGCGATTTATGATATATCATATAGTTCATCAAAAAACAAGGGGAAATCTGCAATGAAAAACGCAAATCACGGCGCAATCGACAACCAGCAGTTGTTGAGCATTATTGAACGCATCGAAAAACTGAACGAAGACGCGGCCGCCATCGCCGCTGATATTAAAGAGATTTATAGCGAGGCCAAATCCGCCGGATTTGACCCAAAATATATACGCCAGATGATACGCCTGCGCAAATTGGATCCGGACGAACTGGACGAAGCAGATGAACTGACCCAGATGTATCGCAGCGCGTTGGGGTTATAATGAAAAAATTCACCCGCCGGGTCGAAGATTTTACCTGTGCGCACTGTGGCGTGCGCGTTCGGGGCAATGGGTACACAAACCATTGCCCAAATTGTTTATGGTCACGCCACGTGGACAACAATCCCGGCGACCGCACCGCCACGTGCGGCGGTATGATGCGCCCAGTTGGCGTGGAAAAGTCCGGTGACGGTTTTATCATCACGCACAAATGCGAACAGTGCGGCAAAACAATACGCCAGCACGCCGATGATGGCGATAATATGGACGCCATTATCGCACTGTCCGTAGATAATTCTTTTATTTTTGGAAAATAAACGGGGGCGACGCCCCCGTTTTACTTTTTTATGTGCCGTGCGGCCGCCGCAATAAATGCATTGAACATTGGGTGGCCGGTGTACGGACTGGATTGAAATTCCGGATGAAATTGACCCGCAATAAAAAACGGATGATTTTTTAATTCCACTATTTCTGGCAGGCGCCCGTCCGGGCTGCGTCCTGATATTATCATACCAGCGCGTTCAAATTTGTCGGCAAATGAAATATCCATTTCATATCGGTGACGATGACGTTCAGATATTTGTGTCGCGCCGTACACTCGATATGCCAATGTATCTGGCGCAATGACGCACGGATACGCCCCCAGGCGCAATGTTCCGCCCATATCCGCCGCATCGTGATCGGGCATTATATTTATAACTGGGGTGCAGTTTTTGGAAAACTCAGTCGAATCTGCATCTGCAATACCCAAAACATTACGTGCGAAATCTATGACCGCAACCTGCATCCCCAGGCATATCCCCATATACGGCGTATTCGTTTCACGTGCATATGTAGCCGCAGCAATTTTACCCGACACACCACGTGTGCCAAATCCACCAGGTACCAAGATACCGTCGCAACCAGCCGCCGCATCGGGTGAAAAATGTTCCGCATTTATCTTTTCAATATCTACGTGAACATTGTTTTGTATGCCGGCGTGGAACAATGCCTCGTTCAATGACTTGTACGCGTCGGGCACATCAAAGTATTTTCCAACAACGCCGATTTTAACGTGTGGCAAATCTGCGGACAGATAGTGTTCTATGCGTTGAAATTTGTCCATATTGCCGGCGGCATTTGGCAAGTCAAAGTAATCGGCAATTATATCAAATACGTGCTGAGCATCATACGCCAACGGAATTTTATATATGTTATCAACGTCAATCCCGCTGATTACATTTTTCGCCGGCAGATTACAGAACATACCGATTTTTGCACGCTCGTCCGGTGTCAGCATACGCGGCGTGCGCACAATCAGCATATCCGCCTGAATCCCGTTTTCCAACAGTTCACGCACAGACATTTGTGTCGGCTTGGTTTTTAATTCGCCGCTTTTTTCCAAATATGGCGCCAATGTCAAATGCACAAACATAACGTTTTTACGTCCGACATCATTTGCAAACTGTCGTATGGATTCCAGGAATATTTTACCCTCGATATCGCCGACGGTGCCACCAATTTCACATACAACAAAATCTGTATCTGTGGGTGCAGCGATGTATTCCTTTATCTTATTACTGACGTGCGGAATCATTTGAACCGTCGCACCCAAATAGTCACCGTGCCGTTCCGCATTTAGCACATCCCAATAAATACGCCCGCCCGATACAGAATCGTTTCGCGTCAGACGCACCCCCAGAAAACGTTCGTAGTATCCCAAATCTAAATCCGTTTCAAACCCGTCGTTGGTAACATAAACTTCGCCGTGCTGAAACGGTGACATTGTGCCGGGATCTATGTTCAAATACGGATCAAACTTTCGCGCGTGAACCGTGTACCCGCGCGATTGAAGAAGGGCGCCACAACTTGCCGCCGCGACGCCCTTGCCCAAACTGGAAACCACACCACCGGTGATGAAAATATACTTTGCCATAAGAATGCCCCCTTATGGAATTCCATCATACGAAATTTTTCATTGCGGCGCAATCAAATAAATTCCTATACTTTTTATATGCAACAATTGTGGCAAAATCAATCGGATAATGTGTTTTTATGGACCCCATTTTTAATGGCTTTCGGGGCCGGTCTGTATTTTAATCTGATGACAGAACCCAATTTGACGCTGTGCATATTTTGCGGAGTCATCGCAATACTGTGCGCGTGTATCAAAATCCCCGCATTGATACGTGCAGTGGCGCTATTTGTGTTTGGGTTTTGCTATGCGTGCGTGTTCACGCATATTATAGACACACCACAAATTTCAAGAAATATGCACGGGATGGATATAAATGGTACGGTGCAACACATTGACTATACTGCCGACAAATCCAGAATTTATATCAGAACAGACGACGGGTTCGTTATACGTGTATCAATGAACGCCGACCTAACCCCGCCAAACATCGGTGATAAAATCAGCGCAAATGTCGGTCTGTTTCGCCCCAGCGGTGCAGATGCACCAGAAGCTTTTGATTATTCCCGCTGGGCATATTTTAATGGTTTAAGTGCAACTGGATACATAAACGAATTTACAATCACATCACCAGGGAACACGTTCAATATCGCAACTTTGCGCGACACATTGCACAGGCGTGCAAATTCATTTCTGGTCGATACACTGGTATTAGGATATAAAAATGCAGTTCCACTGACTGACGCTGATATATGGACCGCCACCGGCGTCGGACACGTTTGGTCAATCAGCGGATTTCATATAACGCTGGTATCGGCGTGGTTGTTTGCAATATTTTATTTGCTGTTTCGCGCAATAGCACCAATTACACGGCGCATCCCCGCACGTATTCCGGCCCTGTGTTGCGCGTGGGCGGGGCTGCTGTTTTATGTGATTTTGTCTGGCGCAGATGTTGCCACAATCCGCGCTTTTGTTATGGCGACATTGGTATTTATTGCGTTTCTGGTTGGACGAAGTGCAATTTCTATGCGCAACGTTTGTATTGCTTTTTGCATAATATTTCTGATGAATCCGCACTTCGTTATGCAGGCGGGATTTCAGTTATCATTTGCCGCAATATTTGGATTGGTGTGGTTGTGGAAAGATGTGCAGCCACGTATGCCACACAATAAGATACTGAAAGTTATTTATACGGCGATGCTGACATCCATTGTCGCAACCGTGTTCACCGCGCCGTTCGTAATTGCGCACTTTTACAGTTTGCCGATTTACGGCCTGATTGGCAATCTGATATTGCTGCCGATATTTTCGGTGGTGATTATGCCACTGGTGTGCATTGGTGTTATAACAATAATGTTCGGTTGGATGCTTCCGATTGACGCGGCCACCAAAACATACGAACTGCTGCTGTCGGTGGCAACAAAAATCGTCACACTGCCGGGTGCGACAATAACACTACCGCATATATCAAACGCAGCGTTGGTGTGTATTATACTGGGGCTGATGTGCGTGATGTTTATCAGGCCACTGCGTATAAAAATAAATTACATTTTGGGTGCGGTATTTATCTGTATCGGCGTAACTATTGTTATCACCACGCCGCGGCCGGTGTTTTATGTAACACCAGACCACGAACTGGCTGCGTTTGTCGGCAAAAATAAAAAACTGGAATTTACAAAGTCACGTGCGTCAAATCATTACTTTACATTTGACACGTGGCGCCAGATGAACGGAGAATCAATCGGCGTTAAAAATATTCGCCGCAAACCAGTTGATGGTGTATGGATATATAAAACACAAAATTTTACACTGGCATATATTCAGAAGTATGTTCCATTGAGCAAACACATTGCACGGATGTGCCGTGATGAAAACATAGATTACATAGTTTCATATTTTCAGATTGATGCGCCACAGTGCGACCATAAAATTCTGCGCGGCGGATTTGTGATTTATCCGTCTGGGAAAATCAGATATGTTCCGACACGGCGTCCGTGGCATAGTCCGCACTGACAAAATACAACCCCGCCGCCGGCGCCGTCGGCCCCGCGGCCGCGCGGTTACGTGCGGCGAAAATATCATCTATATCATATGGCTTGCCCAGGCCGATTTCAACCAATGTGCCAACCATATTACGAACCTGGTGGTGTAAAAAAGACCGCGCGGAAAATTCAAATATAACATAATCACCACGACGGGTTATACGACACGTATCCAATGTTTTTATCGGACTTTTTGCCTGGCACTGGGTTGCGCGAAAACTGGTAAAATCGTGCGTACCAATCAGTCGCGCCGCCGCACGACGCATTGCGGCAACGTTCAGTTTGCGCGGCACCCACCACACGCGATTTTTTTCCAATACCGGATGCGTACCACGATTTAGCACAACATATCTGTAATTACGCCGCACACAGGAAAAACGTGCATTAAAATCATCGGACACTATTTCACAGTTCAGCACCGCAACTGGTTCTGCCCCCAGATAAAAATTCATCGCACGCATAACGGTCTGTGGTTCTGGCGCGGTCGGCAAATCAAAATGTGCAATCATCGCGATTGCGTGAACCCCGGCATCAGTACGACCAGCCGCAACAATATCCGGGCGCAGACCGCAAAACTGTTCCAGCGCATCACGCAACAATGACTGTACGGACGGACCCTGGCGATTCTGTTGCCAGCCGATTAGATTTGTACCGTCATATTCAACCGTTATTTTATAACGCGCCATTGTTATTTACTGTTTTGAATTTGATTGCTGATTGACAGGCATATGCGACAGGTGCGTGCCTTGTTAAATTTATATTCTGGATCTATTTTAGTCGCGATATATTCCTGGCACGTGGAATATGTATAATTTACACCGTCGTCACGGCGCGTCATACACGCGTCATTTGTACAGGATGCACATACACACATCGCACTGCATTCGTTCAATACGACCGCCCGTTTTTTGAATTTGCAATATTTTTCAACATACATAACTTATTCCCCAAATTTTATTTCCGCCCCGCGCAGGCCATTACAAAAACTTTTCCAATCCATCGGCTTTTTGCCAGCGGGCTGAATACGCAGTATTTTTAACAAGCCATCTTCAACACGGGTTTCCAAAATCTTTACATCCACACCGTTTATACGTGTGCGCCCCGCCCCCAACGCGCGAACAAGATTATGAATTTCGCGCGGTGAACGCGTCCAATCTATTATTTCGTCCGCACCCGTAAATTTACGCGTGAACGTCGGTGTTCCTGATTGCGGCACCGGATGATATTCCGACGGATTTGCCAAATATTTAACCAGCATATCCGCACCGATTTCAGAAACACGATGTTCCACATCCGCATTTGTATCATTTTCACCGATATCAAATTCGCGGCGCATATATACGTCCCCCGCATCCATTTCAGCCGTTATCTGCATCAAACACACCGCAGATGTTGTATCGCCGTTGTAAATGGCGGTACGAATTGGCGACGGCCCGCGATATTTTGGCAAATCACTGGGGTGAATATTCACACACGGCGCGGAATCCAAAACATTATCGCGCAATATAACACCGTATGAGACCACAACTATCATATCTGGTGAAAAATTATAATCGCGTATGTTCGTATAAACCGGCAATCCGTGCATATCCGCCCAGGTATGCACCGGTGACGGGGTCAAAACCTGTTTGCGTCCCACCGGTTTCGGTGCACGCGTGAACACCGCCACTATTTCGTGACCAGCGTTTAATACAGCGTCAAAAATCGGCACAACAAAATCATTTGTGCCCATTAAAACCAGTTTCATTTGCGTTTCTTTACCTTGCGCATCAGCATTTCACGACGAACCGGCGACAGATAGTCGATAAACAACACGCCGTCCAAATGGTCTGTTTCGTGCTGAACAATACGGGCGGGAAATCCAGACATATGCGCAGACAATTGTTGCCCATTTTCGTCCGTCCATTGAACATCAACCGACGCGGGGCGCGTAACATTTGCATAAACCGGCAAATCATCGTTGCCCAGTACGGACAGGCACCCTTCTTCCAACGTGCATACATCGGCACTGCGTGTCAATATAGTTGGATTTATCATTTTGAAAACGGTTTCTGTATCAGGATCCATCATAACCAGAAATCGTTTCAGTTGCCCCACCTGGGGCGCGGCCAGTCCGACGCCATTTTGGTCGCGCATCATACCGACCATTTCATCTAATATATCCAATACATCGGGGGTTATTTCCGTTACGGGTTCGCACTTTTCCCGCAAAATCAAATCCCCACAAAGTTTCATTTGCAACATCTATAAATCCCTTTATAATGGATTTTAGCAAAGGATTGAGAAATGACAACTTATATTTTCGTGCTGCTGTTTATCATTATAGTTTTATTGATTGTGTTGCTGATGCGGCGGCCGACGGTTGATATTTCCGGCCTGCGCGAAGATAATGCGCGCCTGCGTGAACGGTTGGCGGAACGACTGGGCGCACTAAGCCAGAACGCAATCGAGTTAAAAAACATCAGTGCCGACATTGCTAATTTCAAAAATATTCTGATGGGTAATAAACAGGCACGCGGAACATTCGGTGAACGCCAACTGGAAGATTTAGTGGCAGACATTATGCCCCCGGAATCGTATGCGTTTCAGTGTGTTATGGATACTGGTGTACGTCCAGATTGTATAATACGCCTGCCATATCCGCCGGGCGATATGATTATTGACAGTAAATTTCCACTGGAAAGTTACAACCGTATGACGGCGCAAAACGATGACGGTGCGCGCAAGCAATTCGAACTGGATGTGCGCAAGCATATTGATGCCATTGCCGAAAAGTATATAATTCCGGGCAAAACAGCCGAATCCGCAATGATGTTTATCGCATCAGAATCAATATTTGAAACACTGCACCGCGAATTTCCGGGCGCGGTTGACTATGCCGCACGACGCAAAGTATTTATCGTATCGCCGTCAACACTGTGGGCAACACTGAATACCATACGGGCGGTTTTATCCGACATCAAAATCAAACGCGTTGCTGATAAAATAAAGCGCGAATTGGATTTACTGCTGGCGGACCTGTCACGTCTGGCCGACCGCGCGGGCAAGGTACAGCAACATTTTGCCCAGGCATCCACCGACATAGAACAATTACAAACATCTATTGGAAAAATCGCGCCACGTGCGGAAAAACTGCGTGAAATGAATTTTGGCGAAGAAGAATAACTACTTCTTCTTTTTCAAAATTTGTTTTTGCAAGTCCAGGATTTGATTCTCACGGTCTTTGATAGTTTCTATCAGTCGATTATTTTCCAGGCGCAGGTTTTCCAAATCACGACGATTGACCATAATTTCATCAGACAGACGACGATTCTTTTTACTGGTGAACATCAACATTATCAACGCACCCAACAGCGCGCCCGCGACACCAACCGTCAAATCATATAAAACATCCGTTATAACCATATTCTGATTATAACGGATGACTGTTTTTATTGCACTAGGCAGATTTTCTTAAACCCGTTTTGCGGTCAACCCAAACCTGTTCGCCGGCAATTTCCATTATCGGCATATCAGAACGGCTGTCCGAATAGGCACGCACGACACGCGGAACGATTTTATTTTTCTTGGCCCATTCGTCCATTGCAACAACCTTGTTCGGTCCCCAGCATAAAAATTCATACTTCCACGGACGTGACGCGTCCATACGTGAGCATAAAACCGCGTCGAATTTCATATCACGCACCAGGTGCGGTATCATATAATCAGCGCTGGCCGAAACCAAAATAACACGACGACCGTCGGCGTGTTCCTTGGCCACCTGGTCGCGCGCCCAACCAAAACGTTCACGTTTATGCTGTTTAATAAAATCAGGGGCAAATTTTTTCACCATATCCGCCGTCAAAAAGCGACGCATATTTTGCCGCCACCATACGCCGTCCGGATTAAACAGGCGCACAATCGCCGCCACCCCCATCAGCGGCAGATACAGCCACGGACGCGCCGAGTGACGAAAACAATACTTTGCAAATTCAACGTTCGTGTCGCGCGCGGACAGCGTGCCGTCAAAATCAAAAACAACAACATCTTGTTTATTCAACATTTATAATCCTTTTGATACGCGTGGGATTATAGCAATGTTTTTTTATATTTGCACAAAAAAATGGGGCAACGCCCCATTTTATCAACGATGTTTGCGTTTCAGTTTTTCACGCGCGTGTTCCACCAGGAAGAATATCGCCGGCGTCAGTACGAACGTGAATATCATACTGGCAAACATACCACCAATCATAACCGCGGCCATTGCAACCTTCATACCGTCGGTTGACCATAACTGTGGCACCATACCAGTCATAACCGCAATGGACGTCATCAGAATCATACCCTGTTTATCCTTTAATTCCGTCCACAGCGCATCATATGGTTTTTCACCGTTGGCAATGCGTCCTATTGTCGGTTCCAGAACCAGAATATTATTATTCACCACCAGACCGACCAACATAACGAACGCCAACATCGCACCAACGTTCATCGATGCACCCGACAGGAACATCAGCGCAAACACGCCCGCAAAACTGGTGACGATTGATGTCGCAATCGTGAACGGATGCGCCAGTGAATTCATAATCGCCGCCAGCAACATATACGTCAATATAATCGCCAGCATAAACGCGTTCCCGATTTCGGTCGTCGTTTCACCCTGGATTTCGGACATACCGCCAAATTCGGTGCCGTATCCGCTTTCCCAATCAATTTTGGCCAGGGCGGCTTCTATCTTCTTTTGAACCGGTCCCATTGTCGATTTACCAATATTGACATCGATTTCGGTTATACGGTTTTTATCAATACGGCTGATATCCGGGGTTGCGGGCACAACCTGGACACTGCCCAATTCAGACAGGGGCACCATACCCTTTTGCGAATTTACAAATACATTGTCGAACATTCCCATATTCTTGAACGGTTCGGCAAATTCCAAAATAATCGGATATTCTTCACCGTTTTCCTTGTACTTGTAATCGTCATTTCCGTACAGTGCGGTACGCAGGGTCGCGCCAGCATACGAATTGGTTATCCCCCAGAAATTCATCTTGTCCTGATCTGGAACAAAGCGCGTTTCATTCCCCGGCTTTTGTTGAGCCAGAACAGCGGACTGAACTTCTGGTATATCATTTATCATATCCAGAATTTGGTTCGCGTACGCTTCACGCTTTGCGTCATCGGCCCCGTACACGTTCAGAACAATATCCGCAGATACTGCACCGCTTGATATCGCCTGACCCGCACGGATTTGGATTTCCACATCTGGAATCTGTGCCAACACTGGCATAATTTCACGTGCGATTTCCTTGTCCGATTTTTCACGGTCGGCAACATCTTTCAGTGTCAGTTTTATCGCAATGTTTTGCAATCCGCGGTCACCGATTTTCACAGACACGGCCGTGACATCATCAAACGCCTGTAACTTTTCTTCTATCTGTTTGGCGATGTCCGCCGACTTTTCATATGTCGCACCCATTGGTGCACGTGCGGTTATGCTGATTTCATTTGCATCTGTTGACGGTGCAAATTCATTTCCAACAAAACGCATCAACATCGCAGAGCCCAACAAAACCACTACTGCCATAACAATCACACGCCACGGATGCGCGTGCTGATAATTATACCACCGGTGCAAACGCGATTCTTTTTTAACCGGCTGACCAACGTTTTTATCGTCAACAACGGTTGCGCGGACGGTCTTGGCATTTTGTGTTTTCTTGGACTTTTTGTTACCCGTCAGACGCAGGAACTTTGCAATCATCATCGGTGTCAGCGTGAACGAGAACAGCAATGACAGCAATGTCAGATACACAACCGTCAAACCGAACTGATTCATAAACTGGCCGGCAATACCACTCATAAACGCCAGCGGCAAAAACACCACGACGTTTGTTCCAACACCCGCCAGAACAGATACGGCCACCTTTTTAGTACCGTCGATTGCGGCAGTTTCTGGATCTTTGCCGGAACGCATTTCCTGCAATGCGGATTCAATCAGAATAATTGCATTAGACACCAATGTCCCCAGCGCAGACGAATACGCCAACAGTGTCATTGCATTGATTGTAAAGTTGCTGGCATCCATAAAGAAGAATCCGGCAATCAATGACGCAGGAATCACAACACCCGCAATAATCGTTGAACGCCAGTTACGCGTGAACGCCAACAAAACCAGAACAGTAAATATAACACCCAGAACAATTCCCCATATTGTGCCATATGTTTCATCAGCAACGGCAATGGACGAATCCGAAATTATTTCCATTGTGGCATCTGGGAAATGCGACTTCAGGTCGGCTTGCATTTCCGGCATCAGCGCACGCAAATCACGCGACACATTTATTGCGTTACCGTCGGACGCCTTTACCACGGACGCAATAATAACGTCTTTGCCGTTATAGCGCGCCCCGTTTTCAATATCACGGGCGGCATCGCTGATTGTCGCAATTTCACTCAATTTGAACCGTTGACCTTCGACGGTTGTCAACTGCAGATTGGCGATTTCATCCACATTAGTAAATTCACCGACAAAGCGAACGTTTGACGAATTTGTGCCAAATTCAATTTTTCCACCCGGTACGTTCAGGTTGTGCGCCCCCAATGCTGACACAACATCCATAACTGTCGCACCACGCGCCGCCAATAATTCAGGATTCATTTCAATACGAATTGCACGCGTTTCACCACCAAATACATCGACACTGGCAACACCGGCAATACCGGTTATCTTGTTGGATAAATCATCATCAACGTATTCCTGCAGATCACGCAGGTTTGAACCACTGATTGCAATGTCAACGACAGATTCTTCCAACGGATTCAATTTTTCAACAATCGGCTGTTCCATATCGTCCGGAAATTCCGACAACAATGAATCCAGTTTGGTTTTAACCTCGGTCGCTTTATCATTTACATCTACCCCCAGATTAAATTCCGCCATAACAAAGCCGCCGTTTTCAAACGCCTGGGACGTCAGTTTTTTTAGTTCTGAAACTTCGGATATAGCATCTTCGGCACGCTTGATAATCTGCGATTCTATTTCAGATGATGCGGCCCCCGGATACACAAACGTCGCAGTAACCATCGGAAAATCAACCGACGGCGTGCGTTCAATATTCATCTTTGGAAATGATACAAATCCCAAAACGACCCAGAACAATACAAACATAACTGTTGTAACGGGTCTGCGAACGAAAAATTTTAACATTGCAAATACTCCCTGAAATCTATGCTGAAATTTTTATTCTTTTACCTGCACCTTGGTACCGGCGTCAATCTTGGACAAAATCACAACGTCACCGTCACGCAAGCCATCAACTAATGCGTTGTTTGCGTCCTGACGAACAATAGTGACATCACGTGGTGTCGCAACACCGTCAACGTTTAACATAACAGTATCACCACTGATTGCATATAGCGGCACAAAGTAACCATCCGTCTGAAATTCCGCGTACTGCAGGCCGTCGTCCGCCCCACGCGTACGTACAATGTGCATTCCCGTATTCAAATCAACATCACGTGATACGGAAACAATTTCGCCGTCACCAACACGCTGGCCCGGGGCCAGTTTATCGACACGCGCGGTCGATACCAGGGCACGGTTTGATTTAACCTCTATGGGTTCACGCAGAACACCCGTCGTGCGCTGTGCCGTTATGGCATAGACCGGCGCGCCAACATCAACCGCGTTACGCGACGCATTGAATACCGCACGTGCATTTTCCGCACCAATCGCCGTGAATCGAAACACGACCCAGCCAATCAGCAACGCTGCACATATACCAAACGTAATGTTCTTGAATTTCTTTGACGTAATTTTTTCCTTTAACTGTTCCATCTTTATTCACCCAATTTCTTTACAGATTCCGCAGACATTAAAATATTATACTTTGCGTTGAGCAGCGACATATCCAACTGGTACAAGCCGGCGGATACTTCTGACAATTCAACGGCAGACGTTTGACCAGACGCAAAACGTTCGCTGGAAAAATCGTATGCCTTGGCCGCTAAATCACGCGCATTTTCCAATGTTTTTAAGTTACCACGCAGATGATTATACTGGTCAATGGCGCGATTGTATTCTTCGGTTGTCATCTTTTTCGCCTTGTCCAGGTCTTGACGCGCCGCTTCGGCATTCATTGCCTCAACCGTGGCGTTGGCCATATTTACACCCCCGCTGAAAATCGGCACCTGTAACGCCAGCCCCCAATATCCCGACTGCATATCATTGCGACTGAACATATTGCTGATATTCGGCCCCATCGCGATGTAATTATATGATGCCGTCGCCGCCAGTGTCGGCAATGCGTTTGCACGCTGGGCACGGGCGTTGCGTTCATACATCTGAATCTGTTCGTTCAGCACATCCCACTGTGGCGTGGACGTCAATTCACCGGCGTTCAAATCCGGAAATGTATCCGGAAAATCATCCGTCAGATTCAATTCGGTATCCATATCAATACCAGCCAGAATTTTTAACATTCTGTGCGCAGTATCGCGATTAAATTCCGCATTCGACAGGTTGATTTCCTTGGTCGCGATATCTGATTCAATTTTAACCAGATTACTGCGGTTCGCACGGCCCGCGGATGTCAAACTGCGACGTGCAGCACGCGCCGCATCCAAATCAGCACGCGAAATGTCAACGATTTCATCCGTCATTTTAGCCGTCCAATACATATCAACCGCGCTGTATCTGATTTCACGACGCGTCATTTCCTGGGACGCTTCGGCAACCTTGATTGCCGCCTTTACCCCCTTGACCGCGTTTCCGATTTTTCCAAACGTATATATCGGCTGAGTTATCGACACGCCCGCCATAAACATACTGTCGGGTATATCTATCTTGCTGGGCAGTTGAAAGCCTGGACCAACATACTGTTGCAACATACCACCGATTTCCGGCGGAATACTGACACTGTATGACTTTGTCGGATTTTTGACATCAATCAGGTTCATATATGTGGCCGTACCCTCTATTTGAAACCAACGGTTAGCATTTGCAACATCCAAAGACGCTTCGGCCTTTTTAACATTGGCTTCGGCTTTTTTCAAATCCTGGGATTCGGCCATAATCATATCAACGGCATCGTTCAGCGACAAATCCATAGCATACGCGTCAGACACCGCCGCGACCGCACACAACACAAACGCGGCCAGTTTTGTTTTACGCATTAGTCAACTCCATCTTGGTTAAAATACTGTTTATCGTTTTTAATGATTTTGTCAGCGCATCTTCGTCTTCACGCGACAATTTGGCAAATAGCTTTTCTATTGCAACACGCATAGTTTCCATTGCCTGGGTCGCAATTTTTTCACCCGCCGCAGTAACCGAATACCAAGTGTTTCGACGATCGTCTTCATCAATGCGACGCAAAACCAAACCGTCACGTTCCAATTTTCTGAACGCCGCACACAAATTTGGCGCCGTTACCAGTTCACGACGTGCAATATCCTTTAACCGAGCCGGACCCCCAATATGCAAACGTACCAAAATACTCAACTGCTGACGCGGATATCCAGACAAAACGGTCGGTTCGCGCTTAAATTTATCCGACAATTTATCCATAATCATTATGTTTGATTCTAGTATTTTTACAAACTCTTTACGTGCCATTTTATTATCCTTTTTATAACGGAGGCAGGTTTAATTATTAAAAACTTTAATGATTATATGTTTTAACAAATAAAATGCAAGTGGAAAAATAATATTTTTGAAAAAAATTTTCAATGAAAAAATACGATAACATAAAAATGTTATTGCAAAAATGCGAAAGATATTTATAATTTGGTTTGCTTTTGGGGTGTCGTCTAATGGTAGGACAAGAGATTTTGGTTCTCTTTATCATGGTTCGAATCCGTGCGCCCCAACCAAAATAAAAAACACCCCGTTGGGGTATTTTTTATTTGGTATTCGCACGGATTGTGCAAATCCGTTTCACATTTGCACCGCAAAACATTATTAATGTTTTGTAACCATTTCGGAAAATCACAGATTTCCCAAAATGGAAATGGGGGAACGCCCCCATTCCCCCGTGTGCGCCCCAACCAATAATTTAACCCGCCATTGTGCGGGTTTAATTATTGGTCCGTGGCCGCGGTTCGCGACCCGCAACGAACGTTGCCGGTTCGAAAACAAGTAGGCGAGATAAGCGATAGCGCAATCAAGCCGTCACGGTTTCCCCGCGGCCGCCACGCGCCGCGGGAATTGAGTGCGCCCCAACCAAAATAAAAAACACCCCATTGGGGTATTTTTATTTACAATTTGCAAACAAAAAAATAAATGATAACATATGCGGCGTTGGTCCCATCGTCTAGCGGTTAGGACATCGGATTCTCATTCCGGTAACACGGGTTCGATTCCCGTTGGGACTGCCAAAATATTTATTTGCCATTATTACTATATCTTGACAAAATATTGTTTTTGTACTATACAATAAATCACAAAAAGGATTTTTATGTCACAAAACAAACACAAAAAATTTGAACATATATACTCAACAGCAATCGCTTTTACCTGCATTGCTGCTATTCCGGCCTTTTGTTTTTTGGGCACGATTATAAACTATAATGTCCCGGCTAACAATCACGTCGAACTTCAGCATCAGCGCGAAAATGTCTATTTCGCCGAAGAAAACTATTTTTATACTCGTGATAAAATAATAAACCAAAGTTATGATACGTTAAAACAAGACAAAGAATATCTGGCCTTGATGCGCAAATTGGATTCTGCGGCAACATATGATTACAACCAGTATGCAAAACTGGAATCACGGGCTGATTCACTGGCCGACTATCTGCGTGGCGCATATATTGACAAGAACGCGGAATTAAATGCCGCAGCCAACGGTATGTCATACAGCCGTGAAAAGCTGAACAATATGCAACGCGACAGCACAGTTCGTGATTCTTTGTTACAAATTCCGATGGAACGCCGCCTATCAGAGAACTGGCGTCAAATGCGTATTGACTGGCATTCGGCGTCTGTGCATCGGCATCAGCGCCAACTGCAAAAATTGCAACAATTACAAAAATAAAAATCGCGCCATAAGGCGCGTTTTTTATACGTTTTTTAATAAATCCCGGGCACGTTCCAACGTCGCAATCGCCAAATCAATTTGTGACGCATCAACACGTGGCGCGGCCATCGGTGTGGCCGAGACCACTGGGGTCGCTGGGTTCGCGGCAGCATTTGTTGTATGTGGCACGGCCACCGCCGCGGACTGAATAAATTCATCAGCGGACGCGGGAAAATTACCGTCACGCAGTAACTTTTTCACCCCCGCGATGGTCATCCCGTGTTTATACAGCAAATCGCGAATTACAACTAATCTATCAACCGTTTCCGCACGGTAATAGCGGCGCCCACCCGCACCGGTTGTTGGACGAATTGCAACAGGAAACTGCTTTTCCCAATAGCGCAAGGTATGCGCCGGTACGGACAGGCGTTTTGACACCTCGTTTATCGATGCAAAATATTCGTTATCCATACCGCGCCCCCCTTTATTTATTCCGCTGTTTGCTGTTCCGCAACATCGTGTTCAACTTCGGCTTCTTCGCCTTCATCACTTAAAATGGATATTGCAGATACAACCTTTTCATTTTCGGCGGTGCGGAACAATGTCACACCGGCGGTTGCACGTCCAGCAATACGGACGTCACGCACGGGCGTGCGAATTATCTTGCCACCGTCCGTCACCATAATGATATCGTTGTCATCGGCAACCGGGAACGAACCTGCAACAGCCGTGTTCTTGCCCCCCAGTTTGATATTTGTGAACCCACCGCCACCACGATGCGTTGTGCGATATTCATAAGAACTGGTGCGTTTACCAAATCCGTTTTCAGACACAGTCAAAATAAACTGTTCTGTTTCAGCCAACTTCGCCATTTGTTCATCGGTCAGCGTCAGATTTGTTGATTCTTCTTCATCATCTGATTCTTCTTCGATACCAGTGGCGGCGCGACGTGCGGCGCGGGATTGTTTAATATACGCGGCACGAACGGCGGCATCTGATTCACCGTGATTCAGCATCGCCATACCGATAATTCTGTCATCGCCCGCCAATGTCATACCGCGAACACCGGTCGAGTTACGTCCCGCAAACACACGAATTTCAGACACCGGGAATCGTATGCAACGACCACGGTATGTCGCCAAGAATACATCCTGGTTTTCGTTACAGGGCAGAACAGAAATCAAACTGTCACCGTCGTCCAGTTTCATTGCAATCTTGCCATTGGCGCGAATTGAATCAAAGTCCGACATACGATTGCGACGCACCGTACCAGACGCTGTTGCGAACATCAGATAGTGTTCTATGCCAGATGCACGAACGCGTTCGACGTCCTCTTCTGGTACCGGCAGAATTGCGGTTATTGTTTCACCGTTTTCCAATGGCAACAGGTTGACCAACGGACGTCCCTTGGCAGCGGCAGCGGCTTCGGGCAATTTATATGTTTTTAACTTATAGCACAGACCCTTGGAACTAAAGAACAACAGCGGTGTGTGCGTATTTGCGACGAATACCTGAACAACATAGTCATCGTCCTTGGTCGTCATAGCATTGCGGCCCTTGCCACCGCGCTTTTGTGCACGATATGTGTCCAGCGATACACGCTTGATATATCCAGTATTGGATACGGTGATAACCATATCTTCACGTGCAATTAAATCTTCAACATCGATATCTATTTCAGCATCGGAAATTTCAGTGCGACGGTCGCTGGCCCAATTATCACGAACCATCGCAGTTTCGTCGCGAATAATTTGAACAATACGTTCGTGACTGCCCAGAATATCCAATAAATCCTTTATCTGAGCCCCCAGTTCAACCAAGTCCGCGTGCAGTTTGTCACGTTCCAATCCCGTCAGGCGGTGCAGTTGCAATTCCAAAATCGCACGTGCCTGGTCGTCAGACATATAGAACATACCGTCCTTGTATTCCGTATTTGGATCGTCAATCAGTTGTATATAGTTTTCAATATCGGACGCACGCCAACCACGTGAAACCAATGCTTCACGGGCAGCATCCGGATTGGCACTGGATTTAATCAGTTCAATAACCTCGTCCAGATTGCCAACCGCCACCGACAACCCCAGCAATGTATGCGCACGATTACGCGCACGATTCAAATCAAATATTGTACGGCGACGTATAACTTCGCATCTGAAATCAATGAACGTATCCAGCACGCCACGGATATTAAACAGCATCGGACGGCCGCGATTCAGTGCCATCATATTTACCGGGAAACTGGTCTGCATTTCCGTGTACTGGAACAGATGATTTAATACAACATCGGGTATGGCATCACGTTTTAATTCAATAACGATACGCAAACCTTCCTTGGATGATTCATCGCGGATTTCGGAAATACCCTCGATACGTTTATCCTTGCTTAGTTCCGCGATTTTCATAATCAGTTGCGATTTATTCACCTGATACGGAATTTCATCAACAACAATCGCCGGATGATCGTGAAATGTTTCCATATGCGTTTTTGCACGAACAATTATCGAACCACGACCAGTGGTGTGCGCCTTGTACGCGCCAGCGCGCCCCATAATAACCGCACCAGTCGGAAAATCCGGTCCGGGAATAATAGTAAACAGTTCATCATCGGTCAGTTGCGGATTATCCAAAATCGCCAAAATACCGTTGCAAATTTCACCCAGATTGTATGTCGGAACATTAGTCGCCATACCAACCGCAATACCAGACCCACCATTGACCAAAAAATTCGGGAACTTGGTCGGCAAAACAACAGGTTCCTGTAACGTGCCGTCAAAGTTCGGTTGCCAGTCAACGGTATCCTTGTCCATATCGTCCATCATAGACGCCCCCAGTTTCGACAGGCGCGCTTCGGTGTAACGCATTGCGGCGGCCTTGTCCCCGTCGCGTGAACCAAAGTTACCCTGGCCCTGAACCAGCATTTCACCCATAGAAAAATCCTGGCCCATACGAACCATTGCCGCGTATATCGAACTGTCGCCGTGTGGGTGATACTTACCCATAACATCACCGACAATACGTGCAGATTTAACGGTCGGCTTAGTTGCAGGGGCAACATCGTTCATAACGTATAAAATACGCCGATGCACCGGTTTGCAACCGTCACGAACATCCGGCAACGCACGGTCAACAATAACCGACATCGCATAGTCCAAAAAACTGGTCCGCATTTCGTGTTCCAGCGACGATTGCGGTATTTTCATTTCATTTATTTCATTGATTTCGTTTGTTTCTGACATACTGGAAAATCCCTTGTTTTTAACAAATAAAGAATAGCAAATTTTCCGAGTTTGGGTCAAGAAATAAACCCCAAAAATTACATTGACAAACGCTAAATTTGTGATAATCTGAACACCACTATGACATTACTAAAAGAAACATTGACAGAAACCCATCGCGAACTGGATATGATGTTGATGAGATGTGACAAACACGACATATTTATGCGGGCTCAACTATTATTGATGCGTTGGAATATGTCACGGTTCATAGACGCGGTGAACACACACGACAAAATAAAACAATCGCTGCATCGGCGACGCCGCGGCAGATAAATAACGGGGGATACACTGATGTTTTTACCATTTTGGCGACTGTTTGCGGCACTGTTTGTCTACTATTTGTTTCTGGAAGGGTTAAAAAAGACAGGATTGATAAAATCTAAATAAAAAGGTTGCGTTTTTACAAAACCTGTGATTAAATAGGGGCACAAAAGGATTTTATTATGGCAACAAAACGTACATATCAACCATCCAAGACACGCCGCGTGCGCACGCACGGGTTCCGTGAACGGATGGCGACCAAGGGCGGCCGCGATGTTTTGAACCGTCGCCGCGCAGCGGGTCGTAAAAGATTGGCTGTAACTGCAGCAAATTAAAAAAATCGCCGATTGGCGATTTTTTTTGTTACCACGCATCCGCGGTATTTACGCGACACTATTGCTTTTGATAGTTTGTAACCTCCAACCGCCCCTAATCACGGCGGTGTTTTTATTAAATAAAAACCAAAGGAGGACTAAATGCCATCAACTATATTGGCAGACAATGCATATTTTGCACGTTTATTACGTGACGCACGGCGCAGTGCTAAATTAAAACGTTATGATGCTGCAAAAATGTTTGGTATTGAACAAAAACAATTTGCGCGGTATGAACGTGGTAAACAATTACTACCCGCGCACATATTAGAAAAACTGTTTTATTACGGGTTTGTTATGATGTTTGCACGTCGGCGTAATAAATAAAAAAATGCCCGCAACACGGGCATTCATATTATAATTCTTCCCACGTACATACGACGGCGGCGTGTTCAATATCGCCGGTACGGATTTTATGATGACTGGTCAAACCGTCTATCGCAACATCTACCATAATTTCTGGTGTATCGGGACTGATTTCTTTTTTGAAATTTAATTCTATACGCTTTAATTTGTGCTGGTTACGATATACATAGCCAACACTTTCAGTCGCCCACACCGCATAAACCGCATTGTTTATATGCTGATTCACGTCAATATCGTCAAAGCGGCATTTCATAGTATGCGTCTTGGTCGGCGCAAAATCAGGAAACTTTTCAAACGCCACATCCCACGCACGTTCTGGTATAATTTCCCAATGCGGCAAGTTTTCATCCAAACGCAGTGGCCGACGACGCGTCATATCAATCAAAATCCACTGAGACGTTGCACGCACCAACAGACGATTATCAGCACCGCGAACTTCGAAATCACGGGTGGCACGCAACACATCGTGCGCCGACGGCCACGTGATAAACGACAACTCTTCGCCTTCGCGTGGGATTTCCAAAATATCCACCAGGTAATGCGTAACCACCCACGCCATATTATGTTCCAACAGGTATGTACGCCCACACCCCAGGCGTTCTGCGTGCGTATCGGCAACGCCCTGTAATTCGTTCATCAAAATCAGCGGACGAACATAACCATACCGGTCACATTGGTATGCCTGCAGAACACGCTTTTCAATCAGTTTTTCCGTCATTTATTCACCCTTGGTCGGCATTTGCGCAACAACAAAGTCAATCGCATCACCCAGCACAACGTTATTTGCACGCGCGGCAGATTTAATCAATCCGTGCAACGCCGCCGGTGTTTCGGCCGGTATGGTCAATGTTTCTAGTTTGGCGCCATTGCCAACCTTGCGTTCAGTACGCAGACCACGAATATTTTTCAATATATCCAGTGCGATTTGCATTTGTGACACATCCGTATCACGCGCCAAATCAACCGCCGGATACGCCGTCAAGTGCAATGTTTGGCCGCCTTCGTACGGTTTATAAATTTTCTGCCATAATTCTTCGGTCTGGAACGGAATAAACGGCGCGTACAGACCAATGACGGCACGCAGAACCTCAAACAAAGTCCATTGTGCGGCAATCTTGGACTGTGCACTGTATTTTTCCGGCGACCAGAATCTGTCCTTGATAAATTCCAAATACTGGTCACAGAACACATCGTAAAAGAACGTGTCTATGGCCGCGCGTGAATTATAATTATCATATTTGTCCAGGTGTCTGCGAACCTCGGCAATTGTTTTGTTTAATTCAGATAAAACCCAACGGTCTTCGATAAAACGATTTTCAATCGCAATCTGGGGCGCAGTGTCTGGTTCAAAATCCGTCAGATTCATCAAAACGTATTTAGCCGCATTCCATAACTTGGTCAACAGTTTGGAACCACGTTTAACTTCGTCATCACTGTAACGCAAATCCGTTCCAATCGGCGCGGTTGCAACCCAATAGCGCAATGCGTCCGCACCAAACTTGTCAACGGCCGTCAACGGATCTGTGCCATTGCCCTTGGTCTTGGACATTTTTTGACCCTTGGAATCACGCACCAGGCCGTGGAAATTCACCGTTCTGAACGGAACGTCGCCCATAACGTACATTCCCATCATTATCATACGCGCAACCCAAAAGAATATTATGTCCGCACCAGTGTACAACAAATCTGTCGGATAATATTTTTTCAGTTCTGGTGTATCTTCCGGCCAACCCAATGTTGAAAACGGCCACAGCGCAGATGAAAACCACGTATCCAAAACGTCATTATCACGTGTCAGTTCTTTACCGCCGGCCTGCTTTATAGCATCGGCTTCTGTTTCGGCAACATATACATTGCCGTCGGCATCGTACCAGGCCGGAATCCGATGCCCCCACCACAACTGGCGCGAAATCGGCCACTGGCGGATATCGTGCATCCACGACATATACAAATTATAGCGGTGTTCCGGCATAAATTTTATCAACCCAGATTCAACAACACGAATTGCATCGGGTGCCAATTTCGACGTATCAACAAACCACTGGTCGGTCAGATACGGTTCAACAACCACCCCACCACGTTCAGAATATGGCGTCGGGATAACCTTGTCTTCTATTTTCACCAACAGCCCCGCCGCATCTATATCCCGTACTATTTCGGCACGTGCAGTAAATCTGTCCATACCGCGATATTTTTCCGGAACAACAGGATTATCGTTTAACTTGGCATCGGGGGTCAATATGCATACCGGTGTCAGATTGTGACGAACCCCAACCTCCCAGTCATCAAAATCGTGCGCCGGGGTAATTTTAACAGCACCAGTGCCCTTGTCCGGATCTGCGTGCTCGTCACCAATAATTGGTATTTCTATATCGGTCAGCGGTATTATCGCACGACGTCCAATCAGATGCTTTAACTTTTCATTTTCCGGATGAACGGCGATTGCCTGGTCACCAAACAGCGTTTCTGGGCGCGTGGTTGCAATTTCAATAACACCACCATCAACCAACGGATAATTAAAGTAATAGAATTTGCCGTGCTCTTCGCGGGTTTCAACCTCTAAATCCGATACGGACGTTTGTTGTTTTGGGCACCAGTTGACTAAACGCTTGGCACGATAAATTATGCCTTCGTTATACATCTTTACAAACAGTTTTGTAACCGCGCGCGACAGACCTTCGTCCATTGTAAAGCGTTCACGTCCCCACACCGGCGTCACGCCCAAGGTATGCAACTGGTGAACTATTTGACCACCCTTTTCCGCCTTCCACGCCCAGGCGGTTTTTAACAATTCTTCTTTGGACAGTGAACGCGGATTTATTCCACGCTTTGACAGGTCACGTTCCACCAACAACTGGGTCGCAATGGACGCGTGGTCGGTTCCCGGCTGCCACAAAACATCATAGCCACACATACGCTTGTACCGGCAAATAATGTCCGTCAAAACATTGTCCAACGCGTGCCCCATATGCAAATTGCCCGTCACGTTCGGTGGCGGCATCATTACACAAAATGGTTCCTTGCCCGATTTTACATCATTGTCCCAGAAATTATTAGAATCCCAAAATTCCTGAATCTTGGTTTCCATTTCACGCGTGTTTATGTTTTTACCCAGTTCTATGTTCATCGTTTTATCCCATAAATTAAATACCGATAAATCGTACCAGATAAAAAACAAAATTCAAGGCATTGTTATACTTGTCTTGACAAAAGCAATATTTGTAATATGATAATTATCATTATGAATGATATTTTGTTTTATACGCTTTATACCTTGATACCAAACAGATTTGTTTCTGTTGAAAACAGTAAAACTATGTCAGTGTACAGTTTTACTATTCCTGATGAAAATGGCGAAGAAACATATATCGATTTATGCAGTTACTATTCGCACACCGACCCGAAAAACAGTTATGTTGCATATGAACTGTATATTGATGACGAAATGATTGCACGCGCAATAAAACCCATATTTGACCGCAAACCCGCGAACCCGCGCCAGAAAAAAATATCAACACTGACAATGGCGGAAAAGTTGGAAACATTGCTGGCTCTGTGTTCCAAGAAAATCATTCAGCAGGAATATAACAGCCACAGCCAACATATGCTGAAAACATTTATGAACGAACACAATCAGAACATAAATTAAACAACTTATATTGCGTGGGCAACGCGACAAAATGTAACACCATATACGGCCGCGGCACCCGCACGCATTAAAACACGGTGCAATTCCGCAAATGTCGCACCCGTTGTCATAACATCATCAACCAACAATATTTTACGTCCACGAATTTTGTCAGGACACACTACTTGAAATACTCCACGTATATTTTCAGCACGTTGAGATGCGCTTTTATGCCCCATATCTGGACGATATATACGATGAACACTGTCCAAATCCATCGGCACATCAAGTGCACGTGCAATCGGACGCGCCAGTAATGTCGACTGGTTATATCCGCGATGAAACAAACGTCTGTACGCCAGCGGTACTGGCATAACGACATCGGGCGAAATATTCGTATCACGCAACGCCCAAATCATTGCACGTGACATAAATGTCGAATAGCGGATTCGGCCGGCGTGCTTAAACGGCAATACGGCTGCCCGCGATGCGGCGTCATACACACACGCACTGCGAATTAAATCCAACACACAATCACCACTGGCACAATTCGGACAAAGTGGTGCCGCACCCAAATCCAAATTTGCAGGAAACGGATATCCGCACTTGACACACCGTGGTGCACTAATCCAGTTAAATGCCGCCCAACAGTCGGCACATAATTCACCATTTGTTGAAACACGCGAACCACACAACGGGCACGATGCAGGAAATAAAAATTCAATAGAAAAACGCGCGGTATCCAAAATCATTTTTCCCGCGCGTTTTACAATCTGATTTACCAAGACATACTTCTATACGTTTTCTTGCTGACCGTATCGCCGAATATATCGCGCTGCTGCTTGGTCAGTGTTTCATACTGGTCCAGCGAAATCATACGCAAAACCAAACCTTCTTCGTCACGCTGGGACAGAACGGGCAAAATACGCTGTTCAGATATTCCGTTATCACGCAGCACCTGTTCTATTATCGCCAAACGGCGCGCCGCCAATTTGCGTGCATCGCTGTCAGTGGTGACATTTTGCGGTATAGAAACCTGAACCGCACGGGTCGGATTGCTTAAAACAATACCCGCATATTCAGTCAACAAATTATAATTGTCACGCGACAAGGCCGCATCTTCATTACGGAATTTAATCTTGATTTCCAATGGGCGGATTCCACCCGCTTCGGACAAATCACGGGCGGACGTGAACCCGGCCGCATTTGCGGTCATATCACTGGCCACGTCAAAACGGTCATCAATCTGAAATGTGGACAGATGCTTGTTTTCCGACAAAAACGTTTTTCTAAACGCGCGACGCAGTTCACTGGGGCTCATTTGTGTCATATCATTACGTACGGTGGCAATCCGCGGCGATTCCGCACGCTGAACTGCACGCACAACAACATCGTCCGACAGGTCATCCATCGGCACAACCATACGCGACAACTTTACATCTTCATCCGTTGTACTGCGCGCCGCAACAGCTGGCTCATCATTTGCCGAACGTGCAACAGTGACAGGCCGCGAAACAACCCCACGTGTTTCAGACACAACACGTGGCGCCGCTGGCGCAATCACATCATCACGAACACTTTCGTCCGCGCGACGCTGTAATTCATTAAGACGCGCAATCTGTGCATCTAATTCAGACAATGGCGCCGACGCCGTTTGTGCAACAGACGCCGAACGCGCACGAACATCAGATGCAGGCACCGAAACAGTTGATGCGACACGCGGCGACGCGTCACTTGGTTTAGAATCTAAACTTTCTTCGGGTAAAACACTGTCGGAGCGAAACACAGCAAATTCATCAGGTGTCGGCAAACGCAACGGCACAATTTCATCAGACGTGTTTGACACACTGGATGTACGCGCCCATAAATCAGCACTGGGTCTGCGCGGTGATAAAACATCCGCCGACGCAATAATTTGTTCCCCACTGTCTGTTTGTACTGGCTTGGCAGTTACAACAGATGCACGTGGCGCAGCGGCACGCGCAACAACATTACGATTTGATTTTTCAGATTTTACAGCGTCACCCGCCGAAGCACCCTGTGTATTAGATGCGACAACTGGCTGCACCCGTTTTGAAGGTGCACTGGTTGATTTTTCGGTAACATCTTCACCAAATGCGGCACGTGCGGAAACCCCACCCGCCGCCAGATTCACAACCGGCAAACGCGCGGCCGCAGACGCCGGTAATACAATAAACAGCGATATTACAGAGATTGCAATATGACGCATTTTCCTTTCCTTCCTGATTACATCATAGAACAAATGACGAATCGCAGGCAAGCAGAAAAATGCATATATTGATTATTTTGTCACTTCATCACAAATTATTTCGACAGCATTGTTTGCAACCAATGACTTCTTTGCCATTTTTTCCAAACGCATTGGATTATCAAACAAATCCGTCAACGTTGCCGCCAACCATTTTGGTGTGAACTTTTCTTGGGGTACAGCAAATCCACCACCCAGTCGTGCAAAACTGTCCGCGTTTGCTGCCTGGTCTGGATTTATGTTTAGTGGTACCAGTATCGCGCCACGACCGATTGTTTCTAATTCCACAACCGTGCTGGCGCCGCTGCGTCCTATGACTAAATCAGCATCAACTATTGCGCCCGCCATATCGTGAATAAATGATAACACATTTGCGCGAATTTTATTGTCGGCATACAGTTTTTGCAAACGCGCCACGTTTTCAGGACGCGTCTGATGCGTAACGAAAATCTTTTTATTTTTCATTTGTAAAATTGCAGCCGGCACAACATCGTCCAAAATCTGAGCCCCCAAAGACCCACCCGTCACCAGCAATTTTGACGCCCCCGGCAACGGCGCACCAGCCGCGGCCAAAAATTCCCGCCGCACTGGCAGACCGGTATATACAACACGCGCGGATGTATTTTTTGGAACACCGTCAACTGTTGGAAAACTGGTCATCAATGTTTTGACCCAACGCATAGTGAACTTATTCGCGCGACCAATAGCGGCATTTTGTTCGTGCAAGTATGTCGGAATCCGCCACAGATGAGCTGCGAACACTGGCGCCACGGACGCATATCCCCCAAACGCAACCACGCGCGCGGGGCGCGAAAAACAAAAACGCAGGGTCAGCCACGCCGCAGACACTGCAATCTTGGACAGTGCCGCAATTTGTCGCGCACGACTTTTTGCGCCAACCCCCGACGCCCAAACACGCGCAACACGCGCGCCACGCGGCGCGCCGTCTGCAACCATTTTACGCACGCGTCCGTCCGTTGATATTATAATCTTGTGCCCGCGCGCGGCCAATGCAGTCGCAACACTCAACGCCGGAAAAACGTGACCACCAGTACCACCCGTTGCAATCCAAATTTTCATTTCTTACACCCCATAGATAAATTATATATTATTTCCATTTATCTTCGCGCACAATCGCCATTATCATACCGAACAATAAACAGAACGACAACAACGAACTGCCCCCATACGAAATAAACGGCAGGGTCATACCCTTGGGCGCAAATAAATGCAGCGTTGACATCAGGTTTATGCACACCTGGGTTCCGAACAGCGCCGCTGCACCACCCGTTGCATAGAACACAAACTTATCCCGTGCGGCAGTTGCATTGACTATCAACCGACGCAATACCATCATTAAAAACACTATCAGAACACAGGCCAATATCGCCCCCATATCTTCGGCCACGGCCGCAAATATAAAGTCCGTGTGCGCATCGGGCAGCGACTGTTTTACAAAAGAACCGTCACCCTGACCAAACAGACCGCCGTTTTGAATAGATTGAATAGATTGTGTCACCTGGTACGTATCGCCGGTTCCGGTAAAGAACGAAATTATACGATTATGAACGTGTGACATTGTGAAAAACGCTATTGTCAACAAACCAAAACCCGCCAGTGCGATTGCCGGTATAATCACCAGTGGCAATCCGGAAATAAACAGCATTGCACACAGCACCGCCAGATACAGCAATGCCGTCCCCAAATCAGGATGGGAAAAGATTATCAGCAACGCGGCCGAAAACACCCCCAGATACGGCCACCACGACAACCAGCGTAACCGCCACGCTTCGCGATTAAAGAATATATCGTCACCATATGCGTCGCGCATTTTTGCCAAAAACCACGCCGTGATTATTATAAAACCCGGTTTCATAATATCCGCAGGCATAACATTGGCAAACCCCAGCGACACAAATCTGTCAGAACCATTTATAGTATGCGGCGCAACCAGCGTCACCAACAGCAACAGCAATCCAACCGCCACATTCAGCCACGATATGCGCATAACCCACTTTGTATTCAGCATACTGGCGCCCAACAGGGTTGCGACACCGATAAAATAGAACGGTATCGCCTTTACAATATAATAATTCCAGGGCTGACCGATACGTTCCGCCGCAACAGACCCGGCCGAAATCATACAAATTACACTGATTACCATCATAACCAGCACATAGACCAACAGTTTGCGGTCTATTTCAAAATACCAACTGGTAAGTTTGCTTTCTTCGGTTCGTAGCATTTCGTGAATATTATACCATCTTTTTTAAGAAAATATACTGGCGAAAATATTTTTATAAAAAATCCCGACTGTGCGGGATTTTTTATTACGCAAACTTTAACAATACTAATGCCAATCCGGAAAATAGTATCGACATTATAAAGAATCGTTCGACAATCTTTGTTTCTGGCCACCCCAGTTCTTCGAAATGGTGGTGCAGTGGCGCACGCAGGAACACGCGACGACCGGTACCGGTAATTTTACGCGATACCTTGAAATACATTGTCTGGATAAATGACGACAGTAGTATCAGCACCATCATACCCGCCGCAATGGCCATAATGATTTCGGATTTCAACAGCATTGCGACCGTACCCATAAATCCACCCAATGCCAGTGATCCAACGTCACCCATAAATATCGACGCCGGCTTTGCATTAAACCACAAGAATCCCAGCACCGCGCCAAACGCTGCACCTAACACGGCATATAATCCACTGGCCGTGGGCAGGAACATAACCGTATCCATAAACCCGATACGTGTTGCGCCATACAGTGCGACCACCAATACAACCAAAACTGGCATATACAGTTTTGCCAACATACCGTCCAGACCGTCCGTTATGTTTGTGGCATTTGCACTGCCTGCGATTACAAAATATGCGAAAACATAATACCAAATCCCCAGCGGTAAAATTATTCCAAACGGCAACGCCAGTGACAATTCCGGAATATACAGTGGTATGGTACCATTTATCAAATACGCCAGAACAATTACACAAAGACCTTCCAGCAACAGGCGTATTGCCGGCGACAGACCGTTTGCGGCCTTTTTGGATTGTGATTTAACCTTTCTGTAATCATCAACAAAACCGATTGCGCCAAACATAACCAGCGACAACAGTGCTATCCAGCCAGTCGGGTTTGACGGCGGCATAAATAAAATACTGGGAATTAAAATTGCAGCCACAACCAACAGACCACCCATTGTCGGGGTACCGGCTTTTTTTCTGTGTTCAACGGGTACATTTTCACTTATCGGCTGACCCTTTTTCTGGATTCTGTGCATCAAATTTATAAACGGGCGCCCAAACAACAGCATTATCAAAAACGCCAATCCAAACGCGGCCGCAAACTGAGTCCAACCACTGGCAAAAAATGTCGCGCCACGTTCTAAAAACAAAGATGTCAGCATAAGAATCTCCTTCACTTATGCTGACATTTTATCATATAAATCACAAAAATGAAATTATTTCGCGACGCAATCAATCGGTGCATCATCGTTCAAAAACATAGTCCAGGTTGTGCCCTGATTCCACAGCGTCACAATCGTATCGTTCAATTCACCGACATATCGTGCACCAGACGCAGAAATCGCGTGCACCAGTGTCATTTCATCACCATTGATTACCGCTGTCATAGATTCACCATCAGCCGCCATATTTATTGCGATATCATATCCACCGCACGTAATAGACGTACCATCATTAGTATCACTACACGCAGCCAGCGCAAATGCCATCAATCCAAAAAGCATAAATTTTTTCATAACAGTCCCCCTTTCGTTTAACAAGATTATAACATATTTTGCCACAGCGTGTTATTAAAACACACCACCAACAACCGGCCCTGATTGCGCCTGGGATTTCTTTGGCGCGGGGTTCGGTTTTTGTCCGGGCTTAAATGCTTCTGTAATAATTGTACCGTTTGGATCGTCTGATGCGGACGCCCCAGACATACGATTCACACGCATAAAAGTCAATCCGTCAGGTACGGAAAACGGCTGGTTTGTTTCGTTCGCCAATGCAGTTTTCATAAAGTCCGCAAATACACGCGCAGCCATATGACTGCCCGCGCCACGTCCCAGGGGCGCCGGCATATCAAATCCCAGATATACGCCAGCAATCAAATTCTTGGAAAATCCAACAAACCATATATCCTTGACGTCGTTGGTCGTACCAGTTTTACCCGCGATTGTGTGACCCGGAACACGCGCCTGTTTCCCAGTACCACGTTCAACAACACCCTGTAAAATCGATACCATTTGATACAAACTCTGCGGGTCAGACAATGGCTGTTCATCAGATATCTTTTCTGGCGGCAACAGGTCTTCTTGCCATTTTACTAACTCAACACTATTTCCGTCCAGTGTGTGGCCATATCTGTCCTGGATATAATCAACCAGTTTCGGCTGAATCAGATATCCACCGTTCACAAACGCAGAATATCCCTGAACCAAACGCTGCAGTGTCGTTTCACCCGACCCCAATGCCAACGACAAATTCACATTTGGCAAATTGGACGGATAGACACCGAAACGCTGTGCAACCTCAATCGCGTTTTCAACACCCAAACTTTGCACCAGGCGCACCGCCGGTACATTACGCGATGTTTCCAATGCAAAACGCAACGGAATATCGCCCAGGAATTTTTTATCATAATTTTCCGGTTTCCACAGCGTATCATTTTCACGCCATCCGACAATCGGCGCATCCAATATCAGTGCCTGGGGCGATGTGCCACGTTCCAATGCGGCCAGATATACGAACGGCTTTATAGTACTGCCGATTTGGCGCATTGCCTGGGTCGCACGGTTAAACGAACTTTCACGGAACGAACGGCCGCCAGACATTGCAACAATACGACCGGTATGTGGATTCATCGCGATAATCGCACCCTGTAATTTTGGTTCGTTTTCACCGCGAACAGAATTGTATCTGTCCAGTTCCTTGTTCAATGCGGCAGATGCAGCGTGTTGTAATTCTGGAACTATCGTGGTCTTTATATACAATCCCTGGTTATACAATGTTTCGCGCCCCAGTGTTTCCAATAACTGGCGACGAACATCTTCGGCAAAGTATTGAAAATCTTCGTCCATTTGGGCGGTAAAGCCACTGTTTATATTTAATTCTTCGGCTGCGGCGGCGTCTGCCTGGGCCTGGGTTATATATTTTTCTTCCACCATACGACGCAGGACGTAATTGCGTCGTTCAATTGCATTATCACGGTTATTTGGCGCCTTGGGCAGTGCGGCCAAAAATGCACATTCAGACAATGTCAAATCAGAAACCGGTTTATTAAAATACATCAATGCCGCAGAACCAACGCCATACGCGCGCGATCCCAAATATATCTGATTCATATACAGGGTTAAAATATGTTCCTTGGAAAATGTACGTTCCAGGCGCAGAGCCAAAATCGCCTCTTTAATCTTGCGCGAAATAGTACGTTCAGACGTCAGGAAAAAATTCTTAGCCACCTGTTGCGTTATGGTTGATGCACCGGAAAAACGCGCGTTAAATCCCATCATATGCAAACCGTTGTTCACCAACGCACGCATAATTCCCTGGACATCAATACCAGGATGCGTCCAGAAATTCTGGTCTTCGGCCGCAACAAACGCGTTCACCAACTGGGCCGGCATATCGTCATAATCGATAAATACACGACGTTCTTCGGCATATTCTATCAACAAACTGCCGTCGGACGCATACAGTCGGGTTGCAACCGGCGGTGCATAAGTCGCCAATTTTTTATAATCCGGCAAATCGTTTCCGTAAATAAACACCAGTACCGCCAATGCAGCAATACCGATTGTAAATCCCCAAAACAGTATATTCAGAAAAATACGCAAAAATTTTTTGAATTTCATAGCTATCAAATTTTAGGATATTTGTTCGCCCTTTGCAAGTTTTGTATTCCACGTCACATCAGTAAAATAAAAAACCGCCAGTGGCGGCATTATTGGCAATGCAACCGATTACAGTTCCACGTGTCCGTTTGTGGCAACCAAATCGGCCCCCATTTCGATTTTTCCACCCGCTTCGCGTACCAGTAAATCGCCCGCCGCAATTTCAGCATAATCCAACGCGTCTGAGACAAACGCATCAAACTTGCCCGCGGCAACCCACGCCAAATCCAATGCCGGACAACCAGTACGGCGAACATCACCAATGGTTTTACGTTCGTCGGACGTATTATATGCAACGGTTAAATCCAATGGATCCGACAGATTTGAAACACGGATACGTGCGGAATGATACGCGGAAAACATATACGCCCCCCGCCCCAGTTCCGCATAAAACAGGCGTTCATCAATCGGCGCATACACCAACGCGATTTTTGTTTCATCGCCCGAACGCAACGCCAATGAAATTGCAAAATGCGAATTTGCACGAACAAAGTTCGCCGCACCTGATAACGCCAACACGAATTCATCACGCCCGTCACCCGTCTGGGTAACATTAGGCGTCAACAAACCCGCCGATGGACGCACCAACAACAGGTCAGACAAAATACTTTCTTCTATCCGGGCGGCGGCCTTTTTCACAAAATCGCGCGCCCCGTGCAGGGATTGTTGCAGGTTTTCAACTTCACCGAAATCGTGACGCAGGCCGGACGCAGTCCGCTGCAACGCCATAAACATTTTGTTTAATTCGGTTGAACCCTTTATCAACAGTTCCATTGCCCCGCCCCGTGGTGCTGTATTGTGTTATTAAAAATTGAAACCGGCAAACTTGCTTTTGAAACCAGCCGCACGCGCACCCTTTTCACCAGTGTTGCTGCGTTGACCCGTCCAGGCGGAATGATTCAGGTTATCTGTGGACAAAACCAAGTCCTTTTTAACCGAAGAATACATTTTAACGGTATTGCCGTCCGTCATTGTGACGTTGATTTCGTGATATTCCGGATGAATTCCTTTTTTCATCGTATTACCCTTTTATTTTCCATAAAGCCCGAAAATTATACAAGTATTTTTCCAGAAATCAAGCAATAATAGCATATTAGTAACGACCAATACACCCCAAATACGAATTTCCCGTCGATTCCAGGACATTTATGAACTGCGTCGGACTTTTCCCCGCAAACAATGCCAATATGGTTCCCGCATCAGTCGCCAGCATATCCGCCACCGTCGCAATGCCGGAATTCATTTTCTTAAAAAAACCGCTGGCTGGATAGATTTCCGCCGCCAACAGTTGATTTTTTCCACCACGTGCGGTATTTCCCGCGACTGTTTTTGATTCTATGACCATCAACTGGCATTCCGGTGATATAATCAGTTTGTCCGTAACAACGGCCGCACCACCCAACAATTCACCCCACCAACCGGTCGATTCACAAAACACCGGATAATATATCGTCGCATTAGGATTTTTTTCCAAAACACCAACAACATCTATATCACCAGTCATAACGTCCGGCATAACACCAGTCGCGCTATTTATAACCTTGCGCGCCAACTGATATTCTGGGTCGGCGTTTGTCTTGCGTGGCCAATAAAGAATCGGAAACTGCTTCATTGCTATGAATTATATCAGATTCGGAACATACAAAAAAGGGGTGCGGGTTAAATAAAGCACTTGATTTTTTATTTTTTTAGTGCGGCGTACCATTTTTTAAGGTTTCCCCACACAATATTTATGTTCTTTTTTGTCGTTTCATAGAAACTGTTGGGCACAGCCACATTGGCAAACAGCGTTTTTACCAGGGCTGGTATCATTGTCATAAACATTGCGACAAAAATTCCCATCAACAGAATCGTTATAATGCTGTCGTTGCGCATCATCAATCCGTCCATCAAAATTGTCGAATCGTTTTGCGCCAATGCGGTGGCCAATCTGTCCGCACCCTGCCACCGGCCGAACACCGCGTTCAAAAACATAACTGCAAATGTTACAAAAACACCAATCAGCGCAATCCCACCAGTTGCCTTGATAACATCGTCTATCATTGTTTTTATGTTGCGACCACCGTTTGGAAATATCGCCCACCCCTTAAACAGCCACGACATCAACATAAACGGCAACATCACCAAATCCATAGATAGTTTTATAAATACTTCTAAAAAATACAACGGAACTGGCAACAACGCAAAAAAGAACAGCGACAGTATCAGCAGTCCCGAAAAGAAAATCGGTATATTCGGAAAAATCGGTATATCCCACAGGATATGATGCATATATTCTTCGTTAAACGACATATTCAGCATAGTCCAGCCAACCGTCATCCCAAGTCCCGTCATCTGGTGGACATTTGCAACCTCGCACGCAAGGTTATGACGCAATCTTGGTGAAAACGCCCCGGCATTGGCGACATCCACACTGACCGCCGTTGGATCAGCAACAGCCGTTGCAACAACGCATTTGGCAAATTCATCATTTCCAGCAATAACCCTGTTTAATGACAGACCGACGTTAAAAATGGGTTCTATGACAATATTGGTCAGCAATCGCGGCAACGGCACTGCCAACAGCGCGCCCACAAACGCAAGTTTTATAAACTTTGTCCCAAAATCACTAACTATTGACCAGGGCTCTTCTATCTTTGCATTTATAAATCCAGAAAACAGTTTCCACGCAAACCAGACCGCCATCAATCCGGCAGAAAACGGCAATATTACCGACCCAATCGCACTGTACACCCGTGGCAACAGTCCCGACATAGTTGCCATAATTTCCGAAAACATTTGGCACGACCAGCAACTGGTGAAAAAATTCAATGCGTCAGCCATATTGACTGGTGCAGCCGTTCTGTAAATTGAAAATCCGGCAATAACACCAACGCCCGCAATCGCCCCAACGACAAACGGCGCCACCGCCCCCGCAGAAAACGGCAGGAACGATAAAAAAACAATCCAGAACTTTTTTAATCTGTTCATTGCTTTTAAGTATACCACATTTTGCCCCAAATGTGATATAATTGAAAAGATAAAATAATTATAGAGAGAATGAATTTATTCAAACGTGCGATTTTTTCGGCAACAGCGCGCATAATGGCAACGGCCGCGTGCGTGCTGTTTATGCCAGTGGCGGCCTTTGCCGCGGATCGCACGATTGTTGATGCACTGAATTTAGCCCCGCTGATTCCAACAATACTGGACGCGCTGATGACGGTTGCGACTGGCGGATATGATTTTTTTGTCGGCCGCGGCGACGGGATAATTTATATCCTGGTGTGGGGATTTCTGGCCGTATCAATGGCGCTGTACCTGCTGAAAATGTATTTCCCAAAAACCTGGGTATCATTTTTCGGTTTTTCGGGCGGTGGCGAAATGTCGGGCGGCATAGACGGTATGACGATTGCAACCAATATGCTAAAGCCCGCAATCCGCGCGATTATCGCCGTAACGGTATTGTTGCAACTAAAGCCAGTATATTTGACCGAATGGCTGATAAATCCATTTTTACAATTCGGTGCTATCTATACCGAAAGTATTTTGGGTACTATCAACGATGTGGGGGGCGCACCAAAAATCGAATGCCCCGAATCCGTCGTGCAACAGGGCTGGATAAGCCAGGAAAGCTGTGAATTTTTGGTACAGCCCGTATCGGAAATATCGCACGTCAACAACCAGGTTATCAAACGCGGATTTGATTTTATAAACAGTGGTCTGCGCGGACTGATGACATTGATACCGCACGGTGGCGAAAACCTGTTAAACATAGTAACCGGAATACTGTTGGTGTTCACGTTCGTGGCCAGCAATCTGTTTATGGCACTGCTGATAATCCAGGCAATATTTAACTTCGGTATGTCATTGGTTTTATACCCGTTCCAAGTTCTGGCGTATGTTGTAAAGCCCAGTGATAAATGGTTGGATATATGGCCGGCATTTGGCGGCATTACCAAGGCATTGCAAAAAATCGTTATTACAATGATTGCGTGCGCTTTTATACTGTGCGTGAATATTGCGGTAATCCGTGCAATGTTCCGGTGGAATTCATCGGTGTTTGTTGTGGCGGCGGGCGGGACGGCGACATCCAATGTGCCAACCGCCGTATCCGGCGCACTGGGATTTGGCCAGCATTCGATACTGTGGTTGTCGGCAATACTGACGTTCTATTTGATGTTCAGAATATTTAATATGACGCGCGAACAACTGGATTCCTATGTCGGCAAGGGTATGGATAATCTGTACAACCAGGTGACCGGCGATTCCAAAAAACTGGTTAAAAATGTAAAGAATTGGGGCACGTCACTGGGCAAGGCGTTTGGGTGGATTAAAAAGAAATGAACGGATTTATGAACTCTTTGGTGGATTCGTCCGTACAGTGTTGGGGCTGTCCGGTGTTTGACCGTTTGTTTCAAATCGTGTCCGACGCCGCGGCCGCCGTATATGACCAGTTTGTCATATTCTGTGCAATCTTATTCTGTGTGTTGTTTGCGTTCTATGTAATCAATGCAGTTTGGAAAAATATGAAGGGCGGCGTTACAGACCCGTTCTATCAAAAATCGTTAAAGCCGGTTTTGATAAATTCACTGGTGGCGTTGGCGTTTTTAAGTATGGGTATTGTTATGCCACGATTTGTAACAACTATCACATTTGAACCAGTGGCAAATATCGCACTGATTTATACGCAAAGTATGCTGAAAACAAATCCAGACACTGTAAATGAACGCGTAACCTATCAGCCGATGGAAATGTCAGATGACGGATTTTACCGGCCGCAACTGCGCGATACTATCATTATGCTGATGAAAACAACAATCACACAGTTTCAATCATATATGAAACTGGGCATCGCCGTTATGGACAAAGCGTTTTCACTGGACGCACTGTTGGGAATCGGCGCACTGATTAAACATATTATTCTGTTCTTTATCGGGCTGTATTTATTCTATGGATTTTTCAAATTATTTATACGGTTCTGTTTTTACTTTGCCGATATTATCGTCGCGATGACGTTCTTTGCATTTTTCTTTCCATTGTCGCTGATACTGGTTGCGTTCAAGGGTGGCGATGCGCCGGGTTGGCTGTCATCCCTGGGGAAAAACGTCGGAACGGGGCAATTCAAAAAACTGATAAATGCTATAATTGCTCTGGCGGCCGCGGTATTGACATATACGGTGATTATGGTCATTATAGCAAAATTCTTTTCCGCGCCGGGGCAAAGTGCCGCCGAAATTATGGATTTGATTACCAGTGGAAATATATTTGCAGGCGATTTATCGGGCGACAATCTGGCCGCGATGACAATCGGCGGATGTGTAATATTGGTTTATGTGCTAAACTATATTTACGGTCAAATACCAAACGTCACGTCAATGGTTCTGGATTCGTTTGGCGTATCACAGGAAAACAAATTGAGTGAACAGTTGGCCGATGACGCAATGAAACTGACCACCAATATTGTTGAAACGGTGAAAAAGGCCGGCGCAACAATTTTGTCCGGTGGCGAAAAAGGGGATAGCAAGGGCGGCAAATGAAAGCATCGCTGATTATGTTTGCCATTAAATTCATTATGGGCGCAATTGCGTTGGGTGTCGGTATATGGTACCTGTCATCATCAATCGGCGGGGCGGCCATAACATACACCAGTATGAACGGTTTTATGAACGCAATCGGCGTACAAAACGGCGACATTGCGTCTGCAAACGGATGTTTCCTGTGCGGGTATATCCAGGAACTATTTGCTGTTATCGGTAATGCAGCCGAAATGTTCTGGACAGCAATGGTGGATAATATTTGGATTTTGTTGGCCATTGGGTTTGGAATATTCCTGTTTGTGTACACGGGCCAGTATATATGGGACGCAACGAAAAAGACGGCGACGCTGGACGAAAAAGAAAAAAAGCTGGAACTGGCCGGCTGGTTTGACAAGGTTTGGCGCCAGGGTGCGCGCGTACTGATTGTCGGCGCATTGATGGGCGCGCTGGGTATGGGTGGCGTCGCGGCACTAAAGACCGTTGCGAACATAACCATTACACCGGTACTGTTTGTCGGGGCAGAATTGTCTATGGCCGCAACCGGCGTATCAGACGCCGCGCAATGTGGCGCAATGGCAAGTATTGACGGCGCCACCACCGGCGATGTATTAAACCCGATACTGCAACCGTTTATGTGCGTTATGGGCAATATAAACAGTGTTATGCTGGCCGGGGCGGCGGGCGGTTTTTCACTGATGAATTATGCCTGGTTGGATTTGGGCGGGGGGCTGTTCACGTGGATTGCTGGTCTGACACTGGTGTTGATGTTTTTGATAATCGGATTTGATTTGGTGTTTCAAATACTGTCTGTGGTATTCAAACTGGTGTTTTTAATAATATTCCTGCCACTGATATTAGCGGCGGCGGCATTTGAACAAACGTGGTCGCTGGCATCGGGCGTAGTTAAAAATGCAATAAATATGCTGGTAAAATCTGCAATTCAAATCGTCGGCATAACGCTAAAGGTTCTGATAACCTATGCCGTCGTGGCGTATGCCGCCGATGCATATTTCCCCGGTCCGGTTGACGGGTACAGTGCAATTTTACCGCCGATGATGGGACGCGTCGCGGAAAATCCGGACGCCCAGACATTATCCGTAATAAATGTATTTTCCACGTGCGAGACGGTCGCAACCGCCGACGGCGAAATGGACGCAGACAAATTCCGTGATTGCTTTACCGCCCAACGTGCCGCGGTAGAACGCGAATATCCGGGCGCGTTTGATTTTATGCGCGACGGTTGGGAATTTCTGTTGATGATGGGGTTGGTGTTCCTGTTGTATTTCTATGCCATAAAACCAAAGGTGGACGGAATCCTGACCGGCGGCGGCAAGGAGCAGTTTGACTTTGGTACCTGGGCCAAAGATTTGGGTAAAAAAATCTGGAACGCGCCCCAGCAAATATTTGGTGCTATATCCAAGGCGGTTGGTAAAAAATAATGACGGTATTAAAACGCATCTTTACCAAAATCATTATCGCGGTGACTGCATTTATGCTGATTTCGCCGGTGGCGTTTGGTGCCGCGTCAAATCTGCCGATGAGTGAGATTGGCGACTATGGTAATTGGATGACACCGGAAAATATGGACGCGTTCAATACTGACATCGCCGGCGATATGACTGAATTTCAATCTGAATTTCAGACAAAACAACTGTTGCCCGACTATGTCCCGATTGAGGCGAAAATCGGCCTGGCACTGATGAACGGATTATCGTTGGTTGCGGATGTACTGGATTCGTCACTGGTGCGATTTGCGGTAATATTTATGATTATCGCCTATATATTCTGGATTATGTTCGAAGCGTACAATATGATGACCCGTGGCTCCAGCGCAATGGAATTGGGTGTGAACCTGGTCAAAAAGGGCGCCGTTGTCGCAATCTGGATTATCATATTAAACTTTGGCCCCGCCCAGATATTTATGTGGGTAATGGGTCCGATTATCAGTGTCGCAACATATATGTCCGATTTGATATTGGGCGCGGTCGCAAATTCTGCGGGGGCGGACCTGCCCGATACGTGTGCGGCTATACACGCATATACCGCGGCGAATATTTCCGAAAATATGATACTGGACGCAAACGCCGCCGCAAATATGCTGTGCGTACCGACACGTCTGTCTGGATTTTTTGCCACCGCCGTTGCCGCTGGGTGGAAATGGATGATTGCAGGTATCGGCACCAGTGCATTTACAACACTGGTCGGCGCCGCATTTATTGTAATATTCATTTATAATGGATTTAAGTTCGCCTTGATGGGACTGGGGGTGATTGTAGATTTATTCCTGGGCGTGTTTATGTTGCCGTTCACGGCCATTGCCGAAACAATCAATAAAACTTCATATAAAGGCATCGTCGGCGATATATTCAACGGTTTTCTGGGACTGTTTAAGCCGGAATCCCTGCAAAGACAAATTGAACGCTTTATAAATGCGGCAATATATTTTGTATCACTGTCGATTGTGATTGCACTGTGCGCGGCACTGCTGTCGGGCACGATTGATGCGAATCTGGCGGCAACAGTACCAACATTGGAAAACAGCGGATTTATAATAACTCTGCTGACGGGGGCATTGGTTGCATATCTGGCAAATCGCGCGGACAAAATCGCAACTGACTTAGGCGGCAAAATTGACGACAGTTTTGGCAAGCAATTCGGTGGCGATGTTAAAAAATTATGGAACAATGTCAGCGGATGGGGCAAATCTGTTATTAAAACCGTGCGTGGTAAAAAATAAAAAATCCGCGAACTGCGGATTTTTTAATCTGCAAATTTAATATACTGACGCGCAACCTTTTTTATACCCTTGGTCTTGAACGCAACGGTCAAAATATCGCCATTATCTTCGATAACAACGCCACCACCCATTTCATCGTGTGTAACCAGGCGCCCAACCGCCGATTTATGTTCAACCGGCGCACGACGTGGTTTTGATGCAGTATATGATGCACCACGCGGACGATTTGATGTGTCAAATTGCTGATATGGCCGGTATGAATTATATGCACGCGGGGCGCCACCCTGGAAATCTAAAAAGTGATTATCCATTTCGGTAATAAAGCGACTGGGCGAATTATACTGGCGGTTGCCAAACACCATACGCGACATTGCATTTATTATAATCGCACGACGACGGGCACGCGTAATCGCAACATATGCCAAGCGGCGTTCTTCTTCCAGCCCGCCGGATTGAACGGCCATATCGTTGGGGAAAATCCCCTCTTCCCACGCGGGCAAAAAAACGGTGTCAAATTCCAATCCCTTGGCCGCGTGGATAGTCATCACACTAACCGCGTCAACGGGCGCGGCATCGTCGGAATCATTATCGTCCGTCATCATAAGCGCAGCGTGTTCCAAAAATTCCGGCAAAGTATCATACTTTGCAATAACGTTTGTTATCAGTTCGCGAATATTATCCAATCGGTCAGTGGCGTCCGCATCACGTGATTCACGCCACATTTGTATATAACCGGCATTATCCAATAATTTTTGCGCGGCATCCGTCGGTGGAACTGATTGCCAGTCAAAATCAAACGCGGATAAAAACGCATCAGCCGCGGCGCGCTGTTTTCGGGTCAGGGATGCTTTGCGCAGGCCGTCCATTAAATTAGCCCCCGCCGCGCGCAACTTTGCAATCGCAGACGGGCCAAAACCACGCCGTGGCTTGCCAATTATACGCAAGAAAGCCATATCATCAAACGGGTACACCAATAATCGCAGGTATGCAATGACGTCCTTTATTTCTTCCCTGTCATAGAACTTGGTCGCGCCAATCAGTTTATACGGAATACCGCGTGCGGTAAATTCTTCTTCGAACAATCGCGACAGTGAACCGGCCCGAATTAAAACGGCATAATTTGAATACGATTCATCGTCCGATTTTCTCATAATTATATCGGACACCAGGCGCGCTTCATCAAAATCACTTGGCACGGTCAGCACATAAACCGGTTCACCCGCCGGCGCATTTGGTGCGGTGTGCAAATCCTTGCCCAGGCGGCCGGTATTGTGACGTATCAGAGAATTTGCCGCCCCCAATATATTTGGCGTACTGCGATAATTTGTTTCCAATCGAATTATTTGTGCATTTGGAAATGTACGTTCAAAGTTCAAAATATTTTTTATTTCCGCCCCACGCCAAGAATAAATCGACTGATCATCATCGCCAACACAACAAATATTCGGATTTTCAATTCCACGGGTCAGCATTTGCAAAAACTGCATCTGGGCGGCGTTGGTATCCTGAAACTCATCAACCAGGATATATTTGAATTGTCGTTGGTAACGCGCCAAAATGTCCGGAAATGCGTCAAACAACTGCAACACGCGCAATATTATATCGCCGAAATCAACCGCCCCCAGGCGTGCCAATTCCGCATTGTATGCGTTTAATATCTTCAGTGCTGTATCAGATGTATGTTCAGTGCTGTGCAGACCCTTGTCCTTTATCGATGAAATACGTTCCACCCAATCAGACGGGCTAAAATCCTTGATATCCAAACCCATTTCGGCAAAAACATTTTTCAAAATCCGTTTCTGTTCGTCTTCGCCATATATTATAAAATCACGGCGCAGGCCGGCCGCATCCGCATTTGCGCGCAATATACGCAGGCAAATTGAATGAAACGTTCCACACCATACATCAGACGCATACCAGGACGCACCATCTGAAAACGTGGCCAGGCGTGTCTTCATTTCATTAGCGGCCTTGTTCGTAAATGTCAGGGCCAAAACCTGCCACGGTAATGCCAGCGCATTATTTAATATATACGCCACACGCGTGGTCAGTACGCGTGTTTTCCCAGTTCCAGCGCCGGATAACACCAACAACGGGCCGTCAGTTGCTTCAACAGCCAGTTTTTGTTCGGGATTAAGATTTTCTAGCATTAAATTCACCAACCCATTATAATACACAAAGCAAAAGTTACAAAAACATATTTTATTATAGGGCGGGAAAAATGGGGCGTGTTATTTGTTTTGATATTGAAACAACTGGACTTGAATATATGCGCGGCGACCGGTGTATTGAAATCGGCGCGGTTGAAATGATTGACGGCAATATAACTGATAACACTTTTCACGAATACATCAATCCAGACGGGAAAATAATTCCACCTGATTCGTATATGGTTCACAAAATTTCAAACGCTTTTTTGGAAGACAAACCCAAAATGGCCGCCGTGGCACCACGTTTTCTGGAATTTATCGGGGACAGTCCGATTGTTGCGCATAATGGATTGGATTTTGACTTTCCATTTATCAATCACGAATTGCAACTGGTGGGATTGCCCCAGATTCCGCGTGAACAGCAATTTGATTCCATTGTAATTGCACGCAATCGTGTATTTGGACCAAAAAGTTATTCACTGGACGCACTGGCCAAATGGTATGGAATATCATTGACCGCACGTGCGGACGCACACGGGGCGCTGATTGACGCGGAAATCCTGGCCAAGGTGTACAAGGAGCTAGAAAACACCGCACCCGCACCCGATGTTGCGGACATAATTGCAAAGCAGCACGCGGATTTTTTGGCACACCCGAAAATCGGTGCAAATTTTCCACATCGCCAATTTCCTGCACACGCGGATGAATTGGACGCGCATAACGCATTTATGGAAAAAATAACGGCCTGATTATGATTTGTTATCAAACGGGTAACACATAAAAAACGGGGCTTATTCCCCGTTTTTTCTAATCACCAGTTGAAGTTGAAACACATACGCCGTTTTGCATTGTGTATCCGGAATTACACGTACACGAACCATACGTATTACGTGTTGATTCTTTTGGGCACTCCGTCAAGCACTGGGTGCCAAACTGTTCATAGCCACTATTGCACTTGCAGTGTTCATTTACATATCCGTTTTCGCCAGCAGTACCGGCGGTGACCTGGTATGTCGAATTATCTGGGCACAACAGTGACTGATAGAACATTTCCGATATGCTGTTTATACACGTATCATTTTGAGTGTCAGTTCTGTCGCCATTGGTCTGTTCCGGGCAACTGGTCGCATCATTGTCAAACACCGCATAGGCACAGGTCAGCGCAACATTACGGCACGCACCACGCATAACGTTATAGATACTGTTCACACTGGCACTGGATGACCAGGCATTTACCTGGGTCACCTGTTGGTTATAGCAATTTGCAACATCCAGCATACAATTCGACGCATAATCGGAAATAATCTGGCGCTGTTCGGCCTGGACATTTACCATTGCGCGCTGAATATAATTCACAACAACATCGTTATACGGCAGATAGTTTCCGCGATCGTCATACGTATATGCCTGGCATTTATCCAGAACAGCACGACACAAACCTTCGTCCGTAACACTTTGCTTGGTTCCTATTTTCTTTAACAGGTAACTGACGACACACGCGCCATTATTTCCAACATCACCCGCATCCGTCGCATCTGCGATACAATTATCTGGGTTGATTGCCATACCGTACGAATTTTTCAGGAATTCGCTGTCTATAGCCGCATTGTTATAGCGTTCCATAAAGTCGGTTATATCGGTAATATCCTGTCCCAGGACAACATCGCCATTTTCATCAATATATTTCTTGGTCGGGTCAAGGCACTTTGTATAATCCGCGCCGCAAACCATTTCATCCGTCATACACGTATCCAGTGCCGCAATGCAGCCCTTGGCATCATATTGATTCTTGTTCTGCATAACGGCCAAACGCGCCTTTTGCAGCATCAGGTTCGCACTGCGCACATTTGATACCAACGTTTCGTTCATTTTGGTCAGGCCCTGTTCGTATGCAATACAGTCCTTGTCTATGGCCAGGTCATAATTAGCAGAAATCTGGTCTATGTTGGCACCAGCGGCTTCACAACTGGTCAAAACGGTCTTGCAACGGTTCTTGGCCGCGTCATACAAGCTTTTACCGCGCAGGTTTGAAAAACTGGTTGTTCCCGTGTTCAAGAAATCTAAACTAAATATGTCCGCAATATCCGATGAAAAATCCAAGTCCATATCCAGCCCAAAAGATGTCGAACCAGAATATGACGAAGACGACACACTTGTCGGATCACTTATAAGTGCCTCGATTTCATCCAACATATTACGGGTTTCAGATGTATCCTTGGCCCCGGACAGCGCTTCTTCGGCCTCAGTTTCGTTCATAATAGCACGAATTTCGTCCGCAGACAGGCCAACATAGCGAATACGCTGTGCTACATCGTTTAACTGGTTGTTGGCATCTGTGACGGCTTCTTCCACATCAGTATAATTCGACAAGTTCGCCGAGCACGAACAACGTCCCTGATTTGAATCAATAACATTACAGAACTGATCCATACAGTCGTTATACTGCTGCTGACACGATGTGTTCAAATCTGATGTAAGTTCCAGGCGTTCTTTTGCCTCGGCAATGGATTCGGTGGTTGGGGTGACAGCGGCGGCCCGCGACTGAACCCCGCGAACCTGTTCGTCTATATTAGACCCGGTCTGAATATTTGTCCCCGCAATCGTAGCGCGACCGCCAACTTCGGCCGTGGATGGGCGCAACGTCAATCCCGCACGCTTTACCGCGGGATTGTTGTTTATACTGGCGGCCTCTACACGTGCATTACGACCAACGGTGTTGACGGTTGCTTCCAAATTTTCACGTGCACTGTTGGTATGCGTCTGGGATATTCCGGCACGGGAAATGCCGCCCGAATTTACGGTTGTGGATGAACCACGCGATGTCGCAGTGGCGGTGGCCGAAGTATTTTCCCCGCCCAGATTTAATACACGCGAACCAACGCGTACAACATTATTGTTACTGGCCGTGTTATTTGATGTGGCTGTACGACTGACCACCGTGCGTGTTGTTGTGTCACGCGCCGTTGCGGTTTCGGAATCGGCGGTCGATGCGGCCGGCGTTTGCGCAACAGATTGGGTCGCGGTCGTCGTGCGCGAAACACTGCCCCGTGAAACGGTGTTTGTGGCACCCCGCGTGGCAGACGTCGTGGACGATATGTTATTGTTTGCAGTCGTTGATGGAATTACACGCGACACGGTCGTGGTACCGTCGGCAAAGGCCAACGGCGCAGAAAACGCAATCAAGAAAAAGCACAGGGGCAATCTTCTCATATTATTACATAATTATAACACAACTATCGCGCGCATAAAAGACGAAAATGTTGTCTAGTTACTCGTAACTCGTTACTCGTGACCCGTATGTATTTTCTAATTGCAAGCATAGCGAAGCAATCTAGTTTTATTTATGTTCGTGTTAAAAATGCCCGCTGATTTAATTTTTGTCACCCACAGAATAACAAAATATTTACTATAACTACGAATAACGAGTTACAAGTAACAAGCAATAAAAAACGGGGCAATGCCCCGTTTTGATTTATTTTGCGTCGGCTTCTGGAATAACAGAAACTGTCTTTCTGTCGCCCAGTCCCTTTTTGAATTTCACAATGCCCGCAATTTTTGCAAACAGTGTGTGATCCTTGCCCATACCGACATTCAGGCCGGGATGAACCGATGTTCCACGCTGGCGAATAATGATATTGCCCGGGATAACACGGCTGCCGCCGGATTTTTTAACACCCAGTCGGCGTCCCGCTGAATTGCGTCCGTTGGTGGTTGCCGAACCCGCTTTCTTATGTGCCATAATTAAACTCCTTTGATTTCTGATTCAATATTTAACCAGAAATTTAGCCCTTGATTTCTGTGATTTTCAGTACGGTTATATGCTGGCGATGTCCGTGTGTACGACGATAGTTCTGGCGACGCTTTTTCTTGAACACCAGAATTTTATCCCCGCGTTTCTGTTCCAAAACCTGGGCAACGACGCGCGCACCATCAACGAACGGTGTGCCGACCTTGTCATCCAGCATCAAAACCTGGTCAAATTCGACCGTGCCGTCGGCGTTCAGTTTTTCAACCTTTACAATATCGCCAGTTTTTACGCGATACTGTTTGCCGCCGGTTTGAAAGATTGCAATGTTGCTCATATTCTTTCTCTTTTATATTGTTCTTGTTCTGTTTTGTTCAAAAGTTTCTACAAAAATAACATATTTGCTCAAAAAGTCAAGTGTTTTGCATAAAAGTTTCGACAAAATACGAAAAACAGCCAATATACGAATAACGAATTACAAGCAACCAGCAACAAAAAACGGGGCATCTGCCCCGTTTTTTATTTATTCACGGCTTGGTTCCCAATCACGGATTTCTTTTACCGCATTGTTTATCAAGCACTGTTCACGCAGGTTTGCCGAATTACACTTGTCGGCATCCGTGCCAATGCACAGCGGTGTTGACGGATCAGATACCGTCGCGCCGTTCACACCATTTAAGATTTCGTTCAGTGTCACGATATTGCGGCAGGTATTCTGTTCATAATCCTGGCTGTTATTGCACTGTTCACTATCCTGTTCATCGATAACCGCACGGAACTGCGATGTGGACGGATTGCAAATCATTGTCTCATAGCAATGCGGAACGTTTGCAATCTGGGCACAATATGTTTTGATACGTGCCGTTGTCCAATTTGGCTCTGCATCCGCCTGGGTTTCATAGCAATCGAATATCTCGCTTAAGCATTCGTTGAAATTCGTACCAGCAGTTGTCGCTTCGGTCAGGATAGTTTCCTGTTCTTCCTGATAGAATTCCAAACGCTTTTGCTGTAACGCCTGTTGCGCTGCAACCTTTTGATATCCGATGTTCTGGGCAGTTGTACTCAACTGGTCGCCATATGCATCGCAATCCGCGTTTGCATCCAGTGCATATTTCTGCATAATGCTGCGACGTGCGTCGGCCACGGGCTTACGCAAATCGGCATACGGATCGCCGGACGCAGTTGTATATCCAAAGCAGGTCGCCGAATTAGACGCCGTATATCCAGTATCCGGTTCGATGAAGTTCAATTCATACGATCCCGTATTGGATACGGATATATAACTGTTATAGTTATACGGGCACTGTGAACGGCCATTACCGCACTTGGTTCCACCAGACGGCGGTGTGCCGCACGCTTCATAAATCCCGTTAAAGCAGGAATCCAATACGCGGTTGCAAACGTTGTTGTGTGCATATTCAAACAATTCATAGCCCCACGTTTCTGCCAAAGAATCCTTTAGATTTGCAGAATCTGCAAACGCACCGTCAATTCCAGCCAAACTGCCGACGACGTTGGTCAATTCTTCAAAAGCGGACGTCAAACTGTCTGTATCGTCAGTAATAATGGTCAATGTTTGTTCCTTGGCATCGGCCCAAGATTGCAAAGACGCCAAAATATCACTGCTGCTGCCGTCAATATTATCAATGTTAAACCCAAAGTTATTTCCGGTTTCAGTACAATATGACGGTTTAGCACACGAAGACAGTGCCGCACCATTTGTACCATAGATTCCGTGGTTGTTGCACCATTCAATGGCCTCGTCTGAATTTGTGCCATATTGATTGGTAACTTCTTGCCAGGAAACGCAGTTCATAACCTTTTCTGCATCTGTCAACTGAAACGCCTGGCTGACATCTTTACCCTTGGTCGCAATCAGCAACGCCAATTCACCAGAAACCTTTATCAATTCTTCATTTGCCTGTTCCAGGGCGGCCTCGGCTTCGGCAAACGCCTTTACACGACCAGCACAGGCACAACGACGCTGCGCTGCGTTACGTGCGGTACAAATTTCATCCATACACGCATAGTATGATTCCATACAGTTATTATATGCGTCCGCAGAAATCAGCCCAGTTGATGAATCAATGATGTTAGAATAGTTGCCCGTGTACAATCTGTTCTGCAGATATGTATATGTGCTGGAATTTGTTGCGGCTTTGCTGCCACGGATTGCACTGCCCGTCAGCGAAACACGCGCCGTCGTTCCCGCACGTGAAACAACACTGCGTGACGCGTTTGCAACATTTGACGATGTTGTGCGCGACACGACATTACGCGCAGAATTGCCACGTGATGTTGTTGCACGTCCCGTCGTCGTCGCTGCCGTTGTACGCGACGCGGTCGCACTTGGACGCCCGGACGTGGTTGTTGTACGTGATGCAGTACCACTTGTCGTTGTTGTACGCGATGTTGTTGGCACGGCGGCCGCTGTACGCGATACAACTCCACGCGATATTGTTGCGCCACTGGTATTCGCGGTTCCACGCGAAACAACGTTCGATGATGTGCCACGCGCCGTCGCCGTTGACGGACGTGCAGTGGACGTGCGAACATTACCGGCCGCACGCGGCGACGCAACAGCTGACGACGTTGTTACGGTTGCAGTCGGCGCAATCGGATCAGCGAACACAGCGCGCATCGACAATAAAGTCGAACAAACAAAGAACGCACCGGCCAGTAAAAATACTGTCCCCATCGCATTTTTAACGTGTTCTGCGAAATTACGGCTTTTCATAAATACTCTCCTGTATTCCGGAAACGCCCGGAAAACCCGCTGTTTGATGGTATGACACCTGAAATATCATACACCTATTTTCTATAATTATAACATTTTTGACGGGGTCTGTAAATAAGAAAACCGGGCATTTACAACGCGGAATTTTTTATTATTTGTTCATTTGCTTTTATCGTGTATAATTGTTGGAAATGAAAAAGTACATCACAATTATCTTAGCAATAATTACTTTACCGGCGCTGGGTGCCGATAATAACCCTATGTTCGGAAAAAATGCGGATAATGCAATCGCGTTATACGTTTCACAGGGCACCGGGCCAGGATCGTTGTTCAAACTGGTTGATCCATTTTTATGGGAATTCGAACCGATGACAAATCTGATGGTTCAATACAGCCAACCGGCCAGCATATTCAGATTACCATCGCGTATAAATCTGGCGTTCGTACAGAATTTTGGATACGGACACGACCGTGGCCTGTCGTTTATGGCGGTTGGCGTTTCGTGGGACGTGGCATTGGTGCAGTGGCGCGGTTTTTATATCGGCGCAGGACTGGGGCCGTATATGCGCGATTCACGCGATCGTTATGTACAAAGCCGATTGGTGTTTGGTGAAAGATTCTTTATCGGAAAAAATATCGGTGATGCGTGGCGTATAGAATTTTTTACCCAACATTTTTCCAACGGTGATTTTACAGAAATAAACCGCGGATTTAATTTTACGGGACTGGCGGTGAACTACAGTTTCTAGAGAACAGAGTACAGATAACAGATAACAGATAACAGAGAACAGAGAACAAATGATGCGTAAATATCTGTACTCTGTTCTCTGTTATTTGTTCTCTAAAAAAAACGCCCCGACGGGGCGTTTTTTTATTTGCGTGGGAATTTGACCGCCGCCTGGGCCGCCGCAAGGCGTGCAATTGGCACGCGGAACGGACTGCACGATACGGAATCAAATCCCGTGCGGTGGAAATATTCAACCGATGCAGGATCACCACCGTGTTCACCACAAACCCCCAGGTGGATTTTATCACCCTTGGTCTTGCGGGCCTTGGCAACGGCATCTTCTATCAGGATGCCAACGCCGGCCTGGTCCACGGACGCGAACGGGTCTGCGACATAAATTCCGCGGGCACGGTATTCGTCCAGAATCTTGCCCGTGTCGTCACGCGACATACCCAACGTGGTTTGAGTCAAATCATTTGTGCCGAATTCAAAGAATTCGCAACTTTCCGCGATTTGGTCAGCCAAAACCGCCGCACGTGGCAATTCAATCATTGAACCAACCGTGTATTCAACACTGTCGCCCGTTTCGGCAAACAGCGACTGCGCGGTGGCATCAATTACTGACTTTACAATGTCAACTTCCTTCTTAGACCCGACCAATGGGACTTCGATTTCAGGAAATACGCGGATACCGGCGTTTTTGCATTCCAGCGCAGCCGACAAAATCGCACGCGTCTGCATTTCGCAGATTTCTGGATATGTAATCGCCAAACGGCAACCACGATGTCCCAACATCGGATTTTGTTCGTGCAACGCATCAGCACGCGCCTTTACAAATTCAACCGTCTTGCCAATATGTGCGGCCAATTCAGCAATTTCCGCTTCAGTATGTGGCAAGAATTCGTGTAACGGCGGGTCAATCAAACGAATTGTAACCGGCAAACCATCCATAATCTTGAACAGTTCAACAAAGTCGGCCTTTTGATACGGCAACAGTTTTGCCAGCGCCGCACGACGACCATCTTCGTCATCAGCCAAAATCATTTCTCTCATATCCTGGATACGGGCCGGATCAAAGAACATATGTTCCGTACGTGCCAGACCGATACCTTCGGCACCAAAGTCGCGCGCCTGTTTGGCGTCTTTTGGTGTTTCGGCGTTCGCCTTGACCTTTAATGATTTGATTTCATCAACCCATTTCATCAGCGTGCCAAAATTGCCCGTCAGTTCAACAGATACGGTCGGAACCTGGCCAGCGATAATTTCGCCCTTGGCACCGTCAATGGAAACCCAATCGCCTTCGTTGATTACAACGCCAGACGTTGTTTTCATCGTCTTGGATTCATAGTCAATCTTGATATCCGGCGAACCAGATACACACGGCGTACCCATACCGCGTGCAACCACCGCCGCGTGCGATGTCATACCACCACGTGCAGTGATAACACCCTGGGCTGCGTTCATACCGGCAATATCTTCGGGTGATGTTTCAACGCGAATCAACATAACCTTTTTACCGGCTGCTGCCCATTTTTCCGCGTCTTCGGCGTTAAAGACCGCCTGGCCAACCGCGGCACCCGGAGACGCCGGCAAACCAGTTGCGATAACCTTCTTTTCCGCCTTGGGATCCAGCATCGGATGCAGCAAGTGATCCAACTGATCCGCACCAACGCGCAGGATTGCCTCTTCCTTGGTCAACAGGCCTTCTTCGACCATTTCAACGGCCATACGAACGGCCGCGGCCGCAGTACGCTTGCCATTGCGGCACTGCAACATCCACAGTTTGCCGTGTTCAATGGTAAATTCCATATCCTGCATATCCTTGTAATGACGTTCCAGTTTTTCGCGAACATCACACAGTTCTTTGTAAACTTCCGGCATTGCTTCTTCCAATGACAGACGACCGGAATCGTCCTTGCTCATCGGTTGTGGTGTGCGAATACCAGCAACGACGTCTTCGCCCTGGGCGTTGATTAAATATTCGCCATAGTATCTGTTTTCACCGGTGGCTGGGTCACGGCTGAAGCATACACCCGTTGCAGAATCATCACCAGAATTACCAAACACCATTGCCTGGACGTTGACGGCAGTACCCCAATCGCCCGGAATATTATTTAACTTGCGGTATGTGATGGCTTTCTTGCTCATCCAACTGCCGAATACGGCACCGATACCCAATTTCAACTGTTCCCACGGGTCTTGCGGGAATACTTTACCGATTTTTACGCCGATTTCTTTGAACTTTTCAACCAATTCCTTCAAATCATCTGCGGTCAGTTCAGTATCAACCTTGTAACCCTTGTCTTCCTTCATACGTTCCAGGGTATGTTCAAACAAATCAATGTCCGCACCCAAAACAACGTCGCTGAACATCATAATAAAGCGACGATAAGAATCATACGCAAAGCGTTCATTGCCAGAATGTTTGGCCAATGCTTTTACCGTTTCATCGTTCAAGCCCAAATTCAAAACTGTGTCCATCATTCCAGGCATAGAAACACGTGCCCCCGAACGCACAGAAACCAATAACGGGTTTTCCATATCAGCAAACTTCTTGCCCATAATATTTTCAATGTGCGCAATGCCGGCCCGAACCTGATCCATCAGGTCATCGGGGTATGTCTGGTTGTGGTCGTAATAGTATCTGCAAACATCGGTCGTGACAGTAAAACCGGCCGGCACAGGCAGACCAACCAAATTCATTTCGGCCAAGTTGGCACCCTTACCCCCCAGCAGGTTGCGCATATCGGCCTTGCCCTCTGCCGCACCATTGCCAAAGGTATATACCCATTTATTACTCATTATGGTTTCTCCTTAGTTAAAACGCCCAGTGATTGTGTGGGAAATACGTCGTAAATGCAAGGAGAAATGCGTTTATTTACATAAACTTTTAACTTTACAACACCTAAATTTAGGTTTATTTTGGAAAATATGACAAATCTGAATGATTCTGAATTTATTTCCAAATTAAACAATCATTTGAAATCCGGCGGTGTAATTGCGTTTCCAACAGATACAGTTTGGGGGCTGGGGGCATTGCCAACACGCGTTGGCGCGGACGCACTGTTTGAAATTAAACGTCGTCCCGCGAACAAGCACCTGATTATTATGTCCGACAACCTGGAACACATCACGCCATATATGACCGAATATCCGGCGCGTGCATTTGAACTGGCACAGAAATACTGGCCGGGCGCACTGACCATCGGTGTGCCGGTTGCGGGTACTGATTCAATGGTATTTGGCGGCGTGCGTGTACCGAATTACAAACCGTTTATGGAATTGTGCGGCGTAATTGACGGACATTGCCTGGCGACAACGTCGGCAAACATATCAGGCCAATCGACACTGACATCCGCCGATGAAATCAGAAAAACATTTCCAAATATTATTGTTATTGATAATGCAACCGCGCCAATGGGTGGCGCACCCAGCACGGTCGCCATATTGGACGGCGATAATATAAACATCGTCCGCGCCGGCGGTGTGGTGATTGAATAAAAATCATTTTATCGGTTTGCTGATATATGGGCTGTCCGCGATTATAAAGCGGTATGGCAGCCCTGCATCCGTACCAGCATAATCAACACCAATGCGGGTGCCTGATTTTATTATCGGGGTTTTATCACGCTTCTCTATCCAGATTTTTTTGCCAACGGTTAAATCCAGTTTATTATCATCACGCGTAATATTTAATGTCTTGCATAATTTGCCGGGGCCGTTGCAATCATCGTATTCCAGCGCACGTATCAGAACCGCCGCCGGCGTGCCCGCTGGTCCCAGGACTATGTTCAACATATTATGTAATCCATAGCACAAATACACGTATGCGTGGCCGCCAGACATAAACATCGCGTCATTACGTGGTGTGCAACGTCCGCCAAATGCGTGACACGCACGATCGTTGTCCAGGTATAATTCCAATTCACATATACGCGCACGAATAACTTTGCCGTCTGGCATTTGCCGACACAGCCATGCACCAACTAATTCGTGTGCCGCATCCATTGGGCTTTGCAAATAAAAATCACGCTGCAGAATCATTATGCCATATTATAAATAAAGGCATCCGGTCGGATGCCAACTGTTATTTTTGATTTTGCATCATTGATAAAATGCAGTTTATTATTTTCTTGTCGTTATAAATTTTATGCACGGTGTCAACGGCCAAACCCTCGGCAGCAGATTTTATATTTGCATAAACCAATCCCGCGCAAATCCATCCCGTTTCGCCGTTTTCAAATTTAACGTTATACCACGCAACACGATTGGTTTCTGGACGTTGTGACGATTTCGGCGTTTCACGTCTTTGCACCGGTGAATTATACGGTATTGTGCTGTTTGTGGCCATTTGTACCTGTAATTCGCGCAACATCAATGGTTGACCATTTAATGTCTGGTGTTTCCAAAACTCTTGGGCTAAATTAAAATAAACACGCGTCATTTCAATACGCGCCTGGCGATAGCCATAATAAAAACGGTTACCCAAAGAATCTTTAGTATGAACCCCATCTGAATTTATCGTTATGCACGCATCAGATGATGATTCTTTTGGTATAGCAAAGTTTGTCATAAGTATATCTCCAATTAAAATTCTCTGTATTCTATGTGATAATTCATATAAGTCAATAAAATCATTGTATTAGCGCGTATTTTGATGCTTTTTTTGTTCGGCCTTTATAGCGGGAGCAATTGTGTCAGCATAAATCCCAAAAAATACAGCAGACGCACGATTGAACAAGTGCTGATTTGCGGTTTTATGGGAAATATCCAATATATCCTGGTTGTTAAATAACATTAAAAACTTTCTGTCTTTTTCGTCGGCTGGAATATGTGATAAAACAACGTCTCCGCAACGAATGTTATACATATATCCAACACGGTCTATGGTTATGCTTCTTGTATTATGTTCAATTTTATCCAATGCAAACCAGGCACGTATTTCCAAATCCGACATCTGTTCCAATTTATAGTTCGCAGTCAACTTATCAGATATTTTCTGAAACAGGCGTCGAATGCCACGCCGACGCGCATCAATATTATAAGCACGCTGTAAAAGTGAAATTGCACGCCGACGGTTGATATCATCCAGTGCCAAATTCACCGGCGCACCACGATATGTAAATTCAACGCTATCTTGGTGCAGCCCCGGCGCCAAAGTAATGTCGTTTACAAAAACACGACCATCCTTTATAATGGCATTTTTAATATTATGCCCACCGGTTTTCAAAATATAACGAATTTGCTTTTTCGAGTATTGCATTGTAACCACCCCCAACTTATCTGGTTCTGTACGGACAAGAGCGGTGAAATATCTGCCAATATGCGGCGGCACCCAATTCGGCGGGACAATTTTTCGCCCGACAAGAACACTTGTTGTTTTCACCGGCAAATGCACAATTTCTGGACGGTTTGCCACCCTTGGCCAGGGTCACCATATATTCCAAAAATTCCAGCGCATTATCATAATTACAAGTCGAATACACTCGACAACGCCAAACACCTGGCGATATATACTTTTGTGCCCGGATTATAAAACGGTTTCCTTCGCGTTGAAAATAAATATCAGTGTTTCTATTACCGTATTCATATAAATAAATTGACATTATATGCACCCTGTTAGTCGTGCTAGATATTAGCACAAATAAAATATATGTCAATTATTTATAAATTCAAGGCACAAATTCCACAATTCTGGAAATTCGCGCATATCACCGGAAAAGTGGCTGCGGTCACTAAATTTATGAACGCGCATATTTGGATATATGGACTGCAGTTTTTCACAGCCCTGTATAATCATATCGCCAAAATGGTCATCGGTTGAATAAAACAGGTCCATTGTGCCAACACGCGCGGTCAATTCGGGGGCCGGTTCAAAATTATTAAAATACTGTGGAAACTGATGCTGAACATCTATCCACGGCGCCACCAATATCAGGTGCCCTATTTTAATATCTTGGTTTTCGGACAAATACTTTACCAACAAACCGCCACCACAAGAATGTCCAATCATAATTGTATCTGAATCAATTTGCTGACGCGATAAAATATCCACGTCCGCATTATAATTGCGCGTCGGCAGCCACGAATTTGTAAAAGACGGCACCTGGGTCGGAACACCCGATAAAATCAATTTCTGTTGCAGCCACGGATACCAATACGACGCACAAAACGGTATTACCATTTTATCAAAGTCATCTTTGAATTTAACACCGTGACAAATTATTGCGTTCGGCATTTGCGCCCCCCTTGGTTACTTTGTTCTGTACAGGCAAGATTCACGAAAGATTTGCCAAAACGCCGCGCCACCCAAATATTTCGGGCAATTATTCGCACTGCATTTGCAACGTGCCGCCGGATTTGCCGCGCACATACGTGCAGATGTGCGATTATTCAATTTATCAACACACGCACGATATTCATCAACGGCCACTTCAAAATCATAAAATGTACGTTGCCAAATATGACTGTTGCCCAATGGTGAAAATTTTTCCATCGCCACAGTAAAAGTATTATCCCCAGTTGGCTTAAACGTATTTGTGGCTGAATCATATATCTCATTCGGCCGAAACATATATACTTCGCCATTTTGATTAAAATATTTGGCATAAATTTTCATATTATATACCCCTATTATCCCGAACAGGATAACAATTACGGTAAATATATCAATAAAAAACCGCCCAATTGGGCGGTTAAATTCGGTTTTATGTCGATAACTGGATTTATTCTGGCGACGACCTACTCTTCCGTGGCTTAAGCCAAAGTACCATCGGCGATACGGGGTTTCCCTGTCTGGTTCGGGATGGAGCAGAGGGTGACTCCCGCTCTATAATCACCAGAATAAATCCAGCGAACAATCGTAAATTCAATCAACCTTGCTTTGAACTTACTCTTCAAGCATATGTCTGACTTATGAAAAAGTCAAACAAAAAGATAAAAAGTCAGTGGTTCGATTAGTACGGTTCGGCTAAATCCCTCACAGGACTTACACCCACCGCCTATCAATGTCCTAGTCTAGAACTGAACTCATAGGGATATCTTATCTTGCGACCAGCTTCCCGCTTAGATGCTTTCAGCGGTTATCTGTTCCGAACATAGCTACCCTGCAGTGCCGCTGGCGCGACAACAGGTACACCAGAGGTTCGTTCGACCCGGTCCTCTCGTACTAAGGTCAAGTTCGCTCAAATATCCAACGCCCACAGTAGATAGGGACCTAACTGTCTCACGACGTTATTAACCCAACTCACGTACCGCTTTAAATGGCGAACAGCCATACCCTTGGGACCTGCTCCAGCCCCAGGATGCGATGAGTCGACATCGAGGTGCCAAACACTACCGTCGCTATGGACGCTTGGGTAGCATCAGCCTGTTATCCCTAGAGTAGCTTTTATCCGTGTGCGATGGCCCTTCCATACGGAGCCACCGGGTCACTATGACCGACTTTCGTCTCTGCTCGGGGTGTCCCCCTTGCAGTCAGGCTTGCTTTTGCCATTGCACTCACCGGTTGATTTCCGACCAACCTGAGCAAACCTTCGCGCGCCTCCGGTACGATTTGGGAGGCGACCACCCCAGTCAAACTGCCCATCACGCACTGTCCCCCGCCCTGCTTCAAGAACGCGGGTTAGACACTAAAACACATCAGGGTGGTATTTCACCAACCGCTCCAAGCAAGCCAAAACCTGCTCTTCAAAGCGTCCCACCTATCCTACGCAAATGAGTCCTAGTGCCAGTACGAAACTGCAGTAAAGCTTCATAGGGTCTCTCCGTCTAGCTGCGGGTACCCGGCATTTTCACCGAGAATTCAATTTCGCTGAGTCTATGTTGGAGACAGTGTGGAGATCGTTACGCCATTCATGCGGGTCGGAACTTACCCGACAAGGAATTTCGCTACCTTAGGACCGTTAGAGTTACGGCCGCCGTTTACTGGGGCTTCACATCAATGCTTGCACACCTCTGCTTAACCTTCCAGCACTGGGCAGGCGTCAGTCCCTATACATCATCTTATACGATTTAGCAGAGACCTGGGTTTTAAGTAAACAGTCGCCCCCACCTGGTTTGTGTCACCTGATTAAAGTTGCCTTGAAACAGGTCATCCTTATCCCGAAGTTACGGATGCATTTTGCCTAGTTCCTTCAACATAGTTCTCTCAACCGCCTTAGTCTACTCGACTCGAGCACCTGTGTTGGTTCTGGGTACGATCTATACGCGTGGGCTATTTCCCGGAACTGTTTCACTGCATCACCAATCCAATAAGGCGACACAATTTACACAATTCGTCACTCTCACGCAGGTCACGGAATATTAGCCGTGTTCCCATCGACTACGCCTTTCGGCCTCGCCTTAGGGGTCGACTCACCCTACCCTGATTAACATTGGATAGGAACCCTTGCTCTTACGGCGTCAAGGTTTCTCACCTTGATTAGCTGCTACTCATGCCAACATTCGCGCTTCTGATACCTCCACCGTGGCTCACACCTTCGGCTTCACAGGCTTACAGAATGCTCCGCTACCGCACGTCTTACGACGCACCCGCAACTTCGGTAGATGATTTTAGCCCCGTTACATTTTCGTTGCCGAAACTCTAATAGACCAGTGAGCTATTACGCTTTCTTTAAACGATGGCTGCTTCCAAGCCAACATCCTGGTTGTTTTGGAATCTCGACTCACTTTCCCACTTAATCATCATTTTGGGACCTTAGTTGGCGGTCTGGGCTGTTGCCCTCTCGTCCACCGACCTTAGCACCGATGGACTGTTTCCCAAGCTATAATTTGTTGGTATTCAGAGTTTGATATGGGTTGGTAAGATTTTACTCCCCCTAGCCATTTCAGTGCTTTACCCCCAACAACGAACACTTGAGACACTACCTCTATAGTTTTCGCGGAGAACCAGCTATAACGGGGTTCGATTGGCTTTTCACCCCTAGACACAGGTCATCGCCCAATGTTGCCATATTGGTGCGTTCGGCCCTCCAGCGATTGTTACACCGCCTTCAGCCTGCCCATACCTAGATCACCCCGCTTCGGGTCTATTACTGCATACTCAAATCGCCCTATTCAGACTCGGTTTCCCTTCGCTTACACCTAGCGGCTTAGGCTTGCATGCAATAATAACTCGTTGGCTCATTATACAAAAGGTACGCCATCACCGGAAAACCGGCTCTGACAGCTTGTAGGTATTCAGTTTCAGTGTCTATTTCACTCCCCCTTCGGGGTTCTTTTCACCTTTCCCTCACGGTACTTGTTCACTATCGGTCAATCAGGAGTATTTAGCCTTGGGGGAAGGTCCCCCCATATTCGAACCGAATTTCACGTGTACGGCTCTACTCTTGGATTCGGAAACTAGCTTTCGCATACAGGGCTATCACCTATTATTGCTGTGTTTTCCACCACATTTTGCTAGCTAAAATCCAAACCACTGGGCTGGTCCCGTTTCGCTCGCCACTACTAAGGGAATCGCTGTTGCTTTCTTTTCCTGCGGATACTGAGATGTTTCACTTCTCCGCGTTTGCCTCTTTAACCTATGTATTCAGTCAAAGATAATCCATTAGGATTGGGTTTCCCCATTCGGAAATTCCGGGGTCAAAGCATATTGACGGCTCACCCGGACTTATCGCAGTCTTTCACGTCCTTCATCGCCTCTGATTGCCAAGGCATCCACTAAACACCCTTTGTTACTTTTTATCTTATGCTTGAAGAGAAAGTCCCCAAACACAATCAATAACAAATTTAATGAGTTTTTAAGCATTAGTTGATTCTTGTCTTCTATTGAATTATCACTTTCGTGATTATCCTTCAGAAAGATTTTTGAGATTACGATGTTCAACAAATCGAAATCTTATATTTCTATAAAATTCCAACTTGCGACATAAAACCGATTCACAATGTATTGCTATAAAAGCAGATTCCGACGATATTACTTGGAACATCTGGAATCAAAGATAACGATTATCTTTGATTCCAACCCCATCAAAAATTCGTGGTGGGTCAGGAAGAACTCGAATCTTCGACCTCCGCTGTATCAGAGCGGCATTCTAACCAACTGAACTACTGACCCAGATTTTCCGGTGTACGAAATTATCCGTTATCAAATAGTTCCGCTGATACCAGAATTACTTCAAAAAGAGATATTCAGACAGTCGTATTTGGATTGACCGTTTTCGTGTAAACGGTATTCTCTATAAAGGAGGTGATCCAGCCGCACCTTCCGGTACTGCTACCTTGTTATGACTTAACCCCAATCACCAACCCCACCGTAGGCGGCGTCCCCTTGCGTTAGACTACCGACTTCGGGTGAAATCGACTCTCATGGTTTGACAGGCGGTGTGTACAAGACCCGGGAACGTATTCACCGCTGCATTCTGATCAGCGATTACTAGCGATTCCAGCTTCATGCCCTCGAGTTGCAGAGGACAATCCGAACTGAGACGGCTTTTAAGGATTGGCTTTACCTTGCGGTATTGCGACCCATTGTTGCCGCCATTGTAGTACGTTTGTGGCCCGACCCGTAAGAACCATGATGACTTGACGTCATCCACACCTTCCTCCCGCTTGACGCGGGCGGTCCCCTAAGAGTTCCCGGCATTACCCGCTGGCAACATAGGGCGTGGGTTGCGCTCGTTACAGGACTTAACCTAACATCTCACGACACGAGCTGACGACAGCCATGCAGCATCTGTCTTTGGTCCAACCGAATTGAAGACAACCATCTCTGGAAGTCGCGACCAAGATGTCAAGGGTCGGTAAGGTTTCTCGCGTAGCATCGAATTAAACAACATACTCCACCGCTTGTGCGGGTCCCCGTCAATTCCTTTAAGTTTTAATCTTGCGATCGTACTCCCCAGGCGGCGTGCTTAACGCGTTAGCTACGTCACTGATATCCCGAAGGAAACCAACAACAAGCACGCATCGTTTAGGGCGTGGACTACCAGAGTATCTAATTCTGTTTGCTACCCACGCTTTCGTCCCTCAGTGTCAGCAATGATCCAGAAGACTGCCTTCGCCATTGGTGTTCTATCTGATATCTACGGATTTCACCCCTACACCAGATATTCCATCTTCCTCTATCACGCTCCAGCCTGCCAGTATCAAAGGCAGTTCCGGGGTTGGGCCCCGGGATTTCACCCCTGACTTAACAAACCACCTACGGACGCTTTACGCCCAGTAAATCCGAACAACGCTTGCACCCTTCGTATTACCGCGGCTGCTGGCACGAAGTTAGCCGGTGCTTTTTCTGTCGCTACTGTCATCATCTTCACGACTAAAAGAACTTTACAACCCGAAGGCCTTCTTCATTCACGCGGCATGGCTGGGTCAGAGTTGCCTCCATTGCCCAATATTCTTAGCTGCTGCCTCCCGTAGGAGTCTGGACCGTGTCTCAGTTCCAGCGTGGCTGATCGTCCTCTCAGACCAGCTATGGATCATTGCCTTGGTAGGCCGTTACCCCACCAACAAGCTAATCCAACGCGGGCACATCCATCACCGATAAATCTTTCCCGTTTCCGGCGTATGCGGTATTAGCGTTCGTTTCCAAACGTTATTCCCCAGTAATGGGCAGTTTCCCACGCGTTACTCACTCGTGCGCCACTAGCTCCACAGGGCAAGCCCTGCTTCACCCGTTCGACTTGCATGCCTAAGACCTGCCGCCAGCGTTCGTTCTGAGCCAGGATCAAACTCTCAAGTTTTAAAAAACCTGTTAGTAAGCCCTGTGCATAAACAAACCTGACATTATAATCAGTTCGTCTTTACATAACAATTATTCGCAAGACAAGTTTTAACGAGGTTTAATATGTAAACCTACTACCTGTCTAGGATATGCACATTGACTTAGTCAAAGTTTGGATATTTCCAAATTCAACTGTCTGCATATCTCTTCTTGAACAGATTTTTGAATAATCAAAAATCGTTTTGATGAGCTGCTTTTATTCACAATGTTTGCGTGTTTTACAGAGAACCCTTTTCGTTGGTCGTTCCGTAAACCGCAGAAATTTCAGGGGTTGAGATTTGTTTTTTACTTGTTCCCAACTTGAAAGCCCGCATAGTATGCGCACATTTTCCAAAAAAGTCAAGCGATTTGTTGAAAATAATTTTGAAAAAATTTCAGAATAGGAAAAAATCGCCAGATTTCCGCCATTTTTTCAAATCTAATTTTTTTCTTTTTTCCGTTTGCCAAATCATTTTACGATTCGTTAAACGAAAAAATCTGATTCGTTTCGACCTTCTTTTGGTCACCGTGAAACGATTCGACACTATTTTCTGAACAAAAATGCCCGATTGTGCGCCGTTGATTGATATATCTCAATTCGGCGGGAGTAATGTATATATAAGAAATTTATATCCATTTTCAAGCCCCACGTTAAAATGTGTCCTAAAAAACCGCAATAATACGTAAATTTGTATTCAAAACGGGCTTTTTTTGTGATATTATTCAATATATGAAAAACAGAATACTTATTTTTTCGTCCCTGCTGTGTTTGTGCGGGGCAAATCCTGTCCTGGCGTCCGAATGTGACGGGGACGGCTGCTGGTTTATTTCGGAAAGTGCCGTGGCAGAGGTTCAGCCAACTGCACAAACCGCCCCCGGACCAATGGTTTTGGAAATGGGGCCGGCGTATAGTGCACCAGAACAGATGCGCGCGCAAATGCCGCAACTGATTTATCCGCAGCCGGAGCCAATGCGCCAAGTAAAACTGTTGTCTATTAAACCGGTGCCGACGGATACGCGCCCGCCCGTTTGGGACGGTACGGCCGGCGAATACGACCCGCGCGGCTATGACAAAACCGTTGATTGGCGTGACGGGGTTCCAATTTGGGACGATTCAGTTTCCAGTTATAAGTACAAAGATTATACCGACTGGTTCCTGCAGCCGATGCCAGAACTGTATATCCGCGAATCGGAAAATCCAACACAGCCAGTTGCAACGGTTGTCGCACAAAACCCAATAAAGACGGACGAAATCAGTATTGTCGATTTGTATAAACAAAATATGGCGGATGCCGCCGCGACGCGTGCGCGCGTTGAAGAATTACTAAACCCGCAAAAGCCGTCTGAAAACCTGTGGGTATCTGATAACGTAACGGTTGATGAAACCGTCACAGACAGTGATGTAAAAACTGTCACAACCGAACAAAATGTCACGACGATTGATACCGCACCGGTACAGCATATAACTTTGCCCGCGCCGCGTCCAGAATACGTGGCACAGGATTTAACCGAACTGGTGACCGTTACATTTGGCCGGGCCGACGGTTGCCCATTCGAATCGGATACAGAATGCGAAATATGGCGCAGAAAACCGATTATTCGCGAAACTGTTTCTCCGCGCAGCCCGCGCATACGCGCTGATAAAATGTCGGAATTTATTGCGGCCGCACGTTGTGACGAAAACATAACCGCAAACCATCCATTGGCGGCACCACTGTTGGAACGCTATAAAATGCTGATGGGTTCGGCAAATGCCTGTTGCACGGACGGTATGGTATATTCGTTAAAACAGGCCGGCGCATCGGACGGACTGGTCTATAAATTTATGTCGGATGATGCCAATTTCTATGGATTTGGGGCGCGTTGCCTGATGATGACGGATACGGAACTGGACGAAAAATATCCGAACACCGCAACGGCGGCGGTCGCGGCCGATGTTCGCAATGGCTGCCTGTGTCGCGGTCGCCAATGGTTCCAGGCAATGCTGGCACCGTTTGAACAGGCATATCGCGAATTTCCGGAATTCAAAGATTATAAGTTCTATTACACATACACGGACGGTCTGCAGCGTCAAATCACCGTATCGGTGAATAACGATGTCCAAAATGTGTTAAAACAGTTGGCTGTATGTCCATAAGCGATTATGGACAGAGAGAGAAACATCACCATACAGTGATGTCAGGAACAGTCAAGAAACGCCCCGATTCAACCCCGGGGCGTTTTTTTAGATAACAGTGTACAGATTACAGAGAACAGAGAACAGAGAACAGAGAACAGAGTACAGAGAACAGAGAAAGGTGCTAGTTACTCGTGACTCGTGACTCGTTACTCGTAGCCTGTTATTCGTGACCAGGCACTCTTGGCGTGTTTGTTCTGTGTTGCTTATATTTTGTCATCTCATAGCCACGGGATTACGTGATTAAAATTAAATATCCACCAAAGTGGCTCGCAATGACAAAGGAAAATGCTGGAATATGATTCGACATAATGATGACAGGGTTATTCATCAATGATTTCTGGGCGCTGGTATAGCAAAAAGAACCCCGTATGTATAATGATATTCAGCACAAATAAAAACCGCCCAATTGGGCGTGATAAAAACTAGCGTGATTGTTGCGTATTTGTTCGTTGTTGCTGCTGTTGTAATAAATTTGTGGCGTTTCTGATGCCGGTATTCAATGCGTTTAGGCACGCTTGAAATTTATCACGATTGTTCAAATTATTGTACGCAGTGCAATCTAAATTATTACCGTTGACTGTAACCGCCTGAACGCTCATACCGCTGACACCGCCGGCATTTTGTTTCATAACATTATAATCATTTGCCAACTGACGACGTAATTCTATAGTCAGATTAGTACCACCATTTGACATATTGTAAATCAAGTTATAATTATTACGCAGGCAGGTATAAACCTCTGCCGTGGTGGCCATATTGTTACAATTTGTTGTACCGGCCAAATAGATGTTCATATCACTGGCATTGGCGGCACTGCTGGACGTCGACGAAGACGCTGGTGTTGCGCCGGCGGCTTCTAGCTTGGTGGTTAAAATCTCGCGTTCCAGTTGCGTTTTTAACCGATTTAATGTGGATTCCAGATATTGATACTGCTTATACATCTGCTGCATCATAACCGTGGATTTTAACGCAACAACGTCACGCATAACCTGCTTGTTCGCCTCGTTATCCGGGTTTGTGACCCAACCTATGTTATATGCGTGTGTGGAACACAACGCCAATTCCGGCGTTATGAAGTTGTTATCCTCATCACTGCATCCGTTATCAGATGCCGCATACACAGATGCAACAGCACAAAACATAGTAAAAGTGCCAACCGCAAATGTACGCGTTACTGTTTTAATGGTTGATAAAAATACTTTTTTTGTATCCATTATTTCCTATATCGCAAATTTATAGCAATCAATCAGCTGTTGTCCAGATAAATGGGAACACGAACAATATCCGGTACCATCTTCAAAATCAATCTGCCAAATTCCCCCAACTGTGTTGCAGGTTTCACGTCGTCCTTGTTCGGCAATATCTGATAAATCTTGCTGTATTCCAAATGGGTCATCCATCCAAGATGGAAGTATACTACTACCAGATGTCGTAGCAGAAACAACCTTGGTCAAATCATCGGCATTATTTTGGGATTTGTCCACACATTCCAAAGTGCTATAGTCAAATGACTGGTCTGAAAAATAGCATACACATTGTTCTGTTTCTGCATCCCACGATTGCCATCCACCAGATTTTGCGTTACACAGACATTTTGCACGTTCCGCACCATTTACAGAACTACATTTTTGATAATATCCTGCAACAGATTCGCCATCTGTCTGCGTAATGGAAATACCATTATCAGCAATGCGCTTCATTTCAGTTTCTGTTACACAAACTTTGTCTGGCAAATCCTTTAACGACGCAATTTTTTGCAGGTCGCGGTACGTGGAATCAGTCAATTTGCAATATGGCAATCCATCTTTTTCGGGCGTTGTTGTACCACCAAAGACGCCATTTCTGCCGTATGCAGACGGGGCATCTTGTTCAATTATACGTTGCAGGGTTTCGATATCAATTGATGCCTGGGAACGACGATTGCGGAACAATGCAGAATTATCCAAAATTTCAGACGCACATCCAACACGAACTTGGACACCGCCGTCACCCGTTTCCGGATACAGCCAATTTCGTTGAACATCTGCATCATCTTGTAAGACCTGAATCAACTGGCATCCACCATCGGACATAGGCACAACCTGGCCAATTTTGCAATCTGCCCCACCGAACACCGTACCACCATTTGTTTCCACGGCAACGGATTTCCCATCAGGACAATTTGTTTTATTATAATGCATAACCTGCCCTTCGGCACACAAATACTGGCCCCACGCGTTACACGTGCCGTTCAACATCATATAAATATCTGTGATATCAACCCCAACGGACTGTGCCAGAATCAGGGCATCATAAACCTCGTCCAGGACATCGTTGTACGGGTCAAAGAACTCCATTGCCTTGGTCTTGAACGTTTTTACACGTTTTGGTCCGGTGCAATTACTGCCCGTGGAATCACAGCCCGCATAATCAAACGCCGTCCGCATCGCCGCCTGGGCTGATTTTAATGCAACCTCGGCATTTTCTATTTTTGTCAGAATCTGACCCGCAATCTGTTCACGCGCCAGCAAATCTGCCGATATTCCGGATGCAGCGGCGACCTGTTGCGCGGCACTTAAATCAACCGCACCGGCGGACAGGTTGGCAGTATTGGTTGTTGTTGCCGCGGCAGAAGCAGTGTTCGTCGCCTGCATCTGGCCGGCAACATTGCTAATTGCCGCCTGGTTCGCAGATGCCGCATCGGCAATCGCCTGGGTTGTGGCGGCCTGTTGCTGAGCCAATGCCGCCTGAATCTGGGCGGCGGTATCAGCACTTTGTTGTTGCATTTGCTGCTGCATCTGACTCATTTGCTGTTGCATTGCGGCCATTTGTTGGGCACTTTGCTGTGCGGCGGCCTGAGCCGCGGCAACCTGAGCATCGGCGGCCGCCTGGTTCGCGGACGCGGTTGATGATGCAACCAGTTGTGCAGAAATATATTCAATTAAATCTGTTCCATACTGTTCACACGATGGATTTGACTGTACGCACCCAGATACAATCGGACGCGCGATTTCCATTGTGCTGCATCCCCCATTAGTACATTTTGGCTGGGCACAGCGTAAAATTATTGCATTACAATTACCAAAATCAGCCGTGGGGGCGGTGGCGGCACTGTTCGCGCGCGGATTGACATAACTGTTCCACATCGCGTTATTTATCGCGCCAGTATTATTGTTATATGCGGTCAAATTACTGCCCACAGTGGTGGCAACAGGCGACGCCGCGCGGGCGCCCGAACCGCACAATGCCAGTGCAACCAATAAAAATCCGGATATACGTTTCATATTCTCTCTTGCCAATAATTCTAACATAAAAATTATAATCAGAAAAGATAAAAATCACGTCAACACCAGAACTTTATACAAAATTTGACAAAAATATATTTTTGTATAAAATATTAAATATGAATATAAGTAATGGGGTTCTTTTATCGGTATCGGCGGCGGATTTAGACGACGCCGGTGCACTGCGCATACCGGACGGTGTAACGCAGATTGCGGGCGGCGTGGGCGATAATCTGTCGGGGGTGCGTATGGTTTATTTCCCCGATTCTGTTACTGAAATTGCACGACCGTGTTTTTGCAACAATCCAGCTCTGGATACCGTTTATTTTGGCGAAGGTATGAAAGTCCTGACCGCGCACGCGTTTGGCGCCTGTCCAAACATTAAAACAATACGTATTCCGCAATCCTGCACGCGATTAAATCCCTGGTTCGAAATGTCACAGGCAAAATTAAAAACTGTTATCAGACGTGACGAACACGGCAATTTACGGGAATATCCCGTACGACGCTATTATGGTCAATATTATTACGAAACCGCACCGCGACAAATCAACAATGTACGATTTGCAAAAATATGCCGACTGGAATTTGATGCGGACGGATTGATACAACGATATAAAATACGCATATCAACTGGCACACGTGGTGAAACATTTGTCGGTGACAATATTACCGCCGCCGTCAAAGATTGCCGCCAATATTACCTGATGCAGGAATTTGAACGCGCCGTTTGGGAATACAACGCTGCGCGGCGTGTAAATGATACACTGGAAAAATATCAATCCATACTGCGCAATGCGATTAAACGAACGCTGTACCAAACACCGCGACGTATCGGTGTGCCGGAACGCAATATGATACGCGAACACATTAAAAAACTGGGCGATTATATAAAATACCTGAACGCGTTTTATAAAAAATATGAAAATGCGGCGGGGACTATGGCAGAACTGGACGATATAAACATAGACGTACTGGCGCGGATAATAACACCAATACCACGCGGACACGCTGTCGGCATATCTTGTACACGATGGTTGCGTCGCCACCCTGTTTCAGCGCACGAAATGTATTCTATTGTGAACGCTGGATACCGCAATCCGGGTGCATTTCCATATTCTTGGCTGCGTGAAATACCCAAAGACAAACGCGGTGCGGTGACACGACAGCTGCATAAACTGCTGCGCGCGACAACAATAAAAATGTACGGCCCGGACGAAGCGCAAATTCAATCCCGGCGCTATGCGGCGGAAACAAAGGCACTGGCCGACAAAATATCAAATCTAATCGGCCAAAGTGTTGAAATAAAATATCTGTCGTCGGGAAATTTTTCCAAGACATACACTATACAAATCCCGGGCGATAAGAAGTATGTGTGGAAAATATATCACTGCGACAGAACGGCGCAAATTGTCAACGCATATCATCACGATACGGAACTGCAAAATTCTTTTCTGGTTGGTGGTAAAAAATATTATGGAAAAACGAAGTTTCGTAAAATATCCACTGCTGGTATTGGGCGTCAACGTGGCGAAATATACCTGATATACCCGTACACGGACGAAGCACCCGCCCGGGACAGAATATACCGCCCGTTCGAAGAAATACGACCATATCGACTGATAGACAGAAACAGCGACAACTTTCTGGGACATACGGTGATAGATGTCGGGGCACTGCGCATAAATTATGACCGCTGGGCTCAACCACGGTATGTTTCAAAAATAATGAACACGGTTTTATACCAGTCGTGGAACGAACTGGGATACGTATTGAACAACTATACCGACGCCCAGATACATACCGCCCTGGATTTCATATCCGACCGCGTATCAAGAAACAGTTTAGAATTTGACCGGGTTCGCACAAAAATAGATTTTCTGAAACGTAAAACCCGTGCGCGATAAAAACGTGCGCTGATTACTAATAAAAAACGGGGCATATGCCCCGTTTTTTATTCCATACTGACACTCAGTACGTCGCCGTATTCGCCGGCCTCGTCAGTGCCAATATAGCATTTAATATGTTGACCGACACTGTTCATCCATTCTTCGTACGCCGCTTTTTCGGCCGCACTTAAATTGGACGCCTGGATATCACGTGTTGCCTTGTTCAACAGGAATCCACCCGCCGCACCGGTCAACACCGCACCCAACGTTGGCCCCAACCACTGGTTCTTGGCCGTGGTTCCAGATGTGCCGTTTTCACATTCTGTTTTCAACAGTTCCAAATCTGTTTGCGCCTGGGTTTTCTGTGCAGCTATATTATTTTGAGCCGTTGTTGCAGCAGATTTCTGCGCGTCTGTTGCATTGGTGGCCGCACCAGCGTCTATAGCTTTTTGCGATGCAATCCAGCTATTTACAGAAGATACCGCACGGGTTATTGCCGCACTGCTGGCACCGGCACTTTGTGCATATGTTTGCACACTGCCCACATAACTTTCTGCGCTGTTAGCATTGCCCGCATTGATTGCCGTATTTATCGAATCAATATAACGAACCGCTATAGTTGATGCATCACTGTTGCCTTTTTCGCCCAAGCCCGTCAGACCGCCGAATACCGTGCCGTCCTGGATTCCGTCACCCAGGTACGCACCACCAATCGCACCACCGACTGTTCCCAGCAAGGTTGTCCAGAATTCTACCCTGCTCTGATTGGCACGCATATCTGCTGTTTCATCGGCAACAACCGCGTTGGCCAATTCTTCCAGTTCATCAGACGGTATCCAGCTGCCGCAGGTGAACGTATCACCAACCGCAAAGTATGTCGTCGCCCAGTCCGCACCGTTCATAATGTTCTGGATTTTCGTGTCGTCGGACACCAATCTAACCTGGACACTGCAGAACGAACCATACAATTCGTTGCTGGGGTTAAAGTCGTTGCGTTCCAGTCCCATTATAGAATAGTCATCCGGAACATTTTTGGACTTCAGTTTAACCCACATAAATGTGCCGCCCGTGTCGTTGGCCGTCATTATGCCGCCATTGTTGGACGCCAAGCACATATTTTGTTCCTGGGTCAATTTACTGTTGTAAATCGCCTGAGCTTCTTTTTCCAAATCATAAATCAGATCACGGAACAATGTTGACGCCGCCTGATTTTGAACGTATGTCGTGTATGATGTGTACACTGGGTCATCATAAATCTGGCCACTGGCATCAACAGAATAGCAAATGCCCTGTGATCCATCGTCAGCACTGCACAACAGGTTGCCATTACCGTCAGTTGCCTGAACCCGACTTTCATCTATACTTGTTGCACCACCGGCATCAATCCAACCTTCGCGTACATTGGTGGCCGCGCCCCACGATGATGTACCAGCAGAATCCGCTATCTTTAACTTGTTCTGTTCAATGGCCAAGTGTTCCTGGCACACATCAGCACTTTTTACCGTATCCAGGCACAATCCCAACACAACCGTGTAATCCAATACACCGCCGACCTTATTCATACTGCGGTCAAACGACGTACTGCCGGTGTTCGTCAACGAAGACGCGACGTCGGTACGATTGCGGTAGCAGTTTGTGTAATCTTCGCCGCACATAGAACGTACGCAGCTTTTCGCAACTGCTTCGCACTGAGTACGCATCTGGGCGATTGCCGCATCGCTGTAACTGGTGGCCAACGATGCATTCAGCGATGCAATCACGCCAATCGGATCGTCACTGTTAGAACTGTATTTCGGGAACAATGTGTCAAACGCATTGTTATTGATATATGTATATGTGTATCCACCCGTATCGTTCGGATTTGCCGCCGCATATTTGCAGTATGCATCCGTATTTACGATATCAGAACATCCGGTCTTGATTTCTTCATAAGACACAGCATTGTTTATCGTCTTGTCGGTCGCACCGAACACCTGGGAATAGCACGCTGCACCACTGCCACCGCCACAAACGCGCATTGCGCACGATTTGATTGTGTTGGCACAGTTGGATTTAGCTTCGCTGTCAAACTGTTCAATCAGTTCCTGGATACGTGCACGCATAGACGAATTCATACGGGACGCATATGCTTCGGCAAAGACGTCTTCCTGGTTGTTGGCGTCACTCAACTGGGACGCGGACGGCATTGCGCCGTTACCCAAAAACGTTGCATAGCAATACTTGTTGGAACCAATTGTATCCAAACAGGCGTTTTTAATATATGACTGAACCGCGGAACTGGTGTTTGTATCAACAGACATCGCAATGGTGGCCGCATCAACTTCGGTTCCGTTATTGATGGCATCAACCAGGTTGATTGTGCTGACCGTGGACGCTTCATTACATTTGTACGGATTGGTCGCACACGCGTTCAGTATGCATTGGTCAGCAACCTTGTAACAGGTGGAAACCGCATTTACCGCGGCCAGGGCGGCACCTTCGGTAATCATAATGCCAACACGGCTGGTTGCGGACGGATTCGCCGTTGTGGTTGCAGAACCAAACAGTTCGATTTTACCCTCGCTCTGGCAGCGGGCCAGTGTGGAATCGCAATACACCATCTGTTTTCTGAATTCCGTGTTCGTGGTGCACAATTCAAAGTCAGCGCCGCATACATTATCACGCTGCAAACAGGTGGTATAACGGCGGACGCAATCGCTGGTGTTATACATATTGGAAATTGCCGCGCCGGTAATCAACTGTCCCAGAACACTGCCGTCGGTCGGATAAACATAATCGGTGATTTCGTTGTATGAATTTCTGGATGCAACATTATTCAGTGCCGTTGTCGATGATGTTCCGAACAACGCGTTCACGCCAGACGCAGTACATTGCGCCAAAGTGCTTAAACACTGGGGCATTTTGCCGTGGAACAAAACCTTGGTCGTGCATTCTTCGAAATTCGTGCCGCAAACGTCAGTACCCTTTAAGCAGGCGGTATATGCATCAATACATTCCGCATTGTCCAACAGGTTTGACGTCGTCGTTGTGGATCCGGACGTTACATAACCGTTCAGATACGCCGTCATCGTCGGCAGTCGTGACGACGCCGTACCAACAACACTGGGGCGTGCGGTCAGCGCAAATGCCGCCGGCACCACCGCGCAAACGGCCAGAAATCCAATCGATTTTTTCAGAAAGTTCATTCGACTCACTCCATACTTATTGCTTTAAGTATAACATAAAATCATAATCAGACAAAGGAAAAATGTACGAAATATTAAACAACTGGTAAAAAAATTCGGGGTGAAAAGACCCCGAAAATCAAATACTTTATCCAATTTCGTCCAATATCGCCCGCAATTCCAACATATCGTCGGGCATATGTGCCTTGAAATGCATTTTTTCGCCGGTCACGGGGTGAACAAAATCCAATATTTCGGCGTGCAGCATTTGACCGTTATGATTTTTCAAAAAATCCAGCAATTCCGTATTTTTAACACTGGCCAGACGATTTGACATACGCCCGTACGTCGGATCACACAACACTGGAAATCCGTGCGCCGACAAATGAACGCGTATCTGATGCGTGCGCCCCGTCATCAGCGTGCACCGAAACAGCGACACGCCCGCACGCGTCCATACGTCTGCAACGTTCACGACCGTATGTGCGGGCTTGCCCCCTGTTTTGACCATTGTCATTTTCTGGCGATTGCGGGACGAACGCGCAATATTACCAGTTATATCCGCACCGTCCCAATTCGGCACCCCCCATACAAACGCAATGTATTTGCGCGTCAAATCGTGTGCGGAAAATATCTTTACCAATCCGCGAAATGCCGCATCCGATTTTGCAAACACCATAACACCACTGGTATCCTTGTCCAGACGATGAACCACGCCGGGACGCGTCGCACCGCCCAGTGCAGACAGATGTGTGTGCGCCAATATGTTTTGAACCAGTGTTCCGGTCTTGTTCCCAGCAGACGGATACATAACAACGCCACGCGGTTTATTCACAACAATGATATCGTCGTCTTCGAATAAAATATCCAAATCAAAATCTGTTGATATGTTTTCCGACGCGACGTCGGTCTGTTGCGCGATGATTTCAATACGAACAATATCACCCACGCGCAGGCGTGTTGCAAACTTGGCCGCCGCACCGTTCAATGTTACGGGAAAGCGCTGAATTTCACTGCGTGAAAATTCAGGCAATTTGACAACCAAAAACTTGTCCAATCTGATGCCAGCATCTGCATCGGTTGCAAAAAATTCACGAATATCAGACATAATCGTTTATTTATATTCGTCCCAATCGGGACCCTTTTCACAATTTCCTAAATCAATGGTCAAATCACGACCGGAACTGTCCACCGGACAAATCAAAATACCCGTACTTTCGGCCTGGTCGGCGTCACGCGTGGCGTTGCGCCAAGTAAACTTTATCTGTTCCGGTGCATACAGGCACGCAATGCGCAATTCACCATCGTGCTTATTATTGGGGCCGACCCAGACACGAACCCCTTCGCCCAGGCCATAGCACGGAAACCCGTCCAAATAATACAGAACCAATCCGCGCCCAACAATGCCGGACGATGGTATAAACTTGCCCCGATATTCGTGATAGCGCAGGCCGGTCAAAGCCTCCCAATCCGTGCTGGTGGAAAAAATACTGACGCGTGGGGTCGGCGCGGGCGCATCATCACCACCCGCGGGCGGTGGCGTGGAATCCGCGGCAAATGCAACGGGCACGGCAATCAATGCGGCAAATATTGAAAATAAAATCTTTCTCATTCATCGTCCCCCAGTGTTTCCAGTTCAACAGATATCTTGTCCACATTGGCAGTCGGCACCGACAAAGTATGCACAAAATCCGTATGATGTCCCGCGTCCAACAATGTCGCAGACGGCATAAAACGCTGACGTTCTATGACATTACCGTGCGCGTCGTATGAAATTACAACCAGTCCAGGAACACCGTAAATCTGATCCGAACGATTGACAACACGACCCGATACGACAAAATGCATAATGCCGTCATCATCAGTTGATGTTGTAACATCGCCAATTTCCGCAACCAGGGGGTGTGCCTGAATTTCTGTTACCTGGTGCTGATACAAAACAGCAACCGCAAACACCAACGCCGCCAACAGCGCGCACAGTGCCGCAATAAATACCAATATCGGACTGCGCCGTGGTGGGGTGCGCACAACCCAGGTATGCCCACATACCGCGCACTTTACCGGACCGGTTGGTGCCGCGTCCAAAGAATATTCTGTCTTACAAAAATCACATACTGTTTTCATAAAACGATTTATACCACAATTTATTCTAAATTCAACTGGCGATATTTGGCAGAAACAGCATTTTGAATCTGGTTTATCGCGTTCATATAGTCAGACGCAGTCGCGTTCTTGTTCGTAACAACTGCGTTGAATATACGACCTGAATCAGTGCTGGTGGCGTTTTCTGCATATACGGCCAGTGGCGCCATACGGTTTAATTCCTGCAATGTTACATCCGCCAGGTTTGCAACACCATATTCAGCATCCCAATAATAGTTGGGGTTTGTTGAATCTTCTATCCGGTCATAGACAACCAAGCGTGGTGTTATAGAACCCGCAAACCCAACCGTTACAAACATAGCGTCAATGTTACCCCCCGTCATATCAACAGTTTTATTCACATTTAACACGGACGGCCCGTCATAGTCGGTCGAAATCGACAATCCGCCCAGCGTCATATTAGACACCCATAAATCACCGGTTGTAAAACTGGTGAATTTTGCGGTATCGGCCAATGATATGTTTTTTGCAATCTCCATAGTGCGGGAATCGGACGACAAAATTCCGGCAACCGTAGCACTTTTAACATCCAATGTCTGGTCCAAAGTTGTTCGCGACTGAAAAATTACATCTGTTGCAGCACCAACCCCAAGTGTCAGCGTTTCACCAAATTCCGCCGACGCCGCATCAAAGAACGCTGCATTTGTTATATCGTGCCCCCCCAGGTTCAACCCAGACAGCATTGTCGCATCAGACGCATTGTCCGTCGGCACACGATACAGGTAAAGTGCGTTATCACGGTTTACAGACGTCGTTTCAACTATGCCGTCTGTAACATTTAGCCCTAAATCGATTGCGTCAGCGTGCCACGCACCAAACGTGCCATATGCACGATTTCCTTCGATAAAGCCCATATTATCCCCACCCAGCGCAACAATTTCACGCGTGCGCATCGGTGTAATTTCATCAGATGAAAAAACTATTACCCCCTGTAAAGTTGCGCGGTCGTTTATATCATTTGATTTCAGTATTCGTAACTGATAATCATCAACCGCCACCAACAAATCTGGATTTAATCCATAGTCAACCAAGTCGGCCATATTTACACGCGTTATGTTGCGGCCAACCGTTTGTAACAACTGTTCCCTGTTATCTACAATATAACGTTCCAGCGCCGTTTGAATACCCGTCATCTGTTTGGCAATCGCGATGTTTTCTGCACGCTGAACAACACTTTGCTGATAGCGGAATATAAACGGCATAATAATTGCAGCCAATGCGACACTCATCAACAATTCTATCAGCATAGAACCGCGTTCTTGGTGGCGATGTGTGTTGAAAATTCGTGTTATGGTTGACATTTACTGCACCTCTACAGGTATGGCGGTCTGCCAGTCGGGTGACATTATCACACTGAAATCAGACGCCCGCGGCATCGCGGGTATGGCCGCACGTTGCAGATTCAAAACAGAAAATCGCGGTGGCGTCAATGACGGAAACGTCCAACTGCCAATACGCAGCGGCGCAGTCGTTGAATACAACAATTCACCAGATATGGTCAGACCAAAGTTTTCGTAAAATACTATCTGATCTGTCGATAAATATGATGTCAGAACCGTATGCGCAATAATGCCAGTAAAACCGCTGATTGTTCGCGTGGAATCGGATTTCAATGTCAATGTGTTTGCCACATTGACTGAATTTACAACGGTTGCACGGTCGGCGATAATACGCCCGTTCGTTGTGTAATTCGTTCCATTTAATGTATTCGCATAAATATTTCTGAATCCGGAAACATCGCCCGTCACACGAATTTCACCAAACGTCGCCTTGTCCCCGTCCAGATTTGCGCCCGATGAAAAATAAAGTGTATCAGCAGTCAATCCAGTGGCGTCTGTAAATTGTGTAACAGCGCTTTTTATTTTTGCAGATTTTGCAATAATACCGCCCGCATCATAAATACGGTTGCCGTTCATATTCAAATCGCGCAGCATAACGTTTAATTTTTCTTCGCCTGTTTCGGTCCGATGCAGATAGCGAGTTTTATCTTCGCCATCCAAATCACGCGATATGCGGTATATCAGATTTCCCGGCTTAAAATCCGGCGCCGCCACCGCCCAGGTACGCCCGTATGCAACACCGTCCACGCCAACAACCGCTGCATCCGTACCAATATGACGTGCAACCTGGGACGTCCGTAATTCCGTCTTTCCCAAATCAAATGCCAAATAAACATCCGTAATTGTTGCGCCATTGACGGCATATTTGTCTATGAACCCAGCAGTCGGCACATCCGATATCTGATCCAGTTCATCATCAGACAATTTTATCTGTGCCGTTGCCGGCCAATCATTTTGATTTAACCGCACAAAGTTCAACACCGGATCACGCAATTCAATTATCTTGTTCGCGGCGGCCATATCACGCAGTGTGTCGTTTGTATCCGCAATCTGACTGTACAAAAACGGGGTCGCCATTGCAACAATAGCCATCGCCAGCAGTACTTCTAACATACTGGCGCCACGATCTGTGTCGGCAAAAATTTTCGTTCTACATACAGTCACTGCGTCCTTCCAACAGGCAACGTTTTATATCAATTCTTTTTTCCAGTCGCTGCCAAAAAACATATTGGCATATTATGTACTGGGACAGCGATTTCGCGTTATAGCGCCCTTCTACATCCGCGATAATATCACGACAGGACGCCATTTTGTCATCATCAGATGATGCACGGTTTATTATTTCAAACGCGTCGTTATTTACAGAATCCAGTAAAACATCTGGCAGAACCGATGTTCCCGCCGGGCGGATATCCAAAACAACCGCGCCGGTTTCACCGTTATTCAATGCATCCGATGTCTGGTCACGCATAGTTATATTTGATGCGATTATGGTTCCGGCCTCAATCCCGCTGCGTGAACTGTATTCCAAATCGTCTGGGTCTATGTACACGTCTTGGCCACGTGACGCGTCAATATATGAATTTATATCCAGTCGTTCCACACTGAAATTTATATTCTCGCTGACCACATCGCCGCCGACAGTCCAGTCCAGTGGCCCATAAAAACTAGTGCGGCCGGCGGTCATTGCAAAATCATATGCGGACGCCGCGTTTGATGTAAAATTACCCGTGTCACCGAACGCGGATATAGTACGCGCCGACAACGAACCTGCATACAATGAACCACGCGTCAAAGACAATGCGGATTCGCCCAGCGCACTTTGAAACACCGCACGGTTCGCCACCATAGATTTTATTGTACTGCGAGTTTTACGACCATCATCCACACCATATATCGACAGTGTTCCGAACTGCGCCGTATCAAATTCACCACGACGTGCAAAGATCGCACCACCATTGCGAAAAGAAAATTCGCCCATATCCAAATTTGTTAAAAAAGCACTGTTATCCAAATCCTGTTCATTACGGCGCACCACATCGGAATATGTTGCGTCCAACGCCAATCCAACTGTAATCACATTACCGGACACATCCGCATAAAAACCAATACGTCGTGCCAATTCCGCCAACTGAACAGCCGATAAATCACCCCCCGTCAGACGCAAGTATGCAGTAACGGCAACCGGCGTTTTATTTATTACCAATGATATATCCTGACCCAGTGCAGTTTTCGGCACAAATCCCAGTGGCAATCCGTATGATTCCAACAAATCTGAAAATGTATAACCGGACACAACCGTCGTATTATACGGCAAATCATTTGCACGTTCGCGAATAAATATGCGCGCGGCAGTTTGTGCCACTTCCACCTTTTGAGTAGACGCATACATTTGTGCATCCATATCACGCGCAGCCAAGCGCTGGGCAAAAAATGGGATAAAAGAAAATATCAGCGTCAGCGCAAGTAATGCCTGTAATAAAAAATTTCCATTTTGTCGCGACAAGTCAGGCATCCCTCCTACACCGGTGATATTAGCAGGCGAAAAAAAATATTGCAATCAGTTTTAAGATACATTATTATTTGCCTTGTTGAATAAGCGATAGTGATAACACACTATTAAATATTTTCCTGAAAAAACTAAAAAAACGAATATGCAAAACAAAAAAAATCAATCGTCTGTGGGGCTGATGATTCAGCGCTGTCATAAGTGGCGCCAGAAAAGAAAACAATATATGGACCAGGCGCGCCAAACATCCGATGAAATCGAACGCGAACGCCTGATGCAGGCCGCCGAACACTATGGTCGCATCGTCAATGCTGAACAGGGCAAAATCGATTCCACGCGTGACCCGCGGGATAAAACACCGGTTGTTGATACAACAGACGTAAATTCGGACAATGCCGAAACAAATGAATCCACCGATGAAGACGATACCGTATTCCCAGAATTTATAACGGGCGCAAAATAATTTTTAGATCCGCGAAATTTATACTTTAATCCTTGAATTTTAACTGTGTTTTGCTATGCTTTGCGCAAAGGAAAGATTTAGCAATGGACAGCAATTACACAGTTTTGGCGCGTAAATATCGCAGCCAGGATTTCAAATCTCTTATCGGCCAGGATGTGTTAGTCAAAACACTGACGACCGCAATCAATACTGGGCGCATTGCGCACGCGTATATTTTTACTGGAATACGCGGCACGGGTAAAACCAGTACCGCACGTATTCTGGCCAAGGCATTAAACTGCCTGTCGTCGGATGGGCCAACGGCAAATCCCTGTGGCGTGTGTGAAAATTGTCGCGCAATCGCCGCGGGTCAGCACATAGACGTTATGGAAATCGACGCCGCGTCGCATACCGGCGTTGACAATATGCGCGATATTTTGGACGCCGCGCAATATCGCCCAACCAACGGCCGGTACAAGGTTTATATAATCGACGAAGTTCATATGCTGTCCACCAGCGCGTTTAACGCGTTGCTGAAAACACTGGAAGAACCACCCGCACACGTCATATTCATTTTGGCAACAACCGAAATACGCAAGGTTCCCGTTACAATACTGTCACGGTGCCAGCGTTTTGATTTGGTACGCGTGCCGGTTGAAACATTGAAAAAGCATTTTGCCTGGATTGCGGAACAGGAAAAAATAGAACTGTCCGATGCGGCAAACGAACTGCTGGCACGTGCGGCGGATGGTTCGGTGCGCGACGGATTGTCACTGTTAGATCAGGCGATTGCCCAAACCGGTGGCCACGTTGATGAACGCGCGGTATTGGATATGCTAAAACGTGCCGACCGCGGCGTCGTTGTTGATTTTATGGAAACTGTATTGTCGGGGGATACCGCCGCCGCCCTGGCCAAGGTAGATGAAATATACACTAATGGCGCCGATTTAGCGATGCTGTTGACTGATATGATGGAATGGACGCACTGGGCAACACGTATGCATCCGGCAATACACGCGGGCGATGTCACAAATTCGCCATATACCGCGGACCAACGCGAACAAATTAAAAAAATCAATTCACGCGTCTCATTAAATACTTTGTCACGCATATGGCAGGTTATGGTCGCCGCTGTTCCAGAAATGCAGGCATCTGGCAATCAAAAGCAATGCTTTGATATGCTGATTGTGCGCCTGATGCACATTGCGGATATGCCGTCCGTGTCGGAAATATTGCAACGTAATTCCAATAATACTCGCGCTGGGGCTGGTACAACAATATCGTCATCAAAGAACGAAACCGCGGCGCCCGCTGCACCAGAAGCACAACGGCTTGAAATCAAAAACGCAACAGATTTGGCTGCAGCGTTGCAGGCGTCCAAGGAAATATTACTGTATTCATACTATACCAGTAATATAGAGGTTGTAGAAATATCCGACGGTATAATGAAATACTTTGACCGGCGAGGTGACGCGGATTTTGCACACAAAATGGCCGCGTGGCTGAACGACAAAACGGGACGTACCTGGACATTGGAACGCGTCGCGGAATCACAGCACACGCACACCATAACCGAACAGAAAAAAGAAGAACTGGAATCCGACCCGTTGGTCGCCAGCGCAATGAACCTGTTCGCGGACGCCGAAATCGTTGGTGTAAAATAAAATACGGGGGAAAATATGATTCAGGAACGTGGCGCATCTATGATTGAAATTATCGGTGTATTGGCCATTGCGGGAATAATGAGTGCGGCCGCAATCGCTATGTACCAGGTAATCAGGAACAACCAAACGCGCAAAATTGCGTCTATGGAACTGGAACAAATTGCACGGAACACAGAAATGTTGATGGGGGTACGTGGGGATTATACGGGCGTATCGGTGAACTATCTGGTGTCCGCGGGCGCATTGGATAATGCATACGCGCCGATTGGTGGTGATGATTGGTCGGTAACCGCAACAACCGACGGGGCGGGATTTTCAATAAACCTGACCCAGTTGAGTGAAGGCGAATGTCAGTACTTTACCGCAACGCTACCCAAATGGGCGACACGCGTGACCGTGAATAATGTGGAAATGACATCAACAACTTCTAATTGTTTTTCAACCGACACAAACAGGATATCTTTTATAGTGGAATAAGCGGGGTAAATGAAACGGCATAATTATGTCTTTTTGGCGGCGTTGGTTATGTTGGCGGGATGCGTGCAATATCACAGCCCGGCGCGAAGCACGTGGCCACAATACCTGCGCGGTGCCAGTTTTACCGATATGACCGAAACCGCACGAATTGCCAAACGTCCTGTTTTTCTGGGTGCGGGCGGGAAATTGATAAGTTCCATTGATGCACCGGCGGCGCTGGATTACGGGGACAAGGTGCAAAACGACACCGCAATCAGCGTCAATTATATGGCAAACCTGGAATATGAATTATATGACGCATTGCGCAAACCCGGAATTTCCGTCCAGCGCGCCGGAACGGACGTTGTTATAATTTTGGTTCGTGATGCGATTATGGAACTGAACGTCGGTGATATTTCCGCAGACGGTGCGGATACACTGAAAACTATTTCAAAAATTTTGAAAAAATACGACGCGACCTTTTTAGAAATCGCCGGATATACTGATGCAATGGCAACACGCCAGGCGGACGCACTGTCACTGGATATGGCACAGCGTGTCGGTGTTTATCTGTCGCAACACGGCGTGAATACCGCGCGTATGTTTATTGTCGGACGCGGTGCCGCACGTCCAATCGCCGGCCAGGACGACATAGGTCGCCTGACCAATCGGCGCGTTGAAATACGCCTGGTTCCGGCACGGTAAAACTTTCCCTTTTACTTTCAAAGTTTTATTGTTATACTGCCAGCATAACAATAAAAAAGGATGGAAATTATGGCAAACAAAACACCGGCCAATCCGGCTGTAAAAAACTATGTTAAAATCGGCGTCATCGCCGCAATCGTGATTGTTGTTGCGGCACTGGGGGCGTGGGGTATCAGCGCACTGCGTGGTGGAAGCAACGCCACCGTTGAAGAAGCGTTGGAAGTTGTAACCACAGATGCGGCAAATGCGGCGGATTTGCGTATCGCGGTAATCCGTATGGATGCAATTCAAAATGATGCAGCGGTACTGAAAGATCTGGCGGCACAAAGAAAATCATATGAAGACCAACTGCGCAACGAACTGGAAAAAAAGCAAAAAGAATTGGAATCTGAAAAAGCAGAAATTGAAAAGTCCCAGGACGTTTTATCACGTGATGCGTTGCAGCGTCGTATCGTTGACTATCAAAACCGTGTGACAGAATTGCAGCGTGATCTGACAGAACGCGCACAAAGCGTTGAAATCGCGTTTCAAAAGGCACTGAACGAAGTTCAGGAACAGCATCTGAACCCGATTATCGAAGGTGTAATTGCCAAGAAAAATCTGTCTATGGTAATTGACGGTCGCTTTACCCGCCTGGGCTCAAATGCGACAAACCTGGATATCACAGAAGAAGTGATTTCCGCACTGGATAAAAAAGTATCCAAGGTGAAAATGGACACCCCGCAGGGTTTCTAAACAAAATCACCAGTAAATAAAAAACGCCGTCCAATCGGGCGGTGTTTTTATATATAACATAATGCTTTTATTTTTCAAAAAAACGGATATAATCCCGGTATGTTAAACAAAATGAAATCTTGGTTTATGCCGGCGGCCACACAAACAACAGCCGGTGAACTGGCCGAAAAATTCGGTCTGGAACTGCGCGGGGACGCGTCAACCGTCGTGCGCGGCGTTGCGCCGATTGCTGATGCACGCCCCGGCCAACTGGCGTTCTATTCCACTGAACAAAACAGTGCGGCATTCAAAATACTGCCGATTGATGTATTAAAGAATACCCGCGCCAGCGTTATTTTGGTGCAACCAGAACAGGCCGAAAATGCCCCGCGGGGTGCAACACTGTTGATTACGGATACGCCGCGTGGAAATATTGTAAAAATTCTGGGTGAAATATACCGCGAACCACCACGCTTTGGTATCAGCCGGCGCGCAACAATCGAACGCGGGGTGTTCTTTCGCCGTCGTAAGACCGTCTATGTCGGTCAATATGCAACCATTGAACGTGGCGCGGTTATAGAAGAAAATGTAAAAATCTATCCCGGTGCATACATCGGACGCAATGTCACCATTGGTGCAAACACTGTTATCCAAACCGGTGCACATATAGAAAATGCAACAATCGGGGCGGACTGCGTTATAAATGCCGGCGCCGTAATTGGCAAGGACGGATTCGGCTATACCCGCCAAGACGGACACAATGTATTTATTCCGCACGTTGGACGCGTTGTTATCGGTAATCGTGTATCGGTGGGCGCAAATACGTGCATTGACCGTGGCGCAATGACAGACACACGTATTGGCGACGGCACAAAAATCGACAATTTGTGCCAGATTGCACACGGCGTTGTTGTCGGTGCTGAATGCTTTTTGGCGTCTGGTGTTGGACTGGCGGGCGGTGTTGTTGTTGGTGACCGCGCACTGCTGGCCGGCCAGGTTGGCGTTGCAAACGGCGTGCATATTGGCAACGATGCCGAAGTTGGCGCCCACAGCGGTGTATTTAGAAACATCCCCGATGGCGCGCGCCATATGGGATATCCGGCCGGACCGGGAACGGAATTTATGCGTCACTATGCGTGGCTGCGCAGAAATGCAAAAAACTAAACCACAGGAGTATTATAGATGATAGATGCAAAAGGTATTGAAAAGGTTATACCACACCGTGGCGCAATGCGTCTGGTCGACGAAATTCGTGAATACAACGAAACCAGCGGTGTCGGCATCAAATATGTACGTGATGACGAATTTTGGTGCACGGGTCATTTCCCAGGCAACCCGATTATGCCGGGCGTTCTGACGATTGAAGCGTTGGCGCAAACAGCGTGCTTTATCGCGCTGGCCCGCCTGGGAGTAAATGACGGAAAAACACTGGGGTACTTTACCACAATGGAAAAAATTAAATTTTCACATATGGTAAAGCCGGGCGATGTGTTGGAACTGCACGTTGAACTGATTATGTCAAAAATGCGCCTGTACAAATTCCACGGTATTGCGATGGTCAGCGGCAAAAAAGTGTCCGAAGCCACATTTACCGCAATTATGGATTCACATAATCCGTTGGAAAAAAACGTATAAATATAAACGCATAAACAAAAACCGCGATATTATCGCGGTTTTTATTTGTTATTACGAAATTACAACTATTGCTGTAATTCGGAAATCAGATTCTGGATTCTGTCCATACTGGTTGTGTCAACCAACGCCGCGGCAATAGTATATGCCGAATCCAAATCACTGCGCGCAGCAGCCGTATTGCCCAGTGCCAAATTCAAAGCAGCCGATTTTTCAAAATACGACATAGCATTGCTGGACAAACTTTCGCGTTCAGCGGTGGTTGTTGCACCCTGAATCTGTTCGGAAATAACACGGATTGCAGATGCATAATCATTTACTGCTTCGGTGTAATTGCCCAACTGAGTATATGCTTCGGCCCGGTCGGCATAGACGGTCGGATTCACCGCGCCGTCGGGACGTGCCAATGAATTGGTATAGTCGGCGATTGCACCCTCCCAATTCTTCAGCCACAGGTTCAACTGGCCACGTTTGGCATACAAATCACGCAGATTCAATACAGGTGACGGATTTGCCGTCTGTGATGCCAGCGCATTATTTATATCGGACAATGCCGTATTATAATCTTCCAGGCGCATATTCAGCAACGCACGGTCATAATACGCAACGGCATTTACAGCGTCCATTTCCAACGCACTGTTAAAGTCCGCCAACGCACGTCTGTAATCCGCGGTCTGCATATATGCTTCACCCCGCAGAATATACATATCTGCCGTCGCGTTACCCGCATCGATTGCAGCAGTCAAATCAACAATGGCGTCAGCGAAATTTCCCGCAACGATTTTTTCACGCGCAGACGCATAATAATCAGACGCCTGCATCAGTTTTTCTTCAGATATCGATTGGGTATCTTCTATAATTTCAACATTATTCACCGGCGCGTTCATATCGGTGCAGGTACTGTGGCTGCGCCCCAGAATATAGAACGTTGCCGCAATAAAGAACAAAATTATAAACCAATAAACATATATCGACAAAGACCACGGATTAAACGACGTTTGCTTTGTTGACGCATTTTTTGGCGCAATTTTAGACGCCGACTTTGCCGCAGATTTCTTGGTTGTCTGATTTTTTCCGGTGGTATTTTTTTTCATTGATACTCCCTCTCTTCTTATACTCAGATTCTAGAGAGTTTTTATCAGCGCGTCAATCGTTTTCTGTGATTCTTCACGAATTTTACCAACGGACAGATTTCCCAATTTAATCGTTCCAAACGAAACACGATGCAGTTTGCGTACCGGACATCCGCACGAACGCAGAACAATGCGAACCTCGTTCTTTTTACCTTCGGTTACGCGAACACGCAAATTATTTGCGTCCATTATTTCTATTTCCATCGGGCGATACGATATCCCATCAACAGTTATGCCCGCACGCGCACGACTTAGCCCCGCGTTATCAATCTTGTTCACGGTTGCGATATATTCACGCGCAATATGCGACGACGGCAATGTCAATCGACGCGCTAATTCCCCGTCGTTCGTCAGTAACAGCAACCCAGTTGTTTTGAAATCCAAACGCCCCACATAGCGCAAATTCTTATATTCCGCCGGCAGACAATCATAAATCGTCCGTCGCCCCATTGGATCACGCACGGTTGTCATAACATTTATCGGCTTGTGAAAAGAATACAGCTTAGTCGCAACACGCGGGCGAACAGTCACACCATCAACAGTAACAACATCTGTGTCATCTACAAATTCAACGGGGCTATCTATAACCCGGCCATTTATCGCAACACGGCCGTGGGAAATCATATCTTCGGCACCGCGACGCGACGCAATACCGGAATCTGATAAAAATTTTGCTATACGAACCGTCACAGCGCCACCCGACTGATTGCGATTGCCGCCGCCAATTCGGCGCGCAAAATTGTTTTACCCAATGATATGCCAACCGCGCCAGCCGCATCAAACGCCGCAAATTCCGTATCGGAAAATCCGCCCTCGGGTCCGATGAACACAACTTTCTTATCGTGAACGTGTGTCGGCAAATCGGCACCATACGCCGCGCGTTCATCGGCAAAGACAACGCCTGATAAATCTATATCACTAAACTTTTTTATTGGTAAAATTTCGGGTACACTGTTACGGTTGGATTGTTCGGCGGCCTCAATTACTATTTTTTGCATACGTGCCCAATTTATATGATTTGCAACCGTGCGTTCAGTTACCACCGGCTGAAACGCGCGAACGCCCATTTGGGTCGCCATATTCAGCAAATCATCCGTGCGCTTTATCGGCGCAAATATCAATGTTATGTTATTTGATGGGTCAATATGCGGTGTTCTGTCACCAACAGTTATTGTTTTTCCATCATCTGATAATGTTGCATTATATTCCGCCCCACCCCCAAACGCCAAAAAATCGTGTCGCCGCATTACACGCGACAAGTAATGTGCCGTATCCGACGATGCAGGAACTGTCACACCAGAACGAATTTCATTGCCAATAAATATTCGCGGGATATTTTTCATAAAGTTTTTTAATTCTGATTTATAATCGCCTAAAATTCTGATATAATCATAACACAATGGTCGAAAAGTTCAAGATTTTATCCGCCGGCGGTAAATCCAAGGGCCTGAACATATTCAAATCCAGCGCATACAAAGAAACTCTGCGCGGACCAATGGCATCGCTGTTCTGGTCACTGCGGTGGGCGATTGGAATATGGCTGGTATGTGCGCTGGCGTTTGCACTGTCGTTTTGGATTGAACATATTTGGCGCTACGGTTGGTCACCAGCAACGGCGGATTGGACGGCACTGTATTTTCATAATATTTTAACCAGTGGAGGTATGTCCGTTCTGGCGGAAATTCCGGCCTGGTTTATGCGCACACTGTTACGAACCGATATTATGTGCATAACGCCCCTGTTGCCGATTATCGCATACTTCTTTATGGCGGACAGCACGTTGGTCAAGGAATTTAACCCGTACAGCAGTGATAAATTCGACGATAAATCATCTAACAAGGCGTCCAAGGAAGATATTGAAAAAATGGGCCTGTTAAAGGGCTTTATGATGGTATTGGGCTATTTTAAGAAAAAGCCATTAATGATGAACGAATGTCTGTCGGCGTTGTGTGTTGCCCCCCCGGGGACTGGTAAAACACAGGGCGTTGTATTGCCAACCATTTTTGAATGCAACAATGTATCAATGATTATCAACGACCCAAAGCCAGAATTGTATCAGAAATCTTCCGCATATCGTTCCACTATCGGGCCGGTGTTCATTATGAACTGGGCGGGTCAGGATGATCCCGAACGTGGAATATATTATCCGTCGTGGAACCCGTTGTCGCCGGAACACGTACCGTTTAACCAGGAACAACGCGACCTGTACGTTGATTCAATGTGTAATGTTTTGATTGCGGATAAAACATCATCGTCCGCCGACCCGCACTGGACAATTTCTGGGCGTGCGGCATTGTCTGGACTGATTCAATTTATGATATCCAAGGTTGAACGTGCCAAGGCCGACGATTACTTTTACGCGCGTATAACATCCGGCACATTTGATGACGAAGATGCCGCAGTATTGGGTGATTACTATCTGTCTATGATGAACGATCCAAATGCATATGCGGCGTATGCAATGCTGCAACGTGGCGAATTAAATACTATGAATTATGTTCATATCGGCACGTGGGATAAAATCCCAGACGCGTGGCGTGGACGCGAAGCGTCATTGTCTATGATTCTGGACTGGATAAATTCCAGCCAAATTAAAATGGCCCAGGAATTGGAAGAACGCCGTCGCCAGGGTGACCAAATGGTTATGATGGCCGATCCAATGCACGACCTATTTATGTCCGCCGTGGACGAAGCGCGCCAGTATGCATACGCACATCGCGCTGTTTTGGAATTGACCCAGCTGGCCAACACACCAGACAAAGAACGCGGATCAATCATTTCCACCGTGATGGAAGGGCTGTCCATATTCCGCAACGCCGCCGTACGTAACAGAACCAGCCATTCGGACTTTCATTTTGCGGACTTGCGCGGTCTGCGCGACCCGCGTGATGGCAAAGTAAAACCAGTAACAGTATATCTGTCAATCAATATGGTCGATGCCGAAGCGTTAAATCCAATCACAGGCATATTTATTGAATTGATGACGAACTTTCTGTTGGCAAACCCGCCAGAGGCCGAACACGCCGGTGAAAAACTGGGGCCGTATCCAGTATTGTTCGTATTGGACGAAATGCCAAAAATGCAGAAATTACAGGCCGTGATTCAGGGACCTGACCTGGGGCGTGGCCAAAAAATATCGTATCTGATTATTGGCCAGGATATTCACCAGATTCAGGAAAAATACGGTGCCGACGCGGCGGCAACTATTATTTCCACCACCGCGGCAAAAATTGTTATGCGTCAAAACGACCCTGATACCGCCCGCAGATTTTCCGAAATGATGGGCTATAAAATGAAAATCAAAACTGTCAAGGGTCCTGATGGCAAGGATAAAGAAGAAAAATCCGAAGAACTACTGTACAGCCCAATGGATATTATGAAACTGGACGATAAAAAACAGTTGGTGATATATCAGGGCTGGTATCATCGCCCGATTGAGGCCGACAAGCAATACGCGTTCAGCGACCCACGATTAGCCGGATATATGGCGATGGGCGCGTGCAGTCCGCTGCCGGAATTTTTGATACCGTCGCATCACCTGGCACTGGGATATACCGGCACCCCACGTATATATATTCCACAAACAAACGAAACGAAAGAATTGGAGCCACTAAAAAAATAACACCAGAATTTCTGGTGTTATTTTTTTAGAACGTCAATCGCAATCCGACCGCCAAGAACGGCGTTTCTGTTGTCATTCCCAACGACATCCAGCCATCAACATTTTCACTGTATTTATATCTGAACGATGCGATTGCCGTATGATCCATATAATCATCAACATCGCGGTTCCAAATGCCGGTATCTGAAAAGATATACGTCAACGATATGCTGTAATTCAAAATATCGTAACTGACCCCAGTGCCAACCGCCAGCCCGTCCGATACGGGACCGACAGGATTTTCATCATAAATCAATCTGGCGGTTACACCCCACATCCAACTGTTATACTGTAAATTCATACCACCAGATACCTGGGCACGCCAATCGGCATAAACGCGTGGAGTATAGGCGTCCGTTCTGTAACCATCGGGACGAGACATAAAAGACGCGCCGAACGCATATGCGGCCTTTAGTTTGCCGGCGGGTTGACGGATTTTTAATCCCGCGTCTATCGCATAATCATAGTGGTCGGTCAATCCCGCCACAGACAGGCCGTATTGCGTCCCGCCACGCGGCATTGTCGCCAGATTCAATCGCAATGCGCCCCGCCCCGTGGTCAATGTTGTATCTGAAATAACGGGGCCGTTGGGGTGAATTTTTTTATAAAACAGCGGCTTATCATTTACACGCAATCCACCAACATCTGGCAATCCAACCCCCAGTTTGCGCGCAATGGAATCTGTAAAACCGATTTCCGCACGGCCATAGTTACTGTTCTGCCAATATGTGAACGCTTCGCGAAAAAATTTATCTTCATCAACGGCGGCGGCGTCAATGGCATAAACCAGTCCCAGTTTATTACCGTCGGTTACCAAATAATCCATTTCGCCACGAACGCGCCAATCACCAACAAAATCAGGGGTTTCAAAATCAGGTTCCAATATCCCGGCCGTCCCATAGCCCGTCAGGCGTAATCCAAAGCGACCATTGTCATAACTGATTGCGGATGCCACAGACGGGGCAAAAACTATCGCCGCAAAAGTTGGCAAAACAAGATATTTTGAAAAAAAACTCATATTTATGTTTCCTTGTATTCCTGCAGGATTGCATCACGCAGTTTATTATATGCGCGTTCTTCGATTTGGCGGACGCGTTCGCGCGATATGCCGTATTTCTGTGACAATGATTCCAGTGTCGCCACCGGGTCTGACAAACGGCGCGCACGCAGGATTTCCCGATCGCGTTCCGGCAATTTTTCCAGATTTTTCTGTAACAGTTCATATCCGCGGCGCCGAAATTCCATTTGTTCCATATTTTCTTCGACACTGGCACGGTTATCCGACATATTCGACAATATATCACGGCCATCATCATCAGCGTGGGCGGGTGCGTTTAACGACACATCACGCGCCGCAATACGCGTGGACATACGGCGAACATCATTTTCTGGTACATTTAGATATTCCGCAATCTGCTTTGTCTGGTCATCAGACAAATTACCGTCCATTATTCCCAGTGCACGACGTGCACGATTCAGATTAAAAAATACACGCTTTTGATTTGCAGATGTGCCAATTTTTACAATAGACCAGTTTTGCAAAATCGTTTCATAAATTTCAGCCCGAATCCAAAACATTGCATATGTAGAAAACCGAAATCCGCGTTCTGGATCGAATTTTTGTAATGCCTGCATCAGGCCCATATTGCCACTGGCAATCAATTCAGCAAACGGCACGCCATAGTTGCGAAAATCATACGCAACCGACACCACCATACGCAGATGGCTGGCCACCAGCTTTTCAGCCGCGTCGGAATCCTTGTCCCGGGCCCAGCGGGTGGCGTATTCATATTCTTCTTCGGCGGACAGAATCGGGAACCGCTGTATATTTTGAATATACTGAGCCAAACTGGTTTCGTCGTTCACCCCGCGGGCAGCGACCAAACTTTGATTTTGTACAGCCGGTAAAGCGTTCTTGATTTGCTTTTTCATAACTTTTATAGTATAGCAATAAAATAAGATTTATCAAGCCACCATAATACAGGAGAAATTTCAAATGGCATCCATTTTGGAAAGAAACAAAAAATTAAAGCCGGCAAAAAAAACACGCGAAGAATACGCCGAAGACGCTTTGTACCGCGAAGTGTGGGAAGAAGTCAATAATGAAAAAACGCAGGCATTTATCAAGAAATATTCCCGCTATATAATCGCGGGCGTATTGATTATACTTATTGTTGCGACCGCCGTTGTTATCGGTGTGCGTACACATCGCGCACATAAAATGGCAATCGCAGAAAACTATGAGTTGGCAGTGCAAAAACTGGACGCAAATATGCTGGCCGCGGTGGCCGACAGTGCCGGCGGTGCAACTTCTGATTTAGCATTGTTCCAGGCATATTTGTTGGACGGCGACATCCAAAAACTGGAACAACTGGCGACAGACGGGCATTCGCGCGACTTTCGCGACCTGGCACGGTTGCACGTGGTGGGGCTGCGCGGTGACGATATGACCGCGGCCGACGTGGAACAATATCTGGCGCCGCTGGATACGAAAAAATCACCGTATTATTATACAGGACGACTGACGGTGGCGAAAAAATATCTGGCCGATGGCGACCGCACAACGGCAAACAAATGGCTGGACGTGATTATAAATGACGCAGACGCGCCGGCGGTTATTTCCGCCAACGCACAGGCGTTAAGATAAAAAACACACGGGGAATTAAAACAAATGCGTAAATTTACCGCGGCGGTAATGTGTCTTGTAATACTGGGGGCGTGTTCCGAACACGACCCTATTTTACCGGGGGTACGCACCCCGGTGTTTGCAACACAAAGTGTTAAAAACCTGAACACAGAAATATCAAATCTGCCGGATACGGCTGATAATACCGTGGCGGCGGACTGTCCGTACACTCAGGACGCGTCTAATGTAATATGGAACGGCGATAAAAAGATATTCAGCGGCTTTCCAACAAACAACTCTGTGGCCAGTAATCAAAAACCCGTATGCGCGGGCGGATATGTATATGTGGGTCTGACAACGGGCGAAGTGGTCAAGGTTGCCCCGAAATCACGCAAAGTTATATGGATTGCCGACGTTTTCCGTCGCAGCAATATGACCGGCGGTGCATCCATTGTGGATATTGTCGCACCGATTGTCGTACACAACGGCGCAGTGTATGCGGGCGGACTGGGTGACGCGTTTTGTCGTATAAATGCCGAATCTGGTGCATCAAAATGGTGCACCCAAATTGGCACCGCCGTACCGTTTATAATTGCGGGCAACGCTATATTTGTCGTGGCAACTGACGGTTATTTATATGCGCTGCGTACATCGGACGGGGCGGCATATTGGCGCACCCCTGTCGAAGAACAGGTATCGCCACAGTATGCCAATAAAATCATCACCGTTGGCGCGGAAAAAATAAATGCCGAAACGGGCGAAAAAATTTCTAAATAAAATTTGCAAACGCAGAAAATTTGGGCTAATTTTATCAGACCAACATACATATATTAAATAAGGACTGAAAATTGGCAAAAATTCTGTTTAATAGGGCTCCGTTTCTGGGCACCGAATTCAAATATATCCAAGATGCAATCGAATCCGCACATATCAGCGGTGACGGCAAATACACAAAACTGTGCAACGAATTGCTGGAACAGCGCACTGGGACGGCAAAATCGCTGTTGGTGCACAGTGGAACGGCCGCGTTGGAAATGTCGGCATTGCTGTTAAACATAAAACCCGGGGACGAGGTTATATGTCCGTCATACACGTTTGTATCAACCGCAAATGCATTTGTCTTGCGTGGTGCAAAAATTGTGTTTGTTGATATCCGCGATGATACACTGAATCTGGATGAACGCAAGTTGGCCGCGGCAATTACACCGAAAACACGTGCGATTGTTCCGGTGCACTATGCCGGTGTGGGGTGCGAAATGGATGAAATTATGGATATCGCGCACCGCAATAATCTGTACGTTGTCGAAGATGCCGCCCAGGCCGTTGGCAGTAAATACAAGGGTCGTCCCCTGGGGGCGATTGCGGATTTGGGTTGCTATTCGTTTCACGAAACAAAAAATATTTCCAGTGGCGAAGGTGGTGCAATTCTGGTCAACCGGCCAGATATGGTTGAAGATGCAGAAATTATCCGTGAAAAGGGCACAAACCGCAGTCGTTTCTTTCGCGGCCAGGTGGATAAATATACTTGGGTTGATGTTGGATCGTCATATCTGCCCGGCGATATGAATGCGGCGTATTTATATCCACAACTGATGAAAATGGATGAAATAAACGCAAATCGTATGCGCACCTGGGAAAAGTATGACGCGAATTTCAAGCAATTTGATTCTGTCAAAACGCCTTTTATTCCGAAATACTGCCAGCATAACGCGCATATGTACTATCTGCGCTTTCGCGATTTGGATACGCGTACAAACTTTATAAAGTATATGGCGGAAAACGATATTATGTGCGTATTTCACTATGTGCCGTTGCATTCGTCACCAGCGGGACGCAAATTCGGGCGCGTCGCAGGTGATATGAGTGTTACGAATAAAATCGGCGACACATTGGTCAGATTACCGATGTACTATAATATGCGGGCCGAAGATCAAAACCGCGTTATTACGGTCGCAAATAAGTTTCTGGAAAAAACGCGATGAAATTATTCGGCTGGGTTCGTAACAAATATCGCTTTATGGGCATACGCGTGTTACGCCGCCGATATTTTGGCGGCGGCGTTATGTATTATCTTCTATACGTATTGCCAATAATTTTTATCCCCAGCCGTATCCAGCAAATACAGAAACGTATCGACAACTGGGATAATCTGGACACCAGAAAACTGGACGAACAAATACGCCGCGCCACGCGCAAAATACGTGTCACGCCAATAACTGATACAACGGATACCCTGGTAATTTTGGCCAGCCAGATGTATGATATGGGCGGCCACACCGAATGTATAAAAAATATCGTTTCAGCGGCCGGCAAATATAAAACATATCTATTTTTAACCCGCACGGCAAAATCCAATCGGGACGCCAAACATAAAATGGCCGAAATCGAAAAATATACCACTATTTCTGGAATACAATACAACGGCGGATTATGGCGACACAAACTGCGCGACGCATTTGATGAAATCATATCACAACGACCAAGTGCCGTTTTATCGTTTATCCATATGGATGATGCATTTGGCGCCGCATTATTATGCCTGTTACAACGTGCAGGGGTACGTATATTATTCTATAACCACGGTTCACACTTTCCAACCCTGGGGATGAGTTTTGCAAATTTAATTCTGGAAGGAACACCTACCACCGCCCGCATTACAAACCAGCAACGCGGATTTGAAAACACGGTTGTCGTTGGATTGCCATACCTGTGCACAGACGCGTGCCCCGTATTTTCAGACGATGAAATTCAGCAGTTGCGCGCAAAATTCGGCATAACACCGGAAACACCCCTGACAATGAGTGGTGCATCCACTTATAAATTCTTTGATGTGACACACAACGCGTCGCCCTACTTTGAAATGATAAAACAACTGCTGATGCGCAATCCGGATTTACGGCACATAATGATTGTGCCTAAGATGTGTCCAAATGAACGCGAAATATTCGATAAAATATTTGCTGATTCAAACGTCGCCGACAGAATCCAATTTATCGCACCAAACCCAAACTACAAGGTTCTGTTCAAATGTGCGGACGTATTCATAGATTCATTTCCAATATCCAGTGCACTGACACAAATTGATTTAATCAGTTTGCGCGTGCCAAATGTTATAAAGATAAACCGTGAAAATCCAATTTGGACATTCCACGAATATATGCCAAAAAACTATCCGTTCGCATTTGACAATGCTGATGATATGATTGTTGGCATTGAAAAACTGATACGTGATAAAAATCTGCGTAAAAGCGTTGCTGATTCGAACTATGCGTTCTTTACGGATAATTATGCGGGCGAACGGTGGTTTAATAAACTGTTGGGATTGATAAATGGATAACAACGTACGATTGGTGAACTTTTTGAATATGCCGTATGACTTGCGACTGGAATCGTTCAAATGGCGCACCAGTCCGCACGTGGATAAATATTTTCAGTTGCATAATCTGACACTGGACGGACACAGGCGGTGGTTAGCCACAATGATTGGCGCGCAACCGCGCACCGTTGCGTTTTTCATTATGTACGGCGACAGACCAGTGGGTGCAACGTTCTTTCAAAAAATTGATTGGGGCGCTGGTACGGCGGATTGGGGAATTTATATACACGATACGACAATGCGTGGTCACGGCATAGGATCACGTGCACTGGCGCAATCATTGCAATACGCGCAGGATGAAATGAAATTGCATCGCGTGTTTTTAGAAGTTCTGTCAACAAATTCGGCGGCACGTCGCGTCTATGAAAATGCGGGATTCCAGAAAATCGCACAACGTCCAGATGGCGTGTTGCAATATGTTTTTGATATCAAAGGAAAGGAAAAATGCCATCTATGAAAAAGAACAACCAAATATGTCCAACCGTCAGCATAATTTGCCGGACATATAACCAGGAAAGATATATACGCCAAACTATACAATCGGTATTAAATCAAACCATTTCAAATTGGGAACTAATTGTTATTAACGATGCATCTACTGATAATACGGAATCAGAAATATTATCATTTGATGATGAACGCATAAAATATATTCGCAATGAAAAGAATCTGGGGCCGTTGGATGGACTGAATATCGGTATTGCTGCATCATCAGGTAAATATATTACTATTTTGGATGGAGATGATTTATTCTGCTCGGAAAAATTGGAAATCCAGTCGAAATTTCTGGACGCCAATCCGAAATACGGTGCGGTATTTTCATATATAGATGTCATAGATGAAAACGGCAACCCATTGAATTCGGCGGACGCCCAAATAATCCGCAACCTAATAAACAACCCGGGCGGTACGCGCGAACAAATGTTGCGACGTGCATTTAATGAATATAACTTTCTGGCATTTCCAACAGAAATGTTTCGCAAAGATATCGCAGTTCATTTTAATGCACACCTGTTATCGTGTGGCGACGGATGGTTCCATTTGAATACACTGATGCAAACACAAATTGCAGTTTTGGAAATACCGCTGACAAAATACAGAATTATTGGACATAATGTAAATGTATCAGGATGGGTATCAGGGTTGACCGATATTTCAGAAAAGTTTTTTATGCTAGATAAATTTCTAGAAATCAATTCAGCGACATTCTTCAAAAAAATATTTGCCGACGATATTGGTGACAGAAAGTTTTCAAAGTCAGATATTCCGTTCATTATGATTGAAATCGCCGGCGCATCAAATGATCCAATAAAAAAATTATGGGCAAATTATACATTTCACCGGTTGGTCAGCAATCCAGATACCTATACAGATTTTATAAAAAACAAAAAATATCCAGAATTTATGCAATATAAACTGGGCGATGTATCCGGACGTAATTTGCGCCTGGTGCCAAATATTGATGTAATCCGATCAAAACATAAAAAATACCGTCGCCTGTTTAACTGGACGGCGACGGCATTGGGGATGTGTATTGTGGTAATTGTTATTCTGCTTGTGCGGCACGGCCTGTGACACGCCATATAAATCCCGGAATTGTGGCGGTTGTGGCAAATTTTACCTGGGACGTGCTAACTATAACAATGCCATTACCATTATAATTGCCAGCAACGGCACTTGCGGGGACTATATTTGACATCATTGGAAAATAATTAGTATCTGCCATTTTTACAGGCAACGTTATCGTCACCGCACTATTATTTATTGCAGCGCCACGGCCACCCTGCTCTACCCAGCCGGACTTATATTTCCGATACCAGGTATAATTATTTGATGCCGATGGCAGTTGCGTCTTTACGACAACATCTGGTTCGTCGTTGTCATCAAAATCTATTGGAAATGACGAAGATGTGTCTATGTCATCTATTTCATTTTGCAGCTGTGTCACCGCACTGTTCAATGCGGACGTGGTCGCATATGCCGACATATCGTGAGTGTGGTTTGCGGGGGCGAATGCAGACGTGTCGGGAATTTCATCCTTGGTGGCCAGGTTGCTGATATCGGGAATTTCGGACTTTGTGGCAAAATTACTGGTGTCGGGAATTTCATCCTTGGTCGCGAAATCATCAGTATCCGGGATTTCGGATTTTTTGGCATATTCTGTCAAATCTGGCAAATCACTTTTACGCGCCAGTTCACTAAAACCGCCCAGCGCATCAATCTGTGCACGAATTGAATCTAGAAACTGTATCGCATTTTCAATATTACCAACATCGCCGTCCAGTTCATACAGGTCACGCAAATATTCCAACATAAAATTAAAATCCGCGTTCAGGCAATCTGTATTTATCGGCAATGTCGGCTGATAATCTATGGTTCGCGATAAATCTATTTTACGCCAGATTCTGATTTCGGCGCCTATGTCTGGTGCCGTGGTTAAAACAACACGACCACCAGCATATTTTCCATCAACGTACGCACCGATTGGCACAACTGTGCACGCGCCCGCAGACAATACAACCGAATTTACAGAAACCCAGACATCAGAAATCTGGAAAAACGGAAATGAAAAATCATACTCTGTTCTTAGACCATCGCCGGTATATGTTATCAAATGCATTTGTGTATCCTTTTGGTTAAAAAAAACAGCGCGAACAACGCGCAGATAATAAAAATGGGTTCGCCAAAATCAGCGAACCCGTCAATTTGTTTTCTTGAACCCGATTATATCACAAAATGCGATAAAAATCAAGTCCCACGCGCCGTTACAACAGGCAGGCCAACGTCGCACTGGTGTTTTTCAACATAAACCAGCCAATACGATAATCCGTTGCATATACCGTTATCAAGAATAACGCCAATATCGCAATTACAATGATAACATTGCTGCGTTTGCCACGCATACAATACAACGCGATATTATAAAACAGGAACAATACATATGCATCGACAATCAAACTGATTATCCACATAGACGTGCAATTAAACGCCAACGCATTTAACACCAATACCACTGGATAGATAAAGAATACCGACGCCAGACCCTTTATCGCAATTTCCCAATCGCGTTCGCCACCCGTTATTTCGGACACCAACATCATCAGTCCGCCAAACACGAACAGCAATGCCACCGCCAGAACCGGAACAATTATCAACGCCGTGAACACCGAACCGATTGTTATTGTCGCCCCGCCAATTAAACGCAACAACAGCACTAAGCAGCCGCCAATCAGACCATAGATAAAGGCCTTTAACATTGCTTCTTCCATATTGCCGTCGGCAACAATTTTCGTGAAATAGCGTTTCGGATTTATCAACAGGTCTTTGATGTGTTTCAAACCGTTTTTGATTTTTTTCATCATTTCACACCCCCAATTTGATTATTTATATTTTTGCTTTATAATTAAAAAAAATCAATGGAAAAAGTTATGCCAAAACTAATAATTGCAGGTCGCCCAAACACGGGCAAATCAACACTGTTTAATGCGCTGACGGGAACGCGTGACGCACTGGTTCACGACCGGCCCGGGGTTACGCGCGACGCAATCAGCGGTGATATGCGCGACCGTGCGTGGACGGTTGTGGACACGGCCGGACTGGAAAACGCAAAATCCGGTATCGCGGCAGATTCAACAATGATTGCACTGGACGCGATTGCGGATGCAGATGCGGTATTGTTTGTCGTGGACGGACGCGTCGGACTGACGGGGGCCGATATGGACTGGGCCCGTGCGGTACGCCGTAAAACGCGCGCGCCGGTACTGTTGCTGGCGAACAAGGCAGAATCTGGCAAACGTATGGCCGACGTGAACGATTTTTATAAACTGGGTTTTGGCGCACCGGTGCAAATTTCGGCCGAACATAAAACCGGACTTGATGCGATATATGAATTTATTGATAAAATCGCCCCTGACGCGCAAAACAACACAAGCAATACATCCACACCACAAAAATTAAAAGTCGCAATTATGGGTCAACCAAACGTTGGAAAATCGACATTGGTGAACCGTATTCTGGGGCAAAATCGTCAAATAGTGATGGATGCGCCAGGTATAACACGCGATACGGTGAAAATACCGGCAAACTTTTATGGACGCGACATAATATTGATGGATACGGCCGGCCTGCGCCGCAAGGCGGGCGTTACAGACGATGTTGAAACGCTGTCTGCGCTGAAATCACTGGACGCGATTGACAAAGCGGACGTTGTCGTCCTGGTGGTGGATGCAACACGAAATATTGAAAACCAGGCATTGGGAATCGCGGCGCGCGTATTTGATGCCGGTAAAATCCTGTGCGTGGCATTAAACAAATGGGATTTGGTCGAACCAGAACTGCGTGATGACAAACTGTTGAAACTGAAACACCAATTTACAAATTCATTTCATCAGATTATTCGGCCGATGATACTGGCTATATCCGCAGAAACGGGAACAGGGGTAAAAAATATGTTCCGCCGAATTTACGAACAGTGGGACATTTCCAACACCGACGCACCAACCAGTTTGATAAACCGCATTGTTGAAAAATTGGTTGAGGCACGCCAGCCGCCTATGTCACGACTGAAACGCCCGATGAAAATCAAATTCGCCCGCCAGACGGGACGCCACCCGATGAAAATCACTATAAATGTCGGTGGCGCGTCTGACATACCGGAATCGTACACACGATATTTGCGGCGCGGGTTGGCATCGGCGTTGCATTGGGAACATCTGCCGATTGTGATTGAATATCAAAAAGACGAAAATCCGTTTGATGACAAATAAAAAATCACCGCCCGAATTTGGGCGGTGATTTTTGTTGTCACAGCGACGTTTGATTACAATTTAGCACGAACTTCTTCGACCTCATAGCATTCAACACGGTCGCCTTCCTTCAAATCGTTGTACTTATCAAACGACATACCAAATTCAACGCCGGCGCCAGATACTTCCTTTACTTCGTTCTTTTCACGGCGCAATTCACCGATTTTGCCGTCATATATAACAACGTTGTTACGCAACAGACGAACAAAGGCATCTTTCTTTATAACACCTTCGGATACGCGGCATCCAGCAACACGAATACCCTTGCCGACGGTGAACAATGCGATAACGTCGGCGTATCCGATAAAGTTTTCTTTGCGTTCCGGAGCCAATTTTCCAGACAAGATTTCCTTTATTTCATCGGTTATGCGATATACAACACTGTGATAGCGGATATCTACGCCAGACGCACGCGCCATATCGCGCACGGTTGCGTCCGCACGAACGTTGAACGCGATTACAACTGCACCAGACGCGGATGCCAGACGGATGTCGCCTTCGGTAATCTGACCAACGCCGGATGACAGAATTTCAACCGATGCCTTGTCCGAATTCAGGTCTTTCAGCATATCAGTAATCGCTTCCACGCTGCCCTGAACGTCGGCACGCAAAACAACCGGCAGAACCAACTTTTTATCCGCGTCACGTTTTGCAAACAGTTCCTGCAGCGATGAACGCTTTACCGCATTGGCGCGATCACGTGCCTTTTGTGCGCGGTATTCGGCAACTTCACGGGTTTGTGCTTCGGTTTCCATAACGTGCAGTTCGTCACCAGCACTGGGTACTGCGTTCAGCCCCAGTACAACCGCCGGCTGACCCGGCTTTACGGACTTTACACGTTCACCAGATGAACTTATCAGTCCGCGCACACGACCAAATGTTTCACCAACAACAAATACATCGCCGATTTTCAATGTACCCTGGCGCATCAAAATTGTTGCCGTTGCGCCCAGACCACGTTCCATTTTCGCTTCTACCACATATGCAACAGCGGGCATATCGGGATCCGCGCGCAGTTCCATAATACCGGCCTGAAGCAAAATTGCTTCTTCCAATTTTTCCAGACCGATATGCTTGGTCGCAGATATTTCAACACACTGAACATCACCGCCCAGGTCTTCGACTTGAACCTCTTGCTGCAGCAGGTCGGTTTTTACGCGTGTCGGGTCGGCATCAGGCAAATCAATTTTATTGATTGCGACAATAAACGGAACCTTGGCTGCGCGAATATGGTTTATCGCTTCTATTGTCTGGGGCATAATGGAATCGTTCGCCGCAACAACCAAGACAACAATATCCGCCATTTGAGCACCACGTGCACGCATAGCGGTAAATGTTTCGTGTCCCGGTGTATCCAGGAACGTTATCATCGCACCAGATTTTGTTTTAACTTCGTACGCGGAAACGTGCTGAGTTATACCGCCAGCTTCGCGTGCAGCAACGTTTGCGTGACGAAACGCGTCCAGTAATGATGTCTTACCGTGGTCAACGTGTCCCACAACGGTTACCACCGGCGGGCGCGGCTGTAAATTTTCCGGGTTCGGTTGACGTTCCAATTGGTCAGCGTACGGTTTTACATCAACACGCTTTACCTTGGCACCAAATTCACCAGCAATCAATTCCGCCGTATCCGCATCAATCGACTGATTCTGGGATGCCATCATACCCATTTCCATCAATTTTTTAATTACATTGCCAACCTTTTCAGCCATTGCCGCGGCCAAATCTTTGACAGTGATTGTATCCCCCAGTGTGACGACGTGTTCCACCTTTTGCGGGGCGGTGAATATGGCGCGCGCCTTTTCACGGAAACGTTTCAGCGACGCTTCCGACCGGCGGCGGTTTGCACCACGCAGACCAATTTCATCATCGTCATCACCATCACCACCAATCACAATGTCGTGCAATGAAATCTTGCCCGTTTTCTTAAATTCTTTTTTTGCATTGCTAAACTTGGACGGACGGCCCATATCCATATCATCGTCATCACGGGATGTGCGACGCGGTGCGGGCGCGGGCTGCTGCTTTTTGGGTTGCACGGGCGCAGGCGCTTCGACCGGCGCAGCAGCTTCAGTGGCATTGGCGACATTTTCACGCGCGGCCAACTGTTCTTTGACCTGTTCATATTCACGGTTTTCACGTGCAATTTCCGCTTCACGCGCAGCAGTGGCGGCCGCTTCGGCGGCGGCACGCTGTTTGCGTTCTTCTTCGCGGGCACGCGCAGCTTCCAACACAGCACGCAACTTTTCATCGGCCGCGTTACGCGGTGTAGCCGGTGCAACGGGTTCTTCGCGTAATTCTTTGCTGCCGGGGGCAACAACGCGACGACGGCGTTCAACGAACACCGCATCGCCCTTTTTACTTTGCACCGCGTCAATAGTTACAGATTTTCCAAGTGTCAATGTCGCCATAAAACATACTCCGTTAGTGTTTAATCTTCGCCCTGGGTTATGCCGTACGCCAGTTCGCGCGCCTTCATAATAACGCGACCAGCCAAACGCGGGCTCATCGTGTCTTCACCCAGGATTTCAATCAATTCATCCGTGGACAAATCCGCCAAGTCATCCAATGATTTTATGCCTGCGTTACCCAACTGCATTATAATCGGACGTTTAATAAAATCGAAGTTCAACAAATCGTCTGTCATACCCAACTTGTGACCGTCTTCTTTATATTGCTGTTCCTGTTTTTCCAGGTATGACTTGGCACGATTTTGCAATTCTGTCGCCAATTCCGCATTGAAACCTTCGATGCTTTCCAGTTCGCCAATATCGACAAACGCGATTTCTTCAATCGTACGGAAACCTTCGGTAATCAGCAGATGAGCCAGCATTTCATCAACGTCCAGCGCAGAAATAAACAATTCTGTTTTTTCTTTGACTTCCTTGGCACGGCGTTCTTGTTCCTGGGCTTCGTTCATAACGTCGATGTTCCAGCCCGTCAACTGTGACGCCAGGCGGACGTTTTGACCACGGCGCCCAATGGCCAGTGACTGTTGATCTTCGTTGACAACAACGGCCGCACTGCGCGTGTCTTCATCAACGATAATCTTGGCAACCTTGGCCGGCTGCATAGCGTTGACGATAAATACCGCCGGGTCGTCCGAATACAAAATAACGTCGATTTTTTCACCGTGGCATTCATTGATAACTGGCTGAATACGCGTACCCTTGATACCGACGGTCATACCAACGGCGTCAATGGACGGATCCTGGGTTTCAACCGCGATTTTAGCGTGGCTGCCGGGGGCACGGGCAACGGATTTGATTTTGATTATGCCTTCGTATATTTCCGGAACTTCCTGAACAAACAGTTTTTCCATAAACATCGGATGCGTGCGGGTCAGGAAAATCTGGGGGCCGGTATTGGAACGCGTCACGTCCATAATCAGCGCACGTACACGGTCACCAACCGCCAGACGTTCGCCCGGAATCAGTTCGGTGCCCTTGATATATCCCTCGGCCTTGCCATTGATATCAACAAATACGTTTCCAAATTCAATACGCTTTACAACACCGCTGACGATGTCACCGATATTATCCTTGAATTCTTCGTACTGGCGACCCTTTTCAGCGTCACGTACGCGCGCGGTCATAATCTGGCGTGCGGTTTGAAACGCCATACGGCCAAATTCTGGTTCCGGCAGCGGGTCTTCAACAATATCGCCAACCTGGGGATTTTTGGCATATTTTTTCGCCCCGTCCACAGTCAGCATAGTATTAGCATCATATTCATCACCCTTGGATTCAGGCGATGCAATAACTTCAAACAAACGCTTCACGTGGATTGCCCCGTTTTTACGGTCTATTTCAGCCGTGATATTAAATTCTTCGCCATACTTATGCTTGGCAATTTTGGCGATTGCTGCCTCTAACGATTCAATAACAATTTCGCGGTCGATTTGCTTTTCCTGGGCCAGCGAGTCAATAGCCAACAGCAAATCCTGGCGGGGCATAGAAACAAAAGACATTTGGTTTCTCCTTCTTGTTTTTTATGTCTCTTTTATTCATAAGGGCGGGGTCTTGCAACCCCGCCCTTAAAAAAACTTTTAAGAACATCTGTATTATTCAATCCGAATCGAACAAATGCAAGTAAAAACTGAACTTTTTACGCGGTTGCCACACAATATAATTGTAAATATAATTTGACGCTATGGGTTTTGGGCTTTATACTGCGAAATATGAAAATACTGAACAGATATTTCACGCGTCAACTGGTCGCGATTTTTATAATGCTGTTGCTGGTGCTGACTGGGTTGGCCTGGATGCTGCAGATTATGTCTATGATGAAGTTCCTGTTGAACTATGGCGTGGAACTGACCAGTTTTTTGGGACTGACCATACTGATGGTGCCGTTCATCGTGTCTATCATCATACCGTTTGTCACGTTTATCGCAATTATATTTGTTTATAATAAACTGATTTCAGACAACGAAATAACTGTTATGGCGGCAACCGGGCTGTCACCACGACAAATCGCACGGCCAGCACTGGCGTTGGCGTGCGTGTTGACGGTGCTGCACTTCATATTGAATATTTGGATTGTACCAACAACCCAGTCAATGTTCTATTCAACGCAATGGAATCTGCGTTATGGCCTGGCACATATGAAGTTACAGGAATCCGCCTTTACACAACTGGCTGATGGTCTGGTTGTCTATGTGGACAAGGTTTCTGGTCACGATTTAAGCCAGCTGATGTTGTCCGATATGCGGGACAGGGATGCGCCAGTTACAATATTTGCGGAAAAGGGAAAACTGGTGTCCACTGCGCGCGGTCTGTCCATAGTAATGACAAACGGGTCATTACAGGCCAGCGGTGATACACTGACAACCGGAACGTTTGATACATTTGATATGGATTTGAACGTTGCTGATAAGGAAGGTGAAAATTCATTTCGTGTGCGGCGCGTGCCGACAATGACACTGATAAAATCCGTACTGGATGCGCCAAACGAACGTCAGCACAAAATGGTTCTGTCGGAATTGAGCACGCGTCTGTTGGGTCCCATAATGAATCTTATACTGGCCGCACTGTGCACGGCAATATTGTTACGTTCGTCTTTGCTGCGTCGTCGTGCCAGTTTTGCGCCGGCGGTTGCGGTTGCTGCAATGGCGGTCGTTATGTCCGGATTTATGTCAACGTCGAATATGATAAGCAGTGTTACAGAATTTGTTTTATTGGCGCTGGCGATTATCGTGGTGTTGGGTGGAATATTATTCGTATTATTTAGAAAATGAAAAAAACTAGTCCATTTTTAATATTTTGCCTGGTAACAGCCGCAGCCCGCGGCGCGTCGATTGACGTCGAAACGCCTAAAACCATCACAGCGGATAAAATCGAATATGATGTAAAGGCGGAAACAATAAAAACATCCGGCAACACGGAAATTGTGAACCAGTCGGGTCAGCGTATGACCCTGACCGATTCATACCTGTCACAGCAAGGCGACAGTTTGTCCGGCAACGATATAAAATTGTGGTTGGGCGACCACGTGTATATAGAATCCGACAACATAGTCCGCGAAGGTAACGAAACCATCGCGTACAAGGCGACATTTACCGCGTGCGATAATTGTGACGTGTATGGTGACGCCTGGAAAATTTCTACACGCAAAATTATCCACGATATGGAAGATCATATGTTGCGATTCTATAGCCCGGTGTTAAAAACGTATGATATTCCGGTTTTCTGGTTGCCATTTTTTGAAATGCCCGACCCCAGCATTAAATACAAGACGGGATTTCTGATGCCGGATTTCGGTTCCACCAATAATATGGGGACGCAGATAAACCTGCCGCTGTATGTGAATTTTTCAGATACACACGATTTGACATTTACTGCGTCATACCTGACCCAGGAAAATCCTTTGTTCCAGTTGGAACACCGTCTGAATATGGCGCATTCGGAATTTCGTACAAACGGTGCATACACGCATAACCGTGCTGGCGAAAATCGTTGGTACATATTCAACAACGACGTAATCGAACTGGGTGAATACGCGCGGGCAACCATATTTCTGGAACGCGCATCGGATAAAACGTTCCTGCAAAAATACGGATTTTATGATGATCAGCCGTATTTGGATTCAGGGGCGAAAATCGAACTGTTCGGTCAAAGCGGATACGTTGTCGCCGACGCCCACATATTCCAGGAACTGCGCAGTACATCAAACACACACGCTACACCGACCGGAAATATACTGCCCAATGTTCGTGCCACGTATCAAACTGCACCATTGTTCAAAGAAACATACCTGACACTGGACGCCGATGTTCTGGGGATATCTGGTGATGGTACCGCGTCCCAGCGTCTGATTGGTGACGCACGCATTGTATCGCCGTGGACGCTGTGGGGTGGCAACAGAATCACGGCAAGTTTATCCGCGCGATATGACGTATATAATTTCCATAACAGTCAAATGGTTGACGCGTCCGAATTTTCAGGTCTGAAAGACCGATTCCTGCCCAGCGGATATGTAGAGTGGGGATTGCCGCTGTTTCGCGTTACACCACAATGGACCCAGGTTATAGAACCACGGGCACGCCTGACTGTTATGCAGAAGACAGATGAAGACCAATTTACACTGAACAACGATTCTGCCGGAACATTTTTATCTGATACAACGCTGTTTTCAGACAACCGGTTTGCCGGGCTGGATTTATGGGAAAACGGAACATATGCGGACTATGGCGTGCGATATGCCGCTTTTAATGACAAAGGTCAAATGTTTGAAGCATTTTTGGGACAAACATATGATTTCTATGACCGCGGATATACAAACCCAAACAGCGGATTTCATAATGGCGCATCGGACTATGTGGGACGACTGTCGTACAACAATGCCGAATGGCTGCAATTTACAACGCGGTTCCGCCTGGCCCAGGATGATATGTCATTGCGCCATATTGAAACATCAGCATTTATTGGAAATTCTAAAAATTATATGAATATCGGACATATCTGGTCCCAACAGTTTATTGATGAAAACACCGTTGATGAAAATATAAACGAAGTTACCGCCGGGATTGGCATCCAGTTGACAGAACGGTGGGCAGTGCGCTTTAATGCAGTGTACAACGTGACCGACAACCGGTTCCAGCGTCACACAGGCGGAATATTCTATACTCATCCGTGTTATTATCTGTCGTTGCAGTACCGTCGTGATAATGCGATTAAATACGACTATGTTGGTACCACGACGTTCCAATTCAAATTTGGTATGAGTATAAATGGCCAACAATATTGATGTAAACAATATGGGGGAATGAAACATATGAAAAAACTGATTGCAGCAATATTATTTGCGGTATGTGCGATGCCAGCAAATGCAGCATCGGTCGTTGCGTCGGTGAACGGCACACCGATAACGGATGCAGACGTAACCGCACGCGTCGCGCTGATGAACAAACAGGGCAAATCATCCACAGACAATCGCCGCGTGGCATTGCAAAACATTATTGATGACAGTGTTAAATTATCATATGCCCAGAATTTTAACGCGGTGCCGGACGATGACACAGTTACGGCAGAACTGAAAAAAATGAATCTGGGCGAATTATCGGCAACGGAACGCGCAATGGCGTTGTCTGCACTGCGGGCGGAAATCGCGTGGCAAATAATCGTTGCGCGAACAATTTTACCCACAGTTGACGTTACCGCCGCCGACATTGCCGCGGAACGCGCCGCCATCGCACGTGAACAGGGTCTGCCCATTGAAATGACCATTATACGTCTGGTTGATATTCCGGCGGACGTGGCGGCAAAACTGACACGTCCCGCCAGTTGTGATGACGCAATGCAAATGGCGCGCGATTTGGGTGGCGTGCCGCAAAAATTTACCGCAATGCAATACGAACTGGCCGCCGACATTCGCGACCGTGTAGCGACATTGGCACCACTGACCTGGTCACCAGTGGTTGACCGCAGTGTCTTGTTGGTATGCAGCACAAAAAAGACCGACGAATACGGAAAACTGGACGATATGATTGAACAAAACGCCACATTCAAACAGGCAATGTTCATTGCAGATCAACAATTAAAGCAACTGCGGCGCAAGGCGGTTGTTGTTATCAACGACGACAGATATAAGTTATAAAATATGAAGCCCGTATTATTTAATTTTACAGATGCAGAACTGGTCGATTTTGTAACTAAAATGGGTCAGCCAAAATTTCGCGCCACGCAAATCCGCGATTGGCTAAATCGTGGTGCGCCAGATTTTGAATCTATGAAAAATCTGCCTGAAAAACTGCGTCGGGAACTGGATGAATCTGCACAAACATTACCGGTGCGGGTGATAAAAAAACTGGAATCGTCGGACGGGCAAACGACAAAGTTTTTGCTGGAACTGGGCGACTGTGAACAAATTGAATGCGTTTTGATGCGCACCAGTTACGGCAACAGTGTATGCGTCAGTTCCCAGGCCGGCTGTGCAATGGGATGCAAATTCTGTGCCAGTACTTTATTGGGGCTGAAACGTAATTTGACCGTCAACGAAATTTATTCGCAAATACTGGTGGCGCAATGGGAATTGCGCAGTGACAGATTTTCTGACCGTCCGGTGCGGCCAAACGGTGATGCAAACAATGGTGATGTGTCGCACATTGTCGTTATGGGAACTGGCGAACCGTTACAGAATACCGAAAACGTTATTGGTTTTATTGAACGCGCAAATTCCGATATGGGAATCGGGTGGCGGAAAATAACCGTGTCCACGTGCGGGGTTGTGCCTGGAATACGGGATTTGACCAAATGGGGACGACCGATAAACCTGGCCATATCTTTGCACGCGCCAACCGATGAATTGCGCAGTAAAATAATGCCTATAAACAATAAATATAAAATAGATGAAGTTTTATCCGCCGCATTTGAATTTTCCAACCTGCATAATCGCCAGTTGATGATAGAATACATATTGCTGGCCGTGCGCGATGACAATGGCGACGTGGAATTATTAAACTGCACACCAGAATATGCGGAAAAGTTATCTGATTTACTGCGTGGTAAAAATTGTATGGTGAATTTAATACCGTGGAACGCGGTGGATGAACGCGATTTTGTATCACCGTCCGGCAATGCAGTACACAGATTTCAGGATATTTTAATCAAAAATGGAATCCACACACGGATACGCCGGGAACGCGGCAATGATATTGGTAGCGCTTGCGGTCAATTACGATTAAAACATAAATCGGAACAATAAAAAACGCGCAAAATGCGCGTTTTTTATTTCAACGGTGGTCGTTTGGCTTTTACCTTTTGCCGCAGCCGCATAAATGGAATCAACCCAAACAAACACAACCAGCAACTGTTATTATCCGTACTGTATCGTGCCGTTAAAACCGGCAGTAATCCAAACAGACGATATGCCGTGAATTTATATTTCTTGCACGTCATACGTAAATCAAACGTACACATAAAAATATAAACATCACAGCGTGCACGATGATAAAAATTTGCCTGTAATTTTCGTGTTGATTTTGTGGTCAGCATTGAATTTTGACGATACTTGTACACATATTCTGCACCAGGCACCAAAACAATGCGATTTGCATAATAAACCATTTTGGTCATTATCAGTATATCTTCGCAATACTTCATATCGGTCGGAAAGGCAAAATGATTATGATTCCAAAAATCACGTCGTATTAAATATCGCCAACAATACCCGTGCATATCAACCTGGGTGGCGTCAATTTTATCCTGGGGCAGCGATAAAACCATTTCACGGTCAAAAACAATGCCATCACCAGGCCAACGTTCGTGAATAAATCCAGCAACCGCAACATCGGCATCAGTGCGGTGGGCGGCATCGTATAATTTCTGATAAAAATCAGTATTTATAACATCGTCCGCATCCATAAAGTGAATATATTCACCACGTGCCGCGGCAACCGCAGTATTGCGTGCGATGGATGGCCCCTGGTTTGCAGCGGCGCGAATAGCCCGCAGATTCATTTTAGGCCAATCACGCGCATACATTGCAACCGCGTCCGCGGTGGCGTCGGTACATCCGTCCAGATAGACGATAACCTCTATATCACGCGCCGGGAAAGTTTGCAAACGTATGCAATCCAGCGTCTGGCATATGTATTCCGCGCAATTATATGCCGGAATAATAACTGAAATTTTCATAATGTAATATCCCTGATAAAAAATTAAACCGCCACAGAAATGGCGGTCGGGCGTTTTCAAAATCATAACACGGATGATCCCGATGCTTTCGGATAAACCTGTTGTATAACATCGGACGCCCGACATTACGGCCGGGCATAACGATGCGAAATGCATCATTTGCAATATGGATTACGATGCATTCGCATCGCGTGTTATGGGTTTTGAAAGACCCGAACCCACATCCCTGTGGATTCAGTGCAATGATATACGATTTTTTTTATAACGCAAAATAAAAAATAACACCGCGTCATAATGATGCGGTGTTATTATTCGATGATATAGATTATTTGTTGGGAATAATCTTGATTTCAACACGACGGTTTTGCTGGCGTCCGTCCGCAGTTGTGTTAGACGCAATTGGATTGGATGACCCCATACCCATAATTTCAAACCGCGATGACTTTACACCCTGGCCCTGCAGATATGCAGCAACCGCATTTGCACGCTGGGCTGACAAGGTCTGGTTGTATTCTGCGCTGCCAGTGCTGTCGGTATAGCCCAAAACCATAACTGTTGAATTATCGTATTTATTCAAAACCTTGGCCACGGAATTCAATGTGGCATAAAATCCGGCGTTTATATCCGCAGAATCAGTGCGGAACGTAATATTACCCGGCATAACCAGGCGTATATTATCACCATCACGAATAACACTGACGCCGGTTGATGCCAATTCAGCGCGCAATTCGGCCTCTTGCGTGTCCATATAGTATCCAACGCCACCGCCAACCGCCGCGCCGGCCAATCCGCCAACCAATGCGCCCGCCCCACGGTTATTAGACACCAGCGCACCCGTCGCCGCACCAGTTGCCGCGCCAATGGCGGTTCCCCACACAGATTTAGCCGTTTGCGATTCGCCAGTATAAGGATTTACCGTTGTACACCCCGCAACAAACGCACAAATTACAAGCAACGAACAAAATTTTTTCATACTTTCCCCCCTTGGATAAATAACACGTGTTCTATATTAAATAAAAAACGCCAAAATGGCAAAATATTTTACGAATTTGCTGTGCGTATTCCGCATCCCCGTACACAAAAAAATCGCCCGACGGGCGATTTATTTTGTGGTGGATGACTGGGGATTCCCTCGCACGGCGCGAAAATCGCGCCGGCTGCGGGGCATTCGTTCGCGTATGCCGTTGGCATACTGCACTCGCATTTTATTAAAATGCTCGTTGACTCATTGTCAAACACCCCGCGGGGGTTTTCGTCCCACATCCCCGTACACAAAAAAATCGCCCGACGGGCGATTTATTTTGTGGTGGATGTTGAGGGACTCAAACCCCCGACCCTCTCGGTGTAAACGAGATGCTCTAATCAACTGAGCTAAACATCCAAAACGGTGGACAAATATTAGGGTATTTTTTTCCACTTGTCCAGTTTTTTTATTCCGGCATCGGAACACCGGCAGTTGCCTCGCCCATTACACGGTCTATCAGGGCGTCTGCCTTGGCCTTGGCATCAATATATGCCACAGAAACCAGTTCCGCCACAGCCGACGCGCCACGCGACATAACGTCGTCACGTATCGTCAGATTTGCCAGGTCATATTTCCCCGTCATATCAATAATAACCGCCCCACCGTCCGCAATACCCTTGACGTGCATAGACGCCAACTGTTCCTGGGCCGCGGTAACCTTGTCCTGCAGGGCACTGGCCTGGGCCATCAATGCTTCCATATCCATATCTTTTCCCCCGTTGGTTTTATAAATGCGCCCGTGTGGGCGCATTTATTCTAACACGATATTATTTTTTAATTTCCGCGCCTGTTTTCTGGTCGATTCCAACCATAGACATACGGGTTTTACCGCGCTTGTCCGCACCCAAATAGCGCACAAACACTTTGTCACCTTCCTTGATACCGGTGTCTTCTATCTTGGCGATTCTTTCGCCCGTAATTTCGGAAATGTGTACCATAGATTCAAAACCGTTCAGAATCTTTACAAACAGACCGAAATCTTTCACACCAGATACAACCCCCGGATAGATAACCCCAACTTCGGGTTCGGCAACAATGTCCTTTATCCGTGCGATTGCGGCATCGGCATCTTCCTTGGACGTGGCCATAATCTTTACAGTGCCGTCGTCTTCCAAATCAATCTGAGTGTTTGTGTCACGGGTCAGTGCCTGGATTACCGCCCCGCCCTTGCCAATAACATCACGAACCTTGTCAGGATTGATTTTCATCGTGTACAGTTGCGGCGCGTATTCGGACACGTGATCACGCGGCGATTTAATCGCCTTTTCAATCTTGCCCAAAATATGCATACGACCGTCACGTGCCTGAGCCAATGCGTGTTCCATAATTTCGAACGTAATGGACGTGATTTTGATATCCATCTGCAGTGCCGTAATACCACGGTCGGTACCCGTCACCTTAAAGTCCATATCGCCCAAATGGTCTTCATCACCCAAAATGTCGGTCAGAATTGCGTAATCGTCGCCCTCTTTTATCAAGCCCATTGCGATACCGGCAACCGGACGGGTCAGCGGTACACCGCCATCCATCATTGCCAATGTCGCGCCACAGGTTGTCGCCATAGAAGACGAACCATTAGATTCCAAAATATCCGACACAACGCGAATCACATAGTCGAATTTTTCGCGGCTGGGTATCATTGGGTGCAATGCACGCCACGCCAGATTACCGTGACCGATTTCGCGACGTCCGGGGGACTTTAACCCCTTGCATTCGCCAACCGAATATCCAGGAAAGTTATAGTTCAATATGAAATCGCGTTCTTCGGCACCATCCAAACTTTCAATCGGCAGTGCATCTTTGCCGCCACCCAATGTCAATGAAACCAATGCCTGGGTTTCACCACGCGTGAACAGTGCGGAACCGTGTGCACGCGGCAAAACGCCCAATTCAATTTCAATCGGACGTACCGTTTTGTTATCACGGCCGTCAATACGTGGCTTACCCGCCAAGATATTACCGCGCATAATGCGTGCCGTTATGTTTTCAACGACTTCATCCGCCTGGGATTCCAATGTGGACAGTGCAACCGTTGTATCCGGGAACAGTTCTGGGATACGCGCCTTGGCCGCGGCGTGAATCTGGGCCAGCGTATCCAGACGAACCAATTTTTCCTTTATCTGCAGTGCATTTTCTATATCACCAGCAAATGATTCAAAGTCATTTTCCATTGCAACATATTCGGTGGATTTTTCCGGTGTAGCCCAGCGTTCCTTGCCCGCCTTTTCCGTCAGTTCATTGATTGCACGGATAACATCCTGTTGCGCGTCAAAACCGAACTTTACCGCACCCAGAACCGTTGCTTCATCCAATTCGCCGATTTCCGATTCAACCATCAGAACACCGTCCTTGGTCGCGGCAACAACTAAATCCATTTCGGAATCTTCAACAAACTTCTTTGACGGGTTCAGAACATATTTGCCGTCCGCATATCCAACACGCGCCGCACCAATCGGCCCCGCAAACGGAACACCAGACAGCGACAACGCCGCCGACGCCGCAATCATAGACAAAATATCCGGCTGATTTTTCTTGTCATAAGAAAACACCTGAACAACAATTTGAACCTTGTTCTTGAATGTTTCTGGAAACAGCGGGCGGATAGGTCTGTCAATCAAGCGTGCCGTCAATGTTTCGGCGGTTGATGCCTTGCCTTCACGTCTATCGCGCGAACCTGGAATACGACCAGCGGACGCAAACTTTTCCTGATAATCAACTGTCAGGGGAAAGAAATCCTGACCTTCAACCGCGGTCTTTTCCGCGCAAACGGTTGCCAGAACCATCGTTTCGCCCATTGTCGCAAAAACGGCACCGTTTGCCTGCTTTGCCATACGACCCGTTTCCAGACGCAAAACTGCATCGCCATAGGGTATTTCAACCGCAATCGGGTTGTTCAGATGTGTTTTTTCATCTTTGTTAAATAAACCAAATAACATATTTTTCTCCGTATTTCTTACTTCTATAACACGCGAAGAAAAATTATTCGTTTTTGCATTCTATACAAAATGCAAGAATGAACAATTTATCCTTCGCACTATGCGATTATAAAGTATATTTACACAGATGCAAATGAAATTCGTGTCGAATTTTTACAGACATAATTATTCGTGATTATTGAAAAATCGCGTATAAATGGTATAATTCAACGGGTAAAGAGAGAATCTAACTATGAAAAAAACGCAGAAAAAATCTGATAACGTTAAAATCATTTCTATGAATAAAATCTGCAAAAGTTTTCCCCTGGAAATGGGCGGTGAACAACAGGTTTTATTCGACATAACGTTTGACGTGAACCAGGGCGAATTTGTGTCCATTATGGGTCCGTCGGGCAGCGGAAAGTCCACCTGTATGAATATAATCGGCGCACTGGACACGCCAACCAGCGGCACTTATGAACTGTATGGCAAAGACGTAACACACCTGACATCGGACGAATTGGCGATTGTGCGAAACGAGTATATCGGCTTTGTTTTTCAGCAATTTAACCTGTTGTCAAAGCGCAGTGTTCTGGACAACGTTATGATGCCGCTGATGTACCGCGGGTTGCCTATGTCCGAACGCATAGACCGCGCACGTGAAATGCTGGCGCGCGTCGGATTGGAAAAATTTGAAACATACCTGCCAACACAGTTGTCGGGCGGTATGAAGCAGCGTGTTGCTATTGCGCGTGCGTTGGCGGGAAATCCGAAACTGATTCTGGCGGACGAACCGACCGGCGCATTGGACAGTAAAATGGGAAACGATATTTTGACGTTCTTTAAGAAATTAAACGACGAAATGGGCATAACAATAGTTATGATTACGCACGAATTTGAAATCGCCCAGTATTCCAGTCGACTGATTCATATATACGACGGACGCATAACCTATGATGGACGCGTGCCGCGCGATGAACGTATGTTGCAACAATAATGACAAACAAATAAAAACAGGCAATAAAATGACTTTTAATGACATAATGAAGGAATCCTGGTTGTCAATCAGCGGAAATAAAATCCGTTCGTTCTTGACCGTACTGGGTATTATTATCGGCGTTATGGCGGTGGTGATAATGGTCGCAGTCGGCGAAACGGTGTCAAAGCAAATCAGCGACCAGTTTTCATCACTGGGGACAAATACAATTATGATTCGTGCCGGCGCGGCGCAAAATGCGGGTGTACGTACCGGAAACCGCCAAACATTGACCATTGACGATGTTGAATTTATCGCGCAACTGCCCGATGTCGCTGCGGTCACCCCTGTGCAAAATGCCGCCGCCCAGGTTATTTATGGCAATCAAAACTGGGCAACTTCAATGGTCGGCGCATATCCCGGATATGAACAAGTACAGAATATCGAAATGGAATATGGCACTTTCTTTAACCAGTCGGCCGTACGCAATGCTTCCACATACGCAATTATTGGCCCACAGACCGCAGAAGAACTAAATATGCCGACTAACCCTGTTGGTGAAATAATCCGCGTGCAGAATATGCCGTTCACAATTATCGGCGTAACCAAGGAACGCGGTGATTCAACTATGGGCAGCCAAGATGATATGGTCATCATCCCAATAACAACACTGAAAAAGCGCCTGCAGGGCAGCCGTTTTCCAAACTCTGTCAGTATGATTGCACTGAAATTGAACGAAGGCGCAGATAACGCACTGGCGATTGAACAGATAACCGCCCTGCTTCGCGACCGCCATAAACTGTCAGACGACGAAGCCGACGATTTCCAAATAATGGATATGAAACAGGTTATGGAAGCAATGGATACCGTCACTGGGTATATGACAATGCTGTTGGTGGCGATTGCGGCTGTATCACTGTTGGTGGGATCAATCGGTATTATGAATATGATGCTGGTATCTGTTGCGGAACGTACGCGCGAAATCGGCATACGCAAGGCCATCGGTGCCCGTGAACGTCACATAATAACCCAGTTCTTATCAGAAGCGATTTTGATTTCATTTATCGGTTCTATGGTCGGATTGATATTGGGTGTCGGCCTGTCCCAGGGTATCGGGCGATTTGTTATGGGATATAATGTCCCGTTCAGTGCTTGGCCCGTTGTGGTATCGGTGACGGTTGCGGTTGTTGTTGGTCTGGCGTCTGGCGTTATGCCCGCGATGAAGGCCGCAAAACTAAACCCGATTGACAGTTTGCGATACGAATAAAAAAACACCGGCAAATGCCGGTGTTTTTTTATTATTTTATTGTCATTTTATCAACCAGTTCCTGCATCTGTGTACGGGTGGCGAATGATAATATTATCTGCCCCGCCCCGCCCCGTTTTTCACGCAATTTTACCGGCACCCCAAAATGCGCTGATATTTTTGATTCAATATCACGCACAACAGCCGCATCAATAGTTTTTGCAACGTATGCACGGCTGGACGATTTTCGCGTGGTATCACGCACAATCTTTTCCGTTTCCGCAACCGATAAGTTATTGTCAATAATCTGATGCGCCAATGCACTGGGGTTTTCGGCAACCGCAATGGTACGCGCGTGTGACGCAGATAAATCGCCACGCGACACCATATCCTTGACATCATCCGGCAAAGAATCCAGACGCATAATATTTCGAATATAACTTTCCGATTTTCCAATCAGACGTGCAACATCGGCCAGGTCATATCCGCACTTGTCCATTATGTTTTTGTATGCGTTACCCTCCTCTATCGGGTTCAGGTTTTCACGCTGGACATTTTCAATCAATGCGATTTCCATCGCGTTTTCCGGCGTAATTTGTTTCACCAACGCCGGTATTTCAGTCAGCCCCGCCAATTTACTGGCACGCCAACGACGTTCACCCGCAATGATTTCATACATATACGGGCGCCCCGACACCGCACGCAATAAAATCGGTTGCAAAACGCCCTTTTCCCGAATAGACGCCGCCAAATCTGCCAGTTCCGCTTCTGTAAACGTTTTGCGTGGCTGGTCGGGATTCGCACCAATTTGCGCCAATGGAATTTGTTTTACAACAACACGTTCGGCCCCGGTTAAAATAGATATGTCGGGAATATTTCCCATTTCCTGCCTTAAATCCGCCAAACCACGTCCCAATCCAAATTTAGACATATTTTATTCCCCCTTTTCCAGGCGTTGAACAACCTCGGTCGCGACACGCAAATATGCCTGGGCCCCGGCCGAATTAAAATCATAGAACAACGCCGGCTTGCCGTGACTGGGTGCTTCGGACACGCGGACGTTGCGCGGAATAACCGTTTTGAATACTGTATCACCAAATGTATTACGGACGTCGGCCTCGGCTTCGCGTGTTTGACCGTAACGCTTGTCATACATTGTCAGTAATACACCCAAAATTTCTAACTCAGGATTCCACTTTTCACGAATTCCACGAATATTGCTGACAAGATGGGAAGTACCCTCCAACGCGTAAAATTCACACTGCAACGGTATTATAACATTACTGGCCGTTGTCAATGCGTTCAGAGTTAAAAAACCCAACGCCGGCGGACAATCCAATAAAATATAATCATAATATTCATATAGTGGCATCAGTGCATCACGCAACCGATATTCGCGATTTTCCATATCTAACAAATCCACTTCGGCCCCAGACAATGCCATAGACGACGGCATAATATGCAACCCAGGCACCGCCGTGGACAATATATTATCCGCCGCACTTGCCGTACCCATAATAACACCATAAACACTTTGCGGATGCGATGCGCGCACAAACCCCAGCCCCGTTCCGGCGTTACCCTGGGGATCCAAATCAACTAATAAAACGCGCTTTTTAATTGACGCCAGTGATGCGGCTATATTTATTGCAGTTGTGGTTTTGCCCACCCCGCCCTTTTGATTTGCAAATGCTATTATCTGTACCATCTATGTTCCGTTATAAATTAAACCTTTTTAACAATTTATAAATTACAATAAACGCTGCGATTCGGTCAAGACAATATATTTTTCAAATTAAAAAAATAACTAAAAACAATAAATTATATTTTATTTCATATGAAACAGAAACAATTTGACAACCGGCATTTTTTAATTATATTCATTTGTATGAAATTCAAAACACTGTATTCTTTGGCCGCAACAATGGCGATAACACTGGGGATTGGTATGTATTCATACGTCAAAACCGGTGATAAAAACATACAAAAACAACCGGCAAACCCCGGTATAAAATATAACTGTTTACAAATCAGCACACGAACGGACACCATCGTCATAACCGAAGAAATGTTAAAAAACAGACAAATTATTGCCGCGGGTGTTTTTATGCCAAATAGCGGTGTTATAAAAATAAATTATATGACCACAAACAGTGAAAATAAAAACATCCAAGAATACTGTGATAGAAACAATCGCCAGGCGCGCTTGGTATTGCGACACGAAATGGAACACGCACGCAAAGCAAACCTGACAAAAAATACGTGGTGGTACCCGCCACATACCCGTGGCGAAATTGCGGCACAAAACGAAATAATAGCACCCGCCGCCGAAATCATAGAGGCAATAGATTATCGCAGTGAAACAAATCGGGCATATCCAACGAACCGTTCTTTCATACGACGTGCCGATATGCTGATAACCCAATATGCAAACCAAAACAAATTGGATTGGCCGCTGGATTTCAATAATCGTGAAATTGCGAACATAATTATACAATGCGCCACGGACCGTTTTGTATCCGAAATAAAGCGCGGAGTTTACAAAGCAACAATTATGCGCGCAATGCAGTTTGGCCGCCCCCAAGCATACGTAACCAATAACCTGTGCACCACACTTATACAAACTGCGTTTTTACCACAATGTGGTATATGGACCCCTATGTGGAATTTTGAATCCAGACGTGGCCAGGTAAATATATGGCAGGCATCCAGTTATGCGCAGCGCAAAAAATTGATAAACACAGTTGATTCTGTAATAAACGAAATTGCCGGCAAAAATTCACTTTTTATGTATTATACAAAAACACGCTGATATCAATAAATTATCACTTGTTTCACGTGAAATTACCGGGTGTTTTTAATAATTATAATAAAACCGTCGCCGGTCTTTGACGGAATCAATTCATAATCAAACTTATATTTTTTCATTGCCGTATCAATTTCTGCCGGTATTTCCCGGCCTTTTAATAAATATAGTGGACAATGTGTTTTTGCAACATAATCCAGAATTTTTACCAGTGGGGCAAATGCACGTGCAGTAAATACGACATCGGTGTTTTTTGGCATATCGGCAACATAGTTTTCCACCCGGCCGTGATATATAGTTAGATTATCCAGTCCCAGCGCATCGCGCACAGCGGTTAAAAATGCAACCTTTTTGCCAATTGATTCGATACACACAACCGGCCACCCCAAAATCGCCAGTACAACACCCGGAAAACCAGCGCCACTGCCCAAATCCACAATATGTGCATTTTTAGGCAAAACGTCCGCCAGCTGGGCACTGTCCGCGAAATGTCGTGTTTCAATATCCGCCAGTGTACTGGGGGCGACCAGGTTCATACGCGCCGACCATTCGCGCAGCATTTGTGCATATCGGTCAAATTTTCCTTTATTATTCATAAAGATTATTGTAGCATATTTTTAATATGAAAAAAGCAGAAACATTATTTATTGGTGTCGCACTGGTTGCCGTCATTGCAGTGGCGGGCGGTGCCTGGTGGTATCACGACCGGACTGGCGACACATCAGAAAATTATATATATCCGACAACACAATATGGCGCTTTTTTGGCGGCGCAACACGCGGTATATGTCAATGATTTTGAAAGCGCTTCGAAATATTCCGCACAGCTGACGGATGTTGATTATTCTATTGTTCAGTCAACAAAATTCTTGTCCGAATTTTTAAGTGGACATATGCCCGACGGTGCCATTATTTTGGAAGAAGAAAAAAACGCCGCATCGCGCCTGATTTATGACGCATACCTGGTTCAGAACGACGACTGGGACGCGCTGTATGCGCGTCATAAAAAGGATGAATCCGCACTGGCGGCGCCGTTGCGTATATGGGCGTCCGTTGCGACAGACCGGGCCAAAGACGCATTAAAATTTATAAAAACATTGCCAACAAACGAAGCGTGGCAAAACTTTGTCACTGGTCAGATTTATGCCGAAACCGGTAAAATAGAGCAGGCCGCCGATGCATTTGCCAAGGTGCGAATTGACTTTATGAACATAAACGATTATCTGTATGTAATGTCGTTTTATCATAATAATAATTTGATGGACGCGGCGCATAAATTGCACGACGAGTTTACTGCACGACCGGGCGGTATGTATATGTTGGACTACAACAAGATTCCCGACTGGTCTATGTTTTCGGGATACAAAAACGCACTGGCGTTCAGTTTGGTTCAAACAGTATCACATACACAGATAATGATGTATTCCGATTTGGCAATACTGCTGTTGCGTTTTGCACAGATTACGGGGCCTGATTTCGGTCAGAATAGTGACGCAATAAATTACTATCTGGGGCAGTTCTTTTATAATAATGTCGGTGATTATGAACGCTATTTCGATAAAATCGCAACAGACAGTCCGTTTTATTTATTCGCAGTTTTACGCCAGGCGGAACGCAGTGGCGATGTCGAAGTTCTGCGCGATGCGATAGCGGAAAATCCGCTGTTCGTGCCGGCAATAAACAAACTGATTGCATATAATGTTCAAAACGGCAAACGCCGTGCGGCGCTGCGTGTGGTAAATATGGCGCTGGATGACGAAAACCTGAACGATGTCGGACGTGCATTTTTCCTGAAAAGCAGGGCACATATTTACTATATGTTCGGCGATTTGGATGCGGCTCAGGCGGATTTACACGATGCATCGCAAACGTTGCCACTGGACGGCGAAATACTGGCGCTGCAAGCGAAGATATGGGCGTCCCAGGGACGTGAAATTGAAAATGCGTATGACTATGCAATGACACTGGTCAAACAGGATCCAACCGATATTATGGCGTGGGACACACTTGCACGCGTAATCACCGTACGTGAAGGCATAGAGCCGGCACTGGACGTTTTGGTTCGTGTTGGCGAGGTTTCAGCATCTTATTCGGCGCTGTTTGAACAGTTGGGCGATTTGTATGTCGCCGCGGGGGATAAAAAATTGGCGCGCGATGCGTATCAGCGTGCGATTGATTTATCTGATGACGGCCAGGTCATAGTCCCCCAGATTAAAAAGAAACTAAGGGAAATAAAATGAAAGTTGGTGTAATTGGCGCGGGCGCGTGGGGAACGGCGCTGGCGATAATATCCGCACGGGGCGGGGCAGATGTTGTTTTGTGGTCTTATGACGGCAACCACAAGGAATTTGACGGTGTTTCTATGCCGGACACTGTTCATATCACATCAAATATGTCCGAAATGGCCGCGTGCGATGTATGGTTGATTGTTACACCGGCGGCATATTTTCGTGAAACACTGCGCCAGGCGACGGCATATTATAACAACCAACCAATTATAATCTGTACCAAGGGTGCTGAAAGCACAACCGGCGATTTTATGTCTGAAATTATGGCTGCCGAACTGCCAAGCGCAACCGATTACGGCGTGCTGTCCGGCCCACAATTTGCGGCCGAAGTGGCACGTGGCATTCCGACTGGTTCCACACTGGCGGGTACACAACGCGCGTGTGACGCGGGCAGGGCAGTATTGAACCAACTGTACATAACGCCCAGCGATGACGTTGTCGGTGCTGAAATTTGTGGTGTTGGTAAAAACGCAGTCGCACTGATATGTGGATATAACTCAATCGCGGCCAGTGGTGAAAATGAACGCGCAATGCTGTTCACACGTGCCTGGAACGAAGTTATGGAAATAGGCCTGCGTTGTGGCGCACAAATGCGTACTTTTTTAGGTTTATGTGGAATAGGGGATTTGTTTTTATCCGCGACATCCGCAACCAGCCGCAACTATGCGGGTGGTATGGCAATAGCCCAGGGTCAGCCGCCCGCTGGCACAGTCGAAGGTATTTTTGCCCTGCGTGGTCTGATTAGTCGTGCACAAAATTTGGGTGTACCGACACCGGTATTGATTGATATGCAGAAAAAAATGAATCTGGTATAACATTAAAAAAGGCCGGTAAATGCCGACCTTTTTACTATTTATGTGTATATAATAAAAAACACCGGCAAATGCCGGTGTTTTTCTAACAATTAAATCATAATTATTTAACTGTTGTTGTGGCGTTACGATTCCATTTCCAAACTTCTTCGCCGGAACCCTGTACCAACGGGCGTTCCTTGCCATAAGAGATTGTGGAAATACGTGCAGAATCGATGCCGTCATTGACCAATACTTCCTTGGCCGCGTTGGCACGACGTGCGCCCAGCGCCAGGTTGTATTCCGTGGAACCGCGTTCGTCGCAGTTACCAGCAATCTGGATTTTGACATCTTCGTGATTCTTCATATACAGCGCCTGACCCAACAGGTTATCACGTGCTTCGTCGGAAATTTCAGACGAATTGAACGCGAAGAATACGCGCTGATCGTTCAAATCAGCCGGTTCAACAATCGATGATCCGCCGCACGCGGCCAACAGACCAGCAACACCAGCCAACATAGCAAAGTTTTTTATTTTCATGAAAATACTCCCTTGAGTTTCTGTTACTCGTGGTCTATTTTAGAATAAAAGGTTTGAAAAATCAAGGAAAAAGGCGTTATGAACGATTGTGATTTAAGTGATTTGGTATTGGCCGGCGTACAATGGGAAATAACTGATATGCCAACAGCCGTTATGGCGGCCGCGCGCGCCGCAACGGTATCGTCTGCTAGTGCGAACACAACGGCACGCGCAGGGGCGGGGCACGCGACCGCACGCACGGCAACATCTATTGTTCCACCCATCGCACCGCAACAGGCGATTTCTGTTGATACCGCCGTGGCGATGGCCGCACGACCCGCGGATATGGACGCGCTGTGCCGTATGATTTCAGAATTTAACCACCCGCTGCGCGCGGGCGCGACGAATGTTGTTCTGCCGCACGTGGCATCAAATCCAAACGGATTGCTGATCGTTACCGATATCCCCAGCGGTGATGACGACGCGTGTGGTAAAATACTGTCTGGTGCGGCGGGTGAACTATTGGATAAAATGCTGGGGGCTATCGGTATGTCACGCGATACGGTATCAATTATCCCGCTGGTATTCTGGCGCACGCCGGGCGGACGAACACCGACACGCGCAGAACTGGATTTGGCACGTCCGTTTGTGAACAGGGCGATTGAACTGATGCAACCACGGTTTATTATGACGCTGGGGACACTGGCAGCGGCGGAAATCGCGAACGTGCAATTACCGCGCGGTCACGGTATGACGGCTCAGACGGCGGGGGGTATCACCGTTATGCCGATTTACCACCCGAATTATCTGATGCTGAAACCAGCGGCAAAGCGTGACGCCTGGACAGCGCTGCAAATAGTGCAAAATTTGTTGAAAACTGATGACAAATAGATAATAATTTTCAACATATATCAAAAGGAGCACACAATTAAACCGCAAATCAACCGTGATAATCGTCGGGATATGGGCCCGCGTATAAACAATCGGATTTTTGCAAAATCCGTTCAGGTAATCAGTTCAACTGGCCAGAATCTGGGTGTTATGCAAACGTCCCAGGCGTTACAGATGGCCGCAGACGAAGGGTTGGATTTGGTTGAAATCAGTTCCAACGGCGCTGTTCCTATTGTCAAAATTATGGATTACGGCAAATTCAAGTACGAGCAGAAAAAACGCGCGTCCGAGGCACGAAAAAACCAAAAAACAATCGAGATGAAGGAAGTATGGGTAAAACCCTTTATCGAAGAAAATGACCTGAATATAAAAATGAAAAAGGTTTTTGAATTTCTGGGTCAGGGTAACAAGGTCAAGGTTGCCGTTATGACACGCGGTTCAAAAAAAGTTTTGGCACGCGGCAAAGACGCGGTTCCGGAATTATTCGCCCGCATAATGGAAATGGTCGGCGACCGCGGAACATTGGAATCAAAATCCAAGCCAGATGAACGAACAAAGTCGATTATAATCGCACCGGCAAAATAAAAACCGCCCCACTTGGGGCGTTTTTATTATATGCAATAAATCATTATTATTTTTTTCTGTTCTTTCTGAATTCGTCCAACGATACAACACGTCCAGTGTCGGGAACGGTCCCCGGCTTTTCATCCAGCGGCAGTTCCATATCGTTGTCCGCGGCGGGGCCGCCCTTTGGATGAAACGACAGCATAAAGTCAACGGACGGATCCTTAAATTCCACCAATGCTGAAAACGGCACGCGGATAAAGAAAGGACGACCGTCAAACGTCAGTTGAACACCGAACTCCTTGTCCGAAACGTGCAGATTATTATACGAATACTGCAGCACTATCGTCATTATATCAGGATAGCGTATACGTAAAAAATCCGGTAAAACAACGCCCGGTGCACGCGTTTTGAACGTAATATAAAAATGCGTTCCGTCGCCCAGTCCATTAAATTGTGCGTGAATCAACGCTTCTTTCACCACGGATTTCAGCGCGTTATCCAATAATGTTTGATAATCAATCTTGCTCATCTGTATTCCCCGGCACCAGTATATTATTTATTTCCCCGTCCTTGCAAGCAACAAATACCGCATCCGGTACATCGGCGAAAACATTGGCGTCCAGCCCGGTCGCCCAAACCTGGGCATCGGCGGCACCCAAATCACGAAACAGGCGTGCACGTGCATCTGCGTCCAGGTGCGCCGCCGCTTCGTCCAGTAAAATCAGCGGGCGCCGATGTGTCTTGGTATGAATCAGTTTTGCGTGCGCCAAAATCAAATCCAGCAAAACTGTTTTTTGTTGCCCCGTGCTGGTCAATGCCGCGGGCAGGTTTAGCCGCTTGTTAAACACGCCGAAGTCAGATTTATGCGGTCCGTCAACAACCATCTTGTCACCAATCAATTCGCGTGCCCCGTGCAGATATTCCAAATAGTGCCGTTCGGCCGATGCCGCGCAACCGTCAATCAGCATTTGTTCCACCATACCTGATACTGTAACCGCACAATCAGTCAAAAAATAATTCAATTCACCCGCATACCGTACGCGCGCATCCGCAACGGATACCGCAACACCGGCAATCTGGGCGTCCAGTGCATCCAACCAGCGCACATCACGTCCGTTTTTTAACGCAAACGCACGTTCCGACATCAATTTTGACAATCGTGCACAGCGTCCGGCGTGGGCAGAATCAAAACTGGCGGCCAGGCGGTCAAAAAACGCGCGCCGTTCGGCGGCACCGTCAACAAACAGACGGTCTTCGCGCGGGGTCAACCATACCGTGCGCAAACGTGCCGACAAATCGGATAATGTTGCACTGTCACCGTCAATGCGTGCACGGCGGTTTGCGTCACCGGCCGTAAAATAAACGGATATTTCCGTATCGTCCCCAAGCAGTGCAAACACCGAAAAACCACCATCGCCACCAAAACGCGCGATGTCCCCCATTGGCGCACCGCGCAGTCCACGATCGCCGGACAGCATTGATACGGCCTCCAACACGGCGGTTTTACCGGCGCCGTTTGGCCCGGTAATAATAACATTGCGCCGGCCGTGCGTTTGAATACGGCAGGATGTATGATTACGAAAATTAGTCAATGTAATCGAATTTATCATAGCCCGATAATACAACCATAACGCAAAAAATACAAGCACCACAACACGAACCGGGCTGGTTCGATAACATCCATATTTCCAAAATTAAACGCCCCAATCCTGGGGCGTTGAATTTTGGAGGCCTGGGTCGGAAAGTTCGCATTTCCAAACGTTTTACGTTTGAAAACCGTTGCTGACGCAACTTGACTCACCATTCGCACGGATTTTTCGGCGCAAGGCACGTTGCTTGAAAAATCCTGCTCTTATGCGAACCGGGCCGGTTCGATAACTCCATATTTCCAAAATTAAACGCCCCAATCCTGGGGCGTTGAATTTTGGAGGCCTGGGTCGGAATCGAACCGGCATACAAGGATTTGCAGTCCTCTGCATAACCACTCTGCCACCAGGCCGTAAAATTGTGTTACTATACTAGGCAAAAAAAAATTGTAATTCAACAGAAAAATTGTATTATGTATTATAATTGTATATAGGGAAGCGAGAGAGTTGTATTTATGAAAAAATTACTATTCCTGTTTTGTCTGCTGCCGGCCGGGGCATTGGCTGCAACAGACAACTGCCGTACGATGGAAACTGTGCCAGAAGGTGAACTGACCCTGCAACAGGTGATTGAATTGGGACTGTGTCGAAATCCGGAAACGGCGTCCGCTTATTTGTCATTGGAATCCGCGCGCTTTAATAAAAATGCCGGTTACTCGCAATACCTGCCCAGCGTCAGTGTTTCTGGTTCGGCCAGTTTGCCGTACCGAAATCGTGAATTTGACGACTGGTCATATGGCGCGTCAATTTCCGCATCGTATCTAATCTTTGATTTTGGCAAACGTCTGTCCGATGTGAACCAGTTGATTGATACCTGGCGTGCAACGGGGTTTGATTACAGTGAAAGCGTGCAAAACTATGTATATGGAATAATCGGCGCATATTATGCACTGTTAAATGCGGATGCGGACGTTATCACCGCCCAGGCATTAAAAGACGTTGCACAAACGGCCAAGGATACCGCCGACAAAAAGTACAAGGCCGGCGCCGTGGCAAAGGTTGACGTTCTGCGCGCTGACACCACATTGGCCAGTAATGTGTTGGAACTGGAACGCGCAAAAAACAATCGTGAAATAGCCAAGGGAAACCTGTTGGCGAAACTGTCTTTCCCGGCGGACCAGGATATACAGATTGCGGATATGTCGTCTGATTTTGGATCTGAATCCGAAAACAAAAGCATCGACGATTTAATTGCCGAGGCACGTGAAAAACGTCCAGACCTGTTGCGGGCAACCGCAAACAAGGACGCCGCCTGGCATCGCAGAAACAGTGCGTTTTTACAAAACCTGCCGTCGATTTCGGCCAGTGGCAGTTTGTCGTGGAACAATATTCCGTCCGATGTATATAACGCCGGCCAGGATGAATGGAGTGGCAGCATCGGCATCCGCGCGTCTATGCCTATATTCGCGGGATTTTCAAATATGTACAATGTGCGCAGTGCCCAGGCAAACTATGAACGTGCCAAGGAACAAGAACGTTTAACCGTCGATAACGCAATGTTAGACGTATTCACGGCATACCAGAATTATAAAACCGCACAAATGGTATTGACCCAGACGGCGGCATTACTGGCGTCGGCCCAGGAATCTGAACGGGTCACCGCCGGTATGTATCGGGTTGGCAAGGCAACTATGCTGGATTGGCAAACGGCGCAATCGGACCTGGCCGACGCACACAAGCAAAACAATGCAGCAAAATATGATTTGTTCACAAAGCGCGCCGCATTGGCACTGTCCATCGGTGATATAAAGGAGGGTTTGATGCAGGAGGGAGAAGCAGATGAATAAAAACGAAACAAAACAACGTAAATTCTGGCCGTGGGTACGTCGCCGTAAATGGTGGATTATTCTGTTTGCCATTATTGCCGGTATCACCATATACTTTTTAACCGCAACTGGCGGCAGTACCGGCACCGGTTTTGCAACCGCAACTATTACGCGCGGTGATTTGCGCCAGGTTGTAACCGCCACCGGCGAAATTCAACCACTGAACACCATCAATGTCGGTTCACAAGTTAGCGGCACTATCGAGGCGATATATGTCGACTATAATTCCAAAGTTAAAAAGGGTGATGTGCTGTTGGAAATAGAACCGTCTGTATTACAGGCATCCGTGGACGAAGCGTACGCATCACTGGTCAGCGCCGAATCCCAACGTAACTACGCGAAAAGCGAGTATGAACGTAACAAAATCCTGTATTCTGACGGATTTATTCCGCGCGCGGAACTGGAACAATCCCAGACCACATACGAACAGGCCGAACAGTCGGTCAATCGTATGCAATCACAATATGATCGTGCAGTGACAAATCTGGGCTATGCGACGATTACGTCGCCCGTTGACGGAACCGTTATTTCACGCCAGGTTGACGTTGGCCAGACGGTTGCTGCATCTTTCCAGACACCAGACCTGTTTGAAATCGCCGAAGATTTGTCAAAAATGCAAATTGAAACCGCCGTGTCCGAAGCAGACATCGGCGTTATTGAAGAAGGTCAAAGTGTTACGTTTACCGTTGACGCGTATCCGACCCAGACGTTTGCGGGTTCTGTGCGTCAGGTGCGCTTGTCGCCGACAATCACATCAAACGTTGTTGTGTACACCGTGGTAATCGACGTGGATAATTCTGATTTACGCCTGAAACCAGGTATGACCGCATTTGTAACAATCCTGATTTCCGAAAAAACAGATATATGGAAGGTTCAAAATTCCGCACTGATTCTGCGCAGTTTTGACGGCATAGTTGAAAATCCGGGCGACGCGACACCGTCAGACCACCTGGCGATACAGCGTATTGTAAACGGTGAACCAACTGTCGTGCTGGTTCCGTATGAAAAAGGATTGGTAACGGCGACGGAAACGGAAATTATTTCAGATGAAATTCAGGACGGTGACCGCGTAATATTCGGTCGATACGGCCAATCTTCATCTGGTACGTCCGGGGCACGTATGGGGCCGCCAATGTAATAAAAAACGGGGAAACACCCCGTTTTTTATTTGCCTTTTAATGATTATTTTTGTATCGTTGCCCTGTAATAACAGGGGTATTTTATGGACGACAAAAAATTATCTTTCGAAGATGCATACAAACAACTGACCGAACTGGTTAAAAAAATGGAATCAGGGGAATTGCCGTTGGCGGCGTCTGTTGCCGCATATGAACAGGGCATAAAGTTAAAGGCGTACTGTGAACAGTTGTTGAAAGAGGCCGAATTAAAAATCGAAACGTTAAAGGTTACCCCAACAACCACCCAGGCATAAATATAACGGATTCATCGTGGCGGATAAAAGCAAATTGACCCCGGTTATGCAGCAATATGTCGATATGAAGGGTGAAAACCCCGACGCGTTGCTGATGTTTCGCCTGGGCGATTTTTATGAAGCATTTTTTGATGATGCCAAAACAATCAGTCGTGCACTGGGGCTGGTGCTGACACAGCGTGGCACAGACGCAGACGGGGTGGACATTCCTATGTGCGGAATTCCGTGGCACGCGGCGGACAACTATTTTGGGCGTCTGGTGCGGGCCGGATACCGTGTCGCATTGGTTGAACAAATGGAAACCCCGGCCGAAGCCAAAGCCCGTGGCCACAAGTTCATAGACCGCAAAATCATACGCGTTTTAACACCGGGAACACTGACCGATGAAAACCTGTTGACGCCTAAAAATTCAAACTTTCTGATTGCATTGGCACTGAACGACGACGGATTTGAAATCGCCGGGTGCGATATATCAACTGGTGAATTTTTTGTCGGACGCACAGCAGACGTATTGGATGACTTAGTACGTATAAACCCGGCGGAAATCATTTATCCGGAAATACTGGCCGAAAATGAAACGGTTATGCATCTGCGCGATGTGTTCAAGACAACGCCGGTGTATGAAAAATTGTATCATCGTGCGGATATTGACAAGATTGTCGGAACGGTATTCGGTGGTGCCGTGGCGCCAGGTGATACGGTCGCACAAACGTACGACAGTGCGATAAAACTGTTGGCGGGATATTTGTTTAATACCCAGCGTGGCGCCACGATAACGTTTCGTGCACCATACCTGTATAAATCCGGACGCCAGTTACTGATTGATTCGGCCACGTGGAAAAGTTTGGAAATAGACGCGCCAATAAATGACGGTGGGGTATGCCTGGTCGACGTATTAGATAACACAAAAACAGCGGCGGGTGCACGAAAACTGCGCGCATATTTGCGTACGCTGTCGGCGGATACAAATGAAATAAAACGCCGCCAGGAACATATCGGTCATCTGATGCTGAATATGGAAATTATGGGTGCGGTTGGGGCTGCACTGGGTGCAATTCCAGACGTCGGGCGCAGTTTGTCACGTCTGTTGTCCGGGCGTGGCACGCCACGCGATATGCGCCATATTGCGGACTTTATATCCGGGTTGCCAAATGCAAAGGCAATGGGGGCGCGTCTGGATGCAGATTTGGCTGCGCGCTTTGCAAATATAAATACTCACGATGAACTGTGCGCGGAATTAAATTCGGCACTGGCCGATACACTGCCGACGTTTTTCCGCGACGGCGATGTTATTCGTGCCGGTTTTGACGTATCACTGGATCATATGCGGGGACTGGCCCACGGGGCCAAGGAAACAATCGCCGGTATGCAATCTGAATACGCCGCCGCGACCGGTGTTCATAATCTGAAAATTAAATACAACAATATCCTGGGATATTTTATAGAGGTTCCTTCCGCCCGCGCCGATGCATTGATGGCACCAGAATCGGGATTTATTCATCGTCAAACAATGGCTGGTAATATGCGATTTACAACCGCACGGCTGATTGATTTGGATAACGATGTGCGCAGTGCCGCGGAAAAATCCGCCGCCATAGAGGCGGAAATAATATCGCGTCTGATTGAAAAAATTCGTATGGTGGCGGACGATTTGTTGGCAACAGCAGAATTGCTGGCAGAATTAGACGTATGGTATTCTTTGGCGACGTGTGCGGATACGTATTCGTGGGTGCGGCCCAATGTGACGGACGACGTCGCATTTGATATTGCCGGCGGACGGCATCCGGTAATTGATTTTGTATTACGCAGCCGTGGTGACAAATTTGTTCAAAACGACTGTAACCTGAACGCGCGTTCTGTTGCACTGCTGACCGGGCCGAATATGGCGGGAAAATCAACATACCTGCGCCAGAACGCGCTGCTGGTTGTGTTGGCGCATCTGGGTTCGTTTGTACCAGCAGTGCGTGCGACTATTGGGATTTGCGACCAACTGTTCAGTCGTGTTGGCGCGTCAGACAATCTGGCTGCGGGGCAATCGACATTTATGGTGGAAATGAGTGAGACCGCAAACATCCTGCGCCGTGCAACCAAACAATCATTTATCATTTTTGACGAAATCGGGCGTGGCACATCGACGTATGACGGTATGGCAATCGCCCAGGCGGTGTTGGAATACCTGAACGGTTTGCAGCCGCGTACACTGTTTGCAACGCACTATCACGAGCTGACCGCGCTGGTTGGGGATGCGCCTGGCAAGTTACAGAACGTGACCTGTCTGACCATTGATGTACGCGAACACAACAATGAAATAATCTTTATGCATAAAATCGTGCCGGGTGTTGCAAACCGTTCGTATGGAATCCAGGTTGCAAAAATGGCCGGTATGCCAGCAGCGGTTGTCGCACGTGCAGAGCAAGTTCTGGCCAATTTGGAATCCGACGCGGTTGCTTTATGTGATGACAAGCCGGCACCCGAAAAACCGCAACAGGCGGCAAAGACGACCCAAGACAAGGCATCACCTGACAAGTCACGTGTATCACAGCCAGAACAACACACAGTTCAATTAAATCTGTTCGGATAACAAAAGGATAAAAAATGTACGTTCGTCCGCTGATAGTATTCAAAACACCGTTCTATGAACCCAGATATAAACAATTCAGAAATCCGTCGGAATTGCAAAAGTTTCTGACGGTTTTTGATTTTATGCGACCGCATATGTGCAGTCGGCTGCAAACTGGTATGCCTGAATTTCAGTTGGGAACAAAACTGGAATTTACAATCGACGGATATTTTTGTGAATCAGATGTAAAATGGGGGCCGCGTTTTATTGTGGCACGCGCCGTAACAAACAACCAGGGTCGAATCTTTGCGGACATACCAACGGATGCGCCGGGTGGCGACGGCGACAGTATGCTGGTTACGCGCGAATACAAATTGGTGCAAATACATCGCGATATGGCGGACGCAGTGATAGACATACATAATATGCGACAACTGTGGCCGGTATGCGAAGAAAGCCGTTCGGAATTTGTAAAATTCCTGACGTACCTGAATCGCCAAAAATATCAAATCAAACGGCGGTAACAATGACATCAGGGTGGATAATTTTAGATAAACCGACCGGTATGTTTTCGCGACGCGCCGCTGGCATTGTCGCCCGTATGTTTGGTACGCGCACGTTTGGGCACATTGGAACACTGGACGAAATGGCGACGGGCGTTCTGCCGATTGCCATTGGCGCGGCAACCAAAATGATTCCGTTTGTCGAAGATGTACGACCGTCAGTCAAAGAATACCTGTTTTCCGTACAATTTGGGATTGAAACTGATACATTGGACGTATTTGGGCGCGAAATCGCACGTACCGACATTACGCCAACACACGACGCGGTTGTGCGGGCGTTGGGGCAACTGGTCGGTGACATAGACCAAATCCCCCCGGCATACAGCGCGGTACATATTGACGGGCAACGTGCATATGATGTGGCACGACGCGGCGCAGTGGTTGATATTCCGCCACGACGTGTACACATTGATTTATTGGAATTATTGACCGTCCGTGACAATATATGGACGTTTCGCACGCGCTGTACGCGTGGAACATACGTGCGCGCGATTGCACGCGATATTGCGAAAATATGCGGCACGGTCGCAACTGTTACAATGATACGTCGCACCGAAAGTATTGGTTTTACAATAAAAGACACCGTAAAACTTGATTTTTTAGAAAATCTGTTTAATAATAGCGGGGATTTCGGGGCATACCTGAAACCAACAGATTTCGGACTGGGGGACATTCCGGTTCAGAATCTGGACGATAAATCGGCCGAATTGTATAAAAACGGTGGATTTATAACAACGGGTGGTGCGGATGGACTACGGCGCGTGTACAACGGTTCCGTTTTTATTGGTATCGGGCGCGTGACGGACGGTGTGCTGCACCCAAAACGAACAATTTAACGACAAAAGGAAAAATAATGTCCGTTACAAAAGAAAAGAAAAGCGAATTGATTCAGGCGTATAAAACGACTGAAAAGGATAACGGCGGTTCCGCCGCGTCCCAGGTTGCCGTTTTGACGGAACGCATTCGCAATCTGACCGAACATATGAAAAACAATCACAAAGACCAGCATTCAAAACGTGGTCTGTTGTTGATGGTCAACCGCCGTAAAAAATTGTTGGCGTATATTAAAAAGCGCAACGTGGCGGAATATGAAGATCTGATTAAAAAATTGGGTCTGCGCAAATAATAAACGGGGCACGCGCCCCGTTTTTATCATCATATAATCGCAACAATAAAAACGCCCCGAAATGGGGCGTATCTTTTTAATACATTGTCTGCAGGATATGCTTATTCTTATCCAAACTGGACAGCATTTTCCCAGAACCGCACGCAACACAGGCCAGGGGATTATCCACCAAAAACGCCGGCAGTCCCGTCGCCGCACGTATTGCGGCATCCAGTCCGCGCAACAGCGACCCACCGCCAGTCATCGCAATACCCAAATCCGCAATGTCGGCCGACAATTCCGGCGGTGTCAGTTCCAATGCCTGGCGTACGGTATTGACGATTTTAGACACCGTTTGTGCCAATGCGGACGCAACCTGAGATTCAGTGATAACTGTTTCACGCGGCGTTCCGGACAGCAAATCGCGCCCCTTTATTTTCATTGTCAGTTCGTTTGCCTTGTCCTTGGGCGAAATGGCGGTACCGATGCGCTTTTTAATATCTTCGGCCGTATTTTCACCAATCAGCAGATTCTTGTTCTTGCGCACGAAATCAATTATATCTAAATCCATTTGGTCACCAGCGGTACGGACGGCGTTCGAATAAACAATTCCGCCCAGGGACATAACCGCAACCTCGGTCGTGCCACCACCAATGTCCAAAACCATCGAGCCAACCGGCTTTTCCACCGGCAGACCCGCACCAATTGCAGCGGCGGTGGATTCTTCGACAATATAAACCTTGCGTGCGCCGGCGGCGTCTGCGGCCTCTTGTATAGCGCGGCGTTCCACCTGGGTTGCGCACGACGGCACGCAAATAATAATCAACGGCGCGGCCAGTGGATTTCGATGATGCACCTTGCGTATGAAATATTTTATCATTTCTTCGGCAACCTCAAAATCCGCGATAACGCCGTCACGCAGGGGACGCACCGCAGTAATAGACCCCGGCGTACGGCCAAACATTTGCTTTGCCTCGGTCCCGACGGCCAGAATTTCTTTGCGCCCTAACAGGCGATTTTCCGCCACCGCAACGACAGACGGTTCGTTTAACACAATTCCGCGTCCCTTGACATAAATCAATGTGTTCGCGGTGCCCAAATCTATGGCCATATCGGCGGAAAAAAATTTCATCAGCCAGTTGTACATTGTTTTCCCCTGCAAATAAATAATGATTTTTTTGCACTATAAAGCGTACCAGGCGAAAAATCAAGCGGCCATACATTAAATTTATGTTTTTTATTTGCTTATCCGTATATTTTGGTATTATATGCCGGATATGAGAGACACTATAAAAAATCATCAGGACTTTATTGTCCAAGAAGACGATTTGAACGCACGCTGTGCGATGTTCTTTGTGCGTGCCCGTCCGACTAAGTTTTCAGATGGTGCACGGTACGGTCTGATTGTGACAAAACGTCTGTTCCGGCACGCCGTTGACCGTAACCGGTCAAAGCGACTGTTGCGCGACTGGATTCGATTTAATGAAAAAAATATGCACCCAGATTTGGACTATATATTTATTGCACGCGCTGCAATACTGAACGCAACACGTACAGACGGACGCGTCGCAATGCGCAAGGCACTGGGGTATATAAAAAAACTTTATGCAGACAAAAAAACAGAAAAATAATTTAGCCCGTCGCGTTGCAATATCTATGGTGCGCGCGTACCAGGTGTGTATTTCGCCTTTTATCGGCGGACGCGCCGCGTGTCGGTTTATTCCAACCTGCAGTGAATACACACGCCAGGCCATTGAGAAATACGGCATCCTGCGTGGTACAATTATGGGAATGCGGCGGATATTGCGCTGTCGGCCGGGCGGCGGGTTCGGATATGACCCCGTCCCTTGACATCCGGCGTGATTATGGTAAAATTCCAGGCACATTGAACAGTTTAGTAAGTGTTCGTACAAGGTTTATATATAAAAGGATAGAAAATGTCATTTCGTGCAACCGTTGAATCTATGTCAAAGATAATGGATGAAATGGGGATTACTGAATTGGATTTGGAACGCCAGTTTTTGTTCGGCGTTTATCGCAAGCATATTCATCTGTCAAAACAACAGGGCACCACGGCCGTTGCTATGCCGAATTTCCCGGTGGCGACAGAATCTAAAAATACAAACAGTGAACCGGCCGCGGCCGATAACAATACAATCAGTGGATATGCATTGAAATCACCAATGGTTGGTGTTGCATATCTGGCACCAGAACCGGGGGCAAAGCCGTTCACATCAGTTGGTGCACAAATCAAGGCCGGCGACACCGTCGCATTGATAGAGGCAATGAAAACATTTAACCCGATTAAATCCGACAAGGACGGTGTTGTAAAAGAAATCTTGGTATCCGACGGCCAGGCCGTTGAATTTGATCAACCTATTATCGTTATTGAATAAGCAATACGGGCGACGAAACAAAAATGTCACAGATAAAAAAAGTTTTGATTGCCAATCGTGGTGAAATTGCGCTGCGTATTATTCGCGCGTGCCGCGATATGGGCATACGCACGGTTGCGGTTTATTCAACGGTGGATAAAAACGCAATGCACGTGCAGTTGGCGGACGAATCCGTGTGCATAGGTCCGGGTCCGTCCAAGGATTCTTATTTGAACGAATCCGCAATTTTGACGGCGGCGTTGCTGACAAATGCGGACGCAATTCACCCCGGATATGGATTTTTATCCGAACGCGCGGACTTTGCGCAAAAGGTGGAACAACACGGACTGATTTGGATTGGGCCGTCCGCCGCAATGATTGAAAAAATGGGGGACAAGGTCAATGCCAAGCAAACCGCGATTGCGTGCGGTCTGCCGGTGGTGCCGGGTTCCGACGGTGCGGTTGATACGTTGGAAGATGCGTATGCCTGGGCCGAAAAAATCGGATATCCCGTTATGCTAAAGGCGGCGGCCGGCGGCGGCGGACGTGGAATACGCCCGGTAATGAACGCCGAACAAATGGCCGAAGCGTTCCAAATGACCAAGAACGAGGCAAAATCCGGATTCGGCGACGATACACTGTATATGGAAAAACTGTTGATGCACCCGCGTCATATTGAATTCCAGGTTCTGGGCGATACGCACGGAAACGTCGTTATATTTGGTGAACGCGACTGTTCGCTGCAGCGCAAAAATCAAAAGGTTATGGAAGAATGTCCCGCCGCAATTTTAACCCAGAAACAGCGCGACGATATGATTGAAATCTGTAAAAGCGCCGCGAAAAAAATGGGCTATGTCAATGCGGGAACGTTTGAATTTATGTTCGAAGACGGAAAGTTTTATTTCCTGGAAATGAACACCCGTCTGCAGGTTGAACACCCAGTAACCGAAATGGTGTACGGCGTTGATTTGGTACGCGAACAAATACGTATCGCGGCCGGCGAAAAATTGGGATACACACAATCTAACGTTGTTCCACACGGACACGCGATTGAATTTCGTATCAATGCCGAAGATCCGGAAACTTTTATCCCGAATCCGGGCAAAATCACACTGTACGCGCCGTCGGGCGGACTGGGCGTGCGTGTGGACAGCGCGGTGTACACCGGATATACAATTCCGCCGACCTATGATTCGATGATTGCAAAACTGATTGTTCACGCACAAAGCAGACCGGCGTGTATTATGCGTGCGGGTCGTGCACTGGACGAATTTGTTATCGAAGGCGTCAAAACAACAATCCCATTGCAACAGAAATTGTTAAAGAATCGCGATGTAAAGACGTTAAACTTTGACAATCATTGGTTGGAATCATATCTGAAATCCGAACGTGACAAGGCCGCCGCCAAACAGGCGCGCGCCGAAAAGACGACGGATTCGGATGCAGAAAAAGAATAAAAAACACCGGCAAATGCCGGTGTTTTTTATATAAACTTTTTCGGTATTTTTTCCAGTGGATGGCGCGCCGCATCAATAAACATTATCAGTTGAAAAATCGTTGGCGAACACCGCCCGGTAATTATTTGATGATAGCCCGCCATATCGGTGGAAAAAACATCGTACGCAATAAACAGCGGCATATTGCATTTGATTCTGATTTGTTCTATTTCCGCGCCCAGTGTCATTTTGCCCCCAAATATTCAAAAACAAAACCACCGGAAAAAACCAGGTGGTTGGAGGTTCACAACAATTGTCAAGAATTGCGACTTTTATTCAATATATTCAAAGTCCCTCCAACCGGGGGTTGGAGTTTTTTTCGTCCCTGCGGACGCTTGACAATGGGTTGTGAATCCCAGTGACAGAACACCCGTCACATTTAACATTATACGCACCGTAATTTAATATTGCAATCTGATTTTTGTTTGGTATAATCTTGTTCGCTTGTTGGGTGGTTAGCTCAGTTGGTCAGCCGCGTTACGTTGACATCGTAAAGGTCGTTGATTACTGGACATATCACCGGAAAACGGTTTTGGGTGGTTAGCTCAGTTGGTTAGAGCGTTACGTTGACATCGTAAAGGTCGTTGGTTCGAGTCCAATACCACCCACCACCTTTCGCCAAGGTTTCAGGTGGCAGGCCACAAAATAAAGTTACAAAAAAATGCGAATGTACAAATAATCTTGATTAAAAATTCTGACGGGATTCGGTGGACGCCCCGTTGGGCGTCCATATTTTTTAACAATAGGGCATAAATTATGACAACCGATAATAAAAAGCAAAAATATCTGATTACATCCGCGTTACCGTATGTGAACGGGGATTTGCACCTGGGGCACTTGGTGGGGTGTTGGTTGCCGTCCGATATATATGCGCGATTTTGCCGTGCGCGCGGGCGTGACGTGTTATACATATGCGGGGCCGACGAACACGGAACCCCCGCTGCTGTCGGTGCAATGAAAGAAAATATGCCCATAATCGAATATAACAACAAATATTATGAAAAGCATTTGCGCGCCGTGCGTGATTTCAATCTGTCGTTCGACCTGTACGGACGCACGCATACCGAACTGCAGGAAAAACTGATTCACGATTTGTTCAACCGTCTGGACGCGTTGGGACTGATAGAAGAACGCGAAACTGTTCAGCCGTTTTCCATTGATGACAATATGTTTCTGGCAGACCGTCAACTGGTCGGAACGTGTCCAAAATGCGGATATGACGGTGCACGCGGCGACCAATGTGACAACTGCAGTGCAACATACGACGCGTCCGAACTGATAAACCCGCGCAGCACTATTTCCGGCAGCACCAATATCGAAATGCGGCCGACAAAAAATTTATTTTTCCTGGCATCACGGGTGCAGGGCACGTGGCGTGACTGGTTAAAATCGCACGCGCCAAAATGGTCGCGCACCGCCGCCGCCATCGCCCAGGGTTGGGCAAACGACGAACTGCGCGATACATCTATTACACGCGATTTGCCGTGGGGCATTCCCGTCAACAAGCCGGGATATGAAGACAAGGTTTTCTATGTTTGGTTTGACGCGCCGTGGGGCTATGTTTCCATTTCCCAGGCGGCAAACAAAAACTGGGCGGATTGGTGGAAAAATCCAGACGCGCACTATGCGCAATTTATGGGCAAGGACAATGTTAAATTCCACGCCGTGTTTTTCCCGGAACAGCAACTGGCGATGAACGATAACTGGAAAACCGTCGATATGTTGAAATCTATGAATTTCCTGAATTTCGAAGGTGGCAAGTTTTCCAAATCGGAACACCGCGGCGTATTTTTAACGGACGCGCTGTCCATTGCGCCGGCCGATGCGTGGCGATATGCGCTGATTGCGTCCGCGCCGGAAACAGACGATACTGATTTTACATTTACGCGATTTGCCGATATTGTGAACAAGGATTTGAACGGTATGCTGGGTAACTTTGTATCGCGTGTGTGCAAACTGACCAACAAAAATTTTGGTGATACGGTGCCAAGTGCCGGTACAACAGATGATGCGCTGGTCGCACAGATAAATGAAAAACTGCGCGAATTGACTGATGCGTTGGATGCGTGCGAATTTCGCGCGGCGATTGTCGCACTGCGTTCGCTGTATGCGATTGGCAACGAATATATGACCGTGCACGAACCGTGGGCATTGGTGAAAAACGGTGATATGGACGCGGCCGGTGCGGTGTTAAATCAATGCTTTCAACTGATTGACCTGTATGCGCGCGTATCCGCACCGTTTATACCCGCGGCCGCGGAAAAAATGCGTAATATATTTGTTGGGGCTGATTTAGATTTGTCCTGGCCGGAAACATACGCGCCACGTATCACAAATGGTGCAAAATTTGTCGTGCCTGAAAATCTGTTCACGCGCATTGATGATGACACTGTCGCAAAACTGACCGCACAATATGCCCCCCAGGTGGATAATGCGCCAAAGCCAACCGTTGCAAAAATAGTTGATGTGCGCGAACATCCAACACGTGAAAACCTGCACATTTTAACCGTTGACGACGGTACAAATCACAATTTGCAAATTGTATGTGGTGCGCCGAACGTACGGTCTGGTCTTATTGGTGTTCTGGCACCGATTGGATGCACATTGCCGGGCGCAAAAAAACCGATATCCCAGCGCACTGTCGCCGGCGTTGAATCGTTTGGTATGATGTGCAGCAGTGCCGAAATCGGTGCAGGCGTGGATACAGACAATATAATCGAACTGCCCGCGGACAGCGAAATTGGCACAGAATACGTGGTAAAATGAAACTGGTTTTAATGTCTTGCTGTGCCCCGTGCAGTGCGGGTGCGATAAAACAACTGGCCGACGGGCAAATACCCGGGGTTGACAATTTTATCGTGTTGTTTTTCAATCCTAATATTTTCCCGGCCGCCGAATATGACAAACGCCTGGCCGAACAAATAAAGTACTGTGACGCGTTGGGTGTAAAATACGCCGTTGGCGAATATGACCATAATGCGTGGCGTGATGCGGTGCGCGGCCTGGAAGATGCCCCAGAACGCGGCCGCCGATGCAGTGCTTGTTTCAAATTCAGGTTTGACTATGCGCGCCAATGGGCGGCCGAACACGGATATGATGCGGTCACGTCCGTATTCGGCGTGTCACGCCATAAAAGCCAGTCCCAGGTGGACGATGCGGGCGTCGCCGCACTGGGGGAGCAATATATCCCCGTAAAATGGGATGAAAACCTGCGTCAACAGATTGGACGTGAATCTCAATTTTATCGCCAGAATTATTGCGGATGCGAATTTTCAATTCGAAAAACGGGCGACAATAAGGCCAAATTTACAACCGCCGTTCCAGTCAGATAATATTTGCGCATACGGTCTTTCAATTCTATAATTACCCCGTAAAAGGAGTTTATATGTCATCTATACTTGTTTTTCCCGGCCAGGGATCGCAATCCGTTGGTATGGGCAAAGAACTGTACGATAATAATCCGGCCGCACGCGCCGTATTCGACGAAGTTGACGACGCGTTAAATCAGAAATTGTCTGATATTATCTTTAACGGTCCAATGGAAGATTTAACCCTGACCACAAATGTTCAGCCCGCAATTATGGCTGTGTCTATTGCTATGTTGCGCGCATCCGGTATCCAACTGACCCAATATGTTGCGGGGCATTCGTTGGGTGAATATACCGCACTGTGTGCCGCGGGCGCGTTGTCGGTTGGTGATACGGCGCGACTGCTGCGCCTGCGCGGGGACGCAATGCAGCGCGCGGTGCCGGTTGGCGCGGGATTGACCGCAGTGATACTGGGTCTGCCAATCGAGCAGGTGCGTGAAATTTGTGCACAAACCGACTGTGACGTTGCAAATGACAACAGTCCAGGTCAGGTTGTTGTTTCCGGTGCACGCGATATTGTGGAAAAAACACTGGAATTGGCAAAATCCGCGGGGGCAAAACGCGCAATGCCGTTGGCACTGTCCGTCCCGGTTCATTGCAGAATTCAGGCACCAGCGGCGGATGAAATGCGCGCCGCGTTGGAAAAAATTGAAATAAAGGCACCAAACGCAATTCTGATTTCTAATAAAACGGCCGCGCCTATGTCCGACCCAGCGGAAATCAAGGAAGCATTGATATATCAAATCACACACGGTGTACATTGGCGCGAATCTGTATTAAAAATGCACGAATTGGGAATAAACGAAACCATAGAGGTTGGACCTGGTGCGGTTCTGACGGGACTGACCCCGCGTATTTGTTCGGAAATGACATCAAAAAAATTGGAGATATAAAATGTTTGATTTAACAGGAAAAGTAGCATTGATTACCGGCGCAACCGGTGGTATCGGCGGCGCAATCGCCAAACGTATGAAGGAAGCCGGTGCAACCGTTGTCGTAACAGGGCGCAGTATTGATAAGCTGGACGCACAGTTTGATAATTCATTTATCAAAATTCCAATTGACTTGGCGTCGGACGGCGGTGCGATTGATTTGGTTCAGTCAACAATCGACACGGCCGGTAAAATTGATATTTTGGTAAACAACGCTGGTATTACACAGGATACTTTATTGATGCGTATGTCGGACGAACAATTCGACAACGTCATAAACACAAATCTGCGTTCTTGTTTCAAGATGTGTCGTGCAGTTGTTATGCCGATGATGAAAAACCGTGGCGGACGCATTATCAATATGGCGTCCATCATCGGTGCAATCGGCGGCCCGGGCCAGGCAAACTATGCGGCGTCCAAGGGCGGTATGATTGCAATGACTAAATCCATCGCGGCCGAGGTTGGATCACGTGGCATCACCGCGAACTGTATCGCGCCGGGATTTATCAAGACCCCGATGACGGACGTTTTGTCCGATGATTTGAAAAAATCATATCTGGCACAGATACCAGCGGGTCGATTTGGCGAACCGGACGATATTGCGTATGCGTGCGTTTTCCTGGCGTCTGATGAATCTTCATATATCAACGGCCAGGTATTGCACGTCAATGGCGGTATGGGACGCTTTTAATCTATGACCGAATTTGATGTGATTGTTATCGGTGGCGGACACGCCGGGGTCGAAGCGGCAACCGCCGCCGCCCGGCGCGGGGCGCGCACGTTGTTGATGACCCAAAGTGAATATGACTTGGGTGCAATGTCGTGCAACCCAAGTATAGGCGGCCCCGGTAAATCACAAATGGTTGCGGAAATAGACGCACTGGGCGGTGTTATGGGCGCGGCGGCCGATGTGGCCGGAATTCATTTTCGCACCCTGAACGCATCACACGGTGCAGCGACCCAGGCACTGCGTGCGCAAATTGACCGCGCATTATATCACGATGAAATAGTGCGAATATTGAAAAACTATCCGAATTTAACGGTTCGGTTTGATGTTGTAAAATCGCTGGATATAGCAAAAAAAGTCGTCAACGGCGAATACACCGCGCGTGCGATTGTTTTAACCACGGGAACATTTTTACGCGGACTGGTTACACGCGGGGGCGAAAAAATTTCATCTGGTCGAATTACCGACGACGGCGAATATCAGGCGGCGGACAGCAATATTTCCGGCATACTGGCGGCGGCTGGATTTAATCTGATGCGATTAAAAACCGGCACACCCGCACGTATATATCGTGATTCCATTGATTTTTCGGTATGCGAATTGCAGCCCGGCGATACGCCACACGACTGGTTCAGTGCACCCAATCCGAACAATAAATATGACGCGGTGTGTTATATCACGCACACAACGCAAAAAACACACGATATAATACGCGAACATATATCCGACGCACCAATGTATAACGGCGACATACGTGGAACTGGCCCGCGATATTGCCCCAGTATCGAAGACAAGGTTATGCGTTTCCCTGAACACACGTCGCATCACGTATTTCTGGAACCCGAGGGGATAAACAGCAACCTGATTTATCCGAACGGCATTTCGACCAGTTTTGGCGCCGATGTCCAGGACGTGTGGATTCGCACAATTCCCGGATTGGAAAATGCACGTGTGGCACGCTATGGATACGCAATAGAATACGACGCGATTGACGCGCGCGCACTGCGCGACACGTTAGAGTCCAAGGATATCCCCGGCCTGTTCTTTGCCGGACAAATAAATGGCACATCCGGATACGAAGAGGCCGCCGCCCAGGGCATAGTTGCAGGCGCAAATGCCGCCGCGCGTGCATTGGGACTGGGGACACTGAATCTGGACAGAACGAACGCAATGATTGGTGTTATGATTGATGATATTACAACACTGGGCGTTGACGAACCGTACAGAATGTTCACATCCCGCGCGGAATATCGCCTGTCACTGCGGGCGGATAATGCGATTGCGCGACTGGGGGATATGGGTGTGAACCTGGGTTTAATCAGTGCGGACGCGCGTGACGCAAAATACTCATACCGCGGCGATAAAATATGTGAAAACGATAAATTCTATGCCGGGTATATCCAGCGCAATGCCCGCGAAATCGCCGCATACAAGCGGGACACGGAATTAAAAATACCCACAAATTTTGAATACAAAAATCTGCCAGGACTGACAAATGAACTGGTTGAAAAACTGACCGCGGTGCGTCCGGAAAATATTGCGGACCTGGGGCGCATACCGGGAATGACGCCAGCGGGCATAATGGTCGTATTGCGTAAAATTAAATGTGGAAATTCATAAAAAACACCGGCATTTGCCGGTGTTTTTTATTATTAAAATCTGTACCCCAATCCAGTCGTTAAACCGAATCCAGATTCACTGATATTGGCCCCGTATCCATATACAACAAAATCAAACGATGTACTAGCATATTCCAGACCAACTTTTACATACGTATTATCATTAAAGCTATACTTTATACCGGCCCCGATACCGTAACTGAAGCCAATTTCATTATCTACATCTAATGAATCAATGCTGATAAAACCAATACCCGCAGATAATGAAACATATGGTTGTAATTTAGTGTCCAAAAATGGAACATCTAACTTTATTTTCATATCAAATAAAGATGTTTCTTCTTGGTATGAATACGATGGAGTAAAAGCTAGTTGAATTCCATTGAAATCTGCACCGATAGATAAAGATGTGCCAGTATTTATTGAGGTTGTATCAACATCTGATAATGTTTCGCCATCCAATTTTTCTTTTGTTCCAACACTAGAGAATATTGATACGCCATATTCAATAAAAAATCGCTTATCAATATTTAATTCATATGAATAATGATAGGTATAAAGCCCACCGGAAGAATCATCTGTTAAATCTGTCGTGTCTATTGCATCTGTGGCAAAAGCGTAACACGGTAATAATAAGTATAGTGTAGTGCAAATAATTTTTTTCATAACTTTCCCCATTTTTAATAAAATTAAACCGCCACAGTATTGGCGGTCGGGGAGGTGATAAATCATATCTGTTAGATGATTCCGCTGTCTTCGGTCAGACCTGTTATATAACAAGCGGCTCCCCGACATTTGGTCGGGGATATAACGGTGCAAAAACACCATTACATCAAATAACGATGCTGTCGCACCGAACAGATACGGACTTATCACAGTCCCGAAACCACAACCTGTGGATTCTGGGTTTATTATGCAGGAAAAAATCCACAAATACAAGTAGTTATATATCTATATATTACATCTATACGCATACATAAGTCATATATCAACAAGATATAATCCCCACAAATTTATTACTGGCAATCCGCAAAAACTTATATTATGATATGGCGGTATGCCGGTGTAGCTCAGCTGGTAGAGCATCTCATTCGTAATGAGGGGGTCGTAGGTTCAAGTCCTATCACCGGCACCAGAAATAAAACAAATGAACAACGCAACTATAATTATTATACGATAATCCGGTGACGCGCTTCGCACGTGGCTGGGGCGCATAGGCGCCCGTTTTTTATACAAAGGAGTAAATATATGCCGTACCCAAAAACAGAACCTAAGGCCGATTTTCCAAAACTGGAACACGAAATTTTGGCGTTCTGGCGCGCGGACAATACTTTTCATAAATCTTTGAACAAAACCAAACTGGGGCATCCGTTTTCGTTCTATGACGGGCCACCGTTTGGAAATGGTCTGCCGCATTGGGGGCATTTGGGCGTATCCGCGATAAAGGATATGGTCGGTCGTTACCAAACAATGCGTGGACGCCACGTCGTGCGCGAACTGGGGTGGGACTGTCACGGATTGCCGGCGGAAAACTCGGTTGAAAAAAAGCAGGGCAAGCAGGCCAAGGATATCGTGGCGGAGCAGGGTATCGATGCATTCTGTGATATGTGCCGGACGGATATTTTGACATACACCCACGAATGGGAAAAATTCATTGAACGTATCGGCCGCTGGGTTGATGTTGGTGACGGATATGGATACAAGACAATGGATAAAAACTATATGGAATCCATACTGTGGACGCTGAAGACCCTGTATGACAAGGGATTGTTGTATAAAGATTACAGTGTAAATCCGTTCGACTGGGTCAACGGCACGGTCGTGTCAAATTCCGAAGCGTCCCAGGATTACCGTGATGTTGTTGATGATGCGGTGACCGTATGGTTTGAACTGGAAACGGGCGACCGCGTGTTGGCGTGGACGACAACACCGTGGACGTTGCCGGCAAATTCCGCACTGGCGGTCAACCCAAATATGAAATATCTGCGTATGCGTGACGCCGACGGCGCGGTATATATCATTGCCGAATCACGACTGGGGGCGTATGAAAAGCAATTTGCAAACGCTGAAAAAATTGGTGAAGTAATGGGCGCCGCGCTGGCGGGAAAGCGTTATAAGCCGCTGTTTGACTATTACATTGGCACATCAGATTTATTGTACCAGGTTATCCCCGCCGACTATGTATCCGATACGGACGGTACCGGCATAGTGCACATAGCGCCCGCATACGGTGCGGACGATTTCTGGGCCGCTAAAAACATAGACCCGAAATTCCCGGTATTGCTGAACGTGGATAACTACGGAAACTTTGACGATACAGTACGTGATTTTGCCGGCGAAAATATATTCGTTGCTAATCCGAAAATTATACAATACCTGCGCGATAATGGACATCTGGTTAAAAAGGAACAATACAAACACAGTTATCCTTACAGTGACCGCAGCAAGGAAAAACTGATATACCGTGCGACAGATTCGTGGTATATCGATGTTCCGAAAATTCGCGACGCATTGATTGCAAATAATAAACAGGTCAACTGGACATCCGCGGGCGAACGATTCCGCACCTGGATTGAAGGTGCGCGCCCCTGGTCCATATCACGCAATCGTTTCTGGGGAACACCACTGCCGATTTGGGAAAAAGACGGCCAGTACAAAGTATTTGGCTCAATCGCCGAAATCGAAGAATTTTTTGGTGTAAAAATTGACGATTTGCACCGGCCAACATTGGATAAATTGGAAAAGGACGGTTGGCATCGTATAACCGATGTTCTGGATTGTTGGGTGGAATCTGGATCTATGCCGTGGGCATCACTGCACTATCCGTTTGAAAACGCGGATAAGTTCAACGCAACTTTCCCGGCCGATTATATTATCGAAGGTCAGGATCAAACCCGCGGCTGGTTCTATTCGTTGATGGTGCTGGCAACTGCTTTGTTCGACAAACCAGCGTTCAAGACGGTTTCCGCAAACGGTATGGTTGTTGACGAAAACAAAAAGAAGTTTTCAAAATCATTACAAAACTTTGTGAACCCGGAACAACAAATAGAACAATTCGGCGCAGATGCAATTCGTCTGTTTATCCAGGGGTCTAATTTTATGAAGGCCGAACCAGTTCCCGTTGATAAAGAGGGTCGCGTTTTTGCCGAATCAACAAAAACTATTTTGACACCATTGTGGAACGCGTACCATTTCTTTACGCTGTATGCAAACGCGGGCAATATTACCGCACACGATGCGGGCGCGTCCGATAATGCACTGGATAAATACATAATTGCAGAATTAAACGAATTGGTCGCCGTTGTTGGAAATGCGCTGGACGAATACAAACCAGACGCGGCGATAAAAGAATTCGTACGATTTCTGGATGTGTTGAACAACTGGTACATCAGACGCAGTCGTGAAAGATTCTGGGACGAAGACCAAAGTGCCTTTGACACACTGTACACCGTTTTGACGACACTGTGCCGTGCGCTGGCACCGTTTGCGCCGTTTATCAGTGAATATATTTACAAAAACCTGACCGGCGGGGAAAGCGTGCATCTGCAGTCGTTCCCGACCGCCGCGCAATATGATAAAAAAATCGTTGATGATATGCGTCGCGTGCAAATGATTGTATCCGTTGGAAAGCAGCTGCGCGAACAATACAAACTGCGCAATCGTTTGCCGTTAAACCAACTGACCGTGGCGGGTGCGGATTTGACGCAATATGCAAACATTATACGCGATGAACTGAACGTAAAGAACGTTGTGTTCACATCTGATATCGCAGCCGTTGCCGACGCGTTCGTATATTTGATTACACCAAAAATCGGTGCACGATTGGGTGGCGCGTTAAAAGAAATTATTCCGGCGGTAAAGCGTGGCGACTATGAAGTCCGTGACGGCAAACTGTTTGTCGGCGAATATGAATTAAATGCCGATGAATTTGAAAAACGTCTGACCGTGCGTGACGGTGTGACGGGCGCGGCGTTGCCGGACAATACGGCGGCGGTTGTTCTGGATACTGAAATCAACGCCGATTTGGTTGCAGAAGGTTTGGCAAACGACGCGTTGCGCTTTATCCAGGACACGCGCAAGGAAATCGGGTTGGACGTTTCTGACCGTATAAATATGGAATACAATGCCGACCCGGCATTGGCAAATGCCGTTGAACAACACCGCGCGCGCATTATGGGCGACGCATTGATAAAAAATATGTCGCAAAGTGACGCAGGTGTGTATAATACTCAAATAGAGGGATATAATTTATCCATATCTATCACCAAGGCATAATGCAGCAAAGGGGGACAATATGCATAAAATATTAAAATGGATTTTATGGGTGGCGGTTATTGTGGCCGTGTTCTTTGCCGGTTTTTATATTGGCACAATGGATGCGGACGCACACAAAATTAAAATCACTTCACAATGCACCGGTATCGGTGTTGAAAAAAGTTTTTCATCAAACTATGAACGTATAAACGGCACCGTTGTACGCGATGAAAAAACAAACACTGAAACATATACCGCACGCTGTTTGTGCTTTGCATCGGATGCGACACATAAAAATATTTGGGTCGATACGGTGGAATTGTCCGGTGATACGGCGGATGCGGTACGCACAACCTGCGATACCGATTGCCAACGTTTATGCGAAGGGCGCCTGGCCGATTTTACATTTGCTGAATAGTGCGGACTATGCAAAAACTGACACCGGAAATTTATTTCAAACACGTTCCGACCGTTATAGATATGAACATACGGTCGGAACTGTATTCTACAAACGAATTTACATTTGCAGTGGCGGTTATTTTATCAGCCCAGGCAACCGACAAAAAAGTGAACGAAGTTACACCTGAATTATTCCGTGTAGCACCGTCACCCGCAAAAATGTTAGCGTTGGGCGAAGACGGGCTGAAACAACATATTCGTGTTTTGTCCTTTTTTAACAACAAGGCAAAAAGTATTATGGGATTGGCCGCGGCGCTGATGAATGATGCGGGCGGTGCGGACGATAATTATAAATTTCCGAAAACATATCATAATCGTGATGCGCTGATGAAACTGCCGGGAATAGGGCAAAAAACCGCAAACGTTATTATGAACGTTTTGTGGGGCGCGCCGAACATCGGTGTCGATACGCACGTTTTTCGTAACTCGCATCGATACGGATGGGTGGGGGCAGATGCCAACACACCAGAAAAGGTTGAATCAGAATTATTAAAAATAATTCCAAAAAAATATCACCCGATTGTGAACCACGTTATGGTTTTACACGGCCGGTACATATGCCGGGCACTGCGCCCAAAATGTGGTGAATGCCCGGTGGCAAAATGGTGTGCGGCACCAGATAAAATTATATAAAAAGTATAAAAAAGGCCGGCAAATGCCGGCTCATTTTTTACAACGCAATCATATACCCGCGCAAAATATGCGCGGGGTCGCCTTGTTACTTGTCACGGATTTTTGCATCACACCGCTTTTCAACATTGGCAATAACGGCATTTTGTAATTTTTGCAAATCTTCGTCCGTCATATTGTCTGTTGGAATTATGGTTATTGTAAATGCAATGGACTTTTTACCATCCGGCAAATCAAACGCATCGAACACGACAGTATCAACGATGCGCGCGTCGGTCGCCATCGCTACACCGGTCAGTTTTTCCGCCGGCATAGTGCCGTCCACAATAAATGCAAAGTCGCGTGTTATCGGCTGAAATTCCGATAACTTTGGTTCACGTCCGTGACGCGATGCAGGCAGGTTTTCAACATCATCCACAATCGCAATATTTACGCGTGTTTTTATTTTCAACGCGCGCGCGATTGACGGATGCAGTTCACCAAATTCGGCGATTTTCTTTTTACCCTGCATTATTGCGCCATATCTGAACGGATGTGCCCAATGTGGCGGGTTATCAGACGATACAGTGAAACGCTGGCCGTGCAATAATGAAATCAGGTCGGCCTTTACATCATAAATATCCGCCGGGCGATTGCGGCGCGTCCAATGACGCGGTGCGGTATCACCGGCGCGTATAATGCAAATTTGCGTATGCTGCGCGTCCGGCGTATCACCGTCAAACACGGTGCCCAATTCAAACATACTTAAATCCGGATAGCCGCGCTTTTCATTTTCGGCAACAAAGTGCAACATATTACCCAACAGACCGTTACGCGCCGTATCCATATTTGCAACAATGGGGTTCGCAACCCGCACAATCGGTTTGTCGGACAACAGGGTTTCTGTTTTTGAATTGCCGAATCCGAATGATTTTGCCTCGTTCAGGCCACGTGCGGCCAGTTCGCGTTTTACACCGATATAATAATCACGGTGTGGCACAGAATCTGTTGGTTTATGAACTGCCACCTGGGCGATATTATCATAACCATAAATACGGATTAAATCAGACACTATATTTTCTGGTATTTCTACACCTATGCGATTAGATGGCGGAGTTAAAATCCAACTTTGTTCATCTTCATCTATATCATACCCCAATTCAACCAAGATATTATGTTGTTTAACTTCGTCCATTTCTATACCAGTTTTTTTACTGAATGTATCTGGTGTGTATCTTATCTTTGGAACATACTTATTTATTATTATATCTTTCCAATCTTCCCAGAATTCTGCGGTTGCGCCGCCATATTCTGCGGGCGGATTAAATAATTCACCTGCGGCAACTGTACCGTAAATATAGCCACCACATTGTGCCAATATTATACTTGTTGCATTTGCAAGTGCATATGGCGTCAATGTTAAATCTATGCCACGCTCATATCTGTATGAAGAATCGGTTGATATTCCCAAACGTTTTGATGTTTTACGTACAGATACAGGATTAAAATAAGCACTTTCCAAAATAATATTTTTGGTTTTATCAGTGGTCATACCGCGTGCACCACCAACGACCCCAGCCAATGCCAGTATTCCCGTATCATCGGCAATTACCATATCGGTTTCACACAATTCGTGCGTGTTGCCAAACAGGTCTGTGAACTTTTCACCATTTGTTGCCATACGTACAGTGATATCCCCGTTTATTTCATCTGCATCAAAACAATGCATTGGCTGACCCATATCATAGCAAATATAATTTGTCGCATCGATTGGCGCGTTCTTTGGATTTATACCTATTGCACGCAACCTTGCTGATATTTTACTGTTACTTGGTGCAATTTTTATATCATGAATTTCGCACAAAGAATATCCAAGACATTTATCTGTTTTTACATGTACTTGTCTGGTGCCTGTACCATATTCAGGAAAATTATCCGCATATGCAATATATTCACCCATACCAGCCGCCGATAAATCGCGCGCAATACCACGCACAGACAAATAATCAGGACGATTTGGGGTAATGCCCGCATCAAAAACTGTTTCCATTTGTACAACGGGTGTGCCGATTTTAGTATCGTCGGGCAATTCAATTATACCGCTGTGGTCGTCACCAATACCCAATTCGCGCGCACTGCACATCATACCGTTTGACATAACACCACGCAGTTTGCCGGCCTTGATTTCGTGACCTTCTATAACACAACCGGGTAACGCCAGCGCAGATACTAATCCAACACGCGCGTTTGGTGCGCCACATACAACCTGGCGCAATGTATCGGTACCATCGTCCACATTTAATATATGCAGATGGTCACTGCCCGTCATTGGTTCGCATTCCACGATACGCGCCGCAATCGGTGCAATGGGTGTGATTAAATCTTCAACCTCCAACCCGGTGCGGGTTAGCATATCGGCGATTTGTTCGGCCGACAGGTCCGTTTTCAAATAATCTTTTAACCAATCATACGTCCATTTCATCGTTTGCCCCCGTAAATTAAAATCCCGCACTTTTCAGCCAACGCACGTCGCCGTCATAAAACTGGCGAATATCGTTCAGGCCGTATTTCAACATTGCCAATCTGTCCCAACCGAATCCAAATGCAAACCCCTGATATTCATCCGGATTTATATTGCAGTTACGCAACACATTTGGATGCACCATACCGGCCCCCATTATTTCCAACCATTTTTTACCCTGCCACATCATATCAATTTCTATGCTGGGTTCGGTAAATGGAAAGTATGACGGACGAACACGCAGTTGCACGTCGTCCATTTCAAAAAAGCGTTTCAAAAATTCGCGCACGTCGGCAATTAAATCAGACATTGTTATGTTTTTGTCTATGTACAAGCCCTCTATCTGGTGAAACATAGGGCTGTGTGTTGCGTCCATTTCCTTGCGATATGTGGCACCGATGCCGAACATTTTTATCGGCGCGCCAATTTTTTCCATACTGCGTATTTGAATCGCGGACGTCTGGGTACGCATAACGTTGCCGTTTTCCAAGAAAAATGTATCCTGCATATCGCGGGCAGGGTGATATTCCGGTGTGTTTAGCGCGGTAAAGTTATGCCAGTCATCTTCAATCTCTGGCCCGGTCCACATTTCATAACCAAACGATTCCAGTATTTGTGAAATATCTGCCAGTGCGTGCGTCAACGGATGCAGCGTACCACGATTTTCTGGCATCGGATTTAACGACGCGTCCAGACGCTGTTTTTCCAAACCGGCCATCAACGCCGCGTTTTCAATTTCCGCCTGGCGCGATTTGAACAATTCACGCAGCATCGTATTTTCACGATTTAATTCCGCACGCGCATCATTATCCAAATTTTTCATATTCTTTAACTTGGCCGTCATTGTGCCGTTTTTACCAAATGTCGCCGTGTACAATGACTGTAATTCTTCCAGCGTGTTTATGTTTTTAATTTGTTCCTGCATAACATTACCCCGTGTTAAAAACAAAAAGCCGTCATACGACGGCCTTTATAATACAAAATAATATACCCACCGCCAAGGCCTTATTTAGCACCAGCGGAGATAAATCGTTTTGCCGTTTCAACCAGTTTGGTGAAGTTTTCATCCCCGGCATAGGCCATTTCGGCCAAAACCTTGCGGTCCAGGGCGACACCGGCCTTTTTCAGACCGTTCATAAACTGGCTGTATGTCATACCGTTATTGCGCACGGCGGCATTGATGCGGACAATCCACAAACCGCGAAATTCACGTTTTTTAACGCGACGATCGCGATATGCATACTGACCCGCCTTTTCCGTTTTTTCACGCGCGGCGCGATATGTCGAATGATGACGGCCCAGGTAACCCTTGGCACGCGCCAATATTTTATTGTGTTTTTGTTTTACGGTTGTTCCGCGTTTAACTCTTGCCATAATTTGCCCCCTTTACTTACTTCAGTCCATATGGGGCCAAGATTTTCGCCTGTCCCGTCATATTGTCATTCAGATACTGTGGCTTTGATCCAGCGTTGTTTGCACGCTTGGACTTGTGACGCAACAGTTTCTTGTGGGCGTTTCTGGCAACACGGATTTTACCGGTCGCGGTCATAGATGCGCGCTTTTTCAAGTACGACTTTGTCTTTAATTTTGGCATTTTTTACCTCTTTGGTTCACCTGATGGCAATGCCTTTGCCATTTCGGCTATGTTTAACACAGGTGCTATTTTGGCATAATTAAACGAAAAATCAAGTTTTTATTGAATATCGGCTTTTTAGTGTCTAAACTTATGCCCGATGAACCAGAATAAAATATCTTCCAGATTGCGCACAATCATAAAATCTGCCGTTGCGGCGGCGGTGCTGCCGGTGCTGTTTATATATATTATGATTGCAAAGCCGGACTATAGAATTATGAACGGATTGGCGCACGTGGTATTGCCGGTGGCGAACTGGGTCGGTGATGTGATTACCTGGCCGGTGCGGGCGGTCGGTGCCGCGATTGAAAATGTGCGCGAACTGTCGAATTTGCGCAGTGAAAATGAAGAACTGCGCGTGCGTCTGGACGATGCATTGCGAAATAAAAACGCGTGCGATATCGCTATTGCTGAAAATCAAAAACTGGCGCGTGAATTGGATATTGTACAATCCCAACCACGCGGTGCCGTTGTCGCGGACGTTACGTATGACAATACCGCATTTCATCACAGTACTTTTTTAATAAACCGCGGTGTGCGACACGGTATGGCCGTTGGTATGGTTGTAACATCAACAGATGGTATGCTGGTCGGCATTATAACAGATGTGGCACCCGGATTTTCACGCGTGCGTGCGTTGACCGATTCCAACACTAATATCGCAGTTCGTATCGCTGGATCCGAAGTGTACGGGTTTTTACAGGGTAATGGTTCATCAACACCAACAATGGGATTTTTCAGCGATCCTGAATTTCAGCCGTCCGCCGGCGTTAAACTGGTCACCAGCAATATCAGTGGCGTTTTGCCAAACGGTATAACGGTTGGCGAAATGATAAACGATACCGATGTACGCGTGCTGCAACCGGAAACACTGTCACGTGTGATAGTGTTACAATTTGACACTCAAAACGAGTACAAATGACAAAATATAAAATAATAAAATTTTTACGTGATGCGTTTCCGTTTATCGCCGTGATTGTATTATGGCGACTGTCCGTTGCGTTTTGGAATCCGGCGGGAATACTGGCAATAATTCCAATATTTTATTGTTCGTTTGTACGTCCCATACCCTGGTTCGCGCCGTTTGCAATATTATTCTGTTTTTTAATAGATTACCGGTTTGACACACTGGTGTACTGGACGGTGATGTACTGTCTGTTCTATGCCATAAACGGATTCCAGACATTTTTTGATTTAACGCGCGTGGATAAAAACGCACTGTATGTGTTTATGATATTTTTTGGTGTTGCGACGTTCGTTTTATCAATTACCAATCCAACAGTTGCAACCCTGATGCGTGCAGCGTGGCTGTTCGCGTGGGTGTCAACATTGTATGTTCCAATTACCGCGCTGATTAAACGGATTTACGATGATAGATAAGGAAGTCGCACGTACATTTGACAGACGCAGCGCCCTGTTTTTAACGGCGGGTGCGGTGCTGACATCCGCATTGGTATTGCGTATGTTGCAGATGCAGGTGTTTAACTATCGCGAATACAAGAAAAAAAGTGAAAATAATTCTTTCAGAATCCAAATAAATATGCCGGAACGTGGTCGTATTTTATCTGCCGGCGGTGCACCAATTTCACGCGACGCCCAAACATACAGAATATATATTATTCCGGAAGAGGCCGAAAACCTGGACGCTGCAATATCGACCGCCGCGGCCGAACTGAAGTTAAAGAAAAAACGCGTCGATCGCATATATGCACAAATAAAAAAGCAGGCAAAGTTTCAGCCGGTTTTAATCAGTGAAAATTCAAACTGGGCCGAACTGGCCGCGCTGCAGGCGAAAAATATACCCGGCCTGCACGTACGTAATGCATTTACGCGCGTATATGAAATGGGACCGGCGGGTGCCCAGATTTTCGGATATGTCGGTGCACCGTCGGAACCAGTGCCAAACGCACCATTTATGACAACAGGGGTTACTGGTCTGGAAAAACGTTTTAACGATGAACTGGCGGGCATTCCAGGACAAACCGTTATGATAACAAATGCGGTCGGTCGCGTCACAGGTGAAGATAAATCGCAATTTCGTCCCGCCGTTGCCGGGGCTGATTTACGCACAACAATAAACGACGTGGCTCAGCGCGCTATGTACGACGCATTGATGCAGCACCGCGCCGGTTGCGGTGTTGCATTAGATATTGATACTGGTGACATATTGGCGATGGTATCCACCCCCAGTTTTGATGCTAATATGTTCAGTGCTGATGATGGTGAAGAGTATATTGCATCATTACGCAACGACACAATGAAACCATTTATGAATAAAGCGGTTGAAGGTCTGTATCCGCCGGGTTCTACGTTCAAGATTGTTGTTGCACTGGCTGCATTAGAAGCGGGCGCCATAACTGCCAACGAAAAAGTATTTTGTCCCGGCCACTGGGATTATGGTGACCGCCGTTATCACTGCTGGGAAACAAAGGGGCACGGTTGGGTCACACTGGCCGATGCATTAAAGCATTCGTGCGACATATATTTTTATCAACTGGCGTTAAAAATAGGTATTGATTCAATAAAGGAAATGGCCATAAAACTGGGATTCACCCAAAAGTATATGGACGATGTACTGTCACGCGAAATGGCCGGAATAATCCCAGACAGGTACTGGAAGGAAGAGGCAATAGGATATCGCTGGATGCACGGTGATACGATTATTTCTGGTATTGGTCAGGGTTTTACTTTAACAAACTGTTTGCAGTTGGCGGTTATGACGGCGCGTACCGTATCAAACCGCGTTGTTATGCCGCGCCTGATTTTGACAGATGAAAAACCACAGTTCGCACACCTGGGATTACAGCAAAAAAATATAAACGCCGTAATGCGCGGTCTGGAACAGGTTACACGTCGCGGTGGTACCGCTGCGGGCAGTGCAATAAATGTAAATGGTGCGCGTATGGGCGGAAAAACAGGAACATCACAGGTTCGCAGCATTTCGCGCGCCGAACGTGAAAGCGGTGTTTTGACCAACGAACAATTAAAATGGAATATGCGCAACCACGGACTGTTTGTCGGATACGCACCAACCGATAAACCAAAATATGCTGTATGCGCGATAACAGAACATTCTGGTGGCAGCGGTCCGGCCGCACGTACTGTCGCGGCAACTATGCGCGCATTGTTGGGGGATAAAAAGTAAAATGGCACGTCAGACACGCGTTTCAAATGCCAGTATGATGAGTTTTCCAGAAAAACTTAGCCGTTTTTCCTGGGCGTTGTTTATACCAATGTGTCTGGTGTTGGCGATATCAATCGTTGTTCTGTATTCGGCCGGTGGTGGTTCGTGGCGACCGTTTGCATTATCCCAGCTGATAAAAATAATTCTGGGGTTTGGTGTATTTTTCTTTGCCGCATTTACAAATATCAAGACCTGGATAAAATCTGCATATGTCATATACGCAATCGCATTGATTTTAATCATATTGGTGACATTTGTCGGACATACAGGTATGGGGGCACAAAGATGGCTGAACCTTGGATTCTTTCACGTACAGCCGTCAGAACTGATTAAAATAGCGTTGGTGTTGGCACTGGCACGATATTTTGCCTGGATGAATTCAGTTGAATTGACCCAATTAAAAAACTATGCCGTACCAGTGGCAATGTTATTGGTGCCGTTTTTACTGATTGTGGCTCAACCAGATTTGGGAACCGCATTATCACTGGGTATGATTACAGTTGGCGTGTTTTATATAGTTGGCGCCCAGAAAAAATGGTTTATCATTGCAATGATATTGGGGCTGATGGCGGCGCCACTTGTTTGGTATGGCGGCCTGCACGATTACCAGCGCGACCGTATTATCACCTTTGTAAATCCAGACCACGATGCCCAGGGCGCTGGATATCAGATAAACCAGGCAAAAATTGCATTTGGTTCTGGCGGTATGCTGGGCAAGGGATATATGGCTGGCACACAGTCGCAGCAATCTTTTCTGCCAGAAAAACAAACCGATTTCATATTCACTATGTTGGGTGAAGAATTTGGCTTCATTGGGGCATTTGCGCTGTTGATGCTGTATACAATTATCATATTAGTACTGTTCTGGTGCGCGAAAACGTGCAGGAATCGTTTCGGGCAACTGGTCTGCTTTGGTTTTATGTTGAACTTTTTCATTTATTATTTTATAAATATTTCTATGGTTCTGGGGCTGATGCCGACGGTCGGGGTGCCATTGCCACTGATGTCGTTTGGTGGCAGCAGTTTGTTATCACTGATGTTCGGATTCGGCCTGTGCCAGAACGCACATATTCACAAAGACCAACAATTATCCGCCAAAGGAAGTTAAAACAATGAACCTGCTTATCGTAGAATCACCGTCAAAGGCCAAAACGATTGAAAAATATTTGGGCGATGGATGGCGTGTTATTGCATCCGTTGGACACGTACGTGACTTGGTTCCCGAAAACGGCAGTGTTGATACAGAACACGACTTTGCAATGCGCTGGCAGATTATGCCGGGCAAAGAAAAGCAAATTAAACAAATTATTGCCGAATTAAAACGGGCCGACGCTGTTTATCTGGCATCCGACCCGGATAGAGAAGGCGAGGCAATCGCCTGGCACATATTGGATATATTAAAGGCAAAGCGTGCGTTGGACGGGAAAAAAGTTTATCGTGTCGCATTTCACGAAATCACCAAAAAGGCCGTAACCGACGCAATCGCGCATCCACGCGAAATTGACGATGATTTGGTTGACGCATATCTGGTACGTCGTGCATTGGACTATTTAATCGGTTTTGGTATTTCACCACTGTTGTGGCGACGTAATCTGGGACGCAGTGCGGGCCGCGTGCAATCGGTTGCGGTTAAACTAGTCGTTGATCGCGAACGTGAAATAGAAGCATTTAATCCGGTTGAATACTGGTCACTTGGTGCCGTGTGCAATGCGTCGGGCGGACAGTTTGATGCAAACCTGGCATATGTTGATGGCGAAAAAATCGACAAGATGACAATCGAAAACAACGCGCATATGCAGGAAATCTTGAAAAAAATCGGCGACCCGGTTATTGATGCGCGTGTTACATCTATTGATAAAAAGAAAACAACACGCCGCGCCGCCGCGCCGTTCACAACCAGCACACTGCAGCAAGAGGCCGCGCGCAAACTGTATTTCTCGTCCCGGCGCACTATGTCCACCGCGCAAAAGTTGTATGAGCAAGGATTGATTACATATATGCGTACCGACGCGACAAACCTGTCCGCGGATGCGGTTGGCGAAATACGCGCATATATCGGTAAAAACTATGGCGATACATTTGTTCCAAAATCACCAAACGTTTATGTTACTAAATCCAAAAACGCCCAGGAAGCACACGAAGCAATTCGTCCGACACATTTTGACGGTGATAAGCCGAAACTGACCGGGGACGAAGCGAAGTTATACGATTTAATCTGGAAACGTACTGTGGCCTGTCAAATGACAAACGCAGAATTTGACAGTGTTGCCGCCGATATTGAAACGCACGACGCGCGGGCGGTATTCCACGCCGTCGGTACAACGCGCACATTTGACGGATTTATGCGCGTCTATATCGAAGACCGCGATGATGCAGATGATAATACCGAATCAAAACTGCCGCCGTTGGCCGTTGGCGACGAAGTAAAAATTATGGAATTAAAACCGGAACAGCACTTTACACAACCGCCCGCCAGATATACTGAAGCATCACTGGTAAAAAAACTGGAAGAATTGGGTATCGGTCGTCCGTCAACATATGCAACAATTATGTCAACGATTGTCGACAGAAAATATGTCGAACAGGACAAGCAACGACGCTTTCACCCAACGCCCGGCGGATGGGTTATTTCCGCATATTTGTCCAAGTACTTTAATGATTTAGTCGATGTGAATTTCACCGCCAAAACCGAAGATACATTGGACGATGTTTCAAATGGAAAGCGTGATAAACTGGACGCGCTGCGTGCGTTCTGGGGACCGACATCCGCAATGATTGACGGGGCGCGTGGTATCAAGACGGCCGATATTATCGATGCTATAAATGATATTATGCGACCGCACCTGTTTCGGGACGGTAATGACAAATGCCCGAAGTGTGGTGGAAAACTGGGGATAAAATTATCCAAATACGGGGCGTTTATTGGTTGTGAAAACTATCCGACCTGTGACTATACCCAGCGTTTGGATAGCACACCCGCATCAGATACTGAAAACAATGCGGCAACAGAAAAACCAAAGGCCACTAATATTGATTTGGGTGACGGGATTTCATTTCGCGTTGGACGGTTTGGCCCGTATGTAACAAACGGAACCAAAAACGTTCCGGCAAAGCAATACAGCGCCGATACAATAACATTAGATATCGCACGTGATTTATTGGAAAACGGTACTAAACGTGCCGAACCAATAAACCTGGGCGAAAATCCGGCAACAGGCAAACCAATATTTTATTATCCAACCGGACGCTATGGCGCATACATTTCATCAAACCGTGTAAATGTATCGGTCAAGGAACAGCCCAGTTTGGACGCCGCAATAGATTTGATAAACAATAAAAAGCCGTCCCCCAGATTCAAAAGGACAACACGCAAATAATGCCTAAATACGACCGCAATTTTACTGACGAACTGCGCGAACGACTGTCTATTGTCGATGTTGTTGGACGCCGTGTTCCGTTGGTAAAAAAGGGTCAAAATTATTGGGGATGTTGTCCATTTCATAACGAAAAAACACCCAGTTTTTCCGTGAACGAAGACAAGGGATTTTATCACTGCTTTGGATGTGGTGAACACGGCGACATAATTTCTTTTGTTATGAAATCCGAAAATGTGGATTTCAAAACGGCGATTACGGAACTGGCGGCCCAGGCGGGATTAAAAATGCCGGATTATAAACCAAAGCCCGCCGCCCAGGTTGCACGTGAAGAATCTTATTATCAAATTATGTCGGGCGCGTGCGATATTTATCAAAAATTGTTGTTTGAACCAATGGGCGTGACTGCACTGGAATATGTGCGGCGGCGCGGATTTACAGATGAAATGATACAACGCTATCGCATCGGGTATGCGCCGAAAAACAACATAATCGCGAACAAGTTTGTAAATGTAAAACAAGAAAACCTGATGGCAACTGGTATGTGTCGTCGCGGTGATTATGGTATGTACGATTTTTTCCGCGACAAACTAATGTTTCCTATTTTTAACGCCCGCGGACAAATTGTCGCGTTTTCAGGACGCTGTCTGGACGGCAGTGAACCAAAGTATATAAACACAACCGACACGGAACTGTTTCACAAACGTAAAACTATTTTCGGTTTTAATTTCGCACGTGATGCAATTCACCGTGCAAATCGCAGCATTGTTGTCGAGGGTCAAATAGACGCAATCCAAATGCAATGCCACGGTTTTCCAGAAACGGTCGCACCACTGGGCACCGCCCTGACCGAAGATCATATTTCAATGCTGTGCAAGGCAAACCGTAACATTATATTCTGTTTTGACGGTGACGCCGCCGGGCAAAAGGCAGCCGCACGCGCGTGTGATATTGTTATGCCATTTCTGCGTGATACGTCGGACGTACGCTTTGCGTTTGTTACCGGCGGCAAAGACCCGGACGAGGTATTAAAATCTGGCGGCACAACCGCAATGCAAAAAATTATAGACGCATCAACGGGGCTGACGGATTTCTTGTGGAACCTGGCAAACACTGGATTTAATGTATCGACGCCGGGCGGACGCACCCAGGCGGAAAAATTTATCAAACAAAAAACCGATAAAATAACAGATCAACATCTGCGCGCGGAATATGAACAAGAATATAACCAGCGCATATTCAATCAATGGCACAAATGGAAAAGACAGTCACAAAACATCCCAAAAATAGATATGCCGGGGGTTGACGACATAACCAAAAAAACAGTTATATTTATTGTAAATCAATATCCAGAAATCGCCGAACGATATGGTGATTTTTTGGCGACACTGAATATAAATTTTGATGACAATGCACCAGATATGAATATTGATGAAAAGTCAGCAGAAAAATACATAGTGTCGTTAAAACTGCAAAAATATATGGCGCGTCTGCAATCGCAAAAACGTGATTTGACAGCGCGATTGTTGGCGGGCGAAAATGTACGTGATGAAATCGCGGTGCTGGATGAACAAATAAATACCGCTATGCAAAAAATGGACGCATTGATTTCTATATAAAAAATGGAACCAAAATATACATATCTTTTCAGAAATGCTGGTGCGACGGAATTGTCGTCGTATTTCGTGCCGTTGAAAATGAAACCCGTCAGTTTGATGTATATACTGAAAATGCTGGCGCGGACAAATTCATCACTGCGACGCTTTCAAATCGGAATACAAACAGAACAAGACGGTGTTAAAAAAATTCACTGGAATCCGACAATCTATAATGTATGTGAAAATGCGGTGGCGGCCTGTGCGGTGACAAATGGCGATGTAGCGTTGGATAAAAATTTTATGCCGATATACGGTGCACGTCAAACACCAATACAAATGATGAAACAAATAATTTATACAGAAAAAATTATGCGTTAAAAATGCCGGCAAACACCGGCATTTTTTATTATTTTAATTATTGAACAAAAAGTGACATATATCGCCCGGCTGCATAACATATTCTTTGCCAACCAGGCGCATTTTACCGGCCTCTTTGACGGCAACTTCACCGCCATAGGTGATAAAATCATCCGGTGAAATTATTTCCGCGCGAATAAAGCCGCGTTCAAAATCAGTATGAATTTTTCCGGCGGCCTGGGGTGCGGTCATACCGGCAGTTATTGTCCAGGCGTGCGCCTCTTTTGGACCGACGGTATAAAACGTCTGTAATCCCAATGTTTTGTATCCAGTGCGTATAACCTGGTCCAGGCCGGATTCGTGCAATCCCAAATCGTCCAGGAACATTTTACGTTCATCGGGATCAACAATCTGTGCGATTTCCATTTCTATCTTTGACGAAATAATCAATACCGGGGCGCTGTCACCGTATTTTTCACGAACCATATCTGAAAATTTATTACCGGTGGCGGCAGATGCTTCGTCAACATTGCATACGTAAATAACCGGCTTTGCCGTCAACAAATTGAACGGTGATGCATCAGCATCGGATTGACGCGCCGGAACCCCACGTGCCAACCCGTCGCGTATCAGGCGCGCATCGTCCAGCATACGGATTGCAACCTTATCCAGGCCGTGCGCCTTTTTTTCCAGATTTTTCATCTGCTTTTCAATGCTTTCCATATCGGCCAGCATCAATTCTGTTTCAATCGTTTCAATATCAGACAATGGGTCTATGCGCCCGTTGACGTGTACTATATCGTCATTTTCAAAACATCTGACAACGTGTATTATCGCGTCCGTTGATAAAATATTGCCCAGGAATTTGTTTCCCAAACCTTCGCCCGCAGACGCGCCCTTTACCAGTCCCGCTATATCCACAATTTCCAGTTGCGTCGGAATAATTTTTTGCGATTTGGCAACATCAGCCAGTTTATGCAGCGTGGCATCCGGCACAACAACACGTCCGGTGTTCGGTTCGATTGTACAAAACGGATAGTTCTGTGCATCGGCCGCCGCACTTTGCGTCAATGCATTAAACAGTGTGGATTTACCAACGTTTGGCAATCCCACAATTCCACAATTGAATCCCATTTTTATTTCCTTTATAATGCATAATAATATGTCATACCTGTGGAACGAATTCAATATAAAAACCTTTGCGGCACAAACGGTTGTGTATCGTGACGGCGTTTTCTGTCCGGAATTATCAACAATCGCCGGAACTGATTTTCGTGAAAATTTTGATAAGCCAATACACATAATATATGTTGGCGAAATTGCCGGTGAAAACCGGTTGGATATAAATATCTATGTTGAAAACCAACCAGTTTTTTTAACCGCAAAAATAAAAAATAAAAAGCCGGCCTTTTTTAACATTTTTATCAAAAATGCCGGGAAAAATTCTGAATTTCGCGGACACGTTATGTTGGAAAATTCTGACAATCTGAAATTTAACTGTACTGCATCACACGATGTGTCAGATACGACAATTTTGGTAAAAACAAAATTGATTGCGGAACGAAACAGTATTTCAAAATTATCAGGTACGGCAATAATAGAAAAAAATTGCCCGAACACAACGTCCGATATCGGATTTTCAATTTTGGCCGATAAAAGTGCACGTATAGAAATTTCACCGGCCCAGCGCATATCATCCGTGCCGGATGCCGCCGACCACAGTGCGTCAATTTATCAACCAACCGCACCACAGATAGAATACCTGCGTGGTGCCGGCCTGTCCGGGACCGAGGTTGACACCGCCCTGCGTGAAGCATTTATGAACGATTTTAATTTGTTTTAATCGTATTCTTTGTTTTTTGATAATATTGTATCAGCGACTATTAAAGATTGTTTGCCACTTTTGAACTTGTCCGTGCGATGTTTATTAATGATTTTTTCAACCCGTGTGTTAAATCTGGCAATTCTATCGCGATAATATGCAATCCAGCGACGTGAAAAATGCTGGGGCGTTTCATCTTTGCGTACAGGAATATACGATATCTCTTTCATACATTTTTGCCAATCATCCACAGTTGCCTGTTTTTCAATTTCACTCAAATAGTCGCTTATAATATCAACCAACTGTCTGCCACGACTGTTTTTTATATTGCCGCCCGCAGCCAAAAATGTTTGAATACCCGCCAGTTGGGCGTATGCCTCGTCTTCGACCAGGGCATAACCAACCCAGCGCATTTTTTCGTAAATGTCATTTGCGCCGCCGGTTGGCATTGTGCGATCGTATGCCACAGCACGTTGGAACGTGGTATATTTTTTATTTGATTTTTTGCGTTTTACAAAATTCAAAAATGAAAAATCAAATTTATAATGTCCGGCAGCCAATTCCCTGGATTTACGATACGCGTGCGCCAATTCGTGTGTCACCAATTCCGCCATCATAGCCCTGTCCAGATATGTTTTATCACCATCAACCCGAACAGGCATATTTATGTTTAATTCTAATTTGATTTTTCCGTCTTTTAATGAATTACCGTTATGAAAAGTACCATCTGCAAAATGTTGCGCCCCGCCATTGTCATATTCATTTGGTGACAACCTGTAAAAGCAAAAAAATACACGGGATGCGTCATTGCGAATAAAATTATCCCCCAACATTGCCGCGTCACTTGGTGGCAAAGTGTATATAGTTTCATATTTTGGTGATTTTTCCGAATTATATTTATTTATATATTTATCAATAACAGACAGTATTTCTTTTGATTTCATAGTATTGTACCTATAAAACAAAAAAACCCCATATCAGGGGTTATATATAATTATTTTTTTCTGAAGCCCTGTTTTGCCTTTAATTTAGGATTACTAGGGTCAATTAAAATAACCTGTTTGCCACGGCGAATTTGCTTTACATTACCGCGTTTTTTCCAGGCCTTTAATGAACTTAAAAACTTCATATCTAAATCCTTTGTTGTGCGGCTATTATAAACGCTTTTTGTGAAAAATCAAATAATAATTAAATATTTGTTGTTTTTGTTGGGCCTGTTTGTTTTGTTGAAAACGTATTTCAACTTTTTATCAACAAGTTTTCAACAATTTTTTGCCGGTTTTTCGCGGTGTTTATCAGTTGGGTTGAAAATTTACGATAAATAATAAACAGTTGAAAATATAGGTGGTTTTCAACAAATTTAACAATTTTTTCAAAATGCTTTTTATACTTGTTGAAAACTGTTGAAATTGTTATAATTCAAGCATCAAAGGAGAGGAGTCAATCCAAATATGCGACAACAGGTACTGAAAGCATTGGCAAATCCCGCGCGCATATTTTATGTGCCGTACACGCTGGCCGTGATAAATTTTGCCGTGCAATTCATTGTTTTTATTATCGTTTTTATAATAGGTTTAAGCATATCTGGGGCTGATTCACCGGTAAATCCGCTGTATTTTCTGATATCTGTGATAGTGGTGCATATGATTTTAGCGTTCTATTCAAAACGTGATCCACAACTGGGTCAGATTATATCGGCAAAAATACAACTGTTGAAAAAAAAGATTCCAGGGCGATTGGCGGCATAAAAAATGAACGGTTTTTTTGAACATTTTGCAGGCGGTGAATTTCCATTGACGGCAACCATTATGGTTATGGCCGTGATTTTCGTGTTTATCGTATTGATGATGTATATCCCGGTTTTAACACGGCGTATTTTTCCAAAGTTCGGATATACCAGATATTCACAATATCTGCCGTTTAATACTGTTTATACTGATAATTCTATGACGCTGACGGACGGGTCAATTATACGCGTGTATCGCGTGTCTGGTGTTCAGACCAGTATGCAGGACGATGATACACGTGAAAAATTCTTGGATTTGCGGGCACAGTTGTTTAACCAAATTCGCGATCCTAATGTCGTATTGCGCTTTTATACCGTGCGCGATGCGGTTGGCGAAAATACAAACTATGAATTTGATCAGCCCGTATTGCAACAAATTTACAATAAGTGGCGTGCACAGGGACTGCGTATATTTACGAATAACTACTATATCGTTTTGTCGGTCGGTGGTGCAAACGCGCGTGATAAATTAAATCAATACGGCAACTATATCGAATCCGTATTGGCGGCGTATCGTCCGCGTGTTCTGCGTAATGACAGTCCGGACAATATGGCGCGATTTTTTGGACGCATCTTATCGCCTATTACAAAACCGGCACCCGTCGTATGTGATCAAAGTATTGGTGACGTCGCAACCGTTGACGATGTTGATTTTATGCGTAACGGGATAATTCGTTATATCGGCGATGGACGTCAATCTTTTGCCGCGGCGATTTCGTTCAAAATGTCGCCCGACTATCTGGACGAGGATTTTTTCAACGCCGTCTATACCATACAAACTGAAATGATTTGTATGAACGCATTTCGTATTATGGGGGCGGCCGATGTCGAGGCGGCCCTGCGCCAGCGTCGTGCAACCGCCGATGAGAAAACAGAAACCGCAACTGAACAAATATCGGCCGCGGAATCGGCGATGGATGAAAATATTTCCGGTAATCAAAACCTGGTAAATTATTATCCATTGTTTTTGATATTTGGCGCCACGGTCGAAGAATTGGAAAAATACATCGATGAATTTAACAAGGTTGCTGCATCGTTCGGTGTGTCGCCTATTGTTGAAAGTTTTGCATCAAAGGTTTCTTGGTTTGCACAAATTCCCGGATTTGATGTTTTTCCGCGCAGTTTCAAAATGCTGTCGCGGACCGCGGCGGTCAGTATCCCGATGTCCAGCACACCGCGTGGTGTTGCAAACAGCGATTGGGGCCCGGGGCCGCTGGTTATATTCCCGACGGCACAGGGCACACCGTATCAGTTCCAGTTCCACGTTTCTGACAAGCCGGCCGCCGTGGCGCATACTTTGACAATCGGTCCCACGGGTGGCGGTAAAACGACATTGTTCAGTTTCCTGATTGCACAATCATTGCGTCACCAGAAATTAAAGGCGTTTTTCTTTGACCGGAACAAGGGGGCGGAAATATTCACCCTGGCTGTTGGTGGCAAATATGTCACTATGATGGGCAAGGATAAAAATAACAAGGTTGAAGATTCATTTTTAACACACCTGAATCCTTTGAAAATGCCGGATACGGCAGCAAACCGGGCGTTTTTACGTCGGTGGTTTGCAATGATTACTGGGCAAACTGATGCCAATTCGGCCGATGAAATTGCGCGTGCGGTTTCTGTGAACTTTGATTATTTGACTGAACACGACAGATTGCTGAAAAATCTGTGGGAATCGTGTTTTTCATCCGCGGGAAATATGCGGCCGGCATTGAAAAAATGGGTCGACCCGCTACAATACGGCGATATCTTTAACGAAGATTCCGATACATTGGATTTGAACGCACGTCTGACAACGTTTGACTTTACAGATATATTGGCGGACGAAACATTGGCGCCGGCGGTCATATCTTATATTTTGCACAGAATAAATAACATAACAGTATCCGGTGGTAATCCATCGCTAATTATGATTGATGAAACGGCGCCTATGCTGGAAAACAAAATGTTCCGTGATAACTTTATCACCGGCCTGCAAGAGGGACGTAAAAACCGCCAGGCATATATGGTTGCGTTCCAGCGCGCAAATGTTTTGGATAAACTGGGGATTGGTGACGTTGTTCGCGGCCAGGCGCAAACTGTTCTGTTTTTCCGCAATCCGGCGGCCGATGCGTCCGATTATCAATATTGGAATTTGAATCCGTTGGAAATGGCTTTTATTCAGGGCAAGGCATACCCAAATCTGAAACGTGCGGTATTACTGTCACGACCAGTGACGGGTGAATCCGTTATTCTGAATACAGAATTGGGCGGATTGGGTAATTTGTTGCGCCTGTTTGAATCGGGACGTTCGTCGGTTTTATTGGCCGAAGAATTATATGCTAAATATGGAAATAATTTTGTCGCCGAATATCTGAAAAAGCAGGGCGGTGGCAATATATAGACAATGAATTTGAAATGGATTTTTGGACTTTGTATGATTTTTCTTGCCAGGCCAGTGTTTGCATATGACGATTGCCTGGCGTATAAATTGAGTCCAAAGATAACCTTGGATACACCGGTATGGAGCAAAGAGGTTGTTCAACCATTGCGTCATATGGATTTATTGCACGGTAATGTTATTGCAACAATGGTTGATAATTATGATATTGTTGCGGATATAACGAATATAGAAGATGGATATTGTGTTACGTTAAAATCTGTATTTGCAACTGTTGGGTACAGTGATTTTCTGGTTCAAATAGATATTCGGCATCAACCGGATACCTGTTCTTATAATGCGATTTTATCGCACGAAGATGAACACATACGCGCATATTTATCCGTAATAGATGACTATAAAAAAGAGTTAAAGGATTCTATTTATACCGCGGCCGATTCCATAACACCGATATTTGTTCGAAACGCGTCAGATATTGATGCGGCGATAACTGAACTGAACGCGGAATTACAGGCGCATCCAGATTTGATTTTAATAAAACAAAAAATCAAGGCAGCCGAAGAAATCCGCAATAAGCGTGTTGATCAACACGATACCGGTGAAACACTGCGTAAGTGTTTTGAATAAAAAACGCCCAAACGGGCGTTTTTTATTGACGCGTGTATGTCATTGTCATATCGCCGTTACGTAATACCAGGGTATCATCGGTCAATTTTTCAATGGTATAGGTTTCAGTAAATTCTATGGTTTGACCGTTGCCAATACTGCGTCCCGTCATAATCAATGAATCACCGTCCGTACGCCAAGTGTCATATTGTAGTGTCGCCATATTCACCGATGTTGCAACCCCGTTCGCCCCCAGGGTGAATCCCTGAACCATATCAGGCATATTTGGAACTGGCTGAATCCACGTGCCGGATATATCAGACCGACCACACGCCACCAAAAACAGCGCAAATAAAACAGATAAAAACTTTTTCATAATAAACTCCTTTGGTATGTTTTTAATTATATCAATAAATACTTGCCAGGTAAAAGGTAAATTCATAAAATCCACGTACTATGCGTGGCGAAAATATTACTCTTTCATTTGGAACAAATATTATATACGACAATGCGGAATTTAATATTCCGTCACGTGCTAAATGTGGAATTGTTGGCGTCAATGGTGCGGGTAAAACAACACTGTTCAAAGTAATACTGGGACAAATAAAGCTGGATGCCGGGTTTATTGATGTGGGTGGCGAAAACATAGGATATCTGCCGCAACAGGTGGAAATAGAAAACCCTGATGTAACCGTTTGGGACTTTGTTGCTGGTGCGCGCCCGATTGCGGCGTTGGAATCCGAATTAAATGATTTATATGTTGCGCTGGCGCAAAATCCAGATGATGAAAATATACAAAATAAAATAGACGCCGTACAAAAACGCCTGGATTATTATGATATTTATAATGCTGAGGCCGCTTTACTGGAAATCATTGAAAATATGCATATTGGCGATTGGCTGGATATGCGTGTGGCAAATCTGTCGGGTGGTCAAAAATCCAGGGTTGCGTTTGCACGACTGCTGTATTCCGTGGCGGATTTGTTATTATTAGATGAGCCAACAAATCATTTGGACGCGGCCAGTCGTGATTTTGTATGCGACTATTTACGTCGGTATAAGGGTGGTGTTTTAATAATCAGTCACGATACAGAATTTTTGAATAAAATTGTGAACAAAATTTTATTTGTGGACAAGGTTACCCATAAAATAACCGTGTTTGACGGTAACTATGACGATTATAAAACCAAGGCCGCACAAATCCGCGCTCGTCGCGCCGCTAAAATTGCGGACGAAGAACGTCGGATAAAACACTTATCTGATTTCGTGGCACGTGCAAATGCGGCCAGTCCAACAAACCACAGTATAAAAAAAGCTGGTCATACCCGGGCCGCACAGTTGCAAAAAATCCTGGCGCATCGTACACAGCGCGATGTGGAATATAAGCGGGTTAAAATGGATTTAACACCACTGCGTGACGGGGCGCGCTTTCCGATTATGGTGGATAATTTGTGGTTCAGGTATCCTGGAAAAAAGTTATTATATCGTAACCTGTCGTTTCATATAACCGGTGGTGAAAGATTTTTAATTGTTGGTGAAAATGGTGCGGGTAAATCAACACTGTTGAAATTGATAATGGGATTTTTAACACCGGAACGCGGAACAATAGACATAAATCCTAAAACAGATATTGCATATTACGCCCAGGAACAGGAACAACTGGATCTAAATAAAACAGTTATGGAAAATGTGGAAACGCCTGAATATACGGATTTGCAGTTGCGTGCGGCGCTGGCGAATTTTCTGTTTTTCGATATGGATGTGTTTAAGCGTGTCGGTACATTGTCGCCGGGTGAACGCGCTCGTGTTGCATTGTGCAAATTACTGTTAAAACGCGCAAATATGCTGATATTGGACGAACCGACAAATCATTTGGATCCAGAAACCCAGATGATAATAGGTGATAATTTTCGGGATTTTCCTGGAACTATCATAGTGGTCAGCCATAATCCGGAATTTGTGGAACAAATCGGCATAACACGTATGCTGGTTTTGCCCGCCGGCAGAATAGAAGATTACGACCACGAAAAATTGGAATATTATTATTCAGTGAACAGCGAAAAATAAAAAATACACCACACAGGTGTATTTTTATTTAACTTGGTTGCGGAGTGTGGATTTACTTCGTCACCTGGAAATTTTTGCCAGGGGCAAATCGGCGTACTGCCGTCCGCCTAATTTCTGCGGTTGAACCACATTGCTTCTGTGGTTCAAATCCAACACAACACACGTAAAATAAAAAACACCCCATACAGGGGCGGTTTTTATTTTAACTTGGTTGCGGAGTGTGGATTTGAACCACAGACCTTCAGGTTATGAGCCTGACGAGCTACCGGACTGCTCTACTCCGCGGCGAACGGGGCTTATTATATAACTTTTTGCGCATATGTCAAATAATTTTATCTTTTTATCGTTTCTGTCGTGGGTGGGGCTTTGTTATGACCAGATTCCTTACTATCTTGAAATATGATTTTTTTACTGCTAGAATCCAGAAAGTTATTTATATAGAGAGCAGTATATTATGTATCAAACGTTCAGAAAATTATGGAAGGCATTTTGGGAACCGATTTTGCGCCTGTCGTTTTTTCAATGGGTTGTTGCGGTTCTGATGGCGATTGCAATTTGGTTCGTATATTTCACGTGCAGAAAGCGTATAACCAACTGGGAAACGTTCAAAAAATACCGTAAAAAACCTGCTATTTTTATATTTTGGCACGGGCGCAGTATGATGCTGTCGCCGATTGTGTGTCTGGGCGGAATGCACGCTTATGCCGTGGCCAGTCGGCACAAGGACGGGCGTATGATGGCAAAGTTACAGCGTCTGTTCGGCCTGAAATCAATTTATGGCAGTACGTCCGAGGGTGGCATATCAGTCCTGCGTGAAGGTGTACGTGTTTTGCGACGTGGCGATTATTCTATGTGTTTATCACCGGACGGGCCGGGCGGGCCGTCGTTGCGCGTTCAGGAAGGTGCCCTGTATTTTGCAAAAATGACCGGTGCGCCCATTATTCCAGTGTGCTATTCATCTTCTCACGCCTGGTTTCAGAAAAGATGGGACAGGTATTTAGTCGCGTTACCTTTTTCCACAATAACGTGTAGAGTGGGTAAGCCGATATTTATTGATTCTAAAATCAGTGCGGCTGAATTTGAAAACGTGCGTCGCCAGATAGAGGATATTATGGTACGCCAGGTTCGTGAAATGGACGGTGAATTTAATCTGTTCCAGGTTGAACAGGATTTAACATCGACCGAATTCAAAAACGCGCTGCGGGCGGAACGTGCCGCCAAAAAAGCGCAAAAGGCGCAGTATAAAACTGAACGCCGTCAGGGAAAGAAATGAAAACACCGTGGTGGTTTTTACATAAAACGCCGCTGGCATTTATTCTGGTGCCTGTGTCGTGGATTTACTATTTGATTGGACGTATCGTGTATGTGGTGCGGAAAATCGGTTCGTATAAATCGCGGCGTGGTGTTATATGCATTGGTAATATAATGGCTGGTGGTGTTGGAAAAACACCAATAGTTCACGAAATTGCAAAGCGTTTGGATGCGCCAGTTGTTATGCGCGGGTATAAAAAAAGCGCTAAAACTGGTAACGTCGGGGACGAGGCCGCAATGCTGTCCCGTGCCGGATTACAAGTGCACGTCGGTGACAGAAAAAGCAATATTATTTTATTGGATAAGCAGCTGGATGAAACTGGCCCGATTGTTATGGATGATGGATTTCAAAATCCAAAAATAAAAAAGAATTTGTCTATTTTGGTTTTTGATGCGGGGTTGGGGTATGGTAATGGATTCTTATTGCCGGCCGGGCCGTTGCGTGAACCACGTCGCGCTGTTCGGCGGGCAGATGCGGTTATTATTATACGGTCGCCGCGTGCGCGTAAGCGTTTTTCCATACCAGATGGCATACCGGTATTTTACGCATCTGGGCATACGGTGTCACCATATGATGAAAATCAGAAGTTGTATGTTTTTGCCGGAATAGGGTATCCCAAAAAGTTTTTTGCCACATTGAAAAATGTCGTTGGAAAGCGGGCGTTTCCTGACCATTATCAATATACTGACGATGATTTACAAAAACTGCGTGCGGCAGCGGCGCGGCGTGGTGCAAAATTAGTTACCACAGAAAAGGACTGGATGCGTTTGCCAGTCGATATGCGTGATGAAATAAAATTTGCGCGTCTGGATATGACGTTGGATGATGATTTTTGGACGTGGTTGGGGGATAAAATAAAATGTCTACATTAAAAAAAGCCGTTGAGATAAAAGGCAAGGGTATTCATTCTGGTTTGCCCGTAAATATGGTTGTGCGGCCGTCGCGTATGCTGGGAATATTTTTTCAGCGTACTGATATTGCGGATAGTGATAAAATTGCTGCGACATATGATAACGTTGGCGAAACCAAAATGCGTAACACAACGATTGGGGCGACAAATGGCGCACACGTTCAGACCATAGAACATTTGATGGCGGCGTTGTTTATGGCTGGCATAGATAGTGCGGTTATTGAAATAGATGGGGCGGAAACCCCGATTTTGGATGGCAGTGCGGCGCAATTTTTTGACGCGTTTATGCGTGCCGGTGTGACGGGCGCGGTGCGTCGGAAAATAGTTGTTAAACGTCCGGTTATTGCGCGTGCGGCTGAATTACGCCGTGGTATGAACATTTTTACGCGGGCAAAATGGTGGCTGATAAATACTGTTTCCGGACGTAAGAGCAACGGATATGTCAAATTGATGCCGTCGGTGGACAATGCGTTGGAAATAACGGCGACATTGGTTTATCCAGAAAAAATAATCGGCAGCCAGACATATTCTTATTCATTTGACGGGACAAAAAAATCAGTTGATGATTTTGTTAAAAACGTCGCGCGTGCGCGCACGTTTGGAAAATTTTCTGAATGGGAATATCTGAAGGCACACGGTATGGGACGTGGCGCGGACGAAACAAATGTGATTGCGTTGAATAACCGCGGGGACGGAACACTGAATAAAACAATATGGCCGGACGAATTTGTTCGGCACAAGGTTATAGATGCGCTGGGCGATATGTACACGGCCGGCGGGTTTGTGGTTGGTAAACTGGAATCATACAAGGGCAGCCACGCGCTAAATAATTTGGTTCTTAAAAAGTTGTTCAGTGATGCATCTAATTATGATATAATTGAATCAAAGTAAAATAATTTCAGGATGGTCGATATGAAAAAGACACTTGCGTTTTGTTCTTTGTTCCTGGCGCTGTGCGCGTGCGGGGGGATGATAAAACCAGAAAATGGCAGCCAGTATTTAACTCAACTGGATGCGGAACCTATTGGTTGTACATTTTTGTACAAGATTGAATCAGAGGTATCTGTATATGATGCCGATGATGCACGTACATATCTGGAAAACAGAATTGTCGACCAGGCGCGTCCGGGTAATGCATATTGGATAACCAGCCAACGCACACGTCCGAATGAATGGGTGGTTTTTGGGCCGGAACGTGCGTTTATATTGGTTGCAAATGTTTATGATTGTCCGCATCCGAACAGTGTTCGTACGGCCAAGGACGGTGGAACCAGTATTACCGCGACACCGGTACTGGTTGAACATCAGATAAATTGTAACGGCAGTATGTACGGCGGTGTTGGTGGATGCTGATATAAATTTGGTTTGAAAATGCCGTCGCTTTTTATATGCGACGGCTTTCTTTTTGTAATCTGTGTTTGCGTAGGACGGGTTTTTTATGTTATAATTACTTAAAATAACAGAGAGAGAAATTGCCAGGTCAGGTTATAACAGTTGACAGGAAAAAATATGCCGTTGGTTTGTTTTGGCAACCAACGGGTGCCGGCTATGTCGCGCGCTCATATGCACGCACGTTGGCACGCAGTGTCGATAAGAAATTAAATCTTTATACAGAATACCGTGCGATGGTTGGATTGGGGTCAAAACGACAGGGACATCGCAGTGGTATGTACAGCGCGGCCGCTGCGGTGACAGACGCGTTGGGCGAATACACGTCTTTTTTGGCTGTCTTCGCAATAGACAAACAGTTTTACCTGGTTGCCGTCAGAAACGGCGTTATTCTGGAAGATAAGTTATTTGACCGCGAAGATGACGCACGTGCGGAATATTTCAAATTGTCAGAAATCCCGGATTGGGGGGCATTGTTTGCACCTGGTGCGTGGGGAATGCCACGGGCGGTTGAACGTAATCTGGGTGACTTGGTTGTGCGTGGGCCGCGGGCCGCATTGCATCCGATAAGCCGTGTGCGCGGACTGGTTGTGTCCGTGGTGCTGATTATGGTATTTGTGTTCGGAATGTTGTGGTTCTTTCGCGAACCGTTGGAACAAATGGTCAGAACACCAGAATTGGCACAGGTCAGTCCGGAAATGGCCGCTGAATATGAACGCCAGGTCGAAGAAAAAAATAAGGAACTGGATGCCGAATTTGAAATAGAACGTGCACCGCAACCACAGCCAATTATTCTGCCATATGAATATTTGCCAAATCCAGAACTGCGCGCACAGGCGTGTTTCCAGGCGATTGCATTTTTGATGCAACCAATAACTGGTTGGAACCAGGTGTCGGCCGAATGTGGTGAAACACACGCCAGTGTTGTGTTTAATCGCGACTTTGGAACATTGGGGGATTTTTATATTGCGGCCACGGATTTAATGCCGGGTTCATTTGTGCAGCAGGAATCAGACAGTCGATTGTATGTTCGCGCAACATTGCCGACCGTACCGACAATGGCCTCACTGGATGAGCGTGATGTTGAAACCGTTATGCGTGATGTTTTGACGGTGTTTCAATATGGAAATATGTCGGCTGATGTTCAGATGGTGACGGATACATTGACCAACGGTGTTGATACGGTAAAACTAGACATTGTTGAAGTTGCCGCAACATCAAAACTGACGCCGGTGCAGTTTATGAAACTATTTGATGAATTTGGTGGCGTGTATATGACACGTTGTACGTGGGACGCATCAACGCGTGACTGGAACTATGAGGTGATAATCTATGCAAAATAACAAGACCTTTTTTGCGGCGTTTTTGTTTTTAATGTTGGTGGCTGTGCCCGGATATGTTCGTGCGGCCGATATATCAACTAATGCGGCGCAGGACGCCGATGTCGCCGCCGAGATGGAGGCCGTTTCCGCCGATGCCGTTGCGGCATATGATGCGTCTGGTTCTTTGTTTCAGCAAATAACTGATTTGGAACAAGAAAAGGTTTTAATGGAACTGGAAAAAGAACGCGCCCAGTTGGATTTGGAACTGGACAGATTGGCGGCGGAAAAAATAAAACTGCATATGGAAATTGATGAATTGTCTGGACGTGCGGAACAACAAAAACAAGAATTGGAAAACGCACAGGCAAAGTTAGAAGCAGAAGCCGCAAAACTGGCCAAGGAAAAAGAACAGTTGGAAGCACAGACCGAAGAACTGCAATCGCGCACCACGTCCGCGAAATCAACTGCGTCAACAACCACATCGACCGCATCAAATACTGATGACAGTATCAGTTTTAACAAAATGTACAGATTGGTAAATGTGATTGGTGCCGGCACGCAATTACAGGCAACAATAGAAAATCTGGATACAGGCCAGACAAAAACCGTCAGTGTCGGCAGAACAGTTGATGGATACACGGTACAGTCCATATCGTTGGATGACGGGGTTGTTTTCACAAATGGTGATGACACGCAGATGTTGAACATATCAAAATCAAAATAGGAATATTGCGTCAGATGAACGAAGCAGAAAACAATATCTTGAACAATGTGCCTGTGGCGTCAAAGCCGTCGGTTCCAGTTGGTTTGGAAACGGCCGATAACAAGGATATTGTTGATTATCTGTTTTCAAACGGAAACCGTTTGTTGACTGCGACCGGGGCGGAACAAGAACTGCCCAAAGATACGCAGAGTTTGATTGCATACTTTTCCGGCGGTGAAATAATTATTTCGCGCACACACCGATATGACGGACGTGTGTTGGCGTTTTTGGACTTGCTGAAAAAACGCGCGCGTCCGATGCGTGTGCCGTTTTATTCTGACTTAGGTCTGGTTTCCAGCATATACAAGGCGTATGAAAACCGTCTGGGCGGGATTTCACGATCACGCCAGGATTATGACAACCAAATGCAAAAGGACTTTGTCGATATCATCGCCAAGGCCGCTGCACAAAAGGTGTCTGATATTCATATAGAGGTTGCCGACCAGACGACAATCTATTTCCGTATCGACGGCAGTATGCAGCCCGTTTTGGAATATAATTCCGGCTGGGGTGAATCATTTGTTCGCGCCGCGTTTGCGTCGTCGGATATGTCAAATGCGAACTATGCCCAGAATGAATACCAATACGCGCAAAAGGATGGGCGCACGCCGCTGCGCGGAACCAAGGATTTATATCTGCCACGCGGAATATTGAGTATTCGTATGCAGTTTAATCCCGTCGCATTCGGCAGTCGGTATGTCGTTATGCGACTGTTGTACGATAACCCGTCCGAAGGTATTAAAACAGAGCAGGAATTTGGCGAATATGAACAAAAATTGCTGATGCGTCTGCGTTCTTTTCCGACTGGATTGGTTATTGTTGCGGGACCCACCAGTTCTGGTAAATCAACGACGTTGGTACGTAATATGTCGCTGATGCTGAAGGAACATCATTATGAAATAAACCTGATAACGGTGGAGGATCCGGTCGAACAAAAGATTTTTGGCGCACACCAGATGCCCGTTGTCAATGCCACAAACGAAGATTTGCGTGATGAAAAATATACCGAAGCGTTGGCCGCCGCACTGCGCAGTGACCCTGATACGCTGATGGTGGGGGAAATCAGAACACTGGCCGCGGCGCAGTTGACCGTGCGTGGCGCTTTGTCGGGGCATAATGTTTGGACGACACTGCACGCCAATTCTGCAATGTCGGCATTGACGCGACTGTTGGATTTGGGAATAGAAGCGTTTAAGTTAAAAGAAGAAACGCTGATGCGTGGACTGATATCTATGCGCTTGTTTAAGAAATTGTGTCCGTATTGCCGTGAACGACTGATAGATCATCCAGAGGCACCAGAATATAACCGGGTGTTGGAAGCGTTCGGGGAACTGGGACTGCGCCAGGTTTATATCCGTGGCGCTGGATGCGAAGAGTGCAAGGGTACAGGAACACTGGGGCGTATCAAGGCGGGTGAAATCATCATAACAAACAGTGAATTTTTGCGTATGGCATTATCTGGTAATACGGACGGTGCATATAAGTATTGGTTGGAAGATATGGACGGTCGTACACTGAAGGAAGCTGCAACATCACTGATGTTGCAGGGTATCATCGGCGTGGACGAATTGGAACGCTGGGTCGGATTACTGGACAGACCGGGGGTGTATTGATATGACAACCAAACTGGATTTATGGTACGCCAAGCTGGTTTTCAAATTAAATACAGAAAAGCGTATGGCGACTGCGCGAAAATTGGCGTCACTGTTGCGTAATGACTTTACATTGATGGACGCGTTGGGGCGTCTTGAGATGATTGAATCCCACGGTGGAACAAAACCAAACGAACCGTTTGCAATCGTTATGCGTGAGTGGCAAAAAAACCTGGAACGCGGTATGAGTTTTTCTGATGCCACGCGTGGTTGGGTGCCGCCCGAAGAAACTTTGCTGGTAACGTCTGGAAATTTGTCGGATTTGGTGGTTGCGCTGGAAAATGTCAGTCGTGTTGTTGACGGAACACAGCGTATAAAGCGTTCAATGATAAGCGCGATTGCATATCCATTGTTTTTGCTGGTTCTGACGTTCGGCATAATTATGTTGGTTGGTATTTATCTGGTGCCGCCGTTAGCTGAAATTGCGGGCGATAATATGATTTGGCGTGGTATGGCTGCGTCATTGATATGGCTGTCGGAATTTTCAATAAAGTACTGGTATTGGATTTTGTTCATATTTATCGCAGTTGTAGCAGTTATATGGGTAAGTTTACCAAACTGGTCCGGCCGTATGCGTACGTATTTTGACAAGTTGCCGCCGTGGAGTGTATATAAAATTCAGATGTCGGTCGGTTGGCTGATGAGTTTGTCGGCAATGGTTGCCGCCGGTATTACGATTCCAGACGCAATGCGTATGCTGGCCGACAGTTCTAATAAATATCTGCGCAGTATTTTAGAAGACACGTTGCACTATATTGCAAATGGTGCGAATTTGGGCAGTGCGCTGAATAATACTGGGCGTGACTTTCCAAATCGTGAAATTATCGGCGATTTGGCGATATATGCGGAAATGAATAACTTTGATGAAAACTTGGCGCGGGTTGCAAATGACTATCTGGAAGAATCAGTGCGCAAGATGGAGGCGATTTCTAACACTATGAACAGTATTGGTATATTGTTGGTGTCTGCGATAATCGCGTGGGTTGTGCTGGGCACGTTCCAGATGCAGGATCAGATTACATCGGCGTTGACGTGATATAGTTACTCGTTGCTAGTTACTCGATACTCGATAAAAAAATCCCCAACAGGGGATTTTTTCAAGTTACGAGTAACCAACAACGAGCAACCATTACACCATAAATGGCAGGTTTTCAAGTGTGCCTTCTGCAATACGGACATTTACGTCCAGCATCATAAATATCGTATCTGATGTATGCGATATATTCGGATTGAACATTTCCGTTGATAACAAGTGGCTGGTATTCACCGACAGGCGTGTTATCAAATGGTCGTCGTCCAGTAATGTATAAATCGGGCCAATATCACGTGGTGTGTTTTCACCGATTTCGTGTTCGTTCTGGGGACACCGTAAACCATCCAATATTGTTTTTACCCGGTTGTCAATATCGCTGTGCGGCAGACCGACAATTTCCGGGTGCATCATTTGAATATCGATTTCCGCCAATAATTTCAGGTTTGGCGTGATTATCGGGTTCCAATCGATACCACCCACGTGCCGGGTTGTAATTGGGCTTTTGGTGGCCGTGGGAATCATATATTTGGTCATATTGTCCCAAGGCTGGTGTTCCAACAGTTTTTTCAGTTGCGGATGAAATTGCATACGAATATCAGAAATATGTTGTGAACGTTTTTTAGGGTTGATTAAAATATCACCAAAATACAGTAATTTGAAACGCATTGTTATCTTCCTTGGCTGTAAGTTTCATTTAATGAAGCGTTATTTTCCGCCCGCATACGTTTGGCGCACATCGTTATAAACAGCATCATCCCCAGCGGATGTACGCGTAGGTTGGATTTATTATGTACACGTCTGTCAACAACAATCATCGGATATTGAATACCGTTTCTGGAAAATTCAAAGTTTTGCTTGTACAGGCGGTTCATTTCGCTTTCTATCAATGCAGGGGCCAGATTTAGCCCGCGGGCGATTTTACTGGCACTTAGCAGGTCGTCTTTTTTATATATCGGCTTTGATACGGATGGGTCAAACAGAACATAATCCAGTCCCAATGCAGTGGCAACCGCGTGCGCATCGGCCAGGTCTATTTGTGCACCACTGGATGTCAATTTTCGTGCGCGTTTTGTGCCCGCCACCAGGTCACGTTTCCGGGTATTTGTTGATTTTGAAACAGGCATATTTTTATCCCCTTTTTTCTTGACAATTATAGCATAAATTGCTATTGTTCCATAGGAAAAAGAAAGGAATTTTATATGGCTGTTACAAACGAATATACCGGCGATTCAATCAAGGTTCTAAAAGGGTTAGAGGCGGTTAAAAAACGCCCTGGAATGTATATCGGTGACGTGGGCGAGGGTGGTTCCGGTCTGCATCATATGATTTACGAGGTTGTAAATAATTCCATTGACGAAGCAATGGCTGGTTATGCCGATACGGTTTATGTTTCGCTGAACGCGGACGGCAGTGCGACAATACGCGATAATGGACGTGGTATGCCGTTTGATATAAACCACGAAACGGGACGCAGTGCGCTGGAACTGATTATGTGCGAACTGCACGCGGGTGGTAAATTTGATAACGAAGGTAATGGTGCATATAAAGTGTCCGGCGGTCTGCACGGCGTGGGTGTGTCCGTTGTGAATGCTTTGTCCACGTGGTTAGAGGTACGCGTTTGGCGTGGTGAAAAACAGGCGCATATGTCTTTTTCCGACGGGGTACCGACGTGTGATTTAACAATTACTGAAAACAAGACGAATTATGAACACGGGACCGAGGTTACTTTTCTGCCGTCGCCAGAAACGTTTACGGGCACCGAATTTAATTTTGATACGCTGGAAACCTGGCTGCGCGAGCAATCATTTTTGAACGCCAATGTGCGTATAATACTGGAAGATTTACGCGGTCCAGAAAAGAAAACGCGTGAATTTCATTCTGTTGACGGGCTAAAGGGTTTTGCAACATATCTGGATAAGTCCAAGGAATTGCTGAACCGCGAACCAATTCAGATGATAAAGCAGATAGATGACACGTATATTGAAATCGTTCTGCAGTGGACAACGGCGTATACAGAAACATCATTGTGCTTTACAAATAATATTCCAAACCGCGACGGTGGAACACATCTGGCGGGATTTCGTGCTGGGCTGACACGTGCTATAAACAAATATATTGGTGAAAAGGTCACTAAGAAAGACATCGCGCTGTCCGGTGAAGATTTCCGTGAAGGTCTGACCAGTATCATAAGTGTAAAGATTCCAGACCCGAAATTTGGTTCCCAGACCAAGGATAAATTGGTGTCGTCAGAGGTGCGTCCGCTGGTTGAAAATACGGTTTATGAATTGCTGTACGAATACCTGGATGAAAATCCGGCGACGGCAAAGCTGATTGTCGACAAGATTATCGAAGCCGCCACCGCGCGTGAGGCCGCACGTAAAGCACGCGAACTGTCGCGTAAAAAAACGGGACCTGAATTGGGCGGTCTGCCAGGAAAACTGGCGAACTGTTCGGAAAAAGACCCGGCGAAATGCGAACTGTTCATAGTCGAAGGGGATTCGGCTGGTGGTACCGCAAAGCAGGGACGTGACCGCAAGACACAGGCGATTTTACCGTTGCGTGGAAAAATTCTGAATGTTGAACGTGTGCGCTTTGACAAGATGCTGGGGTCGGACACAATCGGCGCGCTGATTACCACAATGGGTGCCGGTATTGGCAAAGACGACTTTGATATTGAAAAAATGCGCTATCACAAGGTTATTATTATGACCGATGCTGATGTCGACGGACAGCATATTCAAACGTTGTTGATGACGTTCTTTTACCGCTATATGCCAGAGGCGATTGAACGCGGGTACATCTATGTCGCTAAACCGCCGTTGTATGGTGTCACACGCGGCAAGCAGCAGATTTATCTGCAAAATGAACGTGAAATGGACGATTATCTGATGGATCAGTTGGCAACCGACGGTGTGATTGAAATTGCGTCTGGTGCACAAATATCCGGTGCGGATTTGAAGCGTTTGCTGACATTGGTGTTGAATATGCAAAACACTCTGCAACCGCTGAATCACATTATGCCATTGCGGTTTGTGGAAGCGTTGGCATTAAATCGGGTGTTTGATAACGAGGTACAGGAAAACTTTGATGCAGCCGCAAAAATGCTGGATTCCGAAGAATTGGAATTTGAACGTGGGTGGAAAATATTCGCGGATGCGTCCGGCATCACCATTACGCGCACGTTGCGCAGTGTTACGGAAACTCACACACTGCCGCGTGACAAAATTATGGGTCCGGAAATTCGCGCGTGGTTGCGTCTGGATGGGCGTGACGAGTTGATGGAAACATTTTCTCGTCCGGTTATGCTGCGTGTAAAAAACAAGTCACAAAAAATCTGGGGCGCATTGAATCTGTTGAATACGGCGTTTGAATATGCCAAAACCGGATTAAAGATTCAGCGTTACAAGGGTTTGGGTGAAATGAACGCCGAACAGTTGTGGGAAACAACAATGGATCCAAATCATCGGTCGCTGTTCCAGGTTAAAATCAACGACGCATCCCAGGCAGACGAAGTTGTATCTATGCTGATGGGCGATGTTGTCGAACCGCGTCGTGACTTTATAGTTGAAAATGCGCTGGATGCAAATCTGGACGTATAGTACGGGGGGTAAAAGATGGCTGAAAACGAAAATGATTTTTATGTTGATGAATATGGCGAAATTCATCGCAACAGCGAACCACAACGTTTGGAAAATGATGCGCTGTGGCGCGAATATCAGCAACTGGAATACGAAATCTTTTCGCATAATGACAAAAGTCCGGAAAAATTGGCGCGGTTTCAGGAACTTGAAAAACAACTGGGAATAACACAACAGAAAAAGAACGCGTTTTTGAACGCGAAAAATAAACTGCGTGCCAATGCACAACAAACTATGTCCGTAACACAAATTTTATCCGCGGCGCAACAGAAAGAAAACGAATAAATGTTCACGGCGGATTGGTTCTTTGATTTGGACAGGCGGTTGCGTGAAATGGGGCTGGATTCCGATGCACAATCGTTTGATGAAATAAAAGAAAACCTGTCGCACAGAAAAATTCTGGGGCCGGATGCGTTTGCGGAAAATTGCATTTATGTAATTTTGGCGGGTGGTTTTTCACAAAAAACGGCCAAGAAAATTCACGCGCAAATTATGGAATATATTCATAACAACGGTGCGGATTTTGACGGTCTGTTTGCGATGTTTCATAATAAAAACAAAATAAATGCGATTTGTAAAATATGGAACGGGCGCGATGAGTTTTGCCGCAAGTATTATGAACTGGGTAATATAGATGCGCGAATAAAATATCTGTCAAAACTGCCGCATATTGGACGGATAACAGCAAATCATCTGGCGCGTAATCTGGGTGAAGATGTTGTTAAATATGACATTTGGATTCAGCGCTTGGGTGTGCTGTATGCACAAAATCCAGCATTGGCGCAAAAAATAGACAATGGCAACCTATGTGATGAAATAAAATGTGCGTGTGACGATATGTTTGTGGATTTGTGCAACCAAACCGGATTGCCACGTGGGTATATTGATGTTGTTTTGTGGAAAAGTTCGCAAACCGGACTGATAGGGGAATTAAAAAATGAACGTAAAGATTGAACAATCTTGGAAAGACGCGCTGGCTTCGGAATTTGATAAAGATTATTTTATTAAACTGACGGATTTTGTTCGTGGCGAATACCTGGCTGGTCACGCGGTTTATCCGGCACCGGCAAATATTTTTAATGCGTTTAATTTATGCCCGTTGGAAAATGTAAAGGTTGTAATTATTGGCCAGGACCCATATCACGAACCGGGTCAGGCGCACGGTTTGTGTTTTTCTGTTTTGCCACCAACGCCGATACCGCCGTCATTGGTAAATATTTACAAGGAAATACAAAATGACCTGGGGCGGCCGTCAAAGACGCACGGTGATTTAACCGATTGGGCGCGCCAGGGTGTATTGTTGCTAAATGCAACATTGACCGTTGCGGCGCATCGTGCGGCGTCGCACGTTGGGCGTGGCTGGGAACAATTTACTGATGCCGTGATACGCACGGTGGCAACGCGGCCAAATATAGTGTACTTGCTGTGGGGCAGTTATGCCCAACGCAAGGCCGAATTTGTCGATGCACAAAATAATCTGATACTGAAAAGCGTGCATCCGTCCCCACTGTCTGCATCGCGTGGATTTTTTGGCAATCATCACTTTTCACGCGCAAACCAGTATTTAGCGGAACACGGCAAAACCCCGATTGATTGGTAAGTAACCAATTCAAAAACTGTATGTCACGCCCAGGCCATAAAAGGCATAAGAATAATTTTCCGTGGCAGTGTTGGCGTTTGAAAAATGCTGTAAAAATATCTCTATTCCCCATTGGTCGTTTATTCTGTATCCGCCAATCAGTTTGAACTGGAATAATAATTTTGCACCCAGACGTTCGTTTTGCTGTGCCTGCAGACCGGCACCAATACTGGTCGCAAAGTACCAGTTGTCCCCGTGCGCCAGGGCAATGTCTTCGGATAAAAATATCATTGGGATTGTGTATTGATCCCAGTTCCAACCGTACTTTTGTCCGAAACCCAGTGTCTGGCCAATGTTTATAGATTGACGTGCGGGAATTTTGAAAAATGTCGTTGGTTGTGAATATTGTATGTGCAACATATAAAATGGCACAAATTGGGTCGGTGGTGGAATTAAAAATCCACTGTTCACACCCTGACCCAGGTGAAATGCAATCTGATTTTCGTGTTCACCCATAAACGGGTTTGTGTCGGCAAATGCCGCGGGTGCCGCGAAAATCAGCGCAAACAAGGAAATGACGATTTTTTTCATATGCGAAATATATACGATATGAAAAATCTTTGCAACAAGAATTTGTTAAAAAATATAATAATTTTATATGTGAATAAATTCCAATATAAATATTGGGATTGTTTTTCTTGCATTTGATAAATTCTTTGATATAATGCGGGGCATTGGCGGGATAGCTCAGCCGGTTAGAGCAGTGGAATCATAATCCACGTGTCGGGGGTTCAAGTCCCTCTCCCGCTACCAAAATAAAACGCCCTGGATAGGGCGGTTTTATTTTGGTAATTGTGTATGTGGACTTGAACCCACGAGAAAGGGGGGGCAAACAAGCAAATAGGCGTGTGGAAACACGCCGGTTGCGTCCGCAAATTTGCGCTGTTACGCCAAGGCGTCAGCCGATGGCGAATTCCCTCTCCCGCTACCAAAATTAAATCGGGCGCTGGCCCGATTTTTTTAATCTTGCTTGTTTGGAATATTTACTATGATTTTTCCGCCGCTGCCCGTTTTTATCCATTCCAGGGCGGCGATACGACCGGCGATATGTTTTTTATCCTGGTCATTATCAGGATGCAATTCTTTTAACAGTCGAATTGTGTTGTCAATGGATTCAATGATTTCCGGTGTCAGAACTTCGTTTTTTTGCATTATCTTCTCCTTATTTAATTAATGAGAGAATGTGAAATATCGATGTGATTGTATAGCAGTGATATATTTTTTTGTTTTTTTATATGATGATTTTAATTTATAATAATCTTGATTTTTGGGGGCAGTGTATTTGATTTCATTATCATCATCGGCTTCTATTAAATCAGAAATGGAAATTTCATATTGTTGACCATCTGGTGATTCATATATAATAGTTTCTGCATTTGCCGGTGCTTCTATAACGCCACGATCTTCTGGACTTTGTTGTTTGTCATTATTTAATTGATCGTATGCATCCCAATCAATGTTATTACTAGAATTACTTTTATTATCATTATTATTATTATCGTTATTATTATCGTTATTGTCGTTATTATTGTTATTATTAAACCAACCCATATTATATTTAACATTATTATATATAATGGAATTGTTTTTTTTCGGGAAATACGGCTTTATAAAATAAATATGTAACATTCTTTTCTCCTTACAAATATTAAAGGTGATATAATATTACATTAATAGTATAATATAAATATTTATAATTTCAATATAATAACAAATAAAAAAATCAAAAACTGTCGCCGACGCGGTCGTAACGCTTGTGTATGCAACCAATAGTGGTTTTGTGTACGCCGGCCGTTATGTCATAGTATATAAAGCGGCCATCACGACGGGATTTTACAAAGTCATCATCCAGCAACTTTTTCAAATATTGTGATACCTTTATTTGTGGGATTTTTGTTTCACGGGCAATTTCTGAAACACACGATTCACCGCGATATGTCAGGTATTCTAATATTCGCATCTTGTCATAATTTGCAAACAGTTTTATTCTGTTCGCTGCCATTGTCGTATAATCGGTTGGCAAGATTTCTTTATGCCCGGCGCGCAAAAACTTTAACTGGTCGGTCATATGTCCGAACAGTTTGCGCAGGCATTCAAATATGCTGGCCGGGTATTCTTCGCATATTTCATAGTAAATAAAGATTCCGCGTCTGTGCGTCTGAACCAAATGTGCGTCGCGCATTTTGCGCAGTGATTGCGATACTATCATTTGTTCCGCGCCAACCCCGCGCGCAATCGCCGATACGGACGACATACCGTTCACGTCCAGAAATTCCAATATGCGCAGTCGTAATGGGTGTGCAATATATGTCAGACCGCGCGCCGCACGCGACATAACGTCGTCCGGCAACAGGCATTTTATCTTTACATCTGGCAGAACGGGTGTACTCATACCTTTAATATAACACTATTTTTTTGAATCGTAAATATATTATTTGACTTTTTGATATATATTATAAATAATATATATGAATTTTGATATATATTAAAAAATGATATTAAAGGAGGAAAGCAAGTATGAAATCCGTGTTTGGTAAAATTTGTACGGCGGGACTGTGTATGTTGCCGGCGGCGGCGGTTGCGAATCCGGCCTGTCCGATTTGCACTATTGCGATTGGCGCCGGTGTTGGTGTTGCGCAAAAAATGGGGGTGCCGGTTGCGATTGTGGGGCTGTGGGCCGGGGCATTACTGACGCTGTTGGGATATTGGCTGGTTAAATTTTTTGACAAGCGCGGGTGGAAATTCTGGGGGCGTAATGCGTTGCTGATAGGACTGTCGGTTGCGATGATTGCGTTCGCATACGTTGGCGATATTGATTACAGCCCGCAATGGTTTATGGGATTTATATACATAGACCCGATTTTATTCGGTACGCTGGTTGGGATGATTCTGTTCATATTGGTTGAAAAACTGTATGAATGGATGAAGGCGAAAAATGGTGGTCACGCACATTTTCCGTTTGAACGTGTTGTGTTACCGGTGGTGGTGCTGGCGTTGGCCAGTTGGGTTATGTATGCAACTATGTAAAAAAACAGGGGGTAAAAATGGAAAAAATTAAAAATGTAAAAGAGTTTGTTGAAAAACTGGACGCCGCAAAAAAGGTGAATCCAAAAGACCTGTCGTCCGACCAGGATTTAACAATCGGCATTATGAACCTGATTTCCATTGAAGAGCACTTGATGTTTTCTGGCGCAAAAACGGGCAAACATCAGTTCTATGACTTGATTGATGAAGTGCGCGAACAGCGCAAACAAATGATGCAGAAAATCATCCCGTCTTACGAGGGCGAGGTCTGGTGCATATCAAAGCACCTGCTGGCCGCGTCAATGCGCCTGTTCGAGGTTGGAACCAAGGCATTGGCCGCGGGGGATAAAGACGGCGCGTATGATTTGTTTGATCGTTCGTATGGACTGTATTGCATATTCTGGGGATTGAATATGGGTATGATAAATGGTGACGTGGCCGATGTAAAATGGGTGAAAACCAAGCCGGCGTCAGCACCGGAAAAGCAGAACGCGGCGGTCGCAAACGATACCAATGAAGTGCCACAGGGGACGGGAAAAATGTCACGCCTGAAAAACTGGGTAAAAAATGCAGTCAACTGCTGTATAGAATAAAAAGAGTTCTTTTATTTGTTGGACAAAGCCCCGCGAAAGCCGCGGGGTGTTTTTTATTCTTGATTTTTATTGCAATGCCTTTATAATTGGCGGGACAGATGCCCTAATAGTCTAGTGGTAAAACACGTCCTTGGTAAGGACGAGTCGCAAGTCCGATTCTTGCTTAGGGCACCAGGATTTATTATTTGTCTTTTAGCTTAGCTTGCTTTTCTTTGTTAAAATTAATATGATAACTATGTTATTGATGGAAAGTGCGTGCTTATTATGTTAGAAAGAAAAAGTGTACAAGATAAAAAATTTATTTATGGGCAATTTTTTACACCGATAGATATATGCAATTCTATTGTTGCACAAATTGATTTTCAGGATTACCTGGTTATAGAACCATCTTTTGGAACTGGAAATTTTATAAAAGCGTTAAAAAAAATAAAAAATAAAAAAATAGGTATAGAATTAGATAACGAACTATTTTCTGCATCGTTGTGTGATGAAAATACAGAATTGTATAATATGGATTTTTATGATTTTATGCCAAAAACCAATAAAAAACTTTTATTTATTGGCAACCCACCATTTAGAACACCTGCATATTCTTTGACAACGCATAAGCACTGTATAAACAAATTGACAAAAGAATACGATGTACTTGGTTGCAGGGAGGAGGCTGTCTTTTTTATACTGCATACAATAGATATTTTTCGTAGAAACAATACAACGGGTGAAATTCACTATATTATTCCAACATCGTTGTTAAAAAATAACTCCAAATATTTTGATAGATTTAAAAAGTTTTTAAAAGAACAGTGTTTTTTTAAGAATATAATATCTATTCAGGGCAGTGAATTTGATAATGTTACGCAAGATCTAGTTTATTTATCTCTTATTGTTAAACCAGAATCTACACAAGAAACATCTTTATTTGCCTTGGCAAATCAAGAACAAACGACGGTGATTATTGATGGAAAAGTATGTAATTTAAATGAATATCTATGTCTAGAGAATAACGAAGTTATTCCTTTTCAAAAAATATTTAAAAAAACTTTTTTGGGCTCTGTTCCATGTGAAAGTTTATTAATGTCCGTCCAGGGGGAAAGTATACATCAGTTTAAAAATAGATTATGTAAAATTATTTCTAATAATAATATAGACATTGAAACTTTATATAAATTATTACAATATAATAACAAGTTTCATTTAAAGATTTTTGATGAGCCGTTTGAGTCAGAACTTGTACAAAAAAAGCTACAAGTTATATTATCTTATGTGAAAAACATCCAATTAAAGCCAGATATTATTTCTGAGTTTGAGAATTTGAATAATTATAAACCAATTCAGGTTAGAGACGGTACAAGGTTTTATTTCAGATGTGCAAAATTGAAAAAGAATAAAAATTTTGTGTATGAGTTAAATCCAAATCCCTGTAAATCTTTTTATTTTACGGGCAATCCTTCTCATAGTTCAACGGATTATTTTGGATATTGTGAGTATGATTGTAACAGGAATGTATCACCTGGTGCAAATCGAACGGTGCCGATAGATGGTATAGAAGACAATTTAACAGAAAATTTTAAAAAGTGGTGGAAAAAAAATACATCAGAGCCATTGTCTAATGTATTTGAATATCTTATATATATTTCACGGACGCAATGGTATAAGGATATGAAAAAAAATAATAAAAGGTTTTACTTTGCAATTCCAAAAAAATTTATTCCGCTGGAATTGAGAAAAATTTAATAATTTTATCCGCATTCAGGGAGCATCCAGTTAATGCCATCCAGTCGGCTAGAAATTTCCTTTTTTAAGTCCGCAAAATTATATGATTTTGAATCATTAAATGGTGATATCTCAAAATATTCCTTATATTTCAATACTTGACCTATGTTTATTTGTCCCTCTTCTTTATTATGATCGTGTTGCTTAGATAGTGGTAATTTTCCGAATTCGCAGTGGTCCTTTCCCGGGGTTCTGCTTATTAATGTAGAAGGTATTATAAATAATCTTTCACCATCACCATATTGGATGTGAAAAATAAACCAATCGCAATTTGTTGGTTTAACCTGTTGGAAAGAACTAGTAGAAAATTTCTTGGTTTTTTCTTTAATGGAAATAATTCGTTCCATTATGTATTTATCTTCGTCTTCATCCGTTTTCTTAGATTTTGATTTTATCGCACGTAAAGATTTTATTTCTATTTTTAGTAAATTATTTCCTTCATAGTATTCAGCATCATAACTTGGATCACCCAGATGCTTTGTTAGGCCATTTAATCGTTTTATTAAATTGGTTTCGGCTACACTGCCATAATCTTTACCGGTTGGAATTAAAAATAAGTCCACATAAGGAAATCGTGTTTTCCAGCGTTTCAGGTGTTCATCTTTAAAACGCTGAAGTATTTTCTTTTGATTGTCATCTTCTAATTCTTTAATCATAAAATCAATTTGTTGCATTCGTACCTCCAAAGAATTCACCCAAGCTTACACCAAGAGCCGTACATATTTTTTCTAAGTTTATAATAGATATATTGCGCTGCCCACGTTCAACTCCGCTTAAATATGTTCTGTCAATTCCGGCTATGAAAGCGCATTGCTCTTGAGAAAGTTTTTTTATTTGTCGCAGTTGTTTTATTCTTTCCCCGACTAAATTACGAATCATTTATGTCCTCGTATTTTTATAAGAATATATGATAATAAAATGTTGACAATATGACTACGGACTATAAGTCACATACAGGTGCGTGTTTGTTTTTATATAATCCTTGCATTTCGGATAATTTCATTATAAAATCTGTTCCAGTTGTCCCAACTTTTATGCAGTAGGGGCACCAGGATTTTTGGGGACGCGTACGATGATGTGACTGACAACCACGGAGTAGGCAAAACCTAACAAAAGTGACAAATCGGGGTGGCACCGCGCAATATGAAATTTGCGCCCCTGAAATTAAAATATGGGTGCCGTTTCCTTTTTATGCAAATGGCCCCAAAAACAAAAGGGACCAAAATGTTATCTTTGAAATCAAAGTACAGAACGCACACCTGTGGCGAATTAAACAAATCAAATGTTGGTGAAACGGTTACTTTGTCCGGGTGGGTGCATCGCAAACGTGACCACGGCGCATTGTTGTTTGTTGACCTGCGCGATAATTACGGTATAACGCAATGTGTGTTTGACGGTGGTGATGCAGAAATGGAACGCGTGCGTCCGGAATCTGTTATTCAGGTGACGGGCACGGTTGTTGCGCGTGACGCGGCCGCCGTGAACGATAAAATTCCGACCGGTGAAATTGAAATAAAGGTTACCGATTGGCACGTTCTGACAAATGCGGATGTTTTGCCGTTCCAGGTGTTTGGCGACGATGACACCGTGTCCGAAGATTTGCGTCTGAAATATCGTTATATTGATTTACGTCGTGAATCGCTGCATCACAATATTCTGATGCGCAACCGTATGATAAAATTTATCCGCGACAAAATGTGGGAAATGGGCTTTTCAGAATTTCAAACCCCGATTTTGACCGCATCCAGTCCAGAGGGCGCACGTGACTTTATCGTGCCGTCGCGCCTGCATCACGGATATTTTTACGCACTGCCCCAGGCACCACAGCAGTTTAAGCAGTTGTTGCAGATTTCTGGTTTTGACCGGTATTTCCAGATTGCGCCTTGTTTCCGTGATGAAGATTTGCGTGCGGACAGATTGCTGGAGTTTTACCAGTTGGATTTGGAAATGTCCTTTGTTGATTTGCGTGATATTCAGGCGGTGGGTGATACACTGATGCCACAAATTATACGTGAATTTGTGCCGGGTGCGAAAATATGCGCGGAAATTCCACACATTGCGTTTGACGATGCGATGCTGAAATATGGTACAGACAAACCTGATTTGCGTAATCCGATTATAATATCTGATGTGACGGAAATTTTCCGCGGATCTGATTTCGGCATATTTGCAAATGCTATTGAAAACGGTTCAGTCGTGCGCGCGATTCCCGCACCAAACAGTGCTGATAAGCCACGTTCCTGGTTTGATAAACTGGGTGATTATGCGGTAAAGGAACTGGGACTGGGCGGATTGGGATATATCGTCTTTGCTGGCGAAGCCAAGGGACCCGTTGCAAAAAAACTGGACGCGGACAGAATTGCAAAACTGCACGAAATCGCTGGTGACAATGCATCGTTGTTCTTTGTGTGCGATACGCCCGATACAGCAGCCAAGGCGGCGGGCAAATTGCGTACAAAATTGGGCGAAGATTTGGGCCTGATTGATGAAAAAGAATTCCGTCTGTGTTGGATTGAAGAATTCCCGTTCTTTGAAGCGGATGAAGAATCTCCGACTGGTCTGGCGTTCACGCACAATCCGTTTTCGTATCCAATGGCAACATTGGAAGAATTGAAAACCAAAGACCCGCTGTCCATCAAGGCCGCACAGTTCGATATGGTTTTGAACGGTGCGGAAATATGCAGCGGTGGTCTGCGTAACTTTAACCCGGACGTTATGTTGCGCTGCTTTGAAATTACGGGATATGACGAAGAAATCGTAAAGCAGAAGTTTGGCGGAATGTACACTGCGTTCCAGTATGGTGCGCCGCCGCACGGTGGTTGCGCATTTGGTCTGGACAGATTGGTTCAGATTATGCTGGCCGAACCAAACCTGCGCGAAGTTGTTGCTTTCCCGACAAATCAGCGTGGCCAGGACTTGCTGATGGGGTCACCTAGTGAAGTTACGGAAAAACAACTGCGCGAAGTCCATATCCAAATTCGTAAAAAAGGATAGGGCGCGTGTGCATAAAAAATCGGGCGGGCAATTTGTCCGCCCGTTTGTGTTTTATAAGAAATCAAACCTATTAAAACATACCTGTGTCGTCTGTATAATTTTTGATAAAAATGCAGGTGGCAAAATGAATTGTGACATAGATAAACTGGCAACCATATTGGGGCTAAGTCAATATCAGAAAAGCGTACTGATGGCAAATCGCGACGCGTATAATATGTCGCGACTGGTAAAGCGTGGTTGTGCATTGTATGCGCCACGCGCCGCATCACGAAATATTTTTGATTTTGTGCGTTGTATTTTTTGTGGACGGCGTGCCGATTTAATCGGGCGCGACAAGATGCTGGTTCGTAATACGCGCGGCATCGATTTTCGTGCACGTGGATTTTACAGTGCGCCCGTTGGGCGGTATCGTTACTATGCCGATGATGCTGGTAACATAATTGCCCGTGATGTGTTTATCCGTGAAACAGGCAGAAAATAATCAATCAGAATTTATTGTGTGTGCGTACAAAATCACGCATAAACGTCGCATCAAAATTCATCATAATTTCCGACAGAGAATACTTGCGCGTGCCATCTGGATTTATTTGTAAATCAATCGGTTGTGGTACGGGGGACGTTCCACGCAGTGTCAGATTAAACGACGCAGTCATTGCACCGTCTGATATTTCTAGTTCGCCGGTTGCATCCGTATGGCGCAGGCGCAGTTCTATTGGTGCAGTGGTTTTGAAATCGCCATTGTTGTATCTGCCGATAACACGCATTGTTTTGATTTGCGATTCCCCGTCTTCCAGTGCGTAAGACAACGCATATTCAGCATTAAATGTGTTTATCTGGTTTGCAGACGCAAAGAATTCATCAACCCCGATACCAACCAGATATCCGCCTTCGAACGTCAAATCCAAATCACCGGACAGATTGTATTCCAAATCGTGCGCGATGTTTCCATATGTTGACAGTTCTATTTCAGCGGTAACCATTGCGTCCCGTACGTTCAGTGGCATTTGACGTCCTAACAAATTGCCATTTAACACAAATCGATTTAACTGTGCGAATATGTCATATTTGTTCCCGCGTCGTGTCAGTGTTGCCAACAGATTTCCGCGGTCGCTGTCCGTTATTGAAAATGTTTGTGCGTCTGGTTTTAATGAATAGACGAAATTCTTGAACGCGTTTCCGTTATATACCATTGTGTCTGCAGACAATGAAACATTTACCGGCAATGTAAACGGTATTGTTATGGGTGCGGCGGTCAGGAAAGACAATTCTTCGTAATTATCCAGATAAGATTGGCTGACGAATGAATCAACGTTCAATACGTCCGTATGCAGTGTTATGTTGTTGCCGCTGACACGTCCCGTAAATTCGTGCCCGGCGATTGTTATTTCCAGATTTGAAACAGTATCACCGTTATAGTTTCCAGATACGCTGTATTCCAGATTGTTAAATGCCTGCAGGTCTATTCCGGGAAACCAATCCTTGGCATTTTTGCCGGATATATAAAAATATTTGTCTGTCAGGTATAATTCCCAGCGCCCGGAATCCGGAACAAAGTGCATCATATCATCGTCCCAGGTGAAGTTACCGACGGCATTGCGCATAAACTGCGGAACTTGTTTTATACTGGGGTCCAGCCAGTATAATGTCTTGCCACGGGCAAATCTGTATGTTGGTGTAACCTGGTCGCCGTCAATATCATATACCCCGGCAATATCTGCAAATTCGAAATCCAGTTGTCCGCGTGGTGCCAATTTTAACAGACCGTGCAGTATGTCGCGGCGTGCGGGCATTGTCTGTTCAGAATATACCATAACATCAAATTTTTCCGGACTGACAGATACAGACCCGACATAGTCACCATACGAAAAACGCAAACAGCGCCAGTTGGATGGCGTACCATAAAACAGGCACGTTGCTGGTACGCCGTCGTATGGCATTGTTATCATTACATCGTGTGCGCCGTTTGCATCTATTTCGCCACCGGTGATTGCTATATCATCGGCCACAATGTTATTGATACGCAAAGTATCACGCGTGCCGACGGCATCTATTTTCAAGTGATTGAATACGTGGTCGCCGAATTGCAGTGCGCCGGTAAAATCCAAATCAAATGTCGTTTGATAGAATATGCGTGACGGTTGCATCAGAAATGACAAGTCATATGTAAAGTCGTGCCCGCGCAGTTCAACAATTTTTTCCCCGTCCGGCATAATCGTAATATTGCCGGTAATGTTTCCCATATCGATATCACGAAATGACCAACCGCGGCCGCCATCCCAATCAAACAACATCGTCAGCGATATTGTTTTGTCTATCCGTGGTTCTGAAAAGCCGAACCAACCGTTTATATTGTCCGTTTCCATAGATATGCGTCCGCGCACGGAACCGTTTGCAAACAGGTTGCCCGATATTTCCAGTTTGTCGTTCTGGTTATGTATAAAAAATTCATCACCAGCAAAGTCGATATCATATTTATGCTTTGCTGTGCGCACAACGCCAGCCAGATGCCCATTGTTCAGTGTTGCATCTATGATTTCAAAATCGCGGTTTCTGAAATCAACACGAGAATTGTGTATTTCAATCGGCGTATTGAAATTCTGTGGAATCAGGTTTGTAATTGCAACATTTGCGTTATATATTACAACATCGCCAGTCAGCGTTGCATTTTCCAAATCAAAGATATCAGTCAATGGCACGGAAAACATAATTGCACCGATAGTACCGTGACTGACGTCAACATCGTGTGCGACAATTGTTGTGCGCCCCAACAAGCTGAAATGTACATCACCATTTATTTTTGCCGCAACACCAGTTTGTTCGGCGATTGTTTGCTCTATTTTGGGTTTCAGGTTGTTCAGGGTTATCATCGGCGGAATCAGTACGATTGCCATTACCGCCAGGCCAACAACGGTCAATGCGGTCCAAAAAATTCTGCGCCGATAGCGGGGTTTTAACGACATTCCTCTATTCCCTTGTATTTTGATTATAATGAATTATATTAGGTTTTGTGAATAAAAAAATATTCGATCTTCAAAGTGATTATAAACCTATGGGCGACCAGCCCCAGGCAATTTCCGAATTGGTTGACGGTGTGCGCGACGGCCGTCGCAGCCAGGTGTTGCTGGGCGTCACTGGGTCTGGTAAAACGTTCACAATGGCGAACGTTATTGCCGAATTGGGGCGGCCCGCAATGATTATGGCACCGAATAAAATTTTGGCCGCACAGTTGTACACGGAAATGAAGGCATTTTTTCCAAACAATCACGTCGAATATTTTGTTTCGTATTATGACTATTATCAGCCGGAAGCATATCTGCCGACAACCGATACGTATATAGACAAAGACGCGTCCATAAATGAACAACTGGATCGTATGCGTCACAGTGCAACACGTGCAATGTTGGAAGAACGCGATGTAGTTGTCGTGTCGTCTGTGTCGTCTATTTACGGTATGGGGTCGCCGGAACAGTATTCGGGGATGAAATTGGTTTTGTGCGCCGGTGATAAAATCAGCCGCAACGATGTTATGCACGCGTTGGTTGATATTCAGTACAAGCGCAATGACACCGCATTTGAACGCGGTGATTTTCGCGTACGCGGCGATACGTTGGATATATTTCCGTCACATTCCCAGGATCGCGGTTGGAAAATTTCGTTCTGGGGTGACGAAATAGAAGAAATCTGGGAATTTGATACCTTGACTGGGGCGAAGTTGCGCCGCCTGGACAGGGTTGCGGTATATCCGAATACGCACTATGCGACGCCAATGCCGTCAATATTGCAGGCAATCGGACAAATCCGTGCGGATTTGAAGGATCGTCTGGAATACTTTCACGAAAATATGAAGTATATAGAAGAACAGCGCCTGCGCGAGCGTGTGAATTTTGATATCGAAATGATGGAATCAACTGGCACGTGCCGCGGTATTGAAAACTATTCGCGGTATCTGTCCGGACGCGCCCCGGGTCAGCCGCCACCAACATTGTTTGAATATCTGCCACGGGATGCAATTTTATTTATAGATGAAAGCCACGTTACCGTTCCGCAAATTGGCGCAATGTCGCGTGGCGACCGCGCGCGTAAGGAAACGCTGTCGCAATACGGATTTCGTTTGCCGGCGTGCATAGATAATCGCCCGCTGACGTTCGAAGAATGGGATGCATTGCGACCCCAGACGATATTTGTATCGGCAACCCCGGCTGATTGGGAGCTGGGGCAGGCGGGCGGAATTGTTTCCGAACAGGTCATCAGACCAACTGGACTGTTGGATCCAGTATGTGAAGTACGCCCAACAACGCACCAGGTGGATGATTTGCTGGATGAAGTTAAAAAAATAAAGGGACGCGTTTTGGTCACTACGCTGACCAAAAAAATGGCGGAACAGTTGACGGACTATTTTGTTGAAAATGGTGTGCGTGCAAAGTATCTGCATAGTGATATTGAAACGCTGGAGCGTATAGAATTGTTGCGTGATTTGCGATTGGGTAAATTTGATGTGCTGGTTGGAATCAATCTGTTGCGCGAAGGGTTGGATGTTCCGGAATGCGAACTGGTTGCAATTATGGACGCGGATAAGGAGGGGTTCTTGCGTTCAACGCGTTCATTGATTCAGACAATCGGGCGTGCGGCGCGAAATGCAAACGGGCGCGTTATTTTGTATGCGGACACGATAACGGATTCTATGCGTGCGGCGTTGGATGAAACTGCGCGCCGCCGTGAAAAGCAAATGGCGTACAATCGCGAGCATAACATTACACCAAAAACCGTTACCAAGGCCGTATTTGCCGAGGTTGGCGATAAAAATGAAAAGACCGATAAAAAACGCAGATTTGTTTATACGTCTGATGGTGTTATGGATGCGGAAACATTGCGCCGGGAAATCAAAAAACTAAACAAGCAAATGCGTGATGCGGCCGAAAATCTGGAATTTGAACGTGCGGCGGAACTGCGCGACGCAATCCATAAAATGGAAGATGATTTGTTGCTGTTGGAGTAAGATATGCAAACAGAAGTAGTATTAAATAACATTGATGAAACGCGTGCCTGGGCGCGGGAATTTGCAAAAACACTGCGTGCGCCGGTATGTGTTGCTTTGCACGGTGATTTGGGTATGGGAAAATCTGAAATTGCGCGTACTATAATTCAAACATTACGTGGTGCGGATACCGTCGTACCCAGTCCGACATTTACAATCGTCCAGAATTACGATGGAATATCTCACTTTGATTTATACAGGATAGAAGATCCGTCCGAATTGACGGAAATCGGTTTGCCGTATGCGGTGCAAAACGACATAACACTGATAGAATGGCCGCAAATTGCGTCGGATATATTGCCGGCCGATACGGTACACATTTATCTGACTGGCGATGGGGACGTGCGGCATTTGGTCATAAAACAAAAATAAGAATAGATACCTGTTGAATAAACCGTATACGCGGAGTATGATAGCAACAGTTGTTAAAAGCAACTGTGTGGATATAACGATATCTGCATTGCAAACACTGCATCGCTGGGGCTTACTATGGTCCCGAACCCACATCCCTATGGATTCAATGTAGTCCATCAAAAGCATTGTTTGTAGATAAAATCCCGCGTATGCGGGATTTTATTTTGTTTTATTACTGGTCGGTGTCCTCAATAAACTTTGCACCGCCAACGGGAAATCGGCACTGCGCGCCAGGTATGAGCCGCTGACCAACAAATCTGCACCAGCGTCCCAGCATTTTTGCGCCGTTTCCGCGTTTATTCCGCCGTCAACAGAAATCAGGTATTTTAACCCGTACTTTTTACGCGTCGCCGCCAAAATAGATATTTTATGCAGACAGGATTCGTTAAATTCCTGGCCGGCGGCGCCGGGGGTGACGGTCATAATCATAACTTCGTCAATATCGCGCAGTATCGGCTTTAATATTTCCACCGATGATTCAGGATTCAGCGCAACGCCCGCACGTCGTCCAGCCCCGCGTATCAGGCGCAGAGCCGCCCGAACCCCTGATGTGTTTGTTGATACTATGATTGTGTTTGCACCCGCCGCAATCGCGTCCGCCGCCCATACATCCGGGCTTTCCGTCATCAGATGAACGTGCAGATGCGCGCCCGTGTGTGCGCGTATGTACTTTAATTCTGGAATTCCGCCACGTATGTTTTCAACGTACAGGCCGTCCATTATATCAACGTGAATCATCGATATGCCACCCGCCCGGAACATAGAGTATGTTTCCGGACTTTTCATATCAAAGCACAGTGTGCTGGGCATAATCGGAATAAAGCGTACGGATTGTTTTTTTCGCGGGCGCATTATGCCACCCAGGCGCGCAAATATGTTTTTTACACGTTCACTGCGTGCGGCGTATGCGCGGCGGTGTGCGGCCTCGGCCGACCATACGTATGCAGACAGTGCCTGGACCGATGCATTGCGGTGCGCGTTTTGAACGGGAATTGCAAAAACGTTTTCGATAAAATCCCCAATAGCGTCCATTTCTGCACCACCGCCAGATATGATTATTTTATTTGGGGCACGATGTTTGAACGGTGTGGCGCACGCTTCCTTTATCCGTTCGCACAAATCAACAATGTTTGGCAGAACAATGTTATTCACGTCCGCGCGTGAAAAATCGTATGCCGTGTCCGCGGGGGTGAATCTGTCCATTTCACGCGGCATCAGTCCTGCAACCGAACGCTTTATACGTTCCGCATCGTCAAAACTGATATCCAACTTTTCCGCAATGTCACGTGTTATATCCGTTCCACCAAACGGAATTTTTTGAAAGAATATCGGCCCATTGTCCAACCATATTGATACAGTTGTGTACTGTGCACCGAAATCGATGTACATATCGGCACTTTTTTTTGTGTGCATCATCGCATTTTGCAAAAAGTGCGGGTCGTACATAGAATACGGTTGAATATGTGCCGCGTGCAGGGTTGATGTGACGTCGTGTCCGGCGGTGGATGAATAAAATATTGCGCCGAATATCGCGGTCAATCCGTAATCTGTGTACCCAACTGGTGTGTATAATTTTTGTATATTGGGCGTTTCATAGCGCAGTGGTATTATATGTATCGGATAATATCCGTCTGGTGGCGTTATTTGGGCAATCATAGAACTGATATCGGACTGAGTTATTTTATGTTCGCCACGCCATTTTTTTGTCTTTGGGCTGATTTTGAACATTGCCGGACCAAGATTTCCGGTAATATACGCACTGTCAAACCGATCACCGATTTGCTGTTCCAGTTCGTCTATGACGGATTTCAGGGCGAACACGGTGTCAAAACTGTCCACAGCGTGCATTGCCGATTTTGCCAGGCGTCCGGCGCGTACACGATGTGCTATGCCACGCACCCCGCTGGTGCCGATGTCCAAGCACAGAAAAGATGAGTCCGCCAGATTCATTTATACACTTCTATTATTTTATCAAAATTCGTGAATCATCGCGCATATCAATAACGTCAATGTCACGAGATAGAATTTTATGATTTTTATCCAATATCATCAAACTGGCAATCGCGGCGGCTGGATCGCGTTCCGGCAACATAACTGTTATGCCACCCAATGTATGCAGGTTCCAACGGCGTTTTTCAATGAATTCCAGATAGTCCAAATCTGCAACCATATTATGTGCAGTGTTTGTTATGTTTGATATATCGTTTGGAACATCGCCACGAAAAACAACAGTATTAGGATTGCGTGTGGTTGTCGGGTTGTTCACGATTGTGCCGTCCGCAGACAGGGGGTAATATTGTTCGCCGTCCGTCCATTGGGCGACCGCCTGATACAGTTGTACACGTACGGTCAGATTTCCATTTGCCAATCGCCGTGTCGCCGCATTTTTAACACCCGGGGTTGACGCAATACGCGAATTTATCGCGTCCAGTGTTGCACCGTATGCCCGTGTTCCCGGTGCGACGGCCGCGGCGGCCGCAACGGGGGTTAAATCCTTGTTCGGGATATCTGCTGAAATACTTAAACTGCGAACATATGACAACGGACCGTGACCCGTTGACACCATAAATATACGTGTTGCGAAATACACCCCCAGTATTATCGCAATGACAAAATACAGCCAAAACCATATTGAACGTTTCATACGCTCAATTATATCACAAAATCATATAATTGGAAAGGATACGACAAAATTTTTATGTCGCGCGTAACAAGTATCCGCGACGGAACATACATTTACGATAAGAACCAACCGATTTTGACGTTGTATTGCGTGGCACGGATAACAAGGCGCGCTGTCCGACGTCCTTGTATTCATTTGATTGAAATGTCACCCACAGTCCGTCCCAGTCGGGCATAATACCACTTTGGTTCGGCGCCAGCAGTTTGGATATGCGCGACCGCGGCATATATGACGGTTCGTTTATGCCCAGGCACGCTTTGTGATCACGGACAAACTGTTCCATTGTGACGGATTCGTTTTCCCAATTCAGAATTGTTGCGTCATCGATACTGCCACGGTTGGCGGATGCACACGCTGTTAAAACTAATGCAAATGCAATGTATTTAATTCTCATCTTTTGCATTATAATTTAATTGCCTTTGGGGGGCAATAGTTTTTATAATAGGGTCAAGGGAATATAGGATACATCAATGGCGATTACTGTTCAAAATTTCATAAAACTGGCAAACCTGTACAACCAGATGACGATGGTTATGTCAGCAATCTGTGTGCAAAAGGGCGGAATTGCCATTGAAAATTATACTGGGCGATTTTTCTTGGCGGACGTGTTAGAGTATGTTTATGAATACGGGCGCAGATTGATGGAAAAAAATAAGGGCGCGGTTCCAGCCGATGTCGCTGCGGTGATAAAACGCTTTGGTGAACAGTATGAACGGGTCAAGGATTTGACCACACCAACACAAAAGCCGATTTATGAAATGACGCTGGAAGAATTTGAACGCGTTATGAATATTTAAGTTTAATTGCAAAGGACAAGGGGACGAAATGAAAATAATCAGACATATGCGCGGATTCTTGGCGGTGATGGTATGTGCCGGATTGGTTGCGGCCTGTGCCCAGCGCCAACAGGAAGATGTGCCACAGTATGATACTATCAACGTGGTTGAAAATTTCGTCATTGATGAAAATTCTGTGCCGATTTTTCCGAAAAAGGCCGCTTTGACCACTGACACGGCGCAGCGTTTTTCTATTGAACTGCCAAAGCGTTGCAAAGTAAATTGGGATAACCAGACAATCGTATCCGTCGTACCCGAAGAACCAATTGAAATGATACGACTGGGGGTGGGGGATGCGTTACCGCAGTTACAGGTGACAGATTATGAATTTGAACAGTTGACCGTAAAACAGGCGCTGGATAAGTTGTTAGAGGGTACAGACATATCTGTAATCGAAGATGGCGAAGTTACCCAAACAATATCTGGTTCTATTTCCGCCGGCAATTTGGCGGACAGTGTGGAACTGATGTCCAAAATGGGACGTGCGTATTATTCGTATGATGCAGTAAATGCGGAAATTCATTTGGATAACCGTGCCAAATGGATGATAAAAATGCCAAAGAACGAAAGTATTATAATGGCATTGCTGGATGCTATGCACGGGGCTGACGTTCGTAATTTGTTGGTCGATTGGCAGGATAAGACACTGGTGTTCGAAGGTAACTATCAGACCGAACGCGAAGTTGCCAAAATTATTTCCGATATTGCATCAAAGAAGTATATGATTGCCTGGGACATTGATATATATCGTGTGTATCCGCGGACTGATAATCCGATTATATGGATGAACCTGTTGCCGGCGTTTGGTGAAAATAATATCAAGATGTCAATCCCAGGGGTTGTTGGTCGTGCGCTGGTTGTTGGACCAGAAATCAATACTAAAACGTTACAGGAGTTTTTGGCACAGCAGTCAAATGTTGTTCTGATTTCCCAGGGTACCTTTGTTATCCCAAACGGGTGGCAGTCACGGTTTGATATCGGTCAGTGCAGCAAGGAAGACCGTTTGGAAACAGATCTGGTGATTGGCGCAACCGGCACATACGGCGATTACGGTGGCAAGAACAAAATCGATGCCAAGATTGTTTTGCGTACCAGCAATGGTGAACTGTCGTCGTTTAATATTCCATCCGATGTTGGTGACAACTATGTGATTATCGGTATTCCGACGCATTCGTTTGTAACAACGCCGGAAACATTGATAAGTCCGTTTGCGGAACTGGTCGTATTTATGTCGCCGCGTATAATATCGATTGTTGATGCGGCGCAAATGCCAGCGGGTTCCGATACCGCGTTGGTGGGTGACGCACTGCGGGCATTTTTAAGTGAATAGGTGTTGTGATGTTTTCAAGATTGGAAAGAAAAATTGCGTTCAGATATCTGGGGGCGCGGCGGCGCGGGTTCGGATCAGTGATATCGTGGGTGTCGCTGATAGGAATAACGCTGGGGGTTGCAACGCTTATTGTTGTTATGTCCGTTATGGGCGGATTTCACGATACACTGTTGTCGCGTATTGTTGGTATGAACGGTCACGTTGTTGTTTATCACCAGGATGGTGCAATCGCGGACTATGATTTTCTGATTGATAAAATGAAACAGAACAAGGTTGTCGCTGCAAACGCGGTTGGCATTGTCCCCATAGCAGAAGGTCAGGTTATGGCATCCGCAAACGGCAACAATACCGGCGCAATGATACGTGGCATACGTATGTCCGATTTGGCGGCCAAGGTGGAAAATGGCACCAGAATATATGGCCGTCCGTTGGATAAAATAAAGGACGGCGAACTGGTTGCTGGTGCGTCGCTGACGCGCGCGCTGTCGGTTGGTATGGGTGACCAGATTTCATTGGTGTCCGCAAACAATGCAACGCCGACGCCGTTTGGTTCTATGCCGCGTATTATGTCGTATCCGGTGATGTCGTCGTTCTTTATGGGTATGTATGAATATGATTCTGGGTATATCTTTATGCCGTTGGAAACCGCCCAGAAATATTTGAATATTCCAAATTCTGTGACGCATATAGATTTGTTTTTGCGCGACCCAGAAGATACAACCGATGTTCGTGATGCGTTGACACGCCTGTTGCCGGACGGTTTTGTCGTTCGTGATTGGCGTGAATTAAATCGCGGATTTGTCGGCGCACTACAGGTTGAATCAAACGTTATGTTTTTGATTTTAATGCTGATAGTAATTGTTGCCGCGTTTAATATAGTGTCCAGTTTGGTTATGCTGGTCAAAGATAAGTCAAAGGATATTGCCGTACTGCGTACCTTTGGTGTTTCGCGTCGTTCAATGATGAAAATATTTATTCTGTCGGGCACCAGTATTGGTGTGCTGGGGGCGCTGTTTGGAACGCTGTTTGGTGTTCTGATTGCGATTTATATCGAACCAATACGCCAGTTTTTCCAGTGGCTGACGGGGCGCGATTTGTTTCCGGCTGAATTGTACTATTTGTCGGAACTGCCATCTAAACTGGTGGTGGGCGAAGTTGTCGGAATTGCATTGATTGCGATATTGTTGGCGTTTTTGGCGACACTGTATCCCGCGTGGAAGGCGGCAAGTACTGACCCTGTGGATGTGTTACGAAATGAATAGGGGGGACGATAAAATGGCGAATATATTAAATTCTTTATCCAAGGTTTCACGTGGTGATGTCGTCCTGTCCGTGCGTGATATAAAGAAAACCTTTATGGAGGGTGGTCAGCCGTTGCATATTCTGCGCGGTGGCGGATTTGATTTGCACCGCGGTGAAATTGTCGCACTGGTCGGCCCATCGGGCAGTGGTAAATCCACGTTGCTACAGTGTGTTGGTCTGTTGGATAAACCAACGGGGGGCAGTATTTTGTTGGCCGGTGTACCAGTTCAAAAAATGGACGATGAAATGCGTACTATGACGCGTCGTCGTAAAATAGGATTTGTGTACCAACGGCATAATTTGTTGTCTGATTTTACGGCATTGGAAAATGTTGTATTGCCAATGTTGGCAAACGGTGTGGACGAACGCAGCGCAAATGTGCGGGCAATGAAATTGTTGCGTGCGGCCAGTGTTGCACATCGTGCATCGCATTTGCCGGGGGAAATGTCCGGTGGTGAACAGCAGCGTACCGCTGTTGCGCGTGCGTTGGCAAATAATCCGGAAATCTTGTTGGCTGATGAGCCGACGGGCAGTTTGGATCCCAATCACGCCGCCGCGGTGTTTGACCTGTTGCTGGATTTGGTGCGAAAACAAAAAATGGCTATGTTGTTTGTGACGCACGATATGAATCTGGCGGCGCGTGCCGACAGAAAAATTACAATTTGCGATGGTATCGTACAATAGTGTATAATAATAATAACTTAAATAAGTATGGGGAGGGGATTTTATGAAAAAAACAACAAAAAAAATGGCAAAGGCGACCGCAAAACAATCAGTAAAGAATTGTCCTGTAAATTGTTGCAGTACTGCGCACAAGGTTTGGGGGGCAATCGCGCTGGCTGGGTTGTTTGCGTGCGGGCTGATTTTGGGATTGACATATCGTGATGATGCGGCGCCGCGTGCGATGCTGGACGCACAGCAGTGTGACGCGATTGCAAACGAAATTGTGAATATAACAACCAGTGGCGCAACCGCCGAAAATGTCGATATGCTGAACGAATTAAATGCGGCATATTCAAACGGATGTGCGGGACGTCTGGTTATTATAGAAAAAGAATCTGCTGCGCCTGCGCCGCGTCGTCCGGAAATAATGTCCACGTGTGAACGTATTGAACAGCTGCTGAAACGCAGATTAAATTCAGAAGACAGCACCAATTATATCGACCATTTGGCAAATGCGGACACATTTAGTTCTATGGCCGATCGTGGATGTGCAGAAAATGCAGATATGTATAAGGCGATGGCTTTGCGTGAACTGGAAATAGCGACCGCGTTGCAGCCGACTGAAAATATGCGCCAGCGTGATGCCGCGATTGTAATTGATACGTTCAAAAAATTGGATATGCAACAGGAAGCACGTGAATTTCTGGACAAAATTGAACAGCTGATAGATCCGGCAACGGACTTTATCCTGCAAATGGAACAAATAATAAATGAATAATACAATGAAAAAAATAATCGCTTTGTTGGCTGTGGCTGTATGTGCGCCGGCTGTGGCGGCGGATGTGTCCGACCGTGCGGATTGCGCCACGATGCAGTCGCGTATCAGTGAACTGGCCGCAATAGAGGCACCAACCGATGCACAAACTGCTGAATTGACAACACTGCAGTCGCAATATCGCAGCAAGTGCAGCATATCTGCATCCGGACGTCGAACAAATACGGCCGGACGTGTATCAACGGCATCCGTGGTCGCAACAGCGGCCGCACCAGTTGCAGCGCCTGTTACAACACAAACAGTTGTTGTTACGTCGCAAAGTGTCTTGAACGAATATTTGGCCGACAGGCAAAGTTTGTGTGATGAATTGAAATCGGATATTGACACATTTGTTTCAAATGGTGCGTCAGATGCTGAAATTGAACCACTGCAAAACCAGTATGATGCCGATTGTAATGATTTGGATAAATCTAAAAAGACGGCCGTTGACGCCGAAACTGCCGCGGCACGTGTGGCATCCGGTTTATGCACAGATGGCAGCAAGCCGAATAAATTCGGTTGCTGTGACGGCGAAACATTTACCGATATGGGAAACCTGGTGTTTGCGTGTTGCCCGGAAGACGGTGGTGAATGCTATCCGCCGATAAACAGTGGTGACGCGATATGAAAATAAAGCCCGGAATTTGTGTTGCTTTATTATGCGTATTGTGCCTGGGACTGGGGATGGCGGCTGGATATGGATTGGCCGTATATGCCGGAAACAATGCACATAGCGCTGATTCAGACCTGTTGTGTGCGGGTGGAATTGCGCCGGATAAAAATGGTTGTTGCCCGGGCGAGGTTTATACCGATATGGCAGATTTAGGTTTTAATTGTTGCCCTGATGATGGCGGCGATTGTTTCCCACCAATAAGATAAAAATGGAGAGAAAAATGAGAGAGAAAGCGAAAACAACAACTGAAAAACAAAAAAAGACACATCGTGGCCGTGTGTGGCTGTGGATTGTTTGTGTGTTGCTGGTTGTGTGCGGGGCGGCGACCTGGGTATTATATGATGGCGGCCTGATTGCCAATCGTTCGGTTGAAACGGGCGGATTTGTTGATGTACCCGCGGTCGTGGATCAAAAAACAAAAGCCGATGTTGCCGTTGCGGACTCAACAGATGTGCGAATCAAGCCCGCCTGTGCGGTTATAGAAGATACTTTGTTGGGGACAATCGCGGATGATGACGAAGTAGATTATATGCGGCAAGATAACGCTGCACAAACTTATTTGGTATTGGCGCAATATGGATGTCCTGAAAATGCACAGTATTTTGCCGATATGGCCGCGCGCAAGCAGGCGATTGCTGACGGCCTGGCTGCGGCGTGGGGACGTAATGATACCACAATGAAATCAATAGAATATCTGTATTCTGATGAAAAAATATGTGAAACGATTGAAAATCGCGTTATGCAGAATATCAATACAGATGCGTATTCATATGATGACTTTTTGCATAATGCAAATACTTATGCCGTATTGTATGAATATGGCTGTAAGTCGAATAAGGCCGCATATATGCGCGCAGCAGTTCGTGAATTGGGCGTCGCGGTTGCATTGATGCCGACGGATAAAATGAATCGTGATGAAATTATCACGGTTGTTGAAATCTGTAAAAGTTTGGGCGTGGCCGAAGCCGCACATTTAATGCTGCAACGGTTAAAGGCCCGCGGGTATGATATGGAATTTCTGTTGGAAATGGAAGATATCATACACGGTATAAGATAACGTGGAACAAATTCCCTGTGAAAAATACTTGCGTTTGGCCAAATTTAGTATATAATCACAGGGCTTTGAATTTGTTGCGGGCATAGTACAAAGGCTAGTATGCAAGCCTTCCAAGCTTGAAATGCGGGTTCGATTCCCGCTGCCCGCACCAAGGATTTTCACCGCAGCGAAGCAAGGGCTGAAAATCCATTGCCCACCGAAGCCTTTGGCGCAGGCGGGCGGAATACGAGATTGGGCGTGCGCCGGAGTTGGAGAGCCGGGGCAGACTGTAAATCTGTTGGCTTAAGCCTGAGGTGGTTCGAATCCACCCACTCCCACCAAGAAATGCCGACCAAGTATGGTCGGTTTTTTGTTTGTTCAAATATGGCTGATGTCCGGGACGTTTTCAGGGTGTTTTGTGGTGAAAATATCTTGTATGTATATAGGGTACGCCAAAATCCGTTATTTTTCCAAAATTACATACAACGCCGATTTTTTAACTGGAGATTCATCTCATATAATAAGACGCATCGCGACATTCATATCAGAAATCCAAGGTTCTTGATTGTTATGATACAATGATAAATTGCGATCCAACTCTAGTTGTGTACTTTTGTACACAGCTTGCAATTCAACGATGTTTTGACCTTCTTTGGGGGCTATAATCTGGTTTGATATATCTTGTAGTTTTTTTACCTCATCTGTACACCAAATATGAAAGTTTTTTGAGAATTGAGCTTTTACGTTTTGCAACAATAGACTGGTGTGAAAGGATGCATACTTGTAAGCGTCTAAAATAGAGCAGTTTCCATCGCCATCAACATCTTGATTATTGTTTTCAATAAACCAGCGAGAAAAGAAATACAGAAATATGTTTGCACACCAGGAAACTTCACTAAATTTAGCACTTAATGATTCACAAAAATTACTTGCACCAATAACACATATTTTTGATGTTGTTGGCGTATTGAAGACACCCGCAAAACACTGACCCAATAACAATAAGCCGTCAGTTAGTCCTGGAATGTTGTTTATACAGCTTAATATTTTGTTAGGATTTAATGTTGCTGCACCCTCTATATTTCCGTGTGACGACACGACACATCCTAAAAATGGTATACCAGATAATTTACCCATTTCAGTTTTAAATTGAGATATTTCATAGACTTTATCTGTTGATATGTTTTTTTGTGCTAAAACTGATTTCAACTGCTCTACGTTATCAACAAAGAAATAAAAATTAGAATCATTATCAGATTGTTTGGCTTTTAACTTCTCAGCAAAATTTTGTATATCAAACAAAAACCTCGGCAGATCCCTATCCATTTCAGCAATAAACACCCATACAGAACTTTGCGCTGAAGTTTGGAGAATCTGAACCATAATTAATCCTTTTGGAGTATAACCAAATCAGATCTATCGGCATTCTCTGGCATTTTATCAAGTGGTGGTAAAATTAACTTTCCAGTTACGTTTATTCTGAAATACAGATCGCCAACCACCATTATATATTTTGTTCCTCTATCATCAAAACCATCCTGTTGTGAATATAACGCAATATTTCCACTCATAATTTCATTTCTTATTTGTGGCGGAAGATCTACTAATACATCATACTTTAAAATCATATTTGACCCTTTTGCAATGTCATTATATCACAAATTATCCATATTTGTTATGAAATATTTAGCACATAAAAATGGAAAAATCAACTTGATAAGATACGGTTTATATACTTAACCGTCTTGATGCAGGCATTATATCATAAAACAACATAAAAATCAAGAATTAAAGCATGTTTGGCAGATTAAACAACTTATCAACACTACATTGCAACTTGCCAGACATGATGTCATTGATAGTATGCGGGTTCATATATGCAAGTTTCAGATGACGATATACACTGCTTTCCGAGACATTTTCTGCTCTTGCGATTGATTTATAATCACCATTTTTTTCATATAATTCACGATATTTAAATGCACGTGCAAATGCCCGCACAATCAAATGGTTATTGTCGCTTATACTGATTGCGCCAGATTTACCACAATTATATTCGTTGCATTTATTATACTTGCTAAGGATAAACGGACGTTCAATTATCACCGCATCTTTATTGATAATATATGTCATGTCATCAGCATTTTCATTTATGAAACTTTCACTAATAAATCGCTTTAATTCGTTATTAAGCACCAGATAACAAGTTAATTTATTTTCGGAATACACAACTTTTGTAATAATTGTTTTTATAAAATCACGCTTTTGATTATATGACATATTTTGTATATCTATGCGTTTTAATAATAATGCTGTATCTGGTGGAATGTCACGCATAGCGGAATTTAGAAACTCACTAATCGTATTCATTGCGATTTCATCAATACTGAGCGATGGGATATAAAATCCAGATTTAGCGTAATAGTATTTTACCGGTTGCCCTGGTTTTCGTGTTTGTTGGTTTGTAAACTTTATGCCATCTATATCGAACAATTTTCCAGTTAGTAAATTTGGTGAACCTGTATAACGATTACCCTTGTTGTTACCATTTCTGGCGAGCGCCATTTGAACGCGATTGAATAAATCTTTATCAATGATTGCTTCGTGTTCACCAGGCACCGATGTTCCACCAGATTTACAAACCATGTTCCCAATATATACTTCATCACGCAATAGATTGTGCATAGTTTGTTGATAAAATTCTGCACCGCCGCGCACAACACCTTTCTTGGTTACCCATTGTTTATTATGAATTTTTTGTACACGAGCAAAGCGGACTAATTCAACCACAGATTGTAATTCAATGTATTTTTCAAATAGTGTTTTTACCTGTCCTGCCTCAGTCGGATTTACTACAAGTTTCTTATTTATAATGTCATAACCAAGTCGCGGATTACCACCAACCCAAATGCCTTTGGCTTTTGATGCACGAATTTTATCCCGCACACGTTCAGACGCAACTTCGCGTTCAAACTGAGCGAACGATAACAACATATTCAATGTCAATTTGCCCATAGAATTTGATGTGTCAAACGATTGTGTAATTGATACAAAATTCGCGTTATATTTTTCAAAGTATTTCATCATATTGTGGAAATCCAAGATTGAACGCGATAATCGGTCAACCTTATATACCACCACAGTATTCACCAAGCCATGTGCCATATCATCCAACATTTGTTTTAATGCGGGACGTTCCATCGTTCCACCAGATATCGCCGCATCACTATATGTTTTATAATATTGCCAACCATTAAACGATTGTGACGCAATATATGCCTTGCACGACTCTTCTTGGTTTTGCAGGGAATTAAATTCCATATCCAATCCATGTTCCGTTGATTTACGAACGTAAATGGCGCACTTATTGATTGTCATTTTTGCCTCTTGTACTTAATCCAAAGAAATCTGGCCCGGATATCTTGATACCGGTTATTTCGCGTGCAATGGCCGACAGACTGCGATAGGTTTTATCGTGATAGATGAATGTGTTATTATCTCCAACTGTGACGGTATGTGTGATATTACGGAATGTTTTGCTGATTATGGTGCCAACGTTCATGTTATATTTATTGCGATAAACATGGGTTAAACAGGCGTCTGGGTTCGTCATATATTTGCGAATTTTAACCATGTGTTTTGGCAATATACGCAGTTTCAATCGATCGCATTGAATATAGTACCACAGGGCCATATTTTGCCGTACAAAGGGATGTGGCGAATACCGCACCCATAATTCGCGTCGCACCGCATATGGCAACCGCCGCATCTGGTCATAAGTCTCTGGTATTTGTATCATTTTCACCCTTTTGTAGTGTTGTGTAATGAATGATTACAAAAGAGTGAAAGTCAAGTTAAAAGTAATATTATTATATTGTCAATATTATTTTAGTTTTTGTAGTATTGTAATATTGTTGATTTGTTTCTTGATTTTTATAAAATATGGGACATAATCATATTATGATGATACGTAATTATTTGTTAAAGGATTTTACATATATTAGGTCGGGGTACGCCTTTCGTGGGGCGGTGGTTGCGAATGCAACCACTGGGGTGCGCGTGATTCAACAGCGTGATATTGTTTCAAATGATTTTTCAGATTTGGTTGTTAGAAAAGCGGAATCTTCTTATACTAGGTGTCTGTTGGATCCGGGGTGTGTATTGGTAACAAGTCGCGGGACAATTCGTGCGCATGTTTTTCGTAAGAGTTTTAAGGCCATAACAACAAGTGCGGTTTTTGTGTTGCGTGTACGTGATGATGTTTTGCCGGAATATTTGGCGATGTATATAAATTCAGAAATGGGTCAGCGTCAAATAAAGACGCATCAGGAATCCACAACGGTTTCCGCGATAACTATGCGACAGATTGCTGAACTTGTTGTGCCAGTGCCGGATTTAGATGTTCAGGAACGGTTGGTTCGGTTGTGCGAGATGCAACAGCGTCAAAAATGGTTGCAAAATGAAATAAATGTTCTTAGGGACAAATTACTTAACAATGTTTTGAAAGGGGTGTTAAATGGCTAAAATAACGCAGGATGATTTGAATAAACTGTTATGGTCGGCGGCTGATTCTGCGCGTGGCGCAGTTGATGCCAGTGTTTTTAAGGATTATGTGCTGGCCCTATTGTTCTATAAGTATATGAGTGATATGCACAATGCGGAACGAAAAAAACTGATGGAACGTTACGGCAATGATGCGGAACGTGTGGAAATGCGGTTAAAAAATGCACGTTTTGTTATGCCGAACGGTGCTAGCTTTTATGATGTGTATGCTAATTTGGCGGCGGATAATATCGGTGAATTGTTAAATGTTGCACTGCGTACCATAGAAGATGCCAACGAAGAAAAACTGCGTGATATCTTTACGGTTGATTTTAATTCCCAGTCTATTTTGGGGCCAACGACCCAGCGTAATAAAATGATACGTGATCTGCTGAATGATTTTAACAAGGTTGATTTAAGTGATGTTGATGATGATATTCTGGGTAATGCCTATATGTATATGATTGAACGCTTTGGGACCCAGGCGGGCAAGAAAGCGGGCGAGTTTTTTAGTCCACGCCAATTATGTAAACTGGTTGCCCAGTTGGCTGCACCCCAGGATGGTGACCGTATATGCGATCCTGCATGCGGTTCAGGCGGATTGCTGTTGATGGCCGGGGCCCAGGTTGAAAAGACGGGTTCAAAAAATTATGCCCTTTATGGCCAGGAAAAAACTGGTGCAACATACAATCTGGCACGAATGAATATGTTTTTGCATGGTTTGGATTCTGCGCGTATTGAATGGGGCGATACATTGAATAATCCGTTGTTGCGTGATGGTGACGGTTTGATGAAGTTTGATGTTGTTGTTGCAAATCCGCCGTTCTCATTGGATAAATGGGGCGATAAATCACTGGAAAATGATAAATATAATCGGTTTTGGCGCGGCATGCCCCCGGCGAGTAAGGGTGACTATGCTTTTATCTCACACATGATTGAAACGGCCAAGGTCAAAGAGGGTCGTGTTGCGGTAATTGTCCCGCATGGCGTTCTGTTTCGTGGTGCGGCCGAGGGGCGAATCCGTCGTGCATTGATAGAGGAAAATATCTTGGATGCGGTTATCGGGCTGCCGGCGGGGTTATTCCAAACAACAGGAATCCCTGTGGCAATATTAGTATTTGACCGCACGCGCGAGGCGGGTGGTAAAAACGAAAACCGCAAAGACGTCCTGTTTATTGACGCCAGCCGTGAATTTGTCCCGGGCAAGAATCAAAACAATATATCGGATGACCATATCGCGAAAATAGTTAAAACGTATCGTGACCGTGCGGAGATTGAAAAGTATTCACACTTGGCAACGCCGCAAGAAATCGCAGATAACGATTTCAACCTGAACATTCCGCGCTATGTTGATACGTTTGAGGAAGAAGAACCGGTGGATATCCCAGCGACCCGCAAACGCATCGCAGAACTGGAATCTGAACTCGCCAAAACCACCGCACAGATGGATAAGTATCTGGAAGAATTGGGGTTGTGATATGAACTTTGATAATTATTCTTGGAAAGACACTGTGCATCTGCAATCTAAGAAATTTATATGTTGGAATTGTGGAAATGTGGTTGCGTCTGTGATTGGGTATAGGGCGTTATATGGCTCATATTATAAGGATGCTATTTATATATGCCCCCATTGTAAGGCACCACACATAGTGGATCATATGAATCAAGAAATTCCTGCTGCGTTACCTGGTAACCCAATAAAGAATCTTCCTGAAACCATTAATCGAGTATATGAAGAAGCGAGAAGTTGTATTGCTGCTGGTGCATACACTGCTACCGTTATGATTTTGCGTAAAATTTTGATGAATTTGGCTGTCGAAGAAGGTGCCAAGGAAGGCGATAGTTTTGCACATTATGTTGATTATTTGTGCGAGAATGGTTTTGTGCATAGACGACAGCACGAACAAGCAAAAAGAATTCAACGTCTTGGCAATGATGCAAACCATAAAATTGAATCACGAACCAAAGAAGATGCGTTAGAATTATTAAATTTGGTTCAATTGATTTTGATAAATAATTATGAACAGGCGGATGAACTCGTTAAAAAGGAACCTGTAGTAGTGATGTAAAGAGGTATAGAAATGGAAAGAATTGTAGAAGTTTTGTTGTCTGGTGCCGTTGGGGCATTGTTGGTATGGGTATTGCAGTTTTTTACTGAGCGTCGTCGTAGACGTTATGAACGTAGGTTATATATTTTGCGTTCATTGATTGCTAATTCGGCTAATATTGTATCAGTTGATTTTGTGTCCGCATTTAATATGATATTGATTGAATATAATTCAAAGTCCGTTGTTCGTAAGTGGCATGGCAAATTTATGGAACACGTCACCCAAAGACCAGCATCAGATGAAGAAGAAGCAAAAATCAGAAATAAAAAGTTTGAATCGATTTTGATAAAGTTAATCGAAGAGATAGCAAAATCTATACACATAAGAATAGAACAGTTAGATTTGGCAGATAAAATTTATTGGCCACGTGGCTTCGCGGATGTTGCTGAAAAACAACAAAAATTAACAGATTTATTGATAGATAACCACGGATATTGGAATAATTTATTAGAACAAGCAGTCAATCAAGATAGACAGATTTTGTTGGAAACAAAAAAGATCCCTGAAACAGCGAATAAGAGAAAAAAAGATGCAAATGAATAATGTGCCGTTTGACTGGAAAATGAATAAATTAGGTCACGTTGCCGATGTTTTTGATGGGACGCATCAGACACCGGAATATGTTGACCATGGTATAAAATTTATCAGTGCTGAAGATATTTCTGATCCCAGTGCCTCCACAAAATATATAACACATCAAGCATTTGAAAATAATTTTAAAATACGCCCTAACAAAAACGATATTTTTATGACACGCATAGGTCGTATAGGAATACCTTTTTTGTTAAAAAACGATGAAGATTTTGCTTATTATGTTACATTGGCATTGTTAAAATTAAAACGTGACGTTGTCCCAGAATATTTATTTTACTTCATTCAAGGTAATTATTTTCAATTTGAACTATGGAAACGCACATTACACGTCGCTTTCCCAGAAAAGATAAATAAAGACGAAATCGGAAAGTGTCTTGTTTTATATCCCGATAATATCACAGAACAGAAAAAGATTGCGGAGATATTGGGGACTTGGGATCGGGCGATTGAAGAATTGACGGATTTGATTGCCGAAAATAAAGAATTGAAACGTGGCCTGATGCAACGATTGCTGACCGGCATCCAACGTCTGCCAGGTTTTACAAAACCGTGGAAAAAAATTAAACTTTCAGATGTTTTGGAAGAATGTACAGAAACAACCACTATAAATAACCAATACGACATTTTAACGTCATCAAGGCGCGGTATTTTTAAACAGGAGGATTATTTTGATAAACAAGTGGCAAGTCAAGATAATATCGGTTATAAAATCATTCATAACGGTGATTTTACATATCGTGCAATGACGGATGACGATAAATTCTGTTTTAATCAACTTACTGATCTTGAAATAGGAATTGTTAGCCCGGCTTATGCAGTTTTTCAAACCAAGAAGATACCAGGAAATATACTAAAATTCATTTTGAATTCGGGACGTTTTGGCTATGAATTGTTAAAAGAGGCACAAGGTGGAACACGAAAATCATTGAAATATAATTCGTTAATAAAACTGCAAATTTATGTGCCAGATGATGAAAAAGAAATGGACAAATTATCAGACTGTTTGTTTGTTGCGGATTCAGATATTGATTTATTAAATCAGCAACTGGATCTACTTAAGGAGCAAAAACGCGGCCTGATGCAAAAATTGTTGACCGGCGAAATTCGGGTAAAGGTGGATAAAAAGGATTAAAAATGGGGTTAATAAACATTCTGAACGATGCTATATCGGAATATATTAAACAAAGCATTGATGTTAAGAAAAAACAAAATACAGAATTAGCAAAATCTCAAATAGAATCTATTCGGGTAAATCCGTATTTATCTGATGCAGTTAAAGAGTACTTAATTTGTGGTGTGTTGCAACAATTAGAAAAAGAACAATCGACTCAATCGGCACGTGAATTTTTATTAAATTTATCTAAGGGGTTGAATGAAGCCTCAAAGTTTGCAGAACAGATGGCAAATAAGCAGGAGAAGTAAAATGCCAAATATTGATAATCCATACTATTTACCAGATTTTGATGAGGCGTCTTGCAGCCAGATTCCGGCCATCCGTCAATTGATAAATATGGGGTATACCTATATCGGGCGGCGCGCGGTGGATGATATGCGTGAATCGCATGGTCAATATATCTTGCGTGATATTGCATTTAATGCGTTGCGTGCCATCAATGATGCATCCAAAATATCAGATGCCAGCATCCGCGAGGTGATATTGGATTTGGAAAAAATCAAAATGGATGATGGTATTATCAAGGCGTCCGAGACGGTGTTTTCAAACTTGCTGGCGGGTGTCGCGGTATCTGAATTTATTGATGGGAAAAAACTGTCGCCCCAGTTGCGTTTTATTGATTGGGCGCATCCAACAAACAATGTTTTTCACGTTGTACCGGAATTTGAGATTTCAGAAGAGCAAAATCGTCGCCCGGACATCGTTCTATTCGTGAATGGTATTCCGTTTGCGGTTATAGAAAATAAAAAACCGTCGGTATCTGTGGACGAGGCGGTAAATCAAATGATACGCAATCAGTCCGGCAATCAAACACCACGGTTCTTTATTTATCCACAAATCCTGATTGCGACAAATGTCAGTGAAATAAAGTATGGCACCATGCTGACCCCGCGTGAGTTTTATTCTGTATGGAAAGAAAAATATCCGTCCACTACATACGAAGCCGATGTTTTGCGTTCCATTAACACGCCTGTGCCGGATGCGGTTATGAAACAGATTTTGTCAGACCTGATGCGTGGCAATTATGTTCAGGGCGAAATATTAACTCCAACCGCTCAGGATTATGGGATTTACAGCCTGTTAAATCCGGTGCGCTTGCTAGATTTGGTACGTAATTTTACCATTTATGATAATAGCGTGAAAAAACTGCCGCGTTATCAACAATACTTTGCAATCAAAAGGACATTGGAACGGATTCAAAACACAGACACAAAGGGCAAGCGCCAAGGCGGCGTTATTTGGCATACCCAGGGTTCTGGTAAATCTTTGACCATGGTAATGCTGACCAAGAACTTGATAGAAACTGTCCAGAATCCGCGCATTATTGTTGTGACCGACAGAACAGATTTGGATAACCAAATTCGTGGGACTTTTGCGGCCTGTAATATTAAGGTTGGGGTTCAACAGGCGACATCTTGCAAAGACTTGATAAAGAAAATCAAATCAAAAACGACCGATGTAATTACTACCTTGGTACAAAAGTTTGAGGTAAGTAAGTTTAAGGACGCAGACCCAAATATCTTTATCTTGATTGACGAGGCTCACAGAAGTCAAGGTGGGGATGATAATGGGAATATGAATACTATTTTGCCAAATGCCTGTCAGATAGCCTTTACCGGCACACCACTGATGACCAAGAAAAAGCGCACGACCGAGGCGAAATTTGGTGGCATCATAGATTCTTATACTATTTCAGAGGCCGAGGCTGATGGCGCAATATTGCCACTGGTATATCAGGGAAGATTTGTGGAGCAATCTGTTAATCCAATATTAGACAAGTTCTATGAACGTGTTTCGGCCCCAATGAGTGAAGCGGCGCGCAAGGATTTTGAAAAAAAGTGCGTGTCTCAATCTGTATTAGAAGAAACGTCTCAGCGAATAGAGATGATTGCCGTCGATGTTCATGAACATTATACTAAATACTATCAAGGAACCGGTCTGAAAGGACAATTGGTGGCACCGTCTAAATATGCTGCTGTCTTATTTAAAAATGCGCTAGATTTATTGGGTGATATTCAATCAGAGGTTGTAATTTCCGACACGCATACAAACGAAGCGGACGAGGATAAATTGCCAGAGCAAAAAGCACTGGTTGAACGTTATCTGCAGGAACAAAAACGTAAATACGGTTCATTGGAAAGTCGTGAAAAGCAGATAATTAACGATTTTAAGAAAAATCCAGAAGGGGTGGAACTCCTTATCGTTGTAGACAAGTTATTAACCGGATTTGATGCGCCGCGTGATACCGTATTGTATTTGGCCAAGCAGTTAAAAGATCATAATTTGTTGCAGGCAATTGCGCGTGTTAACCGTTTGTTTGATGGCGATGAGGGGAAGCAGTCTAAAACAAACGGCCTGATTGTAGATTATTCCAAAAACGCTAAAAATTTAAAAAATGCGCTGGAATTGTTTTCTAACTATGATCCAGATGATATCAATCGGGCGTTATTAAACACGTCTGAGCAAATTGCGGTATTAGAGCAGTTGTATCAGAAACTGCATGCGACATTTTCAGATATAAAAGACGTCCAAAATACGGATGCATATGTCAACAAATTGACGGATGAAAATAACAAAGATATTAAAAAGGAATTTTACGAAAATGTGAATAACTTTATTCGTACGTTTTCAGCGTGCGCCAGTCTGTACGATTTTTATGAAATGTTTGATGAAGAAAAACTGCAACGCTATAAAAAAGACCTGAAACGATTTGTTGAAATCAAGAAAATCGCACAGTTGACCGATGGCGAAAAGGTGGATTTTTCAAAATATAAAGACCAATTAAAAAAGTTGCTGGATAAATATGTGACGGCGAATGATGTTGAAATTCTGTCCCAGGAAATAAATTTGGCAGATATGCATGAATTTAATCAGTTTATAGAGGATGAAGCCAACGGTCTGTCAAAACGGTCCCAGGCCAAGGCGATTGCAGCGCAGACCAGCAAGGTAATAAGCGAACGCTATAAGCAAGACGAAGTGTTTTATAAAAAATTCTCGGATAGAATCAGGGCACTGCTGGATGAACTAAAAGCGGCCAAGGCCGAAGATGTGGCCAGCCTGTTTAATCAAATTAAACAAATACAAGGCCAGGTTGAAAATTATGAAGATTCAGATATTCCGCAATCCTTGCGTGAAAATAAAGCCACTCATCCGTTCTTTAGAAATATCCGTGATATGATTGCAGAGACTGGTATAAATGAAGATGCCTTTGCCGAAGTTATAAAGCATATCGTTCAAATTATCCAAGAGCACAAGATTGTTGATTTTGAGACAAATATTGATGCCAGACGTCTGGTTATGATAGAAATAGAAGATTTTCTGCTGGATGACATAGATGTTATGGTCTCGCCAAATCAGGCGGAGGCAATTGCGCAAAAATGCTGGACGCTGGCAGTAGAGAACAAGGATTCTTTATAATGGATATAAAAGACATCTGTTCAGCAGAACTCGTCAGGGAACCTAGAAAGAGTTTGTCAATCAGGGTGTTCCCGGACGGATGCGTTGTTGTAAAGGCACCATTACAGGCGACAAATGTAGAAATAGACGCGTTTATAGAACGAAAACGTTTGTGGGTTAAGAAACAGTTGGTTTATTTCAATCAATTTCATACTTGTGGGGGGCGTGAAATTGTTTCTGGATGCAGTATCTTATACCTTGGGCGCCAATATCAACTTATTATTACTAAAAACATTCAAAAAAGAATTGTGGTAGAAAAGAATAAAATTGTTCTGTATACACCGTTGCCGAATAATCATACCGATATTTATGACTTTTTAACAGAATGGCAGCAAGAACGCGCAAACACAGTGTTTTCAGAACGTCTGAAGTCAGTTGTGAAGTTATTTGAAGACATGCCGGTGCCAAAATTGAAAGTTAGAAAATTGGCAAAAAGGTGGGGCAGTTATTTGAAATCAAATACAATTATCCTAAATCCACAGTTGATTCAGGCATCTAAGCCGGCAATCGATGTGGTAATAGCTCACGAATTGTGTCATTATTATTACAAAGACCATTCCAAGGCGTTTTTTAATCTGTTGACATCAAAAATTCCAAATTGGAAACAGGTTGAAGACAAAATGGAACAAAAAATATTGGGTGCTCGGTAACACTTGGGCTTTATCTAAAATTTCTTTGAATTGTGTTTTTGGGGTAAAAAAGCTGTCTTGTCCTGATTTTCTATAATTAAATCAGTAAAAATCAAAATAATTATAGTTTTTGTTGATTTTTTATAATTATACACTGTTTGCGTGGCTGTAATTATAGTGAAATATAATTAAGTTGATGGGATTATGGGGCAATAGCAATCCCTGTTATTTTAAATAAATTCCCTGTTATAAAAAGCAGGGAATTTTGCTAGGCGATGGCACAAAAATTGCGGAAATTGCGGTGTAAAATCAACCTTAGGTTGTGTTGTTTGTGGTAGAACAGGGCGATTTTTGCAAAAAATCCCTGATATTCCCTGTTATTTTCGAGAATTGTTTTCTGGTGTGGCGTGTTGTATGTCCGAATATCGTGGGTAAAACGCGGTCCACCAAAATAAAAATGTCCCGGATGGGGCATTTTTATTTTGCATTGTGGTATATGGATTAGGCCATACAATCGTCAGATTGTTTGGTTCGGAACAAGCGCGTCAGCGCGCAGTGAAAGGGACCCGCCGCAATTTTATTGCGGTGGGAATTACAATCCACCCACTCCCACCAGAATAAAAAAACACCCGTCGTCAGGCGGGTGTTTTTTTATATATTTATTCTATAAACGTTTTTTTTGGTATTCGGTGCCCCATTTTTCCATTGCCCGTAATATCGGACGCATTGACTGGCCCAGTTCGGACAGCGAGTATTCAACGTGCGGTGGAACCGCCGGAAACACCGTTCTGATTATTAGGCCGTCCGATTCCATCGCGCGCAGGTTATCGACCAACACTTTTTGACTAATAATTCCGATACTTTTTTGCAGTTCGTTAAATCGCCACGGGCGTGTCAGCAAATTGCGCATAATCATCAATTTCCATTTGTTGCCAATCAGTGACACCGTCAGGGCAACAGGGCATTGCGCGGATATAATTTCTTTGGTTTTGTGTTTCATACTGCAAATTATACAGTAACATACAAAAATGACAATTAAAAAAATTTTTGGCTTCCTATGTACTGGAAATCCGGCAAAAGTTACCAATGTGTATGTATGCTTACATTTTTGTGCGTACTTTACAGAATGATTTTTTAGCCATATATTTTAAGCACAGTTTTTAACAAAAGGGGAAACAAATGTCTAAATACACTAAATCTGATTTTGGTTCTATGTCTGAAATTGCAAAGCGTGAAAACGGCAAGGCGTTTTTGCACGATGCGCTGAATCTGACCAGTTGTGAAGTGTCGATAAACGTGGTACCGACCGGGTTCAAGGTTCCGTTTAATCATTTGCATCATCAAAACGAAGAAGTTTATATAATCTTGTCTGGCGCGGGTATTATAACCGTTGACGGCGAACAAATCCCGGTTGTCGCGGGCAGTGCGGTTCGTGTTGCAACCGGCGCAGCGCGTACGATTGAAAATACAGGTAACGGCGAAATGCAATTTATTTGTATCCAGGCGCGTGAAAATTCGCTGACACAATTTGGGTTTGCTGATGCCGCAATGTGTTAAAAAAATGTCCCATTATCGGGACATTTTTATTTCTTTATTGGCGGATTTGTTTTTCGTGCACCTTTGTGCGTTTTCTGATATTCACGCCGTTGTTTTGTTATTTCATATAAAACAATCCCTGTTGACGTGGCCAGATTCAGGCTTTCAACAATTCCATACATTTCTATTTGAACACACGCCGCACTGTGCGATACAGCGGTATTGCTGATGCCGCGGGCTTCGTTGCCAAACCATACAGCCAATTTTTTCTGGGTAAAATCGCCGTCTTGTAACAAAATGTTTGTTTTGCCCTTGATATGGGGCGATGTGACGATTGATACAAAACCATTATTTTCCAGATGATTTATGCATTCTTCTGTTGTTTTGAATTTTTTTATAAACGTCCACTTTACAGCAGATGCGGAAATATCTAATAGTTTCTTTTTATTACGCATTGTTTCCCAGTTGTCTGGCAGTACATTAAATCGGTCAACAATGTATAATTTTTCAACCCCCAGTACGTTTATATTGCGTATCACCGTGCCAATGTTTTCGATGTTACGGGGTGCTTCTAATACCGCAATCAGATTTTTACAGCGACCAGTTTTCGCATAATCTGCTTTTTTACGCAAAGATGTTTTCGTCGGATCTGGGGCTTTCGTAGTTTATTCCTCTATTTCCACACTGTCTATATAGGTGCGGTTCACATTTTCCAGTGCAACGGGTTGAAATTCAGCGGATATAAACGCGTCACTGTCGTCTTCGGGTAAAATGGTTATGGTGTTTGCCGGTACTACTGTTGGGGCGACCGTCATATGCGCGCCGTATGTTTTTGATTTGTACTTGTAACGCAGGCGTTGCGGTATGCTGATATAATCGTCCGGATTTACACCCGGTGTTTCCAGTTCCATTGCGTCGGCCGGGCTTATCTTGCGCTGTTCCAGATTGTAAATAGGCGCCAGGAAGTTTTGCGCCGCCGCGCGGATAACCTGTGGTGCACCATTGCCAGTCAGTTGTACTATCTGTAATGCACGTTCGTTTTCACCGGTGGGCTTTAGACGATATAATCCTTCGACGCCTGCATAGCCACTGGGGTCCAACAGGTATGCCGCATCGGATTTTGGTGAATACACCATACCCATTGCCATATTTGCGGCGTCATATCCAAATCCAGCCAAACGTCCCGGCTGAGTGCCGGACATACGTTCATACAGATTTGCAAATTCTGGTGTTACATCAGGCAGTACAGCGTATTTTGCCCCAACCATTGTGAAATCATTTATGATATCTGAACCTTCCCACAATGCAGTGCCATAAAACGCTGCATCACGTGTGCCGACGCCATAATAGCGCAGGAACGATGCCAAACTTTCTGTATCGTCGCCGTTGCCCAAAAATAGCACTGCATCGTACGGCAATGCCCCCAGTGTTTCCATTTTGGACAAGCGTTCCAGTTGTATATTTAACGATGATTTTTCCAATGCAGTCAATCGTTCGTTTGTCAGTATGTCGGACAAAACTTCGCGTGCACGTGTGTTTGCGGCGGTGCGCGCCGTATTCATAGACGCCGCCAGTGTCGCGTTTTTAATTGAATCAGAATCTTTTTCTGTGTAATAGAATATACCCGACACCTGGATATTATAGACGCGTGCCGCGCCCAATGCTGTTCCGGCCATCAGGCGTCCCGATGCTGTATCCGGGGCCAATATTATAAATCCGCCGATACCGTCAGTGGACATTTCTTTGACGATTGCCTCTACACTGTTTGTGGGCATCAACGCCATTGTCATAACACCGTCGCCCAGTGCGGTTGCATCAGATGTAAAAGACAGTACGGGCAGGGCGTCCGGCTTTGCCGAACGTACGGCGCGCGCATCGTCTGCGAATACAGGACCGATTATAACCTCGGGCTCGGTGGATAAAACGTCGGTAATTGTTGCAGACAGATTTTTAGCCGTGTCATAGAACGCAACGGACAGGTTTTGCGGCGCGTTTTGCAAAACGGCTGACTCAATCGACGTGCGGATTGCATTGCCAGTTTGTGCCGCGTCACCCGTCAGCGGCAACATCACCGCCATACGGTGTACTGGTGCACCCAGCAGGTTATCTGACGGGGTGCCCGGTTGCATATCAGGTGAACCGTACTGCATTTGAATCGGGGTGCCCGTGTCCAGTGTACCGTATTCGCCGAACCAGTCCGTTTTAGGCGTCTGGTCGTGTGTACAGCCGACAACGGCCAACAGTGCCAAAAATCCAAAAATTCTGTTCATATGCATTGAAAAATCCATTTATTTTTGTATTATTTTACTATAAAAGGATTTGTAATGCAAACAGGGCTTTACATTGTTGGAACGCCAATTGGAAATCTGGCTGATATGTCGCCGCGGGCGGTTGACGTACTGCGTTCGGTGGATTTAATTGCGGCCGAAGATACACGTGTGTTTGCAAAATTGGCCGCGCATTTTGATATTAAAACGCCGCGCGTTTCTTGTCACGAGCACAATGAACGAGATGTTGTTCCAGAATTGATTGCAAAACTGCAATCGGGGATGTCTATTGCGGCGGTGTCTGATGCCGGTATGCCGGGGATAAGTGACCCAGGATTTCGCTTGGTGCGTGCGGCGCGTGCGGCGGGTGTGCCGGTATATGTTGTGCCGGGGCCGGTGGCCGCAATTTCTGCGCTGGTGCTGTCCGGTTTCCCAACCGACCGGTTCACGTTTTGTGGATTTTTTGACGAAAAGAAACTGCGTGACGACAATAAAATCCGGCACACGATTATTTATTACGAAAGCCCAAACCGTATTATGACGACAATCGCAGCGATGGCGCGCGTTATGCCAGAACGCCAAATTGCCATTGTGCGCGAAATTACCAAAATTCACGAAGATGCGATTATTGGCTATCCCGCGGATTTAATGCACATAGACGCGCCACGTGGTGAAATAGTTATTGTTGTTGCACCGGCTCCCGAACATAAAATGACCGACGCGGAAATAACGGATATCGTGAACGATATATCCGCCGCATCAACAAAAAGCGCCGCCGCTGATTTGGCGCGCCGCGCGGGAATTTCCAAGAAAGAGGCGTATCGCCGTATGCTGGACAAGGGGGATAGCGATGATTAAATTTGTTGGCGCGTTTGACACGGTTAAATCACTGCCGAATACTCAGTTCCCAGAATACGCGTTTATCGGGCGCAGTAATGTTGGAAAATCGTCGTTGATAAACGCGGTTGTTGGTGCGTGCGTTGCACGTACATCAAATACGCCGGGACGCACACAGACACTGAATTTGTTCAATGTTGACGATCGTGCGATGATTGTTGATTTGCCTGGATACGGATATGCGCGTATTTCGCGGGAAGACGCATTGCGCTGGTTACATCGATTGGAAGAATATCTGATAAACCGTCGTCAGTTGCGGCGCCTGTTTGTGTTGATAGATTCACGTATTGGGGCGCGCGATTCAGATTTGGATTTAATGGATTTTTGCGATAAAAATGGAATTTCGTACCAGGTGGTTTATACCAAGCGTGACAAGCGTGTGCGCGAAAAATCACAGTTGGAAATAGATCACGCGCAGCATCCCGCGATGGTGCCGGAAATACTGGAAACATCGGCGGAAAAGAAAACGGGAATAGAACCGATAAGGGTATTGATTGGCATCAAATAATAACATCTTTTATGCGACAAATCCCGCGCGTATGACGGACGCACTGGCGTACGTATTGGATGCGTCCGGTGTTGATTTGGCCGATATGTTGATTTTCCTGCCCAGCAGACGCGCAGTGCGTGTGGTTGAAAAATACCTGGTGCATCGCGCGGGCCGTGCGGTATTTTTGCCACGCCTGGTTGCCCTGGGCGAGGGGGCTGATGATGTCGCCCCCGATGACGATGATGTGACTGTGGATGCGGTGCCAGATATGCTGCGTGTGGTAACGGCTGCAAATTTATTGACGGCGGACGCAAGTATAGGCAACTTTTCAACCGCGCTGCCGGTGGCACACGATTTAATTCGTATGCAGGACTATCTGGAAAACGAAGGGATAGATGCCACACAAATCAACTGGGACACACTGGTTGATGAACGCTATGCCGCGCATTTTCAGCGCAAGGCGCAAATACTGTCCATTTTGTCACGGGTGGCCGATCAAATTGCCGATAATCGGCCGACGCGCGCGCGTGCACGTAACGCGGATATTCGTGGTTGGATAGATTTGTTGGATAAATACAAACTGGTGGTTGTTTGTGCATCTACGGCCAGTGTGCCGGCGACGGCCGACCTGATGGTGGCGGTGGCGGGATTGGCGCACGGGCGCATAATTTTATCCGGCCGAATTTCCGGTGATGCGTCTGACTTTGAATTAAATACAAATCCGTATAATGCGGAATATCGGTTTTTGCGCCGTCTGGGGATTGATGCAAGCGATGTGTTGCCGATTGATGTGGGCGCGTCGCCGATTGAATTTTTCAATCACGCGTTTGGAAACAATCCTGTGCGTCCTGATAACGGCGCTGATGTACAGCATTGTCATCTGGTCGTGTGTGACCGCGAAAGCGAAGAAGCCGCCACTGTCGCCGAAATCGCCACGCGTGCGCGTAATGCTGGGAAAAGCGTTTTGGTAATAACACCGGATGCGGCCGGAAATCAACGTATTGCGTCGGCATTGACGGCGCGCGGTATGACGGCGGATTTTTCTGGTGGCGTGCCGGGGACTATGACGCCGGCGGGGCGGGCGATACTGAATTTATTTGATGCGTGGGCGGAACGTGGCGATACGGCAACGTTTGACAGAATATATGCCGCCGCAGATTTTGATTTAATGGAAACCATTGTGCGGATTGTTGATGACGGAAATTTCGATTTTACACCGTCATTTGATGCGTCTGATTTGGCGTCCGTACAGGTTTGGCGTGCAATATCGGAATTATCACAGTGTCTGGGACGCGCGCATATTCGGTTGAATATGGTGGACGCGCGTGCTTTTTTGGCTGATGCGATATCGGGCGCGACGGTGCGTGGTACGATGAACGACGGGGCAGATATAATTGTTCTGGGAACCATAGAATCCAGAATGCAAACCGCCGATGTTGTTATTTTGACCGGACTGAACGACGGTATGTTTCCGGCGCGTGGGTATGAAAATGCGTGGCTGCCGCGTGATGTGGCGGAAAAAATAGGACTGCCGTCGCCGGACAGAAAGGTATCGCTGCAATCGTTGGACTTTATGAATCTGTCGTGTGGGACGGATGTGTATTGGACGCGCAGTGCCGTTGCTGGCGGTGTTCAGACGACGCAGTCACGATTTTTATCACGTGTTGCCGTTCGCGGTGGCCAGTTTGACGAAACTGCTGGTGCGGATTTGTTGCGCGTGGTGCGGGCACGTGATGTGGTGCCAATGCGGCCGCTGGATACGGCGGCACCGACGCCACCGGCCGATTGGGGCGATGTGTATGTAACCGAACTGGAATTGTTGATACATAATCCATATGCGTTCTATGTGCGGCATATGCTGCGTTTGCGCGTGTTGAACGATTATTGGACTGGGCCGGATGCGCGTGATTTTGGTAATCTGGTGCACGGCGTTATCGAAGATGCGCGTGATTTTAATCCAAACGCGTTGATACGTGAAATGGATGCGCGTGCGCGCGAAATGCTGGGGGCGGACAGCGTTCTGTTTCATTTCTGGCATAAAAGATTTTCGGAAATCGCGCCGGTTGTATGTGACGTGTTTTCCGCATTACCGGCATCCAGGGCCGAAATCGGTGGTGCCGTGACCATTGACGGGCACGTGATACGGGCGCGCGCAGACCGGATTTGGGATGGCGGGGTTATGGATATAAAAACGGGCGCCGCCCCGTCGAAAAAACAACTGATGGACGGCAATATGCCACAGTTACCGTTAGAGGCGTATATGCTGCAATCCGGGGGCTTTGCAATTCCGACGACGGCAAGGTCACAGACGCCGGTGATGATGTTTTTACAACTGAAAAACAATGATGTTCGTGCGATTGAATATGATGCCGAAACCACACGCGCAATGATGAACGCGGCATACGATAAAACCAAACAGATGATAGACATATTCCTGGTTGGACGCGCGCCGTATGAATACAGGCAAACAAACGACCAGAAATATCACGTATATGACGATTTGGCGCGCGTCGATGATTGACGCGGGGATTTAATCCATTTTTAACATCAATCCACAGTGGTCGGTTGGCTTTTCCGCCATACGTGGGTTCATATCTATTTCACAGCATTTTATATTTTGCATTGCCGCCGGATTGGCCAGAAAGTAATCCAGGCGCAGTCCTTGGCGATTTCCGACGGTGTCACGTCCGCGGTATCCGTACCAGGTATATCCGACTTCATCGGGGTGCAGTGTGCGCCATACGTCCGTCCAGCCAGCGGACAACCACGATTGCATAATTTCGCGTGCGGCCGGGGCGGCGATTGCAATACCAACATAGTTGGCCGGCTTCCACACGTCCGCATCCGTCAGTGCAACGTTAAAGTCCCCGCCAATAATAACCTGTTCAGGGGAATTTATGTACTGTGCAATATGTTGTGTAAATGCGCGCATCCAGTCCAGTTTATATGGAAACTTTGGTGAATCGACCGTATCGCCGTTTGGCATATACACGTTTATTATACGCACGTGACCGTCAATAACACACTCAATAAACCGCGCATTTACGTCCGCATACGTCGGCAGGCCGTATGTCACATCTTCGATAGAGAATTTGGAAAACACCGCAACACCGTTCCAGGATTTCTGGCCGTACACCTTGATATTATATCCGTATTCATCAAACAGGTTATGTGGAAAGTTTGCGGTTTCCACCTTTAATTCCTGAACCAATATGACGTCGTATTCGCCCGCACGCAGAATATCGATAAAACTTTCCGCGTGGGCGCGTATAGAGTTTATGTTTAATGTCAGTATTTTCATAATTGCAATCTTTTCCTTGGTGGATATAATAAAGATTGTCCAATATAAAAACAACAAGGAATTTTTGTTATGAATATGTATCAATTACTGGAACGTACCGCGGCCAAGTGGCCGGACAACCTGTTTCTGGTTCGTGAAAAAGTTACGTTCACAGAATTTATCGAATTGGTAAAGGCGCGTGCCACGTCTTTGCACGCGGCCGGCGTCAAAAAGGGCGATGTTGTCGGTGTATTGGCGCACAACATACCGGAATTTCCGATAACACTGTTTGCGATTTGGTATTTGGGCGGAACAGCATTGTTGTTGGATACAAATCTGACGCCGTTTGAATATGACAATATGACGGCGACAACCGATTGTCGTATCGTATGCGCTGAACCGTCGTTCTTTTATAAAACTAAGAAGTTCAAGTTTTATGATATCACCGCCAAAGACGGCAAGGTTGACGCGCGGTTGAAACCGGCGGCGTTGGATGCGCTGGATGTGGCGACACTGTCGTTCACATCGGGGTCGACTGGCACGCCAAAGGTTGTGCCGCTGACGCACTTTAATTTGGTGGAATGTTCCAATTCGTTGGAAGATATGCATCAATGGATAAAGCCCGGATTTATTATGTACGGATTCTTGCCAATGTACCATATATTCGGGTTTGCGGTGGAATTATTGGCAACGTTGCACTATGGTGCGGGCGTTTTATTACAGCCCAGCATAAATCCAAAGGAAATAATGGCGGATTTCAAAGAATATCGTCCGCACGTTATTCCGGCCGTCCCCAGATTGTGGGAGGTTCTGCGTAACCGTATCATCGAAAACATCAAGGCGCAGCATAAATGGTGGCTGGCGTCGTTTGTTTTGAAATATGGCAAGGTGTTGCAGAAAATCGGCCTGGGCAAACTGGTCAAAAAGGTTCAGGAACCCGTTCTGGCCGTATTTGGCGGTCGGGCGCGCCTGTTGATTGCGGGCGGTGCCGCAACTAAGCCAGAGGTTGAAACATTCTATGAACGCTTAGGGTTGACGTTTATTCAGGGATACGGTCTGACTGAAACAGTGGGGCCAATTTGTATTTCTAAGCCGACAAAAAAACGTTTCCCGTTTGCCTTTGGGGGACCCACCACAAACAACGAATGCGAAATTCGTGATAAAAACGAAGACGGCGTCGGTGTTCTGTGGGTGCGTGGTCACCAGGTGTTCGGTGGATATCTGAATAACCCCGGCGTGAACGAAGAAGTGTTTGACGATCGCGGATTCTTTAATACCGGTGATATGGTGACGATGGATAAAAACGGTGAATTGCACTTTGCCGGCCGTAAAAAGCAGGTCATCGTTCTGGATTCCGGTAAAAACGTTTATCCGGACGAGTTGGAGGGTATGTTCATCGAAATCCCGGGTGTTAAAAACGTCGCCGTGTTTGAGCACAAGGTTAAAAACAAAACCGTCACATATGGTGTGTTTAGTGTTGAACCGGATATGACGCTGGATAAATTGGCTGCGGCCATCGCCCAGGCAAATAAAAAGGTTGCATCATATAAATGGGTGACGCACTTTGCGATGACAACGGACGATTTGCCCACGACCAGCACGCAAAAGGTTAAACACCACGTCGTGCGTCAAAATCTGATAGATGGCAAATACCCAATACGTCGTGAATAAAAATCCCCGCCAATAGGCGGGGTTTTTATTTAGAGAACAGAGAACAGATAACAGAGTACAGAGGGGAACAATTTATTGCAAAGTATTGTTTGGGTGTGTTATAATTATTGGGCACTGGTTGATTACCAGGGCGGGGCGTAGTGGCCTCTTAAATAAAAAGCTCCAACATAGGTTGGAGGGCTGTGAATATCCAATAAACAGCGCTATTATCTTTAATAGCCACTAACCTCCAACCGCCTTTAATCACGGCGGTGTTTTTGTTTAACAAAAAATGGGGGAATAAAGATGTCAAAAATGCAACGATTGGAAAAAATGTTTAACAATACCGCAGATTTTCCGCCGGGATTTTTTCTGCACGCGGCGCGGTTGTGTACGGGGCTGTCGCGGGGATTGCTGGCGGGAAAAATGGGAATTTCTGTTGGTACGTTGACGGCATATGAACGTGGATCGGCAAAAATTCCACCACGGGTAATGTTACAGATTTTCCTGTTCGGGTTGGATTTTTATCGTCGTGCTTCATCGATTGATACGGAATAAAATCACGGCCGGGAAAACCGGCCGCGATTGATTTTATAAAGTTAAAGTATTTTTATAACTTGTGAAAATTTTGTGTAAATTTATACTGTTATTTTGATTGTTTAATAAATTACTTGCCCAGGCACAGTTGCGAAAATGTTGCGTCCAGAACGTCGTTCGCGGTAATAGTACCCAGTATTTTTCCAATCGCGTCCGCCGCCCGGCGGGTGTGTTCGGAAAAGATATCGTAATTGGTTTCCGGTGCATCGATTGCGGATTTTAATTCGCTGGCGGCGTCCGATAATAATCCGTGTGTGCGCGCATTGACCGCAACGCCGTTTTGTGCCGCCGTCGCAATGGCTGAAATTTTTTCGCGTATTGCGTTTGTCAGTTCCGAAACCCCGTCGCCATTTTTTGCCGATACATATATTATATTGTCGGTGTGGGGGGCATTGGTTAAATCCGATTTGTTTACAACACAGATTGTATTTTTGTCCGCGTGGGGCAATGTGTGTGGTGCATCGTCCGGGGTGTGCACATTTATTATTATGTCCGCGCTGTCTATTTCGGATTGCGTGCGTTCGATTCCTATTTTTTCAATGGTATCATTTGTTTCGCGCAGTCCCGCCGTATCGGATAAGTTCACCATATATCCGCCTATGTCCAATGTTGCCGATACCACATCGCGCGTTGTGCCGGGTATGTCGGATACTATTGCACGGTTTGCCCCCAATATTGCGTTAAACAGTGATGATTTGCCGACGTTTGTTTCCCCCGTCAGCACAACGTTAAATCCGCCGCGGATTGCGCGTACCGCCGCATAGCGCGCCAGCGCGTCGGTGATTTCTTCGTATAATTTCTGTGTTTTTGTTCGGATTGTGTCGCCGATATTTGCGGGCAATTCGTCATCCGCATAGTCCAGAATTGCCGCGGCATATGCGGAAATTTCAATCATTTGTCCGCGCCAGTTGTTATATATTTCACTGTCGCCGCCCATCATTGATTGCAGTGCGCTGCGCCGCTGGGCGTCGGTTTGCGCGTCCAACAGTGCCGCCAGTCCGTCCACATCCGCCAGATCCATTTTATTATTATAAAACGCGCGGCGTGAAAATTCGCCGGCGTCGGCCATACGTGCGCCCGTATTACGTAAATATTCAAATATCTTTTCCACCACCGCCGGCGCCCCGTGGGAATATATTTCAATAACATCGGTTCCGGTAAAGGATTGGGGCGCCACAAAATATGTTGCAACAATCTGGTCTATGACGTCGCCCGCGGTGTCGCGCATAGTTGCAAAATATGCGTGTCGCGCATCGGCGGATTTGCGGTTTGTTATGCGTAAAAATAAATCGCGTAAATCGTCGCCCGATACACGTATGACGGCCACACCCGATTTTCCGTGGCCCGACGACAGCGCAAAAATAGTATCATTATTATTCATAATTATTTATTCCCACTGATTTCCTTTAATGCCATTGGCACCAGTTTTGACACGTCTGCATCTGGGTTTTTGGATACCAGTTTTTGTGCCATATCCACAATATCCAGTCGTCTGTACCCCAATGATTCCAGTGCAGCCAGCAAATCTGGCAATGCACCAGACGCGCCACCAACATCACCCAGGTTCAATGTTGTGCCGCCAATTTTTGATTTTAATTCGACGATGATTTTTTCCGCGACCTTTTTCCCAACGCCGGGTGCGGCCGTGATTGTTTTTGCGTCGCCCGTTGCAATCGCCGTCATCAGGGTATCCGTGCTTATCGCGCCCATTATCGCCATTGCCAGTTTCGGCCCGACCCCCGACACGGCCGTCAGCTGGTTAAACAGGTTTTGCGCCGCAATCGTTGAAAAGCCGAACAGGCGGATTGAATCTTCGCGGACAATAGTTTCTATCCACAGGGCGACCGTTGATTTTGGTGTCAGGTATTCTGGGGTAAAAACCTTGTACCCCACGCCGCCCGTCATCAATATGATAAATCCGTCACCGATATAATCAACTATGCCTTGCAATTTTCCAATCATTTGTTATCCTTTTGTCGTAATTTTAATCAATTAAAAGTAAAAGGTCAAATATGAGCGGACACAGCAAATGGCACAATATTCAGCACAAAAAGGGTGCGGTTGATGCGGCGCGCAGTGGGTTGTTCACTAAACTGGCGCGTGAAATAACAATGGCGGCAAAGTTGGGCGATAAAAATCCGGATAATAATCCGCGGTTGCGCCTGGCGATATTAAATGCGCGTAAAAATTCTATGCCGAACGACAATATAAAGCGTGCAATAGACAAAGCGTCTGGCGCAAACACTGAAAACTATGTTGCCGTCCGGTACGAGGGGTATGGTCCCGGCGCCGTCCCCGTTATTGTAGAGGCATTGACCGACAATCCGCGCCGTACCGTGCCAGAGGTTCGTAATATCTTTGCCAAAAACGGTGGAAATATGGGGGAAGAGGGCAGCGTTGTATTTATGTTCACACGCGCTGGTCAGATTTTCTATCCGGCATCCATTGGCAAAAGCGAAGATGAAATGATGGAAATCATAATGGATGCAAACGCCGATAATCTGGAATCTGATGAAGAAGGATTTATCATCACAACCAAGCCGGACGATTTTATGACCGTGCAAAAGGTATTGGCCGATAAATTGGGTGAACCGGAAAAGGCGGAATTGACCTGGATACCGAATATGCCGATGGATTTGGATGACGAAGCGTATGCCAAGTTGGAAAAACTGGTTGATGCATTGGACGACAATGATGACGTGCAAAAGGTTTTCACCGCGGCGGCATAAACCCGGGGCATAGCACAGACAATGTCCGCGCCAATGGCGCGGATTTTTTGTAATTTTTATTATAATATGCTATTATACATATATATATTATACGGGAATAAAAATGCGGATTTTGGGAATTGATCCTGGATTGTTACATACCGGGTGGGCGGTCATAGATGCACGTGGTGGCGAACATCGCTATGTTGCCAGCGGGGTTATTTTGCCGAAAACATCATTGGAATTGCCGGCGCGGTTGGCGACCATATTCCGCGGGGTGGATAAACTGTGCGATGATTTTGCGCCCGATGTATGCAGTATTGAAATAACGTTCGTAAATCAAAATCCCAAAACAACGCTTATTTTGGGGCACGCGCGTGCGGCCGCAATTGTTGCGGTGGCAAACCGCGATATTCCGATTTTTGAATATGAACCGAACAAGATAAAAAAAGCCCTGACATCCGCCGGTCACGCGGACAAGGAACAGGTTTATAAAATGGTGCGGATACTGCTGCCCGCGGCGCGTCCAAAAACATCGGACGAAAGTGACGCCATTGCAATCGCGCTGGCCCACGCGAATATGAGCAGATTCAAGTTTTAATATCCCGCGCGTTATGATATAATTGTATCAGAACCAAAGGGGGCCGATATGAAAAAGAATTTTGCGGAAAAGCGTGATATGAAATTACTGACGCGCCAGCGTGTGATGCTGCGTGCGTTTGCGGTGAATACTATTTTGGTTCTGGCCGTGTGGGGGCTGACCTTTATACCCGCGTTGATGTACTTTGGTGTTGTGGTGACCGGTGTTTCGGCAACTATGTTTTATGTGTATGCGATTGGAACACTGGCACTTTGGGGATTGGCGGGTGTTATATTTTTCCTGGTGCCGGGTATCGCAATATGGTGGGAAAGAAAGATGATGAAATAAAAAACGCCCGTCGGGGCGTTTTTTATTTGTCGCAAAATATCAGTCGCGTTCGTCAAATATTGGATTTTTCCTGTATGGAATTGAACGCGCCGCCAGCATTGACCAACCATTATAAAACAGTCGTTCAATAACAAATTCCGGAATCAGTTCTTTGCCCGTTTCATATCGGTGCAGTTTCTCTTTGGTTATGCGCATCATTTTTGCGGCATCGGTTCGTTTTAATCGCGCGGTTGCGCGGGCACGACGCATCAGTCGGCCAAAATACAGGTTGTCAACCAGTATCATATTTTCCCCCTTTGTTTTTTATTAAACAAAAATACCGCCGTGATGAAGGGCGGTTGGAGGTTCATAACTATCAAAGTATAGTGTGCTTATTCAATATATTCGCAACCCTCCAACCGATTTGTTGGAGAAGATAAAACTTTGAGAGGTTATGACACCCCGCATTGGTAATCAACCAATGCCCCATAATTATACATACACAAATAATAATTTGCAACCGATTGTTGCTGCGTGTGCACTGGCAACTATTTTCGAAAACTGATTTTCGCGACGGCGTCGCGACCGAAGTATTTATTGATTTTGTTTTTAATATCGTCCGTCATATATGACAGTTGCAGTGTAAATGCCGGATTGACCGGGCGCAGTGTTACATTAAAACGACCGTCGCGCATTTTCTTTATCGCCGCGGGGCGGGCAATCGACGCAATTTCCGCGCCCATTATTTTATCCCAGCGTGAAATTAAATCCGCGTCCGATGCGCGCACACCGAATATCTGCAGCAATTCGCCCATCGCCCCAGCAAGTGTTCCGGGACGGCGACTGCGCTGGTTCATTTTATTTTGTTGGTTTGACATAAGTATATTCTTTTGGCATCAAAATGAACATTTGACCCTGGGCGTGTTGGCCGTGCGCGAATTTGTATGCTTCGTCACCCTTGCCAAAGAATATGTCCGCACGTATCCAACCGCGAATTGCGCTGCCCGTGTCCTGGGCAATCATCAGGCGGCTGAAACGACGCCCATCCGACAGGTTTGTGTCAATATACACCGGCAGCCCCAGGGTATAAATACTGTCGTCCATTGCGATTGAACGTATCTTGGACAGTGGGGTGCCCAATTTTCCAATTACATCCGGCGGTACGGATTCATAAAAGTACACATAGCGGGGGTTGTTATAAATAACTTCTTTGGCCAATGTGGGGTTTTTCTTCAAGTATGTCCACACCGCATCGGCCGAATATCCGCCGTCGGGGCGTATGCCGCGGGCACGCAGTTGTTCGCCGATTGATTTGAACGGCAAATCATTGACCGCTGCAAAATTCAGTTTGACCATTGTACCGTCTTCCAGTTGTAACATACCGCTGCCCTGGATTTGAATATTTTGCACATCGACGATATTCGCCCAATACAGGGGGCGACCAATTTGCTGTTCAACGATTTGTTTTTTGGGGACGCCCTTGTAATTACGGCCGTCGGTTGGAACGCCCATCAGCGGCTCGTTGCACTGTGCCGTACGTGTGCGGCATCCCGGTATTATCGGGGAATAATATCCGGTGTATAATCCACGTTTTTCACCGTTGTCATCAATAACCTGGTACGGTTGGAAATTTGATTCAAACCACGCGCGGATTGTCGCCACGTCCGCCGACGCCGACGGCAGCATACGACACTTTTCCGCAAAAAGTTCGCGATCCGGAATTACGCGTCCCGTATATTGTATGCGTGCACGGCACGAATTACGAAATGCCTGCAGGGCATAGCGGACATCGTCTTCGCGCCAGCCGGGCAGGTCGTCATACGACACACGGCGCAGGTTTGACGGTATTACGGAATTGTCGCCGCGGTGCGTCGGCGTGGACAGGTCGCACGATGTCAATGCCCCACAACACAGCATAACCGCAAACGTACGGAATAAAATCCGTTTTAACAAATCCGCCATTTTTATTGATCCCCCCACTTGTAAAACATTATTTATAATGTTATATTATCATAAAATGATGCGTAAAAAAAGGAGTAAACGCAATGGCAAAATTTAACATCATTACACAATTCCTGAAAGATTTCTCGTTCGAAAGCCCAAATGTGCCGGAATTGTTCTTTAAGCAGGACAATGGCCAGGCAAAAATGGAAATAAATATCGATATTCAAATCAAGGGCGCGGAAAACAATCTGTTTATGGTCGATTTGATTACAAAAATTCATTCAAAACTGGAAAATGGCGACAAGTCAATATTCTTGATTGAATCGACATATTCTGGTCTGGTTCAAATGGAAGAAGAAAAGGACGAAGAAGTAAAAAAGCGCACATTGTTGATAAATGTTCCGACTTTGTTGTTCCCGTATGTTCGTTCGCTGATGGCGCGTATGACCGCCGAATCCGGATTCCCGACATTTGTTATGCAGCCGGTTGATTTTGAAAAACTGTATGAAGAAAAACAAAAGCAATCGCAGGCGGCTGCACCGGCAAACAACAAATAATTGATTGTAACCGGTAACGTATTATTTATATCCGTGCCAAATGGCGCGGATATTTTTATTTTCTGTATTTTTATGATAGAATATATTCGCTATGGCAAAGGACAAGTATATTTCCGTTAAAAACGGTGTCAGTGGATTTTCTTTTGCAAACCTGGGGTTGTTCACCGGGTTCGCTGACGGTATTTATAATGCGGTGTATTCGCTGGTTTTAATGGAAATTTTTGCAAATTCGGCCATCGTTGGTGTCTATGTGGGTATATATGCTGCGTTCTGTATGATTGTGGGGCTGTTTGCAAATGAACTGTTCCGCCGCTTTTCCAAAGTGCGTGTGTTTTATTTTTCTATGCTGATGCTGGCCGTGTGCTATGCGATGATGAGTTTTTCTATTCGCCCCAGCACGTTTGTTATGTTGGACTATACAACCGGTATCGCAATAACGTTGGTTGGGGTTTTGATTCCGCTGTTTATGTCGGATTTTTCCGGTAAAATCGGTATGGCGCGGTTAAATTCGCGATATCATTTATGGATGAACGTTGGTGCGCTGTTTGCACCAATGATTGCGGTTGCAATCGCAAATCAGTTTAATAATCGTGCTGCTTTCTTTGCGTCTGCGTTGATATATTTGGCTGGTTGGATGGCTTTCAAACTGTTCCGCATTGTTCAGGAAGATAAAAAGATAAAGCCCGTAAATCCACGTAAAACATTTCGTGCGTTATTCAAAAATGCCGTGGCATTTTTCCGTCGGCCTGGTATGCCGCGTGCATATGCGGTGAATTTTGGATATTATTCGTTGCGCGCGATGCGGTACCTGTATGTCCCGATTGTCGTTGTTGAAAATGGATTTTCAAAAGATGCGCTGGGGTGGGTTTTAACATTGGGGATTATTCCGTATCTAATATTGTCGGAAATGATGGCGCGTCTGGTGCGTAAATATGGCAAGCGTCCCTGGCTGCTGATAGGTTTTTCTTCGTTTGCAATCTTTTCCGCGTTGGCGACGTTTGTAACGGGATATCCGTTGCTGGCGATATTCGTTATGTGGCAGGTGTCGGGGGCATTGATGGAATCTGTGCACGATTTGCTGTTCTTTGATACGGCAAAGAAAACCGAACAGACAAAATTTTACGGCGTGTTTCGAACCAGTGTCAATTTGCCGAACATAATTACGCCTATGCTGGGCGCAGCGTGCATTACCGCGTTTGGCGGGACGTCGGCCGTATGGGTTGTGACCGCCGTAATTGGTGGAATATCTGCATTACTGGTGGTTGCCAAAAAGTGATTTTGTCGCGCAAGTAAGGAAATCTTATTTTAATTGCGTGCGCGGTAAATAATTTGTATGATTTTGCTGATAAGAAAAGGGGAATTTTATGGCAAAAAAAGAAGCAGTAAAAGATACGTCTGCACCGGCAAAAAATCCGGCGTTGGAATCAGCATTGGCACAAATTCAAAAGCAATTCGGTAAAGAAGCCATTATGAAAATGGGCGACGGTTCGCAACAGAATATAGAAGCGATTTCGTCGGGCTCGTTGGGTTTGGATATCGCGTTGGGTATTGGCGGATATCCGCGCGGCCGTATCGTTGAAATATATGGTCCAGAAAGTTCTGGTAAAACAACGTTGGCGTTGCACGCCGTGGCCGAAGCACAGAAAAAGGGCGGCACCTGTGCATATATTGATGCAGAAAATGCGCTGGATCCGTCATATGCTAAAAAACTGGGTGTTGATGTTGCGAACTTGATTATATCTCAGCCCGATTCCGGTGAACAGGCGTTGGAAATTGCAGATACCCTGATTAAATCTGGCGCGGTTGATGTTGTGGTAATCGATTCGGTTGCGGCCCTGGTACCCAAGGCGGAATTAGAGGGTAATATTGGTGATTCTTTTGTTGGAACGACTGCGCGCCTGATGTCGCAAAGTTTGAAAAAATTGGCGGGTTCGGTATCGCGCAGCAATACGCTGTTGATATTCATCAACCAGATTCGTATGAAAATCGGCGTTATGTTCGGTAATCCGGAAACTACATCTGGCGGTAATGCGTTAAAGTTTTATGCGTCCGTGCGTTTGGATATACGCCGCACGGGACAGATAAAGGACAAAGAAAACGTTATCGGAAACGAAACCCGGGTAAAGGTTGTTAAAAACAAAGTTGCACCGCCGTTCCGTACCGTTGATTTCAAAATTATGTATGGCGAAGGTATTTCCCGTATCAGTGAAATTCTGGATATGGGGGTCAAATATGATTTGATTGAAAAAGCGGGCAGTTTCTATTCTTATAACAATGAACGTATGGGCCAGGGCGAAAATAATGCTCGTCAATGGCTGCGCGATCATCCGGATGTTCAACAGGAATTGCTGGATAAAATTATGGCACGTGCAAACGGTATTGCCGAAGAAATGACAACCGGTCCCGCGGATGATGATGACACCGTCGGACAGGATTCCGCACCCGTTGACGATATGGAATAAAACAAAAGGATAAAAATGAAAATCGCACGTTTTTTTGCACTGGCTGACATTGTTGTGCGCGGGCATATTTTGAATTGGTTCTGGCGTGACCGTGAAACACGCCGTGCCGTGCGCAGTGATATTTTGGCCGATGCAATTCCGCGGTATTTTCGTCGCTATTTGCCGGCCGCGGCCGCGGTCGTGGAACGTCCCGTTGTAAAGGATGATAAAAACGAAAAAATATGGACCATCTGGTTACAGGGCGAAGATAAGGCGCCACCACTGGTTCAGGCGTGTTTTCGGTCTGTGCGTAAAAACTGTACTCAGGAACTGGTCGTTCTGGATGAAAATACGTTGCGGGATTATATAACGTTGCCCGATATTATTTGGGAAAAACGTGCGGCCGGAAAAATCAAAAACGCGCACTTTGCAGATATTTGCCGTGTGGAATTATTGTACGAGCACGGCGGTATATGGTTGGATTCAACTGGGTTTGCGACCGCGCCAATTCCAGATTGGATTATAGAACAGGACTTCTTTGTCTATATGGCCGGTCAGCACGTCGGCAGTCCGTATAGTTTTATGCAGAACTGTTTTATACGTTCGCGTCGCGGGGCATATTTGCTGGACGCGTGGCGTGCAATGATTTTGGATTACTGGATACACGAAAACGGCAGTTTTGATTACTTTATGCATCAGTTGTTGTTCAAAACTATGGTGATGAACGATCCGCGTGCGAAAAAATACTTTGCAAAAATGCCGCACGTTGACCAGGATCCGACGCACGCGCTGTGGTGGAAATACGCGGACAAGCCGTTCGACCAGAAAACCTTTGACGCGGTGACGTCTGGCGCGTTTTTCCAAAAAACAACATATGCCCAGGCGAAAAATCCGCCAAAGGGCAGTTTTGCCGATGTAATGATAAATCAAATGTATAAAGATTGACATAAATCACGATAATAAAAGGAGTCCCTATGCCCGCAATATCCATTATAATACCGGTCTATAATGTGGAAAAATATTTACGTCGGTGTTTGGACAGTGTGTTGAATCAGACATTTGCGGATTGGGAAGCGATATGTGTCAACGATGGCAGTCCGGATAACAGTGCTGCTATTTTAGACGAATATGCCGCGCGTGATTCACGGTTCAAAATTGTGACCAAGGAAAACGGCGGTCTGTCCGATGCCAGAAATGCCGGTATGCGTATCGCGTCCGGTGATTTTATTTTGTACTTGGACAGCGATGATTTTATTCATCCGCAGACAATGGAAATTGCATATTTTCTGGCGACGCGTGACGGATCTGATATTGTGTCGTTCACGTACGACCGCATATACCGTCCACAACTGATGGTGCGGCATAAACTGGGGTTGTCAACAGATGATGTTGTGCCGGGACGTATGGCAAAGCGATATAATTTGGCGAATATAAAAACACTGGTGACGGATGATGTTTATGCGTATGCGACGGAACGCGCGCATAACGCGTTTAATCCAAAACGCAAATGGCTGATTAAACATTGTCAGGTGTGGAAAAATTTATATCGTCGTGAACTGATTGCTGATACGCCATTTATAAAGGGGATTTTATTTGAAGATTTTCCCTGGTGGTCGGCAGTTATGCTGAAAAATCCGCGTGTGACGATTGCGCCGCTGCCACTGTATTTCTATATTCCGAATTTTGGCGGAATTGTTTTATCTGCAAAACAATTACGTATATTGCACAGTTTGTGCGACGGCATCGCGGACGCATACGCACGATATCGTGATAATGCCACCGCATACCAAATGGACAAATGGTCCAGAAATTTCAAGTGGTACTTTATAAAATGGGCCTTCAAAAAAACAAAATATCTGGATAACCGTGCTGATACAGATGCGGCGATTGCACGTTTTCGTGAATTGGAAAAAATGGGGGCGTTGGATACGCCGCCGACACGTATGGCACGGCGGTTGCGTTGTAAAATTTGTCGGTTTATAAAAACGTGCAAAAATGAAAAAAATTAAAGTCGCTTTTTGTGTGCGCGATATGAAAATCGGCGGTGTCGAATCTGTTATGATTCGCACGCTGGATGCGTTGCTGAAAACAAATTTGTTTGATATTTCTGTCATAACTTATTCTAAAATCAAGGTACCCGTTTATGCCCAATGGTTTGCGGCGCATCCAAATGTTACAGTTTATACGATGTATCCGTCGCGTTGGCTGGGGACTGATTTGGCGCATTTTTTTCTGTTGCGAATTTTCCAGCATTTATGTCGCGATGTGTACCGGTGGTGGCGTCGCCGCAAATACGGCGTGCGTGGTGCCGGTGATATAGATGTCTTTATCGATTATTATAATTTTTCATTTGATGCGGAATTTAGAAAACTAAATAAGCCAAAAATTGTATGGTGGCATTCGTCCATAGATGCGTTTGTTTCTGGTAACTATATCAGGTATATGGACGACTATGATATGTTGGTTACACTGACCGACGGGTTTGTAGAAGAGTTTCGCGCACGTTATCCGCGCTATGCCGACAGGATTATGCGCATATATAATCCGATAAGTGAAAAAGATATTGTGGCGAAATCCAGGACTGTGTCTGCGCCACGCGGAAAATATTTCTGTTGTGTGTCGCGCCTGTATGCGGACAAGGATATACCAACATTACTGCGCGGGTTTGATAAATTTTGGGGTGATAATAATAGGCCTGATGTCAAGTTGTATATTATCGGTGACGGCAGTTTTCGCGGGCGGTATGAACAAATGGCGGCATCCTTGTCGTGTGCCAATCAAGTCGTTTTTACCGGCGCAGTGCCGAATCCGTTGGGATATATGCGTGGCGCAATGGCGAACATCTTGTCCAGTTATAGTGAAGGATTTGCAATAGTCCTGACTGAGGCCGCGGCCGTCGGCACATTAAACATATCGTCAGATTGTAAAAACGGCCCGCGTGATATTTTATTGGACGGGGCGGGGGGCTTGCTGTTTCGTCCCGGGGACGCTGCGGCGTTGGCGCAACATATGTCGGACGTGTTTAACAAACGGGTTGATATTGCAAAAATGTGTCGCGTGGCACGTGACGGCTTGGCGCGTTTTGATACGGATATTATTACAAAACAAATTATTGATTTAATAAAATCATACGTTTGATTTTTTCAGGCGTGCCGGTATTTTTACAACCCGTCGCAGTCCGAACATTCCCGGTTTGTCAAATGCATATATCGGACGTGCAAACGTCTGGATTTTTCGGGCGCGACGAATCCAGTTTTCACCGTGTGCGGTCAGATGTGTTACCGCGTCAATCGTACCATTGCCGCGCCGGCGCAGGTGATTCACCCAGTCGGGGCCACGTGCCGCCGCCTTGTCCAGCAGCATTTGCATATCAACTGCGCCAAAATGCAGCAGGTATAAATTTTTATCAATGTGGAAATTGTGCCCCGATATGCTGTGAAATCCGCTGCCCCAATCAAGCGGTACATTTTTTACAACTGGTTTTGTGTACCTGGTTGACAACAGGGCGTATTCACGTTGTTCCAACAGCGGGGCGTTTTTATCCAGAACGCGTTCAATATTCATATTTTGTCCCACGTCCAGTCCCAATCCAGACACGGTATTTTTTATTTGTATATCAGATAAATATTCGGCCAGTGACTTTCCAGTGTCGGGGTCGACCACCAGAAATTCATCACAGTCGCACCCGATAACTATGTCGTATGTTTCCAGCAACCGCTGCGCCAAATCGTTCATCAGACCTATGCGGTATTTGTCGCCCGCGGCACGCGTCATATCGCGGTGTGGCAATTTTGTTATATGTGCGTTGCCAGCGTTGTGTGGTGTTTTCTGGTCGGTGCCGTCCAGGTATATGTACAGGTTTTCCGTGCCGATTTCATCACCGTAATATTTTATCCAACGGCTTAAAAAGAATTCATCATTACGCGCCATTGTTATGGCGGCAATTTTTTTCAAATGTTTTGTGGGTTTGTGTGTCATAGGCCCTCGTTCAATATTTTGTGGATAAAGTATTTTATACCCCTGAACATAATTTTAATCGGATTTCGTGTTAAAAGCCAATTTATATATTTGTCACCAAAGGCGCCACGTGCGGACGTCATAATCGCGGTGCGTACATCGTTTGGCACGTGCCGCAAAACATACGCAATCTGACCACCCAGGTGACCATTGTGTCGCGTGAAAGCGGCCTTTTTAATAAACGGCATACCTGCGCGGTATAATTTTTTTACATTATTATATATACTGCGGCCAGATGCCGAATACATACATTTCCATATTATGTCGTGTGCGTTTAGTAATCTGGTAAAACCCTGTTCATATAGGTATGTTATTGAACCCTTGTCCGGTTGGTGTGTAATACCAGACATAAATTCGTCCAGCCATTTTGACGTGGCGATGTCGGTTTGCATACCGATAAACCAAGATTGAATATGTGAATGAGATTTGTGCGGATTGCATACCAGGCCAAAAACATCCGTACCGTACGATTCCATTTTATTCAGGTACTGTTCAATCGGATACAGGGGGCCGTACACAGAATCATTGACCATATAAATGTAATTGTATTTTTGTAAAATCCCCGTATCCCGTGCGTATGTGTATGCGCGCTTGTACGAGCCGAAGTCATATTCGCCGTGGCGAACAGCGTCGGCGTGTAAAACATACTGGCGTACCCGATTTAATTCGACGCGTGGTGTGTCGCTGTCCATAATCAGAATAACATCCCCACACGCTGCCAGTTTTTGTACCAGATAGACCAGTGCCGCATCAACAGTGTTTTTTGCACTGTAACCCGCAACCAGAAATAATCGTTTATTACTAGAGTTCTTTTTCATATTTATTTATAATTCTTACAGATTTTATATTTTTTGCAAGGGGCAGTTATGTCGATAAAATTTTATACGTCGTTGCATTATTCGCAGTTTTGTAAGCGGGCGGCCGCGCGCCAGTATGTAGTCCCAGGGGGCGTCGATGTAATTCCAGACGGTACTATTGTGAATGCGCACGAACGCGGGTTCGGCGTGTTTGATGTCGATGGGCGTTTTGTCGCGGCCAGTGCCCAGATGCGTGGTCGGCGACATCAGTTTGTGCCGTCTGTGCCGGAAAAAGTGCCATATCTTGATATGGACGTTGTTTATTTCGGAAATGTTTATCCGCATTTTGGGCATTTCTTGCTGGAGCATATGAACAGGGCGTGGGGCGTGCTGCGCGATGAAATGCGCGAATTGCCGATTGTGTTGGTGAACAACCAGAATATAAAACCCGTGCCAAAATATATTTATGATTTGTTGGATTGTCTGGGGATTGCGCGCGACAATATAATAATTTTGAACGAAACGGCGCGGTTCAGAAATGTATATATTCCGCATCAGGCATTTAATATTCCGTTTTATTGGACTGATGATTTTGTCAAAGCATATGAATATATGGCGTCGCGTACAACTGGTTATTCGTATGAAAAAATTTATGTATCACGTGCAAAATTGTCGCACGGAAAAACATATGGCGAAGAAAAAATACAGCAAATTTTTGCAGATAATGGATTTCATATAATTTATCCAGAAACGTTGAGTTTGCGTGAACAAATCGGTTTTATGAAAAATTGCCGCGTATTGGCGGGGTGTGCTGGTACGGCGTTACATCTGGGGCTGTTTATGCGTGGTGGCGGAACAGTTATTCAGATAAAACGTAATCGAAAAACAAAGGATAGTTTCGATGTTCAAAATATGATAAATTCGGCCAAGGGTCATAACGGTATTTATATCGCCGCATCTGTGGAACCCGTACACACACAACACAGTACGAATATGCCGCAAATTATTGGACTGACAAAACACCTGCGTAAATTTTTTGATGAAAATGGGTTCAAATATGATTCCAGTTTGGTCGCGCCAGACGCGCTGGACAAGGATGCCTATGCAACCGCGATGGCACAGTTCCGCGCCACCAGTTCTTCGCCGTTTGTATATAATGTGAAAAAGTTGATTATAAAATTAGTTGCGTGCTTTATACCCGGACGGGTCCGTCGTGGACGTGTGCGCCAGCGTATGAAACGCTGGCTGACACACAACTAGATTTCAGAATTTTTACGCGTCTTTTTGCGTATATTGCTGTCCAGTTCTTTTTTGCGCAAACGAATCGTTGCGGGTGTAACTTCGACCAGTTCGTCGTCCTGGATATATGACAGTGCTTCTTCCAGTGACATCTTGCGGGGTGGGGCCAGGAACAATTTTTCATCCGATGTAACAGAACGGATGTTAGTCAATTCCTTGCCACGGACAGGGTTGACTTCCAAGTCATTTTCTTTGCTGTGTTCGCCGATAATCATACCAGAATAAACTTCGGTCTGGGGGCCGACGAACAAGACACCACGCGGTTCCAAATTATGCAGTGCGTATGTTGTCGTAACACCGCTTTCCATAGAAACCAATACACCCGGTCGATATTGTAATATCGGGCCACGATATGGTTCGTATCCAGAAAAGACACGATTCATAACGCCAGTGCCACGTGTGTCCGTGCGAAATTCTGACAGATATCCGATTAAACCGCGTGATGGCGCAGAAAATACTATGCGCGTTTTCCCGTTGCCAGATGCCTTCATTTCTGTGATTGTTGCCTTGCGCTTGGTCATCTTTTCAATTACAACGCCGGAAAATTCATCATCGACATCGATAACAACTTCCTCAATCGGTTCCAGTTTTTCGCCGTTCGGGCCGTCCTGCATAACAACGCGTGGACGTGATACACTCAATTCAAATCCTTCGCGGCGCATTGTTTCAATCAATATCCCCAGTTGTAATTCGCCGCGACCGGATACTTCAAATGCCTCGTTATTTTCACTTTGCGTTACACGCAGGGCAATGTTTGTTTCGGCCTCCTTAAACAATCTTTCGCCAATCATACGTGATGTCAGCTTTTTACCTGATTTGCCGGCCAGGGGCGATGTGTTCACAAAAAATGTCATCGTCAGGGTCGGTGGATCAATCGGCATTGCCGGGATTGGCGTTGTTACTTCTGGTGCACACAGGGTGTCGGCCACCGTTGCGCGCGCAAATCCGGCAACTACAACGATGTCGCCCGCAGATGCAGAATCCAATGATACTTTTTCAATGCCGCGATGTTCGATTATTTTTGTAATTTTTGCGTTTTCTATGAATTCGCCACGCATATTGATTGCCTTGACCGCCTGGCCCACGCGCACAGTACCGGATTCTATTTTGCCGGTAAGTATTCGGCCAACGTACGGGTCGGCTTCCAGTGTGGTGGCCAGCATAGAAAACGGCGCGTCAATTTGACAGCGGGTGCCGTTACAGTCGGGCGCCGGCACGTGGTCGATAATCAACTGAAACAGCGGGGTCAAATCTTTGTGTTCGTCGTTCAGGTCGCGCACAGCCCAACCGTCGCGTCCGCACGCATACAGATATGGAAAATCCAGTTGGGAATCAGTTGCCCCCAGTTTGTCGAACAGGTCAAATGTTTCGTTTAATACTTCGTCTGGGCGGGCGTCACTGCGGTCGATTTTGTTTATGCACACAATCGGGCGCAGCCCCAGTTTTAATGCCTTGCTCAACACAAATTTTGTCTGGGGCAGGGGACCTTCGGCCGCGTCGACCAACAGAACCACGCCGTCAACCATAGACAAAATACGTTCCACTTCACCGCCAAAATCCGCGTGACCCGGTGTGTCCACAATGTTTATTTTATAATCGTGCCATTGTATCGATGTCGGCTTTGCCGAAATGGTAATCCCACGTTCGCGTTCCAAATCACCGCTGTCCATAACACGGTCGGCAACACGTTCGTTTTCACGAAATGTGCCGGATTGTTTCAGCATATTGTCCACCAGTGTCGTCTTGCCGTGGTCAACGTGCGCAATAATTGCAATGTTTCTGATTTTCATAACCATAGTTTTAATGCCCTGTATAATAATTTTTTCGCAAACAATAGATTATACTATAATTTTGCATTTTCAACAAATTATATATAAAATATTGACATATTTTTATGTTTGTCTATGATATCGTGTGTAATTACAGGGAGTAATAAAATGATTGATTATGATGCGACATTGCAACAGTTTTTTGCCGAGTGCATAAAGTTCTTGGAAAAACAGCGTTCGCGTGCCAATGACCAGATTGCACTGAAAAGAATAAATGACGCGATTTCCGTGGTTTCACGTGTTGCCGCAAATCCGAAAATGTTCGGGGATTATAATGTGCGTGTAAAGGCGGGCTTGGAACCGATGGATTTGGTTTATGCATTTATGCCGGCCGGTACGGACGACAATCGTGTATATCTGATGTACAGTGCGGTTGTCAATTCAATGGAAAACCTGTATAACGAATATGATTGGTATCGTGCAGAAGCACAACAGACGTTGTTAAATTCCTTAAAGGCGATTAAATACAGAAACACAACAAATATTTTAAAGGATTTTTATTTCCCGTTGCTGTCTGCAAAAAAATTCGCGATAAAATCAGAAAAACAAAGATAATAAAAAACCGGCATTAGCCGGTTTTTTAGTGTTTTCCACCAATTTTTGTGCGCCCCCCCATCAGTGGTTGCAGTTTTTCCGGAATATTCACACTGCCGTCGGCGTTCTGGTTGTTTTCCAAAAATGGTACCAATGCGCGCGGCACGGCAATACCGGTATTGTTTAATGTGGCACAGAATTTGACCTCGTTCGTGCCGTTTTCACGGTAACGCGTATTTGTGCGGCGTGCCTGGAACGTGCCGATGGACGAACAACTGCCAACTTCTTTATACGCATTTTCAGATGGAACCCAGGCCTCGACATCGTTCATTTTTACCTTGTTAAATCCCATATCGCCGGTGGAATTTGCAATTACGCGATACGGTAAATCGAAATCTTCCATAACTTCGCACAGGTTGTTTAACAGTAATTCGTGCATTTCATCCGACTGTTCTGGTTTGCAGAAAACGTACTGTTCAACCTTGTTAAATTGATGAAAACGCGCCAGGCCACGTGTGTCACGTCCGGCGGCGCCGGCCTCTTTACGGAAGCAGGGCGAAAATCCCGCATACTTTATCGGCAATTCGTTTTCCGATAAAATTTCGCCGCTGTGCAGAGAGTTCAAAATTATTTCCGCCGTACCGGCCAGACATCTGTCCGTGCCCGTCAACATAAACACATCGTTGTTCATAATCGACAGGTCGGCCCCCATAAAGTGACCCGCGTCAAATATTGTCTGGGGCTTGGTAATCGACGGGCATTCAATAAAGCGAAAACCCTTTTTAATCAGTTTCTGAATAACATATGTTTCAATGGCCAGTTGCAATTCAGCCGCTTCACCAATTAGGCAGTATGTGCGTGTACCGCAAATTTGGGCGATTTTTTCCGGTGCCCACCAACCGTTCAAATCCAGCAAGTCCCATTGCGCCAGTGGGGTAAAATCAAATTCACGTGGGGTGCCGACACGACGTACTTCTACATTTGCGCTGTCGTCCGGGCCGATTGGCGCGGATGCGTCTGGAATTTGCGGAACGCGATGCATCAGGTCGTTTAATTTTGCCTCCTTATCCGCCAGTTCCGCTAAATCGGCCGCGATTTCATCACCAATTTGTTTGGAACGGGCAATCAATGGCGCCTTGTCCGTGGCAGTGGGGATTTCACGCGTGATTTTATTTTTTTCCGCGGTCATATTTTGGGTAATTGTTTTCAGTTCGCGTACGCGCGTATCCAGTGCCAGTATTTCATCAACATTATCGTCAAAACCCTTTACCCGGCAGGCGTTTTTTACAACTTCGGGGTTTTCACGAATAAATCTGATATCCAACATAATTTCATCCTTTGTGATTTTGTATATTTCTGTAAAATATTTTTATATTTATATGTATAGCAATTAAATCCGCACCCCGAACGGGGATGATGAGTGGCGCAAAGATAAAAATACAAACTTCATAGTAATTAAATTTTATTGCGTTATACGTCAAAAATCAATCAAAAAAGCCCACATTTAGTGCATATTCGAAATTATTTGCGCAAAAACGTCCGATATGCTATGCTGATGCCCGAAATAATTCATACCATATATAACAGGAGTATTTCATATGAACGACATTATTATGCACGATGTTTTGATTTTGGGTTCTGGGCCAGCGGGACTGACCGCGGCACTGTACTGTGCACGTGCGGGTAAAAAGACACTGGTTCTGGGTGGCGACACATTAGGTGGCCAGACGGCTGGTATTGCAGTATTGGAAAACTATCCCGGTTGGGCGGGCAGTGGTTTGGAATTAGCCGAATTTATGAAAAAACAGGCCGAAACATTTGGGGCGGAAATAAAATTTGTTTCTGCTAAAAGTATTGCCGGCGATGCGGAAAGTGGATTTAATATCCTGTGCGATGACGACAACAGATATGTTGGCAAAACTGTTATTATCGCGACCGGTGCGTCACCACGTAAATTACAAATAGACGGCGCGCGCGAACTGTTTGGTAAGGGCGTGTCCTATTGTGCGACGTGCGACGGATTTTTCTATTCAGAAAAGGAAGTTATTGTTATGGGTGGTGGTAATTCCGCGCTGAACGACGCGCTGTATCTGGCAGACATTGCGAAAAATGTAAAGATTGTTTATCGCAAAAGTGCCTTTACCCGGGCCGAGGCCGTCCTGCGCAATCGTGTTGCAGAACGCGAAAACATTGAATGTTTGTTTAATACCGATTTGAAAAAGATTGCTAAACGCGATGATGACCGTTTGGTTGTCACCACAACCGACGATGATGAAATCGTCTGTGACGGTCTGTTTGTCGCCATCGGGCACGAAGCAAACACTGATTATCTGACCGAGGATATCGCGCGTGACAATATGGGACGCCTGGCGCCGTCTGCGTTACCACGTGGTATGTTTGTTGCTGGTGACGTCGAATCGGAAATCAAAATGCAAATCGCAACCGCGGTCGGAACGGGGTGTAGTGCGGCAATGGACGCCATTGCATACCTAAATCAATTATAACCGCACATCTATGCACGGGAAAACTGCGGTCGTGTAACGAACTGTACACTCCCTGCGTTTTCCCGCACATATCTGCGCGGTTCTAATTGATTTATTTTTTAGTTCTTGAAACAGATTTTTCAAATCGGTATAATTTACTTATAAGTATTTGTCAAAGTGTGCCGAAAATAAACCACCGTTTTATTTCGGCATCTTGGGGCAATAAAAAATCCCGGAAATCCGGGGAAAACAAAAAATAAAAAACGCCGCCTAAAACGGTGGGTTAAAAATGGGGGAAAAATGAAAATCGGTAAAATTTTGATTTTATGTGCATTTGTCGTGGCACCTGGCAGGGCAGACGCAATAGCCATCCAGGTTTGTATGAGTAATGCAGATTGTATGAAAAATTGCGTTTCTGGCAGATATTGCTGTCCGACGGGCGAAACTGGAACAAAAAAATCGTGTCCAACCGGTTGGTCGTTAAACTTGGCCCAGACATTGTGCACACGTAGTGCCACCAGTGGTTTTAGTGACAGCAGGGGATATTACAATCAGAATTATGGAACTTGTTCACCAACTTCCAATACATTTCCGTGTTTTGCACCATCTCTCACTCCAACAGCAGGCATGATGCAATGTATGACTTGTATTGGAATATAAAAGTGGGGAAAGTACGATGAAAAAATATTTATTGGCAATATTTATAATTGTTTGTTATGCATCGACTGCAAATGCTGCGTGTACAGCGACAACCAAGACATACACCGCTTGCAAACCAGGATATTATCTAAATGGCGGGGCTTGTGCCAGTTGTCCGTCACCGGGGACGACACCCGACAGGAATACTGGAACGATAACGTCGTGTTACTTGCCGTCCGGTACATCGTGCAGTGATACGTCCGGAACTTGTTCGTATACGTCAAACTGTTATTACAGCTTGTGAAAAAATCGGCACATTTTATTTTTTACCAAAATGCGATTTTAATGTGTTGTATGCGTCGGTTATCTGGGTAAAGCGTTTTGTCGCGGCGTCTTTGTCACCAGTGGTGGTGTCGGGGTGATGCCGTTTTGCCAGCGTGCGGTAACGCGTGGATACTTCGCGCCAGGTGGCGGTTATCGGTAAATCCAATGTTGCAAATGCCGATGCAATGCGGCCGGATGGTGCGGTGCGTCGTGGTGGCGTCTTGTCAAATGTGGCGCGCCCAGTTATAAAATCGTTCAGGAAATTTATATAATCAGCGTTGTCTGCGTCCGCCTGTTTTTTGTCCTTTAGCGGTGCACCAAATGTTTGGGTTTCCCAATCTGCTTCTATTTCATCCGGGGTCATACCAGCGTAATAGTTCCAGTTCTTGTTGTATTCGGCCGCGTGCTCTTTACAAAACCACCAATAATCTTTCAGTTCACGATTTTTTGGTGCACGGCACGTGCCGGCGCGCGTGCAGCCGGGCTTATCACATTTTTTTATCATTTGTCTGATTCCCCCATATGCGCCAGTGGGTGGTGCATTTGCACCGTTTCGCGCAATTTTTCCGGCAGAACGTGTGTGTATATCTGGGTTGTGGAAATGTCTTCGTGCCCCAACATTGTTTGTATCGCGCGCAGGTTTGCCCCCCCCGCCAACAGGTGCGACGCGAACGAGTGGCGCAGAACGTGCGGACTGACCCGCGACGGGTCTATTCCCGCCAGAACCGCGCATTTTTTTAATATCTTGAAAAATCCGTCACGTGTTATGTGGCCGGTTTTGCCGGTTGACGGGAATACGTATTTCGATTTGTCTTCATCGCGCACGGCCAGCCATTTTTCCAGTGCGTGTTGCGCGCGTTCGTGCATTGGAACCATACGTTCCTTGGCACCCTTGCCGTGAATCAACAGTTTATTGCCCAAGATTGCCGTCATTGGTAATTCGCACAATTCCGATACACGCAATCCAGATGCATACACCAGTTCCAACATAGCGCGCAGGCGCGTTGCATTTTTTGTGTCACCCGCCGATGATATCAGCAGTTCAATTTCGTCAACAGATAAGAATTTGGGCAATGTGCGTGTGCGCTTTGGCAGTTCCAAATTTGCCGCCGGATTTTCAGTAATAATTTTTTCCAGCATTAGAAATTTATAAAAACCGCGAATTGCGCTGGCGTGTCGTGCAATGGACGACGGTCGGTCGGGCAGGTGCGCTAAATAATTTTGAATATCTTCAGCCGTGGCGTTCATCAGGCCGCCTGGAATATTTTCGTCGGCACGATGCAAGTCGCCGGCGTAACTTTCCAGTGTTTTTCTGCTGCGGCCACGTTCAGCGGCCAGGGCTTCTAAAAATACGTCTATATAGTTCATTTATTGATACAAAACGATTTCAGTAACGTTCTGGGTTGCAGGGAAGGATATTATCATCAGTATCACCAGCACCACTATCAATGTCCATATTATAATCTTGTTACGTTTTGTATTTTTTTTGCGCAATGGCATTTTATTTATCCTATTGTTTGTTTATATGGTGTCGAAACTTGTTATGAATACACCAGCCGCGGCGATTATTATCAGCGATGGTGCGACAATCGCCAACAGGGGTGGTACAACACCCGTTGACCCCAGGGCATTAAACATATTTACCAGAAAATAAACCGCAAAACAGGTCAGAATCCCCATACCAAACTTTACCCCGAAACTGTAGTTTCGACGCTGGCGCGTTTGGGAAAACGCCACGCCCAATGTTGCCATTGCAACCATTGTCAGTGGTAAAAACAGCAGTGTCCAGAATTGTACCAGGTGGCCGCGCACTGGAACACCAATTTCCTGCATCTTTTTTATAAACGCCGGCAAATCCCAAAAAGAAATTTGGTCCGGCTGCAGGTATCTGTCTAATACCGTTTGTGGTGTCAATAACGTATCTATGGCCCAGTCGGATTTTGTTGGGACGCCGTTTGAATCCCAACTGGTTGCAGATGTCGCGCTTAGCCCCGCGTCGGACAATGTTATGGTTTGTGCCTGAACCCGTTTGGTCAACTGAAAGTCAGGATTCTGGATATATACGGTTGCATTGTCAAATAATAATATGTCGCCGGATTTGTGCATATTTTTGGCGTTCATAGTTATATATCCGTTTTCCGACGATTCGCGCAACCATATTTCATCGTCTATTAAAACCAGATGATCTGGGGTTATGTCCTGTGAATTCAGGTTCACCGAATACGGGTTTATAATTGTTGTCGCAATAACGCCAATCAGTGCCGCACCAACCAAAAACGGACGTGACATCTGGTACGGGGACAGACCCGCACTGGCCACAATAATACTTTCACTGGATTTTGTCAGGTTATATGATGCCAACAGTGTGCCCATAAACACGGCCAGCGGTAAAAACAGTGGTACATATTCCAACAGACGCCGCCACGCGTCAATGAACGCCGCCACGGCCGTCGGATTAGACGGCAGACGTTCCACAAACGTCACCGCCATAATTATTCCGCATACGACCAGCATAACCAGTCCCACGCCGGAAAAAAATCGGCGCATCAGGAATCGCGTCAAAATTCTTGGTCTAAATCGCATTGTTTTTTGGTCAATCAAAAAAGTATAACCTGTTTAATTGACATTTGCAAAATTAAAATGAATGCTTATAATTTCAACAAAATATACAGGATTTAAGGAAATGGAAAAAAAGCCGATTTCGCGGGCGGGATTTGACGGCCTGCTTAAAGAACTAAAGGATCTGAAGGAAGTTCAGCGTCCGGAAATATTAAAGACGGTGCAATGGGCGCGTTCGTTGGGCGATTTGTCTGAAAATGCGGATTACAGCGCGGCCAAGGAAAAACAACGCCAGATTGATAAGCGTATTCAGTTTATAGAGGATTTTATAAACAACGCCGACGTTATCGATGTGGACAGTTTGTCTGGCGACCGTGTCGTGTTCGGTGCGCGTGTCGTTGCCGAAGATGAAGACGGCAATCGTATGCAGTGTCGTATATTGTCTGATATCGAATCCGATGGGAAACAGGTTATATCTTGCACATCGCCGGTGGGGCGCGCGCTGATTGGGCGATGCGTTGGCGATACGTGCATTGTAAAACTGCCTGGCGGTGAAAAAGAATATGAAATTTTGGAAGTAAAGTTTAAGGAATAAAACCGTATAATGCCGATTCGCGTTTTGCCGGATTTTCTGATAAATCAAATTGCCGCCGGCGAGGTGGTCGAACGTCCCGCCAGTGTGGTTAAAGAACTGGTTGAAAACGCGTTGGATGCGGGTGCGGATCAGATTGTTGTCGATGTTACGGACGGCGGTCGTACGATGATTTCCGTAATTGATAACGGGTGCGGGATGTCGCGCGCAGATTTGGCGCACAGCGTTATGCGGCACGCAACATCGAAATTGCCGTCGGACGATTTGCTGGATATAAATTTTATGGGCTTTCGTGGTGAAGCGTTGCCGTCAATCGCGTCCGTATCCGATATGACAATAGATACTTGTAACGGGGCGGACGAAAACGGTTGGGTTCTGGACTGTAACAGTGGCGACATTCGTCCGTCCGATTGGGATGCGGGCACGCGCATTCGGGTGAAAAATCTGTTTGCCAAAACACCCGCGCGTTTGAAGTTCCTGCGGGCTGACCGTGCGGAAATGATGTCGGTGCTGGATGTTATAAAACGTTTGGCAATGGCGCGTGCGGACGTTGGCTTTACGTTGAATAACAAGTGGCGTTTTCCAAAGAATCAGGAATTATCCGAACGAATCGCAGCGGTTATGGGGGACGACGTTCGCGGGCGTATGTTGGCGGTGGATGCCATATCTGCGTCAAATGCGGCGATGCGCCTGCGCGGGTTTATATCGGAACCGACATTGCGGCGTGCATCATCCGTTGACCAGTTTTTATTTGTGAACGGTCGCCCCGTAAAGGACAAGGTTTTGGTCGGTGCATTGCGCGCGGCGTATATGGACGTTATGCACGCGCGTGAATTTCCGCTGTGTGCATTGTATCTGGATGTGCCGTCGCGTAGTGTCGATGTAAATGTTTCACCCGCTAAGACCGAGGTGCACTTTCTGGAACCGTCGCACGTGCGTGCGTTTATAATTAAATCGTTGCGCGATGCGCTGGCACGGACATTAAATGATAATATAGCCGTTTCGCGTCCGGTGGAAAGCGTATCACCGGCACCACAGCCGATGAATTTTACAGAACGCGGATTTCGTGTATGTGCACCACACCGTGGACCGGATTCGGCATTTATGTTTGCTGATGTGGTTGCGCATCATAACACGGCGTCGTCACCACAGGTGGTGTCTGCATCCGCGTCGATTGATGCAGGTGATGAATATATGCCATTGGGGCGCGTTATTGGTCAGATTGGAAATAAATATATATTGGCGCAAAGCGGTGAAAATCTGGTTATTGTCGACCAACACGCGGCGCACGAACGAATAACATATGAACGTCTGCGTCGTCACGCGATAAAGGTGCAACCGCTGTTGACCCCGATAGTTGTGTCACTGCGTGCAGAAGATGTGGCGGCGGTTTTAAGTATTCGTGATGAATGGCGTGATTCTGGTCTGCACATCGATGCGTTTGGCGACACGGCGATTGCGATTTTTGAAAAGCCAGCCGATTGGGACTTGAACTGGGTGGAACTGTTTCACGATGTCGCAGACGAGATTCGCGACCACGGCCATTCCGCACAGATTTCGGAACGGCTGCATCTGAAATTGGCGAACTATGCGTGTCACCACAGTGTGCGGGCAGGGCAAAAATTGGATATAGCGCAGATGGATGCGCTGTTGCGCGATATAGAAAACACCACGCGCGGTGGTGAATGCAACCACGGCCGGCCGGTGTATAAAATCATACCACTTGACCAGATAGACGGCTGGTTTGAACGCGTCTGAAATATGGGGCGCGGCAACTATTTTCCTTTACATAACCGGCTTTTTTTACTATTCTGAACCCATAATAATATAATTCAAAGGAGAAATTTTATGCAAGAAACGACCGCTGTTGCAGATGTCGCGACAACTACTGCCGCCACAGCCACCCAGACAACCGATTGGTGGGGCTTGTTGCTGTACTGTCTGATTATTTTCGCAATCATTTATTTCTTTATGGTGCGGCCAAATAAAAAGCGTATGGCTGAATATCAAAAAATGCTGGATTCGTTACAGGTGGGCAATCGCGTACTGGCGGCTGGTATTTATGGAACAATCAAAAAGGTAAATGATAAAACAATCGAAATGGAAATTGCCGACGGCGTCGTGATAGAAGTGAACAAGGGCGCTATCGCAAACGTTGAACAATAAAGGGTTGTGGTATGTTTAAAAAACTGGCGATAATTTTTGTTGCGGTGTTTGGGGTGTTGTTGGCCGTACCAACAATGATGCCCAGTTTGGCGCCGTATTTCCCGTCGTGGATTCAGCCGATACAACTGGGGCTGGACTTGAAGGGCGGGGCGCAGTTGTTGTTAGAGGTTGACACCAACACAATGATGCGTGATAAAACGGCCCAGTTGTATGAAGATGCGCGCAGTGCATTGATTGACCGTGACCGTGGCGTTATCAGATATTCAAATCTGCGTAATGCGGACGGGGTTGTGTCGTTCGTTGTGCGTGATGATGCCGATGTGTCCAAGGCACGTGGACGTCTGCGCAGCGAATTTGGTGATACGGTTGATATCAGTGTGGACGGGCGCAATGTGTCGCTGACATATTCGCAAAAGGCGCGCGATGAAATGGTGCAAGATGCATTGTCACGCAGTATTGAAATTGTTCGTCGTCGTATTGATGCACTGGGGACCAAGGAACCGTCCATACAAAGCCAGGGTGGAAAATATATCTTGGTGCAGTTGCCGGGCGTTGATAATCCCGAACGTATCAAGGAACTGATTGGTCAAACTGCGAAAATGACGTTCCATTTGGTGAACAAAAACGTTACTGCGGAACAGCTGGCATCGGGCCACGCGCCAAAGGGTACGGAATTTTTGCCATATATGGAAGATCCGAATCAGAAAATACCGGTCTATACCCGGGTTGAGGTGTCCGGCGAATCGTTAAAGGATTCCCAGGCGGACTTTGACCAGAACAATATGCCGGTTGTGACGACGGTGTTTGACGCGTCTGGCGCGCGTAAATTTGCAAAACTAACAACCGAACACGTAAATGAACGATTCGCGATTGTATTGGATGATATGGTTTTGTCCGCACCGACAATTCGTGAACCGATTCCGGGTGGTCGTGGTCAGATTTCCGGTGGGTTCACCTTACAGGGTGCAAAAGATTTGGCCGTACTGTTGCGCAGCGGTGCTTTGCCGGCACCATTACAGGTTATAGAAGAACGTACCGTTGGTGCTGGATTGGGTGCTGATACGATTGAATCCGGTAAAATTGCGTCTATGTTCGGTGTCATATTTATTATGATATTTATGATTATCTGTTATCGCGGTTTCGGTGTTATCGCCAGTTTTGTATTGTTGGTGAACCTGGCAATGATTATTGGAATTTCTGCGGTGCTGGGGGCGACGCTAACGTTGCCGGGAATTGCGGGTATCGTGTTGACGCTGGGGATGGCGGTCGATGCGAATATTCTGCCGTTTGAACGAATACGCGATGAAATCCGTGCGGGTGCAACACCATTACGTGCGGTCGAGGCCGGTTTCCATCGTTCTATGAAGGCCGTTTTGGACGGAAATCTGACGAACCTGATTTGTTCGCTGGTGCTGTTCCAGTTTGGAGCCGGGCCAATTCGCGGATTTGCGGTGACGCTGTCCATTGGTGTTTTGACAACGCTGTTCACGTGCGTGTCCCTGTCCAAGGTTATTATTGACTGGTATATGAACGGCAAAAATAAAAAAATCAGTTATGTAAAGAGCAAGTAAGGGGCGGTCGATGAAACTGAAATTTATGAAATATCGTAAACTGTCGTACTGGATTGCGGGCGCGTTTATTGTATTGTCGGTGTTGTCACTGATTTTCCGCGGTCTGAATTACGGCATTGATTTCGCAGGTGGTATATCGATGGAGGTTACACCTGTGTCTGCGGACTATACAATCGATAAAATGCGTGCCGATTTGGAACAATTTAATCCAGAATTGCAATCCGTTGGTGACAATGGTGCGATATTGGTGCGTGTCGGGTTGCCACGTGGTGCAACGGATGCTCAGCAAAATCAGCGCGTCACGGAAATCAAGGATATTTTGGGCAACAATGTTGAATATTCCCAGGTTCAGATTGTCGGGCCAAAAATCGGTGGTGAACTGGTACGTGGCGGTATTTTGGCGGTATTATTCTCGTTCGTGTTGATGGCCATATATATATGGGTGCGTTATCGTGGCGGATATGCAATCGGATCGTTTATATCGCTGTGTCTGGACTTTGTTATTATGTTTGGGTTCTTTTCCATAACGGGATTGGAATTTAATCAGACAGCGATTGCGGTTATTTTGATGGGCGTTGGTTATTCCATAAATGACAAAGTTGTCAATTATGACCGTATCGAAGAAAATATTAAAAAATACCATAAAATGCCGATGGACGATTTGATTGACCTGTCCGTGAACGAAATGATGCGCCGTACGATTATGACAGGATTGTCAACAATTCTGGCGATGGTGGCGTTGTATCTGTTCGGCGGGGCGATGTTGCGCGATTTTGCAATCGCAATGACGTTCGCTGTCGTTATGGGGACGTTCACCAGTATTTATATTTCTAATGTGATTTTGTATCACTTTAACCTGCGTGACGATACAAAGTAATGGCTTCGCAACCAGGGGGAGGGGACTGTATATGAAAATAGCAAAATTATTTTTGTTTGGTTTTTTAACCCTGGGTGTGACACCGTGCTTTGCAGACAGTTTGTTTTTCGAAGATGAACCAGTACAAGATGGCCTGAACGTTTTTGACGTATCGGCTACATTTGCCGATATATATGAAAAATTGGACGGTGTAAAGTGGGGCGGCAAAAACATAAACGTCGCGATTGAAAGTTTGGAAAATTTGAACACTAATGCACACATCGCCGCAACGGACGAACGGGTTGTTCTGGTGTGGGGGGATGCGATTATCGCAAATTATCCGCGGCCCACGCCCGGTGACTGGCAGGGTTTCGGTGAAATTACGACGGCATTGGTATTAAAACTACGCGCGAATGATGCGGCTTTGCACGCGGCCAGTGAAAGCGAAATGTATCAAATGGTTGTTGACAGTTTGATGCGCGGTATTGATGAAAACGGTCGCTATATTTATTCCAGACGTGCAGAAATTACAGAAGACGGACGTATTTTAACCAGTGTCGGACTGGAGGGTGCACGCGACGCGCGCGGTAACTGGCGCGTGACCGGCGTGTTCAAGGATTCGCCCGCCGACACTGCGGGTCTGCGTGAAGGGGATTTGATTGTTTCCATAAATGGTCAAAATGTTGCGGCGATGTCCGATGCGGAACTGTCCGCGGCGATGTCGGGATTTAATTCCGGGACATCTAAAATAAAATTGTTGTCGCCGGGTGGGGAACGCGATGTTGTTCTGCGTCGTGCAACGGTTATATTGGCGGATGCGGATGTTGTTCATCGCAGTGATGCTGACACCGGTGGCATACTGGAAATTGTTGTTCACAAGATTTCGGATAACACTGTTTCCATCGTGAACGAGGCATTGGCAAAATACCAGGATGTTTCCGGAATAATTTTGGATTTGCGTGCGGCGACTGGTGATGACGAACGGGCGGCGGCAAAACTGGCGGGGTTGTTTATAGGCAAAAAACCAGTTATGCGTATTGTGGAAACCGCCCGTGACGAGGTTGAAGTTATTCCCGGTGGCGATGCCGTAACGGATGCGCCAGTTGTGGTGTTGATGTCCAATATGACGCGTGGCACGGCCGAAGCCGTCGTTGCCGCTTTTTATGAAAATGAACGTGGCGTTCTGGTCGGTACACCGACCGCGGGCAGTGCGCGAATTGCAACGCGAATCAATTTGGAAAATGGCGGTGCGTTGGAATTGCTGAACAAATCAATCAAGACGGGTACCGGCCGCGCAATAGATGGCCGCGGAATATTTCCGATTGTTTGTTTGTCTAATATTCGTTCCACTAACCAGCAAAACGCGTTTTTCTTGAACGTGATAAATAATGATTTTAATGCCCAGGATTTTAACCGTGACGATGATATAGATGTTGATGCCGTGCGTCGCGGTTGCCCCGTTATTACCAGTGGCGCGGATGAAGATGCTTTGTCCGCCGCTGTTGCTGCAAAGATATTGACTGATTCAAAACTTTACAATAAACTGGTTGCAGAATAATACAGATGCGGGGAAACAATGTTTTTAACAACTGACAATAAAATTAAATGGAATTGGCTGGCGTGGGGTGGTGCGATAACGGTACTGTTGGTGTTTGTCGGTATTGTATGGCTTGACCAACCGTTGTATCTGTTTCTGCGCGGGTTTGACGGATGGCTGTGGCGTTTATTCGATGTTGTTTTTGATGCGAAGATGTGGATTATAGTTTCCGCGATTGTTTTGTTGGTGTTCTATATAAAAAAGATACTTAAATCAAAGCCGCATTTTCGAAACGAAAAGAATAAATTTAGTTTAATTGTATTTTGTCGCGACTTTATACATAAAACACGCAACAGTTATGCGTTCTTTGTTCTGTGTTCTGTTTTGGCGGCCAGCATTGTTGGCAAGTTGCTGAAAATTATAATCGGACGTATGCGCCCTGTGTTTTTTGAAGCGTTGGACAAGGTTGGTTTTGTTCCGTTTTCAACAGATTGGGCGTTTAACTCTATGCCGTCTGGACATACGTTTGCGTCGTTTGCAGGACTGGTTATGCTGGGGCTGTTGGCACCACGGGTTAAATGGTTCACGTGGTCGCTGGCCATTGTTATCGGTCTGTCGCGCATATGTGTTGGGGCACATTGGCCGTCGGATGTTATTCTGGGCGCGTTCATCGGTATGGTTGCCGCCGACTTTGTAAAGGCCGGATTAAAATATCACGGGTCCGAAATAGCCAAATAATCTATTTTTATCTAAAACCTAACAATTTCGTATTTTTTGTGATAAAATGCGGAATATGGCAAGGCAGTCGAATTTTTTACCGGAAAGTGTTTCAAATGCGTTAAAAAGTATTACAAAGCGCGCCGCAGGCGGCCTGTTTTTGGCACTGGCGTTGTGGGCGTTGTATGCGCTGGTGTTCTTTAATCCATATTTGGACGGCTTTGCTGCAGCCAGTACGTTTGGTGAACAGTCCGTTATGGGGCAGATTGTCGGGTTCTTGCGATATGGCATCGGTTTTGTTCCGTCAATGTTTTTGATTTTGTGCATTGCGCGGTGGGGACTGGCCTGGTTGGCGGGCTGGGAAAGTGACGCTACGCCGGAATTTAATTTTATAAAATGCTTTATTGCCGTATGTGCAGGTGCGGCCGGTTTTGGGCTTATCGCGCCAGCTGATACGTTCGGGGGGCTGGCTGGTTGTATTGTTGCCGCCGATGTGTCGGGACTGATTGGCGCGTGGGGCGCGTTGGTCGGTATTGCAGCGTTGGGCATATTTATTGTTATGGGGGCGCGGTTGCTGCATATAAAATGGTCCCATATAAAAAGTGCCGCGCAAATTATATGGCGTGGGGTGCGATGGGTTCTGTCTATATTTCATCTGGTGCCGGCGCCTGCTGCTGCGGACGATGCCGATGCGGAATATTATGACGAAGACGTGACAGACGAAGAATCCGATGAAGCGGCACAATCTGATGCAACGCCGTCATCGCGGGCTGCAACGCGTCGTGCACGCAAACGCGCAACGCGTGCGGTACGTGTCGCAAATGCTGGTGAACACGAATATGAATTGCCAGACCCGGCGTTTTTGGAGCGTTCCAATTTTGGGAAAAATATTGTTACCCCGGAATTAAAGCGTAATGCCGCCGCAATGGAAATGCACTTTGCAGAATACGGTGTTCACGGCAAAGTTGTCGGAATCAGGCCGGGGCCGATTGTGACACTGTACGAATTTATGCCGGAAAGCGGTGTTCGTATGGCCGATGTCAGCAAGACGGTAAAGGATATGACGCGTTCTATGGCAACCGAAAGTATTCGTATCGCCCATATCCCCAGCACGCAGTTGATTGGTGTTGAAATGGTGAATATAACGCGTCAAACGGTGCGGTTCCAATCATTGGTGGATAATGATACATTTATAAATTCGAAATATAAAATACCGTTGGCACTGGGGGTCGATATTGGTGGAAACCCGATGTACTTTGATTTGGCAAAAATGCCGCATATGTTGATTGCGGGACGTACGGGATCTGGTAAGTCAGTTTTTGTCCAATCGATTATTATGTCTATTGTTTATCACTTTACACCAGATAAGTGCAAATTGATAATAATTGACCCCAAGGGTGTTGATTTTGGATTCTGGGATGATATACCGCATTTGATTACACCGATTGTGAAATTAGATGCGGCGGCGGCGGTAAATGCACTGAAATGGGCCGTGCGCGAGATGGAGGATAGATACAAGCAATTACAGGTTTTGAACGCGCGCAATATAGAAAGCTATAACGAAATGGCGGCACAAAAGCGCGCGGCCGGTGAAAAGGTTACGCGCCAAGTTGCCGTTGGCACCGACGAAGAAACAGGCGAATTGCTGTTTGAAACACAGGAAGTCGATTTGTCTGATATGCCGTATATAGTAATCATTATAGACGAAGTTGCCGATTTGATGAGTTTGGCCCGTAAAGAGGTCGAGGCCTGTGTCCAGCGTATCGCGCAAAAGGCGCGTGCGGCCGGAATACACCTGGTTATGGCGACCCAGCGTCCGGATGCGACAACAATCACCGGTGTTATCAAGGCGAATTTCCCGACGCGTGTGTCTTTCCAGGCGCGTAGTGTTATTGATTCTATGACAACATTGGGTGAAAAGGGCGCGGAACAATTACTGTCTTGTGGTGATATGCTGTTCAGTGAAGCGGGGCGCGTTCCGGTGCGTATACACGGCGCATTTATATCTGATGAAGAAATGAACCGTGTTGGGGATTTCCTGCGTGCCCAGGGCGAACCTGAATACGCCGCGGGTGTCACTGACGGTGACGTGGGCGATATTGATGCGGGTGGGGCGATTCCTGGACTGCCGGGGGCGGCGCCGTCGCGTGCGGACAAGGACGCCGACCTGTACACCCAGGCCAAGGAAATTGTTCTGCGTGATAAAAAACCAACGATTTCATATATCCAGCGTCGTTTGGGTGTCGGGTATAACAAGGCCGCCGGATTTATGGAGCGTATGGAGCAGGAGGGCGTCGTCAGTGCGCCAGACGCTAATAACAAACGTCATATATTATAATGGGAAAACCGCCGTATGGCGGTTTTCTGCTTTTTATACTTTTTTGTGGCCGGTTTTTATGATATAATTTTTTCCAAAAGGAGAATTAGATAATGATAAAGCATTTGTCTTTGTTTGCCGCGGTGGCGGTGTTATTTGGTGCGACGCCGGTTATGGCGGCGACAAATTCTGGTACGCGTGCGGCGTCCAGTGCCGATTTAACCGGGGCGCCGGCTGTACGTGAACGTACCCAGGTAAATTATGAAAAATACACAACGCGCACATCGACAAAAACATACGACCAGGCCGATGCCGCAAATATTTATTATACCACGCCGGCAAACCGCAGCGAACTGTACAAACAATACGACGCCGGCAACGGCACGGCAACTGTTCGCACGACACGTGCGGAAACATATCGCACGGAATTGCGTCGTAAATATTATCTGGCGCATCCGTTCTTTCAGCCGACCAAGGGTAAGTTTGGTTCTGTGACAGATTTGTCATATAATTCAAATTCATATGATTTGGCGTTGACGCCGGCAGAGGGTGCTGCTTTGTCGGATCCGAACGGCAAATGGGATATGAGCCAGTTTTCTATCAAGGAAGATTTCAGTTATGGTATAACCGACAGATTGGCTGTGTTGGCAATGGCGCGTTTTGATATGTCGGATTATAAGTTTGATTGGGCTTTGCCACAAACGCCAGATGATACGATGGATGACAATGGGATAAATCTGTTGGGATTGGGGCTGCAATGGCGGTTTGTTGATACAACCGACTGGATTGCAACCGCGTCAGCATACTATCAGTATCAGCAAGATGTTTCCAACAATATTGTTCTGGATTTGAAGGCGGGTTACAAAATTAGTTCGTCCACAATATATGGATTGGTTCGTGGTTGGTATCTGAACTTTGACGGTAATTCGTACGGTAACGGTGTTACCGGTAAAACGGCCGAAGGCGAAGATGCAACATTCTATCTGGCATATAACACTGATGCTGATAACACATTTTATGTAGAAGGTGGTGTCGGTGTGTTTAGTGTTCTGGATGAAGATTGGACATTAAATGTCGAAGCCATATTGGGTAACTATGACTGGCACAACCAGGCCAGCTTAAAGGCCGCAATCGGTTGGCAGCCAAACGATTGGTTCGCATTGAACCTGTATGGACGTATGGCTGTGTGGGATTCTGCCAATGGTAAAGATTTGTCGTTCTGGCAAACAGATACAAATCCGGACAGCCCGTATTATACTCAGTTGATTAGAATGGGCGAAGCAAATCTGGATAATTATTCAGATTTCTCGGTCGGGTTACAGGCGATATTTATGTTCTAGAAAAATATGGTCTTTTGCCGGGTGACAGGTTTGTCACCCGGACAATATTGTAATATATAAATATATGTAAAGGGAGAGAGATGCGTAAATTTTTAGCCAGTTTATTCGCTGTCTTTATCGGTGTTATGCCAGTTGTGGGTGGCGCACGTGCGGATGGTTTGGATTTTGATACAACAGATCCGTTGTATATGCTGAAAACTAACGATGTTCTGTCGGAAACAACACTGACGTACTGGGATAATGTGTTGCGTTTGGAAGAAACGATTTCTTATGGTATAAATGACAGGTTATCGGTTGGCATCAATGCAAATTTTCAACAGGATTTTGACGGTTCCGAAGATGGTTTTGGTGCAGTTGATTTGGGCGGTGTATATCGTGTCGGTACCGCGTCCGGTAACAGTGCGCGCATAATATCTGATGTTTTGTTTGGGTTGAAGTTTGGCGGATCGTCACACGTTCGCACGCCCGACTATGCGGATTCAACATATTATGCTGGATATCGTTTCGGTCGTCAGTGGGCGGGTATGACGTTGGCTGCAACAATTAAATCCAGTTGGATTTTTGATGATGACCGTGGTATGGCATATATTGACTTTATGCCAGAGGCATATTTCCGCATAGCCGATGATTGGCGGTTGGGGGCAAACTTTACATTGCGTAAGGCAACCAATCCACACTATAACCAAGAATGGCTGGGTGGAAAAATCGTACGTCAATATGGTCGCACACAATATACGGCACATTTGGACTATGAGTTTGAAAGCGATGATTTACAGGTCGGTCTAAATGTAAATATTTTATTCTGATAATAAAAATATCCCGCAGTGTGCGGGATTTTTTATTTAGGTGCGTATGTTGACATTTTGTGTATTAGTGCAATAATTGGCGTATGATGAATGAAAAAATTGTATTTGTTTTTCCGGGCCAGGGTTCGCAATATATCGGTATGGGACACGATTTGTTTCAAGAGTATCCAGTTGTGCGCTATACATTTGAACAGGTATCAGACATTTCACACAAAGATATTGCAAAAGTTTGCTTCAACGGGCCAGCAGATGTATTAAACCGTCCGGAATGGACGTCTTTGGGAACGTTTGCACACTCGGTGTCTATTGCACGTATTATTGAAGAACATTTTTCTAGTCCTTTGTACAATATAGGTTATGCAATTGTTGGGCATTCTATGGGGCAATATTCGGCATTGCATTGCGCGGGCAGTTTAACATTGGGGGATGCGGCGCGGTTATTGTCGGCGCGTTCAACATATATGTCTATGACTGATAAAATGGGCGGTGGTATGGCGTGTATTATCGGACTGTCCCAGGAAGATGTTGAAACGTGTTTGTTTTCTGCAACAGGGCACGGTTATGCGGCGATTTCAAACCACAATGCGCGCGATCAATTTATAATCAGTGGCCAGAATGCCGCACTGGATGCGGTCATTGCACGTGCCCAGGAAAAGGGTGCACGTCTGGCCAAGCGTCTAAATGTTGCGGTGCCTGCGCATTGTGCACTGATGGAAAATGCGGAAATTTTATTACGGCGTCGTTTGGAATCTATTGATGTTTTGCCGCCTAAAACAAACTGGTTTTCAAATCAGACCGCAAATGTTATGACCAATCCCCAGGATGTAAAAGATTCTTTGGCAGATCAGATGACGCACGGTGTGCGCTGGTTAGACATAATGGAAAAATTTCCGCAATACAATATATCCACCGCGTACGAATTGGGGCCGGGCAAGACATTGACTGGTTTAATACGTCGCGCCAATGTCGGTGTTGATTCTCGTCATACGGATACATTAAAAAATGTGCGCGTTATGATAGATAATTTAGAGAAAAATTTTTCACGCTGATGTGGCTCTGGGTCAGGATTTTTTCGCGTTTATCTTTGCGCGTAACCCGTCCCAATATTCCAATCGCTTTTTTATCTCTCGTTCAAAGCCGCGTTCAATCGGGTGATAGAATTTTTGCCGCGGCATCGATTCGGGAAAACAGTTTTGACCAGAAAATCCGGATTCTGTGTCTGGTTCGTATATGTATCCAGCGCCATAGCCCATTTCGCGCATCATACGCGTTGGCGCATTTAGTATGTTTTTGGGCGGCATTAAACTGCCCGTATCGCGTGCGGCGCGGTATGCGGCATTTTGTGCGCGATAGTTTGCAGTGCTTTTGGGCGCGGTGCCCAGATATATAACCAGTTCGGTCAGTGCCAGGTCACCTTCTGGGCTGCCCATACGTTCATACACCTGCCAGGCGGCCAGTGCGATTTGCATTGCGTTCGGATCAGCCAGACCAATATCTTCCATAGCGAATCGGGTCAGACGACGAAACAGATACATTGGATCCTGGCCTGATGTCATCATACGTGCCGTCCAATATAATGCCGCGTCCGTATCGCTGGCACGCAAAGATTTATGCACCGCGGATATCAAGTTGTAATGTTCGTCGCCCGTCTTGTCGGACAGGGGCGCACGCTTTTGTATCGCGGCGTCCAATGCGTCCGGTGTCAAATTGTGTTTGAAATTGGCATTTGACAGGTATTCTATCGTATTTAGCAGAAAACGTGCGTCGCCATCCGACATCTGCGCCAGATGCAGGCGCGCCGCGTCGTCCAGCGGCATTTTTTTATTCAGAAACTTTTCCGCGCGTGTAATCAGCGTCATTAAATCTTCGGTTGACAACGGCTGCAACACGCCAACGTGGCATCGCGACAACAATGCGTTGTTCAAATTAAAACTGGGGTTTTCAGTTGTCGCACCCATAAATACGACGGTGCCGTCTTCTAGATATGGTAATAATGTATCCTGTTGCGTTTTGTTAAAGCGGTGGATTTCATCGATAAACAGTAATGTGCTGCGCCCGATTTCACGGTTCATACGCGCGGCCTCCATCGCTTTTTTTATATCCGCTGTTCCAGAAAACACCGCAGACATCGGAACAAAATCCATATCAACAGATTTTGCCAGCGCGCGTGCAATCGTTGTTTTACCGCATCCCGGCGGTCCCCACAGTATCAAATTTGATAACTTGTGATTGTCAACCATACGGCGCACCAGACCGTTTTCACCCAATAACTGCGACTGACCCACGATTTCATCAATCGTTGACGGGCGCATTAAATCGGCAAGTGGTCTGTTTTCCGTGGGCATTTTATAATTTTACTTGGGTTTTATTTAATCTTTATTTGTGATATAATAAATTTTAGTAAATAAACGTGGGGTTTTCAATTGGTAAGTGCAAATAAAGATTCATCAGAATTTACACTGGCGGTGGCTAATTTGGCGGCGGCGGCGATTGCGGCAAATCCGTCCCTGACGATGGAGCAGGCCGTTCGCGCCGCGCGGGAAAGTTTGCAGCGTGTCGCGCCCAGTGCACAGCAAATTGCCGCAACTGTTCGACCGGATAAAATTCAATGTTTGGAAGACGGAACTTGGCACGTGATGTTGCGCCGATATGTGCGGCGACGCTTTAATATGACCCCGCAACAGTACAAGGCGAAATGGGGATTGCCAGATGACTATCCGTTCGTTGCGCCGAATTATTCTGCGCGGCGTTCTAAAATCGCTAAAAAATCTGGTCTGGGTAAAAAATAGGAACTTTGCAATGGCCGAAAAATTTAGACAAATTGTTGCCACGCCCGAAGAAGCGGCGAAAAAATTACGCCGTGCTATAGAACGCACGCAGCCGGTTGAATATGTGCGTGAACGTCGTCGGGCAAAAAATGATGCCGGACAAACGGGGAACGCGGCGGAATTTGCCGATGCGGCCGCGATAATGGGGCTGGGGGCTGCGAAGTGGTCGGCGTGGTTGGCCGCGGGCGGGGCGCAGTTGCTGTTGACGTTGGCACGTTGGACGACAATGGATAATGTGTTTTTGCGCCGATTGGAAAACAAACTGGCGGTTATGAATGTTGGAAAAACTAAGCACGGAAAACCAAAAAAACTGTCAGCGTTTGCAAAAAAGTACCCGAATTTGTCGGCGCATATTTTATGGCTGATTGGGTTGTCCGCGGTGACGGGCGGAACATATCTTGGGGTTGATGTGGTGCCAGATAAAATTCAGCAGTATAAGGAATGGCGCGCCGAACGCCAGGCCGAAAAAGATGCCGAGGCAGCCGCACGCAACACATATCGTGCATTTTTGAACAAAATGCGTCCGATAACGCCGTTTTTAATTGCTGACCTGATTGCCAAGGAAGGTGTACACGTTGATGAAAATGGTATGCATACGCCATATCGCGATTCGCGCGGAATACCGACAATCGGATTTGGTTCAACAATGCTAAAAGACGGCAGTCGCATTACTATGAAAACGCCGCCAATCACCACGGATGAAGCGTATGAATTGGCCCGTTGGCATCTGGAAGAGGGGGAAACTTATTTCGTTTTATATTGTTATGATGTGGCAATGGACGAGATAGATATTGCCACCACCAGTGAAGCATTGGGTTTAAGTTCCATAATATATAATTCTTATTCAAAACTGTTTGAAAACCCCAATGATAAAAATCACAAGGAAAGATTTGCTGAACTGCGCAACATATATGATGAATACGGGTATGCCGTGCCGGACAGTTTGGTGCGCCAGTGTTTTGCACGTTATCCCGTCAATGATGCGACAAGTTTTGGGCGTGCATTGATGGACAACGCGGACATAGGCGTGGCTGCGGATAAATTGGGGGGATTTTTGGCCGGTGGACGCGGGATATATTGGCGCCGCTGGTTGGAAGCAGGATTATTGACCGGTCGTATATCACCACAGATGCTGTTAAATTGTCCTGTGAACGGAATGTACGAATTCTTTATGGTGATGGACGGTAAAAAGGACGCGTTTTTTGTCGGGGATATAGATAACCGTCACGTGAATACGGAAACATATGCGGAATTTGAAAAATGGCTGGCTAATCCAATAAATGCTCGTGGGGAAAGTTTGGGTGGGTGGCGCCGTGTGGGCGACTATCTGCCGGGGGATATATTGGCGTACTGCCAGACGGGGCGCTGTGAACTGGGCGGACGCGAATTCGAACATATTGTAAAGTCACGTGAAGCGGTAGAGGTTAAAACATATACCCTGGGTTATGACGAACAATATAAAAATGCCATTGCCGCCTATAACGCCGGTGACTATGCTGGGGCGGCCACGCAGTTTGAAAAAATGATTGATTCATATCCAGATAATGCATTGCTGCATAATGATTTGGCGGCGGCGTATAATCATCTGGGACAATATGATGCTGCCGTTGCCCAGGCGCGTGAAATATTGCATCGTATCGGCGATAAAAGTCAATATGCTGCCGCACAGTACAATGCCGGGTTCGCGTACGAGCAAATGGGAAATTTAGACCGCGCATTGGCTAATTATAAATTGGCTGTTGCAAATGGAAATGTTCGTGTGCGCAATGACATCGTTCGTGTGCAAAACAAAATAAAGTCAGGAAAGACAATCGCTTTTAACGATGCGGTGCGCAATATGCGTGCAACCGATGATGCAAATGCAATCGGTAATTTACGCGACAATACTCATACGGCATAAAAACAATGGGGATAGGCACAAGATGAAGGTATATGTAAATTATAACGATTCGCGTTGGCGTAAATATAAAATTGATTTTGATAAAATCGCAAATGCAGCGGCGGTTGGTGTTGACCCCGATGCTGAAGTGTCGATTGTTCTGACCAATGACGATGAAATTCATAAACTGAATCGTGAATATAGAAAAATTGATCGTGCGACAAACGTGCTGTCGTTTGAACTGGATGATGATATTTTGTTGGGGGACATTTATATATCTTTGGATACTGTTATGAGTGAAGCGGCGTCAGAACATATCAGTGTTGCCGACCATACGGCGCATATGGTTGTGCACGGTGTTTTACATCTGATGGGATATGATCATATACGTGTGCGTGACGCTAAAAAAATGGAATCGCGCGAGGTTGAAATTCTAAAATCATTAAATATAAAAAATCCCTATGTACCGGAATCCGCCGTATGCGCCGATTTGTCGTGTTGCCCAGGCGGACGGTTTTTATCGTGGTGGCGACGCATTGCGCGTCCAGGTGGCGTATGGCAGTATGTGGTTATGGCCGTGCTGGGTGGTTTGGCAGCGTTGGGATTTGCACCGTTTCATTTATGGTGGGTGACAGTACTGGCGGTTATATGCGCGTATGGAATATCTTTGCGCAGATCATCGCGCCCAGGCGTATGTGCAGCATTTCTGCGAATTTTCCCGTTTAGTGCGGCATATGCACTGGCTATGTTTTGGTGGGTTACGCATTCGATATATGTTGTGCCAGAACTGACCGCGCAATTTGCAATATGGACCGTGCCGGCATTGCTTGGGATTGCGCTGGCCGGCGGAATTATATTTGCAGTGCCGTTCGTCGTGGTTATGCGTATGCGTACCTGTGCGGCGTGCCGGCCATTTGTGTTCGCGGCAACGTGGACGTTGGTGCTGTGGCTGCGGGAATGGTTGTTCACTGGGTTCCCGTGGAATCCGGTTGCGAATATCGTGATTCAAATGCCAGTGCTGGCAAATTCTATGTCGTTGTGGGGGGCGTTGGGGCTGACGTTTATAATAGTCGGATTGTGCGCCGCCGTGATGGAAGTTATGCGTAATCGTAAAAGTGGCTTGGCTTGGATTGTGTTTGGTATTTTTGTATTGCTGATGCTTATTGGTGCTGCGTGGGGGGTAAAAAATATCCAATATGCGCAACGTGGTGATAATGTCAGTCCCATAATCCGTGTGGTTCAGCCCGCACGTGCCCAAAATCAGAAAATGGCCTATACTCGTGCGGATGCAATTCGTAATGCAACTGAAAATGTTCGTGCTTTGACCGCATTGGCCGCGGTTCCGGGAAACCACGATTTAGTTGTTTTCCCTGAAACTTCGTATCCGTTCACGATTGTTGATGGTGACAATATGCCACTGGGGCCGGCGTTGGACAAGGATGTTATTGTTGGGGCTATGCACTATGCGGACGGGCATATGTATAATTCTATGGTTGTTGCTTCGGCAGACGGTGATATTAAAAAAATATATAACAAATCGCATCTGGTGCCGTTTGGTGAATATGCGCCGTTGGGTGGGCTGTTGCCGTCGCCGGGTCAGTTGTCCCGCGGGGGCGGCGCAGATGTTATAAATATGAACGTCGGGGAACGTACGTTTTCTTTTGCGCCGGCGATATGCTATGAAATTATATTTTCCGATTCGTTGGTCTTGGATGGGCAGATGCCAGATGCCGTTATAAATATCACAAATGATACCTGGTTTGGAAATACGCCCGGTACGTATCAGCATCTGGATATGGTACGCCGGTATGCAATCGAATCGGGACTGCCGATTGTTCGTGCTAATTATTCTGGAATCAGTGCCTTTGTTTCCGCAGATGGGATTGTTTTGTCACAGATTCCAGTAGGGCGCCCAGGATATATGGACGGCATCGTGTGGGGGGCACATATGACGCCGTATCGCGCGATTGGACGCGATGGGACTATGGCGATAATACTGCTGTTTGCGTGTATATGCACGATTTCGCTGTATGCATATGCGCGTCGTGAATAAAAAAAAACACGCCATTGCGGCGTGTTTTTTTTATATTGTTGTGATCAGATAAAAAATGTTATAATATGAACAGTATCCTGTGATAAAGCAGATGCCGGGATTCATAACCCGTGGGTGGCGTTCCCAGGTGGAACGAAAAAACTCCTGCATAATAAAGTGGCAGGAGAATTGCGTTATATATCGAAGGCGCAATGCTATTCCACTCTATAGTTATGAATCTCCTGCCACCTGAATTTTCGGGTGGTTTTTTTATTTGTCTGTATTATACGAATATGTATGGTGCAATTACACAGGATTGTTTGCACGTGGTTTATTTAGGAATCTTGTACGTGCCGCAATACCCAAACGCGTATCGCAGAAGACAGATTTGTTTCTGGTGTGCGCGATGCGTCTATGTGTTCAATAATTGACGCGACAGATTTTTTCTCACGTGTCGCGATTTCGCGCAATGCGGTTATAAATTCCGCTTCCAGTGAAATACTGGTTTGATGACCGGACAAAGATACGGACAGTTTTTTCATTTTATATTTTTCCCGCTATCAGGCAATCTGACATTGCGCGATAGGCATCGTCATATGTTCGCATTGTGTTTAATGTCAGGTTATCCAGCATAACATATTTGCCGAACGAATCGAAAGCAAACCAAAATAAGTCATTTCGGCCAAAAATTGTTTTTCCGTGCATCCGGGAAATACCGGCCAAATCCATATTTATTTGCAATATGGACGGAATAGGATATTTTGTTCCGCGTGCAACTTCCATCGGACCAAAAATGTATCCAGTCCCCAGATTTGCCCCACCGCATTTGATATAAAAGTCGATTATTGGCTGTGGCAATATCGCCGCGCGCATACGTTGCAGTGCGTTGTTGGCCAAAATTATCGACTGTTCAGTTGCAGGGGGCGCAAACAGCGTGCCGTGGCGTTGCATCAATGATAAAAATTCTTCATAGTTCATTGCTGTGCCCCGTTATTGTTCCATTGCACGTGATGCGGCGATTTGCGCCGCCATTTGACTTAAACGGTCGGCGGTTGCGTTACCGCCGTCACCGCCAGCCGCGTTGTGTGCGGATATATAAACTTTCTTGGCGGGATTTGGCAGCCATACCGTTTGAGCATCGCTTTGTTCCAATATGAATCTGTCAAGACGCTGGGACTGTGGAAATGTCCAACACATAAACAGATTGTCCGTGTCCATTTTCCCGCCCCAAACCAATGGAACACGAAATCGTATGGATATGTTTTGTGGTAATGTCCGACCCATAATCAGTGACATAAATTCATCCTGGGTCAGATTCATCATTGCTAATTCTTCGACCGAATCGGTCAGTGATTCCATAAATTTTCGACACAGTTTTTTGTATTGTGCAAACCAGTCGGAATCAACACGCGTTGGGGTGGGGCGAATTTCTATAACCGGCATATCGCCCATATTCATTTCGGTCAATCTGCGTGTGGCAGATTCCTGGTTTAACTGCATCAGATTTTCCCTATGTGTGTAATGACGGCATCAATATATTGCGAATACGCGTCGAACATACCGTCATCATCCGCTGGCGTGGGCGGATTGGGGTTCGCGCGCATATATTCGCGCACTTCGTCAATCTTATTAAACATCAAGATATCTTGAAATTCAGATGTTGCGGCATCCGGTGCGGCGACGGCAAAGCCATTTACACTAATGTATGTTTCATCCAGTGTGTCGGCGAATACCTGTTGAAACTTTTCAATTATTGCGCGCACGTCTGTTGTTTTGACGCCCACGCATCCCAACCACATTGTTTCATTTGTACCAATTGCAATCAGCGCGGTTTGAATACCGTTGACGCGTGTATTCGGCTTTACAGTATATCCTGCGCCACTGAATATTTCACGCAGTGTGGTTGCGTCTGATTCTGATTGCTGTTGTGCAATATTCCTGGCTGGTGTTGTGGTTTGGTGTGCCGACATAAAATTCCCATTCAGCGTCGGCAATACCAGACGTGGTGGTCGTGCGGTCGGTGGCGGGGTGGGCTGTGTTGGTGTTTGTGGCGCGGGTTGGACTTCGGCCCCCATTATATCCAGTGTTGACGCGTCATTGTTTGCTATAGGCGCCGGTGTAACTGGCACATTTTGAGTATTGTTATTTGTTGCCGATGTGCTATCAGAATTCTGTTTAGAAACCCGTACAATGGGCAGGCGGATTCGACGCTTTCGCGGGCGCACAACTAGATATAATCCAAAAATCGTTATAAAAATCGCCACCGCCATAGATACATAAAATCCCGGCTTTATTGGGGTTTGTGCGGCCTGGAGTGATGCGACATATTGCCAGTGTGATGCAGAAAATATATCAAATCCAAATACGGTGTTGAACCAGAAACAGGTTCCCAGCGTGACCGCCAGCAACCATAATACACATAATAATATGTTGTCCAGACGAATTCTCATTTGACTTTAATTATATCATATTTGTGATAAAGTAAAAAGAGTAATGATTGATAACGAAAATATTCTTGATGATATAAGCGGTGCGGCATTGTGGTGCGGTGCGGATTGCGATCCGACGGATTTGGCGCGATATGCGTCTGTTGCGTTGGAACACAATGTGGCTGCTATTTCAGTAGCACCGATGTCGGTCGGTGTTGTTTGGCCGTGGTTAGAAAATAAAAATATTCCAATTTTTGCCCGGTTTTATCCGCGCGCGCGTGGTGCGGCGGGCGCGTCAGAAATTGTCGCCAGCATAAACCAGGCATTCAAACAGGGGGCGGACGGCGCCCAAGTGTTTGTATCTTTGCAAAATCTGGACGAGTTTGTTTCGCAACTGTATTTGATACGTGACGATTTGTTTTTTAACAAGGCCGCTTTTGTTGGCGTGGACATCTGCGAAATAGGGCCGTTTGATTGGAATAGTGTATTTTCTGCATTGCGAAAAATGCGTGCAACCGGCTTGGTATGTGCACTGGCACGTGATGATGGCGATGCGTCCGATTTTGTCGGACGGGTTTATGCAGCATTGTCCGCGTGGGATGCGGCGGGCGATATGGATTTACACTTTGTAACCGGAAAAAATCCAGTCAGGGTAGAACAGGCAATGCGATTGGTGCAATCCGTGCGGCCAGAATTAGCGCCACGTGTAAAATTTTTTGTAAATGTCTAGTGGTATGCCCTAGGTGCGTAATACCAAATATTTTGGTGCACTGGTGTTGGCTTTGTTCTTTTGTTGATAGCGTGTGTGAATTGTCTGTATGTCAGGGATATGTGTACATAGCGCGGTTTTTGAAACCTCTGTTCTTATCCAGTCGAAGTATTCCCAGTGATCTGTACCGATTATAATTTCGCCGTTTGGTGCCAGATGCGTGGCCAGTATGTTCAAAAAATCAGCGTGTAATAAACGTCGTTTTTCGTGTCGTGCCTTGGGCCAGGGGTCGGGGTGCAGTATCCAAATTTGTTCAAACTGCGAATCGGTATCGCGTAAAAAGTCCCGAACATCGTCCGGAAAAACCCGGATGTTTTTATATTCTGCGCGAATCGAATTGTCATCATTTGTTATTGCCGACAGCAGGGATGCCACACCGTTCATAAATGGTTCCGCACCGATAATGATTTTGCCCGGGTTTTGCCGGGCTATTTCCCGCAGATGTTCGCCCGCACCAAAACCGATTTCTAAAATCAACCCGGTTTTTGGCTGATTAGACGGCATAATTGCCGGCAGTACCGTTTCAATCAACAGATTTTGTCGTGCGGACAATTTTTTGCCGTGACGACGTCCAAAAGTTCTTATTTCTTGTTTTTCCATATATTTAGTATAAAATCGGGTGTACACGAATACAAGGTCAAATGTTATGGAATATCCGAAAGTTATACAGGACGGCGACATACGTTTGGAAAAAATAAGCCCAACGTTTGAAAATGCGCGCCGTATTTTTGAAATTGTTGATAAACAGCGGAACTTCCTGCGCCAGTTTTTAAGTTGGATTGATGAATCCACACGACCCGAAGATATGTATATGCATATGTATAAGGTGTCCAAGACAGATAATGGTTCGTACTATATAATTTACGATGGGCAGATTGTCGGTAATGTTGGTATAGATATCAGTTCGCAAAAAAATCAGATTGCGGAAATTGCGTATTGGTTGTCGTTGGATTATAACGGGCGCGGAATTATGACGCATGCGGTCAAGATGTTGGAACGCCTGGCGTTTGAAACAATGCCTGTCAATCGTATAGAAATAATAATGGATGTTGAAAACGTGCGCAGCGAATCGGTTGCGCGTCGTGCCGGCTTTGTATGCGAAGGCGTTCGTCGTCAAAGTTATATGTTCCGTAATGAATTACGTGACGTGTTCACATATTCCAAATTGAAATCTGAATGGGAAAAGGAAAATAAAAATGCGTAAAGGTTTGTCGCCAGAATTGATTGCGCGCGTATTGGGTGATACGCCAAAGTACACATTGGATGAATTAGAGGCAAAATATCCGCCGCGCAATTTGCCGGATGGTGCGTTTGTTACACGATTCGCGCCCAGTCCCACGGGATATATGCACATTGGCGGTCTGTACCAGGCGTTGATTGACTGTAAATTGGCGCGTGACAGTGGCGGGGTGTTTATGCTGCGAATAGAAGACACTGATACAAAACGCGAAGTTGCCGATGCGGTTAAAATTATCCGGGATTCTATGCAGCGATTCGGTTTGGAATATAACAATATGCCTGAATACGGCCCGTATTATCAATCGCAACGACGTGATATTTATCATAGTGTTGTGGCTGATTTGTTGGCGCGTGGCCTGGCATATCCGTGTTTTTTAACCGCGACCGAGATGGAACGTATTCGTGAAACGCAAAAGGCCGCGGGCTTTGCCACCGGCATATACGGCGAATTTGCACGTGACCGAGATATCAGTGATGATGAAATTATTCGTCGTTTGGATGCGGGACAAACACCGTCAATTCGCCTGTATTCAACGGGTAATCCAGATAATCGTATTTTTTGCAAGGATGCCGTGCGTGGTTCAATCGGGTTCCCTGAAAATAACGAGGATATTGTTTTGATTAAATCAAACGACGGGTTGCCGACTTATCATTTTGCACATTTGTGCGATGACCACTTTATGCGCACAACGCACGTTGTGCGTGGCGAAGAATGGCTGCCGTCGTTTCCGTTACATATACAGTTGTTTCGTATGATGGGCTGGACGCCGCCGATGTATATTCATACATCAACGATTGATAAAATAGATGCAGAAACCGGCAAGCAACGCAAATTGTCCAAGCGACACGATCCAGAAGCGAACGTTGCGTTTTTCCTGCGCGATGGTTGGCCGACGGGGGCGGTGTTGGAATATCTGGGCAATATTGCAGCGTCTGGATATGAAGAAGCAAAAAGTAAAGGCCAGGTAAAATCAATATGGGAATATCCATTGCGTCCGAAAAAGATTCCTATTTCTGGTGCGCTGTTTGATATGAAAAAGTTGGAATGGTGGGCGCGTGAATTTATTGGAACAATGTCGGTTGATGCACTGGTGCGCAGCGTGCGTGACTGGGCGGACGAATATGATGCACAGTGGGCCGCGCGAATCGGTGCAAATCCGGAATATCTGAAAAATATTCTGGCCATTGAACGCGATAATCCAAAACGTATCCGCAAGGATTTTATAACCTGGTCACAAACGTTGAACGAAATATCTTACTTCTGGGATGATTTGTTTGTGCCAAATAATGAATTTGAATTTAATCACGATTTGCTGCGTGCGTTTTTGGAAACATTTGATATTTGTGATGATAAAGATACTTGGTGGAATAAGATTGTTGCGATTGCCGCGGATGCCGGTGTTAAAAATGGCGATGTGGCTATGAACTTGCGTGTGGCGATGACCGGACGTACAAATACGCCGGACTTGTATTCAATTATGCAGGTTATGGGTGCGGATATGGTAAAATCACGTATAAAGGATATCATCAAATGACAAAGACAAAACGTGCACAATTACGGGCGGTTAAATCTGATTCGCGCGCGGGGCGTTTGCTACGTATATTGCGTGCGACGGGGCTGTTTCGTTGGGAACGCGCCAGTACAAAATCTGAAGAGGTATTAAATATCCTGACGCACGGGATTGGCATTGGTTTGGCGATTGCGGCGTTGACGTTGTTGGTGGTTTTTGCGGCACTGGCGCATAATCCGTGGGCAGTTGTGTCGTGCGCAATATTTGGCGTTACAATGATAACGCTGTATTTTGGTTCAACAATGTGCCACGCGACAATAGGCCGGCGCGGCGAATGCTTTTTCGAAGTATGGGACAGTGTTGCCATTTATGCGCTGATTGCCGGTACATACACACCGTTTTTACTGGTAAATTTACGTGGGGGCTTGGGATGGACCGTGTTTGGAATATTGTGGGCGATTGTAATCCTGGGCGCGATTATGAAAATGCGTAATCCGCACAATCAGCCGAAATGGGTTGTCGCACTGTATCTGGTTATGGGGTGGACGCTGTTGTTTATATTGCCAGCAATGTTGCATAATATTCCGCCACGCGGGTTATGGTTTATATTGGCGGGTGGACTGTCTTATTCATTGGGGGTAATATTCTATTTGTGGCGACGTATGAAGTATTCACACGCAATTTGGCATCTGTTTGTAATAGGGGGCAGTGTGTGCTTCTTTTTCGCCGTGCTGTTTGGTTGTATAATTGATTTTTAGTATGTTGACATTTATTTTTAATAGTACTATTATTTATAGGGTTATGAATAATATTTGCGTTTTCTTTACAACAACTACAACAACCCCCGCGGGGGTGTAGATTCTATTTGCGGTTTTATCCGCGCAGTGCAATAATCAATAACAATTCAATTTTACTTTATAAATTATAAGGATTTTATTATGTCATATCCAATTGAAACGATTCGGCATTCGTTGGCGCACGTTATGGCGGCGGCGGTTCAGAAGTTGTATCCAGATGTTAAATTTGCGGGTGGTCCCGCGATTGAAAACGGGTTTTATTACGATTTTGATACTGAACACCGTTTTTCCGAAGATGATTTTGCCAAAATAGAAAAAGAAATGCGCGATTTAATCAAATCAAACGGTCGATTCGAACAGCGGTTTGTATCATTGGACGAAGCCAAACAGATTTTTGCAAACCAACCATATAAAATGGAATGGTTGAACGAATATGATGCGGCCGGGGAACAGTTGTCTGTGTACACTTTCCGTGATTTTGTTGACCTGTGTCGCGGGCCGCACGTGGAAAGCTCGCGTGATTTGCCGCGTGATGGGTTCAAAATTCGTAATGTTGCCGGCGCATACTGGAAGGGCGATGCAAAAAATAAAATGTTGCAGCGTATTTATGTTGATGCATTTGCGTCCAAAGAAGAATTAGATGAATTCCTGAAAATGCAGGAAGAGGCCGCTGCGCGTGATAACCGCAAACTGGGCAAAGATATGGATTTGTTCCATTTTGAACCGGACTATGCGCCGGGGGCGGTGTTCTGGCACGACCACGGGTACAAAATTTATCGTAAATTGATTGAATATATCCGTCATCGCCAGGAACTGGCCGGGTATCAGGAAATATCAACCCCGTCCGTTATGGACAGATCACTGTGGGAACGCAGCGGACATTGGGCAAAGTATGGCGAACATAACTATTCAGGTAAAACCCAGGATGGCAAAACTTTCTGTGTAAAGCCGATGTCTTGTCCGGGTGGAATGTTGGTGTTCGGGCAGGGCATAAAATCTTACAAGGATTTGCCGCTGTATCTGGCAGAATTTGGCAAGGTAAATCGGTACGAGGCCGCCGGTGGTCTGTCCGGACTGATGCGTGTGCGTGAATTTACCCAGGATGATGCGCATATTTTCTGTACCGAAGAACAGTTAGAGGCCGAAGTTGTAAAAATCCTGCGCTTTATCAAGGATATTTATGCAAAATTCGGATTTGACAAGATTTCAATGAAATTGGCCACGCGCAAGGATTCTGAATTTCGCATCGGTTCCGATGAAATCTGGGACAAGGCCGAGGGCGCATTAAAACACGCGCTGGATGCAAACGGTATCGAATATGAAATTGCACCAGGGGACGCCGCGTTTTATGGACCCAAAATCGATAACTATTTGAAAGATGCATTAGGGCGCACGTGGCAGTGTGGTACCGTACAGTTGGATATGAATCTGCCGGAACGGTTTGATTTGTCCTATATCGGTGAAGACGGTGAAAAGCATCGTCCGATTATGTTGCATCGTGCAATGTTGGGATCGATTGAAAGATTTATGGGCATCCTGTTAGAATCGACGGGTGGAAATCTGCCGTTGTGGCTGTCGCCGGAACCGGTCGTTGTAACCCCGATTTCTGAAAAATTCCGTGAATATGCGGTGGATGTTGTTGATGCGTTGCGTGCGGCGGGGGTATATGCGCGTGCCGATTTGCGCGATGAAAAGGTGAACTATAAAATCCGCGAATTGTCGCTGGCTAAAACACCAATTATCGCCGTTGTCGGTGAAAAAGAAAGCGCAGACCGCAGTGTGACGTTGCGTCGTCTGGGTGTGGAAAAACAAGAAACCGTGTCGCTGGACGATTTTGTCGCACAAATGCGCGATGCGGTAAAAATGCCGAACTAAAAGGTATAAAAAAATATGGCGCGGTTATTCCGCGCCATTATAATATGTATAAAACCAAAAGGAAGGATATATGAAAAAAGCACTGTTTTTATTGATGATTTGTTTGACGCCTATGATTTTATCTGCGTGCGCCACAAAATGTGAAAGTGAACCGATTGTTGAAGAAAATCATAAACTGATTGTACCGCCAAATTTTGGTCAGATGCCAAAGTAAATTTGCTTACATAATCTTTGGAAAATACGGTTTTTTATGATATAATGTATCACAAAGAACTATGGGGGAATCCTGATGAACAACGATGATAATTTGGATTTATTGGATTTGAATGACGACGCCGATTCTACGGATGCATTGCCGGAAGCGGCACCGTTTGCTGCACCGCGCCCGAAAAAGCCGTGGCTGTTGATGGCGATTGGTGTGTTGATTATCATATTGGCGACGTACGTCATTATTCGCATCGTTGGGGATGATTCCAATTCCACGATGGAAGTTGATTTGGACGCACCGGCCGTTATTGTTGACGGGGTGGATTCTGCTGCGCCATTGGTTGTTGGTCCGTCGACCGCACCAACACCGGCAAATGTTGCCGCGGCGCCGCAACCCGCACCACAGGTTGCGCCACAACCAGTACAAAAGCCAGCGCCAGTCGTTCAACCTGCGCCGCAGCCAGTGGCACAGCCGGCGGTTCAAAATACTACGCCCGGCGTACCGGTTCGTGTGATAGAAGATAGAAAGGAAGTCACGTTTAACCCTGATAAGCCAGCGGCACAACCGGCGGCAAAACCTGCCGCAAAGCCCGCGGCCAAGGCACAGCCAGCGCGCAATACGCAACCGGCCAAGGCGGCCCAGCGTGCACAAAATACTACACGCACATACGCCTGGTATGCTCAAATTGGATCGTATAGTACGCGTGCATTGGCGGAAAGTGGTCAGCGTCAGTTACGTGCGTCACATCAAAACTTGTTTAATGGGCATCAGTTTGTGATATTGGCGGCTGTTCTGCCGAACGGTACAACGGCGTACAGATTACGTGTTGGATTTAATGCGGCGGCAGATGCGAATAATTTCTGCCGTAATGCCAAGGCCGATGGTCTGGAATGTTATGTAACTAAATAATGTAACGGGGGATAAAATGTTTGGACGCTTTGGCTGGGCCGAAATACTAGTAATTGTTGTGTTAGTACTGATTTTGTTCGGGCACAATAAAATACCGGGTATGATGAAAAATCTGGCCGATGGGATAAATGTCTTTAAGAAGGAATTAAAGGACAAGTCCAAAAAAGGTGAAAATTCGCCGGCAAAGGCCGAACAGGCAAAAAATGCCACGCAATCATCAAATGATGTCAAAAAAGTAACGAAAAAGCCGGTAAAAGCTGGCAGGGTTGGTGTTAAAAAACAGGTCAAAAAATCGACCAGTAAACAGGTAGCGAAATAATTTTTAAGATATATAAAAAAGCCGGGAAACACCGGCTTTTTTTGTTGCAAACTTTATGGTATAATATAAAGAAATATAGTTTATGAAAAATTGTTCCTTTACAAACTTATTTTTATTGCATTGTTATTTGTGCCGTGTGTTGCACGTGCATATATTGGTTCATACGACGAACGTGAATATGTTGATTGGTCTGCGGCGCCGTATAACAAAATTGTATTGATAAAGGGAAATACTTTTTCGGCTGATTGGGTTTCTGTGACTTGTGCTGGGCAATATGTCGCGCCAGATATAATTTTAACGGCACGCCATTGTTTGATTTATAGTACAGGATATGACGGCAATCAAATGGTTGGTGAAAAAATACCAATAGAGACATATGATGGCAGAGAAACTTGGGTCGTTTTAGAAAAATATGGAACCTCTTTATCTGATGACTGGGCGTTGTTGCGCGTAACAGATGGTCGATTTTTTAGCCGGGACTATTTTGATTCTTTTCCAGATTCTTTGAAAAAAAATGATGCAAGGTTTCCTGTACCTGTTAGTATCGCTGGATTTGGTTGGCTTAGGATATTGACGCCAGATGAAATACAAAAAATACATAAAAAATTGTCAGAACACAATGTGGCGTCTTATGAAAGCGCAGAAACTTATTTAGAACAATTCTATGATGAATTTACAACATTGTTGGATGGTAAAGAATTAAGAGATTGGGATGTTTCGTCCGGGAAAAAAAGATTTAGGTTAAAGGCGGACACAGCTTGTGAACTGACAGGGGTTGGTAACATTAGTGTTGTGGACAGGACAAAACAAACACTTGCTGTGTCTTATAACGGAAATTGTCAACTGTCACAGGGAAATTCTGGTGGTGCCGCGTGGACAAATGACAATCAGGTATATGGGGTTGTATCAAGGTCAAGGACTTCTTTTGATGCGAACGAATTTGGTGAAAATGAAACTTTGTATTCTGCATCATCAAATTGGATGGCTGCATTGAAAGAAATGCAAAAAACATCACCGGCACAGGATGTTTTAGGGGATATTATAAGTGGTCGAAAAGTTTGGAACAACGGTTCTGTATCTGATGCTGCAAAAATAGATAAAATTGATGCGCCGGCATCTATGCCAGATAATCGTGTACAATCTGTGAATCCGACGGGTGTAATTGACGCCGATGGTTCGCGGGAAAATTTATTGCCAGTTGCAAGTTTTGTTGATGCGTCTGGTGCGCCAGATGTTGCTGTCGCAGACGATACGGGGGAACTGCTGGAAAAAGAGAAACAGCAAATTGATAATTTGGGCAATCAAGTAATAGATGCAATCGGCACTGTTACAGCAGATACAACTGACGCAGAAATATTTGATATTTTGGATAACTTAGTTCAGTACGATACACAATTAGAAAATTGGCGACAAGCTAAGAAAGCGTATGATGAGGCAAAAGCGCGTGAACAATCATTAGCGAATCGTATGCTGGGGGCGGCGGCAATCGGTGCCGGTGGTATTGGCGGGATGCAGGTAGCATCTGCACTGGCCGAACAAAATGCCGATGCGGACGCCGAACGTGATATGGCGGCGTATCTTGCAACGTTCAAATGCGACTATGGCCAGGGTATGACAATCAGCGGTGGCGAAACAAATATACAACTGCCCGGCGCAAATGTGTTATTGCCAATATATAACGAATATACGACATTAGCGGCAGATTTGAAAACGCGTAAAGAGGCCCTTGGTATGACCCCAGGTATAGAATCCGAAGTTATTCTGGATGCGGCGACGTCTGGTTTGTACGACAATGCGGCGACTGGTATAACCGACGGTGCATATACGTCATTGTCACGTGCGTTGTCTGATCCGACCGGTGCGGATGCGGCAGAATGGGCAGCGCAGAAGTCCGATACATCATCGCAATTAAAAACAGGTGCTATTGTTGGTGGCGCGGGTGTTGCCGGTGGTGCGATCGGTGATGTTTTAATAAATAATGTTTTTGACGGTGTGGGCAAAAATAACGCAAGTGATGATAATAAAAAATAGGGTGCCGTTTTTGGCACCCGTTTAATGTAAATATTTGCTTATTTACGTTTTTCGTATTCTTCCTGTTCGTCAACGGTCATTGTTGCCAACGGACGTGCCAACATACGTGACAGACCGATTTCGTCACCGGAAACAACACTGTATCCATATGTGCCGTTTTCGATTCGTTCCAATGCGGCGTTGATTTTCTTCAACAGGTTGTTGTCACGTTCTGACATACGCAGGTTCATTGTAATTTCCTGTTCGAATGTCGCGTTGTCCGATTCGTCACCGACGCCTTCGTTATCAACCTTTTCAGCCAGGCGAACCGCGTTCAATGTTGACGCTGTGTCGTGTAATAATTCTTCTTTTTGTGCGGTCAGTAACTGATAGAAATACGCCAGTTGTTCCGGACACATATACGGTTCCGATTTTTTAGGAACGTATTTTGGTGGTAATTCAATGTTTTTATAATTTTTTGCTGCCATCTTTAGGATCCTTTTAGTTCACGTATCCAATCCATAAGAGTTTCTTCATCCATCAGGCCTGTGCGTGCCTCAACCAATTCACCGTTACGGAACGCCAGAACACTTGGGATACTGCGTATGCCGAACTTCGCCGGTGTACGTCGGTTTGATTCGTCAATTTCAAATTTGATGAATTTGACATCTGGAATTTTTTCGGACGTCGATTCAAAGATAGGCCCAAACATACGGCACGGACCGCACCAAGGTGCCCAGAAATCAACCAACGCCAAACCAGAACCTGTCAGCGATTCAAATGTTGCGTCATTTGCGTGTTCCAAAGCCATCTTTAACTCCTTCCTTGTTGATATTTTTCAGGAGTGTATTATAATCGCCACAAAATGCAAGAGAAAACATAAAATGAATAATATCATATACTTAGATACGGCCGCGTCGGCATTGAAACCTGAATCAGTAATAAAGGCAGAGATGGATTTTTTGCACGAATCGTATGCTAACGCCGGGCGGGGTATTTGTGCACGTGCCAGTAATGTTGATAATTTGGTTGCAAATGCACGTGCGCGTGTTGCGCGATTTATAAATGCAAAACCGGAACAGGTTGTTTTTACCGCTGGAACAACAGATGGTATGAACAGAATTGCTCATATAATAAATGATAAAGTGTGTGGAACGGGATTAAAAAATAAAATTGTGATGGTGTCCGATTTAGATCATCACAGTGCGCGTTTGCCGTTCGAGCTGTTATATGATTCTGATTCGTGCAATATTGTTCTGTGTCCAATGGATGCACAGTACAATTTGATGTGTTCGAATATGCAGTATGCGGATGTCTTTGTTATAACTGCTATGTCAAATGTTATGGGAATTCCCCAAGATGTTGCCGGATTGGTTGCTGCGGCACGTAAAAAAAATCCGGATGTTATAACAGTTGTGGATGCGGCGCAATATGTTGTACATAGCGAAATTGATGTTCAAAAATGGGATTGTGATTTTATGTGCTTTTCGGCGCATAAAATTGGGGCAGACACTGGTTTGGGAATTATGTATATAAAAAATCCAGAACGGTGGATAAGCCCAGATAAGTTTGGTGGCGGAATGATTGCGAAAATAACGGGCAGCGCCATTGAACATAATGTCGCTTTTCAGTGGGAACCGGCACCGGCCAAGTTTGAAGCCGGCACGTTGCCCGTGACACAAATTATTGGATTGCCGGCGGCCATAGATTATCTGGTCGCGAATCGGCCTGATTTGAATTTAATAAAATATTTATATGACAGATTTGTCAAAAATCCCCGTATTCGTGTTATAACACCGCGTGATTCAACGTTGTTGACTTTTTATGTTCCAGATATGCATATATTGGACTTCGGGGCGTTGGTTGGGGCGCGTGGGGTATGCCTGCGGGTTGGCAATATGTGCGCCAGTTGGATACACCGGGTATTGAAATTGGATGGTACGGCACGTATTTCTGTTGGATCGATGAATACTATGGGTGATGTTGTTCGTGCCGCGGATATAATAGAAAGTGTGGTTAAATAACAATGGAACTGACACGGGAAAACATTATTGAAGTTTTGCAATCTGTGTATGATCCGGAAATACCGGTAAATATATGGGATTTGGGATTGATATATGATATTGCTATCAATGAATCTGATGTCATTATAACTATGACGTTCACCAGTCCCACTTGTCCGATGATGGAAGATTTGTTGCAACAGGTTCACGATACTGTCGCTGCAATTTCTGGGGGGCGTGATGTGCGTGTTGACCTGGTGTGGGATCCGCCGTGGGATTTATCGCGTATGTCCGATGCGGCGCGGCTGGAACTGGATTTAACAGAGCAGGGGTGGTAATCGTAATGACGTATGCGGAAATGAAACGAATATTGTCTATGACAGATGATGCGGCCGAAAAGTTAGAAATTGTTATGGATTTTGGTGCGCATATGCCGCCCGTGCCAGATTCGGCCGTATGCAGTGATATTGTGGGGTGTGCATCCTGGGTGCAGATTTGCCGTGACGGGAACCGTTTTTACGGGCGCGCCGATTCGGCATTGGTACGTGGAATCGTTGCAATTATTACCGCTATGGTTGACGGTAAAACGCCGGACGAGATAAAAAAAATGAACCTGGGGGATGAATTTGCCGGCCTGCAACTGAATCTGGGAACAGGGCGATTGGGTGGGGTAAATTCTATGATTAGTTTTTTACAGAATTTGTGATAACATTACTATGATAAACAACAGTGGGTGCGGGATATATGGGCGAAGCAAAAAAAATGTTTTATATCGGTTTTTGGGCATTGTGCTTGGTATTTATGTTGTCCGCCGTATTACAGGTATGCTATCGCACCCAGAACAAGATGCGAAATCGTGTTCGCACGTCCATTGTCCAGACCCAACAAGATATCGCCGTTGCCCAGGCGGACTTTGCGTCCTATGTTCGGCCGGAAATTTTGCGCAATTTGGTGACCAGTGTCTATCCACGGGCAGAGGTTATAAGTTTTCATAAACACGTATCGGTCTATGATTTACCAACCAGGGAAGAAACGGCGCAACAATAACATATGTTCGAAATCGGCAGGGATATTTTCAAACACGGTTTTTTCAGTGCGTCTGGTGACAAGCGCGGTCGCCGGCGTATGCGTGTCGTGTATTATGTTTTTGTGGCGGCGTTTGTCCTGTTCGTCGGACGTACACTGATGCTGGGGATTGAGGGGACAGACCGCGCGCGTCGTGCGGGTGCAGATGGGGCGTGGTTGGCACAACGTGCGGATATTGTCGACAGAAACGGTGATATCTTGGCAAAAAATATTATGTCCGGTCATATTACGTTGCGGCCACCGTATGTTAAAAATCGTGACACAGTCGCACAGATAATTCACCAGATTTTGCCGTATGAGTACACATTGAGTCAGGCGTTGGATTTGGTAAATTCATCGCGTAAGTTTATATATGTAAAAAAATATGCGTCTGATTCACAACGCGATGTGGTGGAAAGTGCTAAACAGCCCGGATTAGAAATCGAATCGGAACAAAAGCGCCGCTATCCAAAGCGCAGATTGTTTTCGCACGTGGTTGGTTTTGTTGGACGCGACGGATACGGGCTGGAGGGGGCCGAACGCATATATGACGATTACCTGCGTGAAAATACTGATCCGTTGCAGTTATCACTGGATGCACGAATCCAATCGGTGTTTTATGAACAACTGACTATGGCAATGCAGAAGTATCAGGCGCGTGCTGCGATGGGATTGTTGATGAATTCGCGCACTGGTGAAATGATTGCGATGGTGTCGCTGCCGGATTTTGACCCGGAAAATATAAATATGGATCCGGCGTCCAATCGCTTGTTTATGCCATTGCGCGGTGTGTTTGAAATGGGGTCTATATTCAAAATTTTCAATACCGCAATGGCGATGGAAAATGGCATAGACAAAGAATACTATGTGGCAAAGCCGTTTGAAATAAAGGATAAATTTGGTCGTGTTGCCGCACGTATCAGTGATGTGCGCAGTTTTAAGCCGCCACGTCCGAACCTGACCATAGAAGAAATTATGTTGCATTCGTGTAATGCTGGCAGTGCACAGATTGCGCTGGATTTACCAGACGGCACGCAAGAGGAATTTTTCCATCGTCTGCATCTGGACGAAGCGTTGGATTTAGAATTCGGTACGACCGAACGGCCGCTGATGCCGGCAAAGTGGGGGCCTGTTGAACGGGCGACGCTGTCGTTTGGACACGGTATTTCCGTAACACCGATGCATTTGTTGCTGGCGGTAAATGCGATGACAAATGGTGGCATTTATATTTATCCGACTTTATTGAAGCGCGGTGTTGGACCCATAAGCGGTGAACGTGTGCTGTCCGATGATATATCGGCACGCCTGCGCCAGGTTATGTTTCAAATTGCCGAAGAAACTGGGGGACGCAAGGCGCGTGTTGCCGGCATTCAAATAGGTGGAAAAACTGCAACCGCGGAAAAATATGAAAATGGAAAAATAAATCATAAAAAGAACCTGACTGCATTTGCGGGTATTTTCCCGGTATCCGCCCCACAGTACACTATATTAGTTATTTTGGATGAACCGCACGGAACCGAAGATTCATTTGGGCTGCGTACCGCGGCGTGGAACGCCGTACCGACAACGGGAAAAATTCTTGATAGCATACTGCCGTTGCTATTTGAATAATTTTTGATTATAATTATTTTGATAATAAATAAAAGAGTGCAGCGTGAGAAAGGTAGTAGAAAAGTCCATCCTGGGCCAGGTATGGGCGGTGGCGACGTATCCTGGTGATGATAACAGTCCAAGTAATGCGGATAATTTGGTACAGAAAATTTTAATCAGTCGTGGTGTGACTGATATGGCGGCAATGGAAAAATTCTTGAATCCCTGTATAAAGGATTATATGCCAAACCCGTCTGTTATGCGTGATATGGACGTGGCCGCAAAAATAATAGCAGACAGCATACTAAATAATGACAAAATTGCGATTTATGGCGACTATGACGTTGATGGCATAACATCTACGGCAATATTTGTTAAATATTTGCGTTCTATTGGTGCCGACGTGGTTTGGCATTTGCCAACGCGCGAAGGTGAAGGATACGGCCTGAACACCGGGGCGATTGATGAAATCGCGCGGGGTGGGGCACGTCTGATAATAACCGTCGATTGCGGTATCAGCGGCGTGGCAGAGGTTGCATACGCAAAGTCATTGGGGCTGCGCGTTGTTGTTACGGATCATCATTCGCCAGATGCGGTATTGCCGACGGCGGATGCGGTTGTAAATCCCAAACGTGCGGACGACACGTCGGGGCTGTCATATCTGGCGGGGGTGGGGGTTGCGTTCCTGACATTGGTCGCGACGCGGCGTGAACTGCGTGCGCGTGACGTGTCGGACGATATGGCGCGACGCATTGCCGACACAAACCCGATGAATTACCTGGATTTGGTCGCGTTGGGGACAATTTGTGACACTATGCCACTGGTTGGATTGAACCGGGCGTTTGTTGCAACGGGGCTAAAAGTTTTGGGACTGCGTAATAACTTGGGGCTGCGGACGCTGATGGATGTGGCCGGAATTAAAAAGCCGTCCGTTTATGCCGCGGGATTTGCATTGGGGCCACGTTTGAATGCGGCGGGACGTTTGGATTCGGCGGCACCAGCATTGGAATTGCTGTTGACGGACAATCCGCTGATTGCAAATGATTTGGCGCATAAACTGCATCAGATGAACCAGGATAGAATAGACATACAAAACGCCATTATGGTTGCGGCGGGTGATATGGCACAAAAGTGTTGTGATGCCGGTCGGTGCAGTTTGTTTGTCTGTGGCGATAACTGGCACGGTGGGGTAATGGGGATAATTGCCGGCCGGCTGAAGGATAAATATAATCTGCCGTCGTGTGTCGCAACGCGGTCGGACGGGGTTATAAATGGTTCCGGTCGTTCGATACCCGGCGTTGATTTGGGGCATATTATACACGATGCATTGGCCGCCGGAATCGTGTCCGAAGGTGGCGGTCACGCGGCCGCGGCGGGATTTTCTTTGTCGGCCGAAAATGAAGAGAAATTTTGTGAATTTCTGGAACAGGCCGTTCGTATGCAGTTAAACGGCGTTATGCCGCATCGCGAAATTGTTGCCGATGCGGAAATGGACGCGGGTGGGGCGACGCTGAAACTGGTGAACAAATTAAATGCGTTGGCACCGTTTGGCCAGGGTAATCCCGAACCGACACTGATTTTGAACGGTGCGACATTACGTTTTGCAACGACAATGGGTGGCGGGGCGCATCTGCGTGGCAGTGTCGCAACCAGTGCGGGGACACAGTTGGCCTTTGTCGGATTTAATCTGGTCGGAACGCCGGTCGGTGATTTTTTGCTGGACGATGCAAATGCAAACACTAAAATAATGTTGTTGGGCAAATTAAAGGAAAACGAATACAACGGGCATATCAGCGCACAGTTCTTTCTGGAAGATATTGCGATATAAATATGAAAACGGACGATATAAACATTTTTGTCGAAAAAGTTAGTGGTGCACGCACAATACTGATTGCCGGACATAAAAATCCGGATGGTGACGCGATGTGTTCGGTGCTGGCACTGGCGCGGCTGATAAAACTGAACTTCGGTATAGATGCACTGTGTGTTTATGATGGCAATGTGCCGGATATGTTGGATAACGTGCCGTTGCGGGAACATATGCATTTTTATGGACGTGTGGATTTAACGCGTCCGTTCGATTTGGTTCTGTTATTGGATTATGGTGCAAAAAACCATATTGGTGGTATTATGCCGGCCGTTGAATCCGCCGCCTGTGTAATAGAAATAGACCACCATAAAAACGACGATACGATTGGCGATGTGTGTCTGAACGATACTGATGCGGCTGCCGTTGGTGAAATTATTTTTAATATTGCAAAAAAATTAAAGTGGACGCGTGACAATGCTGTTGATGAACTGATTGCAATATCCATACTGACGGATACTGGATTTTTCAAATATGCACGCCGTGGGGCGGCGTTACGCATTATGGCGCAATTAGTGGATGAGGGCGTTAGTATAGAACACGTGTCTAATTTGTTGAACAACAAACCGCGCAAGACCGTTTTGACCGAAGCGGCGGTTGCATCACGTACGGAATTTTTCTATCGTGGGCGCGTGGCGCTGGCCACCATTGATGCCAAGGATTATAAAAAACTGGACGGGCGCGGTGAAACGGTTTTATCTTTGCTGGGGCAAATAAAGGGTGTTGAATACATCGTGCTGCTAAAGCGGCAAAAGGAAAATCAAACGGGCGTATCATTGCGTAGCAAGACACAGCCGGTAAATGAAATTGCGGCGGCACTGGGTGGTGGTGGCCACGTATATGCAGCTGGCGCTGTTGTGCACGATTCGTTGGATAATGTGCGCGCGCGGGTTTTAGAATTATTCAGGGGGGGCGAAATGAGAAAAATATTATCCGCATTTGTCGGAATTATGATGTGCGGTGTGGCCACGGCCGCAACGGACGCGACATTGGTTTCTGCGGCAGAAAAATATTTGAATTCCATAACTGGATTACAGGGTACGTTTGTACAAACCGCCAATGGTAATCAGGAACGTGGCACATTTGCGATGCTGCGACCCGGACGTGTACGTTTGGATTATGATAATATGCCGGTACAGTTGATTTCCGACGGGCGGGATTTGTATTTCTTTGACCGGTCGTTGGATCAGATTACAACGGTGCCATTGACCAGCACGCCAGCCGGCATACTTATTCGTGAAAATATAGATTTGCGCAATGCAGATATAAATGTTGTTGATACCGCCGATATGGATAATACTTTTTCATTGAAAATGAACTTGCGCGGCCAGGAAGGAATTGGGAATATGACCGTCGTGTTTGACAAGAATCCGGTGAAATTGAATTCTTGGACAGTGATAGATGCGACGGGCGCCAAAACAGATGTCGCGTTTTATGATTTACGTACAAAAACGGATTTTCCGTCGGACTATTTTCAGATTCAGCGTCACAAGACGGTCAGCACCAGTGGCGGTGACTCATTTTATGATTAAATATGTTTGGAATCAGTTGGGCCGAATTTTTAGTAATTTTATTGGTCGGTGTTTTGGTAATACCGGCACGGTTATGGCCAGATGTGGCGCGATTTTTGGCGTCTGTGGTAACTTTTGTGCGCAAATTGGTTTGGAAAATAACCGATGCGTCCGAACAAATACGTCAACAAATCGACCTGGAAAAGCCCATTGACGATTTAATTCGCACAACAACGGCGGATATGTTGGACGGAATATCAGAACCATTGGGGATGAAAAAAAAGACAGGCAAAAAAGCCGGTCGTGTTGTAACGCGCACAACGACAAAAACTAAAAAAGCGGGGGGCAAACGTAAATGAAAACAAAAACACGTATGACCCTGGGACAGCATTTTGCCGAATTACGTCGGCGCATATTGTGGACGTTTGTTGTGTTTGTGATTGCGCTGGTTGCGGGGTGGTATTTGTCGCCGTGGCTGCAGACGGTATTGACCACGCCATTGTTACGCGTTTGGCCCGATGGCGAGTTATTGTATAACGGCTTGGCGGACGGGCTGATGATTCGGTTTTCTTTGTCGGTTTTGTTCGCGCTGTTCGTGACGACGCCGTTTGCCCTGTGGCAGATATGGGCATATATCGCACCGGGGTTGCATCGCGGGGAACGGCGTGTTATTTGGCCGATTTTGATTGCGTCGCCAATTTTGTTCCTGTGTGGCGCTGCGTTTGCGTTTTATATATTGTTTCCGTTCGTTTTTGGGTTCTTTATAGAAATGAACCAGTCCGCACCGGTGCCCGCCGTGATTATGCCGGCCGCAACTGATTATCTGTCTTTTTCAATCGGTATGCTAAAGGTTTTTGGACTGGCGTTCCAATTACCGCTTGTGTTGGTATTGTTGAACCGGGTTGGAATACTGTCGCGTGCACGTGCGGTAAAAATGCGTCGCTATGCAATAGTTTTGATTGTGACGGTGGCCGCCGTGCTGACACCGCCAGATGTTGTTTCACAAATACTGCTGGCATTGCCGATGTGGGGATTGTTCGAAGCTAGTTTGCTGTTTATGCGCGACGATGAAAATAGATAAGATTTATTTTCATTTTTGTGATATAATTAGTGTGTGAAAAATTTCAGTTTCCTTTTTGCAGGCGTGTTTGCGTTGGCTGTCACTGCGTGTGATTTACAGCCAAAGATTGTTTCGTTGCCAGATACTGTTGGTGAATTTATTTCGTCGCGTTATCCGGCCTTGTTGGCAGACCCAGAAACCCAACCAGAAATTTATAATGCTGCGTCAACCGACTATGGTGTTTATGCATCGCCGACGCTGTACGGTTCTGTGGATGATGCGGAATACGTTGAATACGCCAGTGTTGATGACTATATAGTACCGCCAAGCGCAACAAGTACGTCCGTGGCGTCTATGTATGGTGACGTGCCGTCGCAAACGTCTGTTACGGCGGGTGAGCCAATCGTTGATACACAGACCGCGGTTGCGGATGCGGGGGCGGATTATCTGCGCGTGCCGATGTATGGCGGGATAAAAACGGTTCAGACAACATCCGAAATAACAGTTGCCGCTGGCGATACATTGTATTCATTGGCACAGATGTATGGAACGACCGTTGATGAATTGATAAATGAAAACAATCTGGTCGCACCATATACGTTGTCCGTTGGGCAAAAGTTAAAAGTTCCGGTCGTGACCGAGACGGCAGCCACACAAACTATTACTGTGCCGGCGCGTCCCGCAACAGCACCGACAGCAAACACCACAACACGGGTCGAATTGCAGGAAATAACCGTTGCGGCGGGTGATACGCTGTATTCATTGTCGCGAAAATATTCGGTGCCGGTAAATGATTTGGCGGTTATGAATAATTTGACCGCGCCATTTACGTTGTCTGTCGGGCAAAAGTTAAAGGTTCCGAATTTAAGCACGGCGCCGGTGCGTACAACGTCCACGTCGGCGGTTGCGATCGCGGATAGCACAACAACCGCGCCAACCGCGAAGCCAAAGGAAAAGATTTCATCGGATCCGACGAAAAAGTTGCCGACAATCAGTGCGCGTTCGTCGTCAAAGTTCTCGTGGCCGGTACGTGGCAAGATTTTATCCAGTTATGGTGCCAAGTCAGACGGTCTGTTTAATGACGGGATAAATATCGCGGCATCGCGTGGTACGGCAGTAAATGCGGCGGAAAATGGTGTTGTCGCATATGCCGGGAACGAGGTCAAAGGTATGGGCAATCTGATAATTGTTCAGCATTCTGGTGGTTGGATGACGGTTTATGCACATCTGGATTCAATGACTGTTCGTCGCGGAACCAAGGTTTCTGTTGGTCAGAAAATCGGAACCGTTGGTGAAACAGGCAAGGTTGATCAACCACAATTACACTTTGAAATTCGCAAGGGCACCAAGGCGTATAATCCTTCTTCATATTTGAAATAAAAAAAGCCGTATGTGCATAGTTTCCTGTACATACGGCAAATTATTAAAATAAATAAAAAAACCGCGTTGCGGTTTGTGTTTGTGGTGGGCGCGCAGGGACTCCCTCGCGCGGCGTTGTTCACGCCGGCTGTGGGGCATTCGTTACGTTTCGATACGCGCGTTGCGCGTTCTCAACGACTTATTGTCGAACCCTGGGGCAGGGTTCTCGCCCTGGGCGCCACAATACAAAAATAAAAAACCGCGTTGCGGTTTGTGTTTGTGGTGGGCGCGCAGGGACTCGAACCCTGGACCCACTGATTAAGAGTCAGTTGCTCTACCAACTGAGCTACGCACCCGGGTCCGTCGTGATTTTATCATCACTTTTGTCTTTTGACCTAGGCGATTATAGTCCTTTTTTAGCCAAATGCAAGGGTATTTATCATTTTTTATAGTGGCGCCTGCGAATCGCATAAAAATATGTGTGCCGAATAATAGGCAGCCATACCTATGCAAACTTATGATTTGCTTTGATAGAATTACAGTGTTGACACGAAAAACTTTTATACAACAAACCTACAAAGGAGAGAGCAAATGAAAAAAATAGTCATATCAACACTGGCCGTGCTGATTGCGTGTCCGGCGTTCGCGGCGGGACGTAATCCGAACGAAAGCACGTGGCAATTTTTCGGATTAGATCCGTATATTGGATTGCGTGGCGGCGCCAGCTATTCAAATCTGAACTATAGCTATAACGACCATAAAGAAACGATGTCGGATACCATATTCCAGGGGCGTGCGGCATTAGGTTTGGAAGTGTGCGATACAGTACGTTCTGAAATCGAATGGTCCATATACAGCAAGTCCAAGGATAGTGCCAATTTTGGTAATATCGGCGATGTAAATGTCGAAACCAAGATGCAGACGTTGTTGTGGAACAACTATTGGGAATTTGGCGGATACCACATTGTTCGTCCGTTCTTTGGACTGGGCGCCGGTGTCGCGTTCACTGATGTTAAACGCGAAATTCCAAATGTTGGTCATCACAGCGAAAGCAAAACGCGTTTCTCTGCGATGGGGGCATTGGGCGTGACATTTGATATGGAACGCTTTGCGGTTGATATTGCGGCACGTTATAACTATGTCGATATCAATTCAGGCCTGCATAATTTTGGTGGTGATATTGGTATCAGATTTATGTTCTAAATCGGGTGCGCTATCGCGTGTACATCGCCGGGTATTTCCGGCGATGTTTTTTTATTATAAAAACGTGCTATGTGCACGATTCTGTGGGGTTGGGCTTTCTGTCCTGTGGAATATTTAGACGATAAATTGGTATTATGTCGTTGGCAAAACAAAGGAGTTTTCATTATGGCCAAAGCAGGAAAAAGTTCAATAAAGCGTCGCCCAGCGACGACAAATGTTTATATGATTGGTTCTGGTATCGGTTCATTGGCGGCGGCAATATATTTGATTCGTGATGCACGTGTGCCGGGAAAAAATATAAAAATTTTCGAATCGCTGGACGTTGACGGTGGCAGTTTGGATGGCGCCGGTGACGCAAAGCGCGGGTATATGATTCGTGGCGGGCGTATGCTGAATATACCGACATACGAATGTCTGCAGGATGTTATGACGGAAATACCGTCGATTGAATTTGATGACATATCACTGGAAGAAGAATTTTTAGAATACAATCAGGAATTCAAAACTCATTCGCGGGCGCGCCTGGTTGATAAAAATGGTGGCAAGGTTGATGTCACACAAATGGGCTTTTCCCCGGACGATCGTATGGATATGGAAAAACTGATATTGATGGAAACAGAAAAATCATTGGGCACCAAACGAATCGACGAGGTATTTGGTCCGCATTTTTTCAAAACTAATTTTTGGTTTATGTGGCAGACGACATTTGCGTTTCAGCCGTGGTCCAGTGCGGCGGAACTGCGTCGGTATATGATACGATTTATGCACGAATTTCCGCGAATACACACGCTGGCGGGTGTGGCGCGTACTGCGTACAACCAGCACGATTCGATTGTAAAACCGATGGTCGATTGGTTACGCGGGCAGGGGGCGCAAATTATTCTGGGGGCGCGTGTGACGGATATTCTGTTTGACCAGAATAAAAAGGGTGAAAACCTGGCCACAAAAATAGAATATGTGCAACGTGGCAAAAAGCATACCATAAATGTTGCGCCGACGGATATAGTTACATTTACAAATGGATGTATGACTGATAATTCGGATGAAGCGTCCACTGATACTGTTGCAAAATATAATACTGCACAGACCGCGCCATCGTTTGAATTGTGGAAAAAGATTGCTAACGGGCGTCCTGAATTCGGTGACCCAGATGTGTTTTGTTCGCGTCCGGACGAATCGATGTGGATGTCGTTCACGGTGACGATAAACAACAATCCGAAACTGTTTGAATATATCCAGCGCTTTACACGCAACCACCCAGGGGGCGGCGCGTTGGTTACGTTTAAGGATTCCGCCTGGCGTCTGTCATTTGTTGTTGCGCGCCAGCCGCATTTCAAAAATCAGCCGATGGACACCCAGATATTTTGGGGTTATGCGTTAAATATGTTTGTAGACGGTGATTATGTTAAAAAGCCGATGTACAAGTGCACCGGTCGTGAAATAATGACGGAACTGATGGGACAGTTGCACATACCAAAACGTGACCAGGCCGAAATGATGCGTGGCGTTATTTGCCGTACATCGATTATGCCGTATATCACATCGCAGTTTCAGCCACGTAAAATTGGCGACAGACCGCTGGTTATTCCACAAGGATATGAAAACTTTGCGTTCGTCAGTCAATTTGCCGAAGTTCCCGATGATGTCGTTTTCACAATGGAATATTCCGTTCGTGCCGCACAGCGGGCCGTGTACTATCTGATGGGTGTGGACAAGGATTTGACACCGATAAGCAAGCATCAGTATTCGCCGCGAACATTGTTGAAATCGTTTTTGAAACTGCATAGTTAAATAAAAAAAACGCCCCATATTGGGGCGTTTTTTGTTCAGGCCAATTTTGCCAATGCCATTTTGTTCAGAAATCCTTCTTCGATTGCACTTAGCAAAGAACACATACCTTCGTTTAATTCGTCGTCATTTTGTAATTCTTCCAGATGCGATATAATCGATTCGCACATTTTTACTAAATCCTTGTCCACCAATTTCGGGTTCATAATATTTGGCTTGAACACGTCTTTTTTATCCAGTGCCATAAAATAACATTCCGAAATACTGTCAACCCAGTCGTCGATATTTTCACTCAATCTGTCAAACAACAGATGCGCTGCATACTTGTCCGTTGACCAGTGGTTTATTTTGCAGGCGTATTTGAACGCGATAAGATGCTGTAACAGTTCATACATTTTTTCCTCCTTTGTTAGGTTGTGTAAATACAGGTTATCACGCATAGACCATATAAGATTACAGGATATGATTCAAATTGCGCTATGTGCACGATTTGCTGGGATTCCTAGGGATTCAAACCTGACGAAAAGTGTAAAAAAATATTATACAATGTCTTTCGTAACCATAAGGAAAAAAGGAGACCTTTATGAAAAACTTAGTCAAAAAAATGTTGTTGTTATCATCCGTTCTGGGTGTAATGGTGCTGATGGCCGGATGTACCGGTTGTGGCCAAAAGAAAATGAAGCCCCAGCCAAAACCCACGGCGCCCCAGGCAGAAGCCGTCGTATTCTATCAGACATACGAAGATTCTGATGTCAGCCACGTGCACGCAAAAATGTATACGCACAGCAGTCACGGCGGCGAATCCAGAATGGGATATATCAAATTCTATGAAACTGATGCTGGCCTGAAAATGGAAGTGGATTTGAAGGATCTGCGTCCGGGCAAGGTATATACTGTTCGCATCTATCAGTGTGGCAGCTGTAACAATAACAGTATGTGCTGTGATAAATCGCCGATGGCAGTAAGTTTGCCGACTTTAAGCATCAAAAGCCAGGGACGTCTGAAGGAATCGTTCATCATCCGTGGCCTGACAGCGGAACAGCTGAACAATGCCAAGATTTATCTGGAACGCGACGGTGGCTATAAAGCTGCGTGGGGCACGTTGGAAAAAGGTATGATGTTGTAAGTTGTCCGGCATCACAAGATGTATATAATTACACCCCGGGGACGCCTGGGGTGTGGTTTTTATAAAAAACTTTAAGAAAAAAATCTTATGTGCTAATCTCTCATCCTATGGGAAAGGGATGGATTTTTCTTTTTATGTGTGCAGCTGTGTCGGTGGTGCCTGATGTGGCGGACGCCGCTGTTGACTATATTGGCAGTGATATACGTGGCGATGTGTGGAATATTGAAAATAACACGGTGATTGCCGATTCGGTTGTCGTTGATGTAAATCAGGTAAATATCATAAATTCGTTGGTACTGACAAATGCTGGTACAATCAACGGGCGCGTGAACGTGTGTGACGGATGTGATGTATATGTTCAAAACACCGGGAACATAAATGCGATGTTTGACGCAACTGGGGATAACAGTTCTGTTATACAGCTGGTGCGCAATAATGCCGATTTGAATCCATTGGGTGTTGCGGGAAAATACGAAATTATTGTTGAAAGCGCCGATCGCGTATCATGGTTTGGATTACGCAATATGTCTGGCGATGCGGACAGAATTGTTCTGTATAATTCCGTACTGGATTTGGATGATGGTGGGGCGCGTATGTTTTCTGCCGCTGATGCGCCGGATATAGAATTACGCGGAAATGTCACACTGTATGCAGATGATTTATCCGTGTTTGGCAATGGGCCGATTATGTCAAATGTTTATGGGGACGGCACAATTAGCATATATTCCGAAAATACCAATCCATTGTATCGCGTCGCGGCACGCATATCAGATAATGCCCTGTATGTTGATGTGGTTCGTGATACCGATTATTTCAAGATTTTACAAAATGACGCCGGGATGTTTTTGAATAGTATTCGTGTGGAAAATCCTGACGATAAACTGATAGCCGCATTAGACCGCGCCACAACAATGGCCGAATTGGAATCTATTATGTCGCGCACGGTGCGTATGAATCCGATTCGTATGATGGATGCAGTACGAACATTTAATATGTTCGAAATGATAGATGTTGCCGCGTTATCAGATGGTGTCAGTGTTGCACCAATCTTTTTATATTCTGATGATTTCAATGCGTCTGGTGTGGGCGCGGATGTGTCGTTTGATATATCCAGAAATCTGAAAATCGCAGCGTCAGTATATGCCGCGACAATGGATTTTACAAACGATTTGGACGAATATAAAATCGCGCTATATGGCGGAAACGTGCATATAGCGTATTTTTATAATTCGATTTTTGCACGTGGTGCTGCCGGTGCAACGATTTCAAAGTTTGATGTTGGGGCGGTGTTTGACAATGGCGAAATAGTATTAAATCCAAACGGTGTTTCTATGTATGCGGTTGCCGATTTTGGAATTGGTTTTGCACCGTTAGAAAATTTTACAGTGGCGCCATTTGTTCGTGTCGGTGCGGATTATGCAAAAATACTTTCGGCATCCGATTTGGAAATTTTTACTGGTGCAGGCGCGGACCTTATATTTAATATCGCCGATGGTTATGACATAGAATATAACTATGGGATTCGTATTAGTGGCGATGTGTCTGGTCGTTTGGATACATCGTTGCGTTTGGGTGTAACATCCATTGCTGACAGGGCGGGTGGAAACATATCGCTGGGGATTATTTATGACAACGACGTAATCGGGTACAAGGTTGGCGTCGGTGTCGGAATCAAGTTTTAATGTTATTTTAATTTTCCGCGCAGTGATGCCTTGTTCGCATCTGTGATTTCTATTTCCGCCATTATTGGCGCATTGTCCGATTTTGCATCAACAATGCAGGGTTGCATATATGGCGTGCGGTACACCAAATGGCGGCCGGTTTTGTCGGGTCCTTCATATAAACAGGGCATTGTTTTTCCAACACAGGATAAATTGAAATCGCGTTGCAATTCATTCAGGTATGCATCCAGTTTTGCCAGACGGGCCGATTTAACAGATTCCGGTATCTGGTTCGGCATCAGGGCCGCCGCCGTGTGGGGGCGGGGTGAATACTTGAATGAATAAGAATTGATATATTTTACACGCTGTGCAATTTTCATTGTCTGTTCAAAATCGGCATCTGTTTCGCCGGGAAAACCGACAATAAAATCACTGGATATTTGAATATCGGGGCGGGCGTGTTTTAATTTGTCAACTATATCTATATATAGATTCAACGAATATGGACGGTTCATTCTTGTCAATACATCGGGCGACCCGCTTTGTATAGGCAAATTTAAGAACGGTAACAGTTTGGGTTCTGTCCGAAACATATCAATCAAATCGTCCGTCATTTCGGTTGGATAACTTGATGTAAATCTGATGCGTTTTACTGCGTCCAATTTTGCGGTTGCGGCAATTAAATCCGACAGGCGGTATACCGTTCCGTCCGCGTCGGTGTATTTATATCCATTGACGTTTTGCCCCAGAAAGCATATTTCAACCGCGCCAGTGTTTGCGGCGTGTTCTGTGTCACGCATAACATCGTTAAATGGACGCGACAGTTCGCGACCGCGCGTGTACGGCACGATGCAGTATGTACAGCAATGATTGCAACCCTCCTGTATCGGGATGTATGCGATTACAGGCGATTTTTCCATTTGTGGTAATTCATCGAATTTTTCCAGACCACCCAAATCTATGTTTAATAGTTTTGTTTCTGGATTTTCTAATATAGCGGGCAATTTGTGGTAGCTCTGTGGTCCTAGCACAAAGTTTAATTCAGGAACACGTCTAAATGCATCGGCGCCAGATTCACGTGCGACACATCCAACAATGCCAAACAGGGCGTCTGGCTTTTTTTCGGCACGTATACGCCCCAGGGCACTGAATACTTTATCTGTTGCCTTGGCACGCACGGCACACGTGTTCAAAATTATTATGTCTGCATCCGCAACTTGTTCAGTTGATTCGTATCCACGTGCAGTCAGCATCGCGGCAATCCGCTGGCCGTCATATACGTTCATTTGACAGCCAAATGTATGAATATAAAACTTTTTCATATTATCTTATTTATTCTTGGTATGTTCGGCGCGAACACGTTCCGCATACATTTCGCGAACTTTCTGAACCTGTTTGTACACACGTTTGCTGCGTATGGTCTTATTTGGCGTTTCCGGAATTTCAACCGTGCCATATTTAACGCCCGTGATTTTATCGTCTTCTATGATTGTGATGACTTTCATTTTGAATCCTTTATAGTGTTTTTACGCCAATTTTTTACGCAGTATTTCATTTACAACGGCCGGATTTGCTTTGCCGCCAGTTTTTTTCATCACGGCGCCAACAAAGAATCCCAACAGCCCAGTCTTGCCCGCGCGATATTGTTCAACCTGGGGGGCGTTAGCCGCGACAATTTCATCAACAACCGATTCGATTGCAGATGTGTCGGTAATTTGTTTCATCGAAAATTTGTCCGCGATTGCGCGCGGTGTACCATTTTCACCGTCCAGCATTTTTATAAATATTTCTTTTGCCTGTTTGCCATTGATTTCATTTGCGGCAATCATATCGACTAATTCGGCCAAATCAGACGGAGTGATAATTCGCGCTGTGCCTTGCTCACGTGTATCCACAGCGTTTTTTACATCCCAATTTTCCGGATGTGCGAACAGTTCTGATATCATCCAGTTTGCAATCGGTTTTGCGCGTGACGGTGTGTCACCGACGGCTGCATCAAACCATTTTGATATGTCCGTCGTTTCGGTCAAACGCGCCGCATCGTATTCGTTCAGTCCCATTGCAATATAGCGCGCGCGTGTTGCCGCCGGCAATTCGGGCATAGTTGCGCGAATACGTTCGATTGTTTCGTCGCTGATTTCCAGCGGCAGTAAGTCCGGATCCGGGAAATAGCGGTAATCCAGGGCGTCTTCTTTGCTGCGCATAACTGATGTTGTGCCGTCGGCCTGAGAATAACGCATAGTGTCCTGGGATACGGTGCCACCGTTTTCATAGATTTCAATTTGACGGCGCGCTTCGTATTCTATGGCGGATTTTATAAATTTGAACGATACCATATTTTTTGTTTCTGTGCGGGTACGGAACTCGGTCGAACCGACAGGGCGTACGGAAACATTGACGTCTGCGCGCATAGAACCTTCTTCCATATTTGCCTTGGACACGCCCAATGCACGTGCGATTTCGCGAATTTCACGCAAGTATCGTTCCGCTTCGTCCGGGGACGATATGTATGAATTGTTTTCCGGATTTTTTGTGTCCAGAAATGTTACGATTTCCAACAGTGCAACACCAGTACGGTTATAGTCCGCAAATGATTTTGTCGGGTGCACATCGTGCTTTAATTTTCCTGCGTCTTGTTCCAGGTGCGCGCGTTCAATAAAAATCTTTTTAGGTTTGCCGTCGTCCGACATAATTTCAACCCAACCGCGACCGACAATCGGCGGTTCTTCGGCCGGTTGCGAAATCTGATAACCCTGGGGCAGGTCAGGGTAAAAATACTGTTTACGGGCAAACTTACTGCGGCGTGAAATTTCCGCGTTCAGTCCCAGTCCCATTTTTATCGCCTGTTCCACACAGTACTCGTTCAACACCGGTAGCATTCCTGGCATAGCGACGTCAACCATAGATACCTGGGTATTGGGGGCAACGGTCGGGTTATAGTCGGCGGATGCACCACTGAACAGTTTGCTGTTTGACAATACTTCTATATGTGTTTCCAGTCCGATGACCAGTTCCCAATCAGTTGTTTTGCCCTTTATCGTAAACATTTTTATTTTTCCTTGCTTTTTTTCTTTTGATATCTTATTATGCGTCTCACGTTGGCTAGGTAGCTCAGTTGGTAGAGCAAGGGACTGAAAATCCCTGTGTCAGCGGTTCGATTCCGTTCCTAGCCACCATCTCCTTTCTAGTTCGGCCGTTATGGTCGTTTTTTATTTTCCCATTATTTTCGTTGGGCGGTTATCAATGCCAGCGAATTGTTCTATGTGTTTGGCCAGCTGCAGTACGCGCATATCGTCAAAACGACGACCGACAACCTGAACCCCCAACGGCAACCCGTTTTCTGCCAGACCGGCCGGCACGCTGCACGCTGGCACGCCCGCCAGGTTCATCGCAACCGTGAACAGATCCAACGCATAGTATTCCAATGGTGTCAAATCCGAATCCAATGGCATTGCCGTGCCAGCACTGGATGGGCACATAATCAGGTCGCATTGTTCAAACGCGCGGGTAAAACTGTCCGCAATCATACGGCGAACACGGGCGGCCTGCATAAAATAAACCTCGTACGATTCGCTGGATAATACGGCCGTACCAACAATCATACGGCGTTGAACTTCTTCGCCAAAGCCGGCGGCACGCGTCTTTTTATACGTATCTATCAAATCGGTGCCGTCAACACGCAAACCATAGCGCATACCGTCATAGCGTGCCAGGTTTGATGATGCCTCGGCCGGGGCAATGATATAATATGCCGCCAACGCGTCCAAGATATTTGGAATAGATACATCAACAATTTCCGCACCGATGGATTTCAGGTCGGCAATTCGTGCATCAAACAGGCGCCGCATATCGGGCGATATTTCAACGTCGGCAAATTCCTTGATGCGTCCGATACGCAGTTTTTTGCCGTCACCTAAAATTGGTTGTAACGGTGTATGTGCATCAAATCCTGCATCAGCGCTGGTTGAATCCTTTGAATCGTGACCGGCCATTGCACCCAATAGCAGTGCCGCATCGTCAACGGTGCGCGCAATCGGACCGGGGGTGTCCAAACTGGATGCAAACGCCACACAGCCCCATCGACTGCACAGGCCGTACGTTGGTTTCATACCAACCAGTCCGGTTATTGCCGACGGAAAGCGAATTGAACCGCCTGTATCGGTACCCGTGCCACCAATGGCCAGACCGGATGCAACCGCACTGGTTGTACCACCTGACGAGCCGCCAGCGGTCAATTTACGTTCCATTTGCCACGGATTTACGGGTGCGCCAAAGTAACTGGTCTTGCTGAACGTGCCCATTGCAAATTCATCCAGGTTTGATTTACCCAGTAAAACCGTGCCAGCGTCTATGAATTTTTGTGAAACGGATGATTCATATTGCGGAACAAAGTTTTCCAGCATATGCGACGCCGCGGTTGTGCGGATTCCGCGTGTGGCAAACAAATCCTTCATCGCGATTGGAATACCATCCAGTGGCAGCGCGTCGCCGTTTGCATATCGCGCATCCGCCGCCGCCGCATCTGACAGTGCGCGTTCCGGTGTGACGGTTATATAACAATTCAAATCCGCGCCATATTTTTCAATTCTGTCCAAATATGCGTGGGTCAATTCGGTTGCGCTGATTTCGCGTGATTTCAATTTTTCCAATGCTTCTGTAATTGTCAGGTCTATCATAGTAATATCCAAATGTTTTTATTATTCATCCATAACCTTGGGCACGGCAAAATAGCCGCGTGATACACCGGCATTATCCGGGTCGTTCGCCAAAACCGCGTCGCGTATATTACCGTCGGTAACCACGTCCGCGCGTCGCGGCAGTTTATGTTCTGCCGGATTCAGCATCGGTTCCACGCCAGCTGTGTCAATCTGTTGCAGTTTATCCAACCAGTCAATCACAGAATCGATATTCATTTGTTCCAATTTATCGTCTGGAATATCAATTCTTATCAAGTCGGCAAATTTTTTTAATTGTTGCTTGCTAAATGCCATTTCGAATCCTATTCTGTTTATACAATAAAAAACTTTAAGGAAAATTATACAATGATTTTGCCGAATTTCAACGATTTTCCGCGCACTGGGCGCATTATTGGTATCGATTGGGGTGCACGACGTACCGGGGTTGCCATATCAGACGAAACACGTGAATTTGTGTTTGTGCGTCCACCAATTATGGTGGTGCGGGGCGGGGCATCTGTTGCACGTCAGATTGCCGATTTTGCGGTAACCGAAAAAGCGGTCGGAATTGTTATTGGATTGCCCCGATATATGGACGGTAGTGAATCCGACACAACAAATGCTGTACGTGCGTGTGCGGTGGAAATTGCCACATACACCGATTTGCCGATTGTGTTTATAGATGAAAATTTAACCAGTCGCGCGGCCCAGGACGAAATGGGGCGGGTTCGCGTGGCGGATATAAAGCGTGATTTGGATTCGGCCGCTGCGCGTGTAATTTTAGAAAACGCGATTGCAATGATAAACAGATTGAAATAGTAAAAAAAAGCAGAAACGGTGCATATAGCACCGTTTTTTGTTATTGTTATGACAGGTGTGAATTTTAGTCGTCGTCACGCTTGTCCGGGATTTTTCCGTCTGCTGATAATAAAACCGCAATCCACCTGGTGGAATCAAATTGCGCCGTGATGATGAATATTGCAACCAGTAACGGCACACTGAAAAACATTCCGGCAATTCCCCAAATCATTCCCCAGAATACCAGGTTTATCAATATCGCCAATGTCGACAGGTTCAGCGTCTTGCCCGTGAATTTTGGTTCCAGTATGTTACCGAATATAACCTGCAGCGCTATCAGTCCGACGGCGGTTAAAATCGGCTGCTGCAACGATGGGGCGGTTATCAGCGAATACAGTATCGGCAAAGCACACGCCACAATCGCGCCGATTGTCGGAATATAACTGGTAATAAATACTATAAATGCCCATATGCCTGCGAATTCAACACCTATCATCTGTAACCAGAAATATGACAATATACCGGTAATGCCAGATAACACAGTTTTCATAAACAGATATTTTTTCATATTTTCATCAATGCTGTCGACGATATAGCGTACCTTTTTATGCTTTGTTTTATTAGGAAACAGTGCGGCGAATTTTTTATTAAATGTGCTTTGTTCCACAAACAAGAATATCATATACACCAAAATCATTCCGGTTGATGTTACAATTCCGGCAACCGAAGCCCCTATGTTTGTGGCAATGTTTGCAATGTTTGGCAACATACTGGCGTCAAAGCGCAACCCGACTGACCGTGTCAGATAGTCGGTAAATTGAACAAATTTATGCTGCAGACCGGGCAGGGCGGCCACCAGTTCACGGAACATCGGCTGAATTTGTGTTGCAAAGAAATATATCAGTATGCACATTGCAATAACGGCCAGAACATTTGATGTCCAGTCGAACGCCCGTGAAATAACAGGACGTGATTTTCTGTCTGTGTCAGAATTAAACGGGAACAATTTGCGACAGTATGTTGCCGTTGCGTTTATCAGGTACCATAAAAACGTTGCCACCAGCAACGGTATTAAAATCGAACGTCCCAACCACAGGAACAAAATAAGCGCAACAAATAAAATTATACCGTTCATAAAAACCTCCTATGCCGCTGTCACGTGTATCAAGCGTGTTTTTTTACATTTGTGTTGTTGCAACATCGCTGATGTTTATTGTTGTTATGTCCATATTTGATATATGTACTTGGTATGCGATTACACACGCCAGTATTACAATATTTACCGCAATCGCGAACAGGGCGTATTTGCGTCCCTGTTGCTGGCGAAAACCGGCCAGGCCAGTCACGCGATACCACAATGCGAACACGACCGCACAGGCCAGCGTCACCATCACCGCGCGCCGGCCATAGAAAAATATAGAATATATTGTAATCAGGGTAAATGCCAATGTCGTGTATATCGGTCGTGAAATAACCCAGTTTGTCAGTTGCTTGTACCATTTTGCGTGAACCGCGACAGCGGGTGCACCTTTGTCAGTGTCATCAAGCAGGTATCCTGGTGTCCACAGCAATGAGAATCCAAACGGCATAGAGCATATTATTTTCCACGGCGCAATTCCCATTTCGCGACATCTGCGGTATTTTGCATACAGGTTTGTTACAAATATTCCGCACAGGTATAAAAACAATAGCAATACTGCACAGATAATAATTGCATCCGTTGCATTAAAGTGTGTGTAAAACCACATCAGTTTCATAGCAATCGCGTTTTTGTATACGACAATTATGGACATAGCAACGCTAAAGATTGTCGCAACGATTGCCATCTGGGCATTGTTTAATGCAACAAATCCACGTCTGTCCATATTTTCACGTGGCAGTTTATAGTATGTTGCAAATGCGGCGGCCACAAATGCGACCAGTACGGCCAAAGAAACTGATGCCGGCGATGCGTCGGGGGCAATTATTCCAAACATCATAATCACCAGCATTATCATCAGAAAAGATATAACCGCAAATTTCAGCGGTTGCCATAAAACCCACGACAACAGTGACAGTGATTTATGATACGCCATATTTAATCCTTTTTACATTTATGGTTTTATTCTATCATAACTTTGCCGGCCGACAAAGTCGTTATATGTGTCGGCTGCACCATATCGGTAAAGTGCTGCTGATGACTGATGAACAAAAATGTTGTTTCTGTCATTTCGCGCATTGTTTGGACTATTTGTGTCTGAACCGATGCGTCTGCGCCAGAATCTGGTTCATCTAATATCGCCAGTTTGGGTGTCGTCATAATCAGACGCAACAACATCAGACGCTTGCGTTCGCCACCAGAAAAACCGACGTTTATGCTGCGGTTCAGCCAGTCGCGCGGTATGTTCAGTTTTTCACGCGCGTCTTCCAGATTCTGCAAAAATTCGCCCATAGACAGGTCACGACCGGTGTCAAAGTGCCGGTGTGCGGCGGTGGAGTGTTTCAAAAAACTCAATACTGTCAATCCAGGTATTTCCGGAACGTTTTGTGCCCCCAGGAAAATTCCCATCAATGCGCGTGTTGTGGTGTTTTCATTTGTTATGTCGCAGCCGTCAAATATTATGCGACCCGCATCAACGTGATATTCTGGATTGCCGGCAATGGTGCCAACCAGTGTCGATTTGCCAGACCCATTATGACCAGACAACAAATGGCGTGCACCGCGTGCCACCGTCATATTTATGTCGGTCAATAACTGTTTCCCGTCCAGCGATACAGACAAATTTTCTATTTTTAGCATATGGTTTCCGTTCTGTTTTATTTTCGTGACAACGCCATTTGAATCAACTGTTTCGATTCAACCAAAAATTCCATCGGCAGACGCGATATAATCGGCGCCGCCGCCGCCCCGATAATCAGTGCCGTTGCAGTGTCTTCATCAATACCGGCCTGCATCAAAAATTGCAGTTGTGTGGCGTCGATTGCCCCGGTGGTGGCTTCGTGGCTTTGCAGGTTGTCGCCGTTGCCGTGAATTATTGTCGGCAGCGTGTTTGCCACAGCATCGTTTCCAATCAGGCGTGTGTCGCACTTTGATGCGTTTTTGCCACCGTGGCCGGAAAAACTGACCAAACTGCGAAATGTTTGGCGCGACGTGTCCAGTGCAACGCCATATGATACTATGTTTGATACGGTGTTGTTGCCGGCGTGAATCATTTTTGTGCCGGTGTCGGCCTGTTGCCCGCCGCGTGTTATCGCCAGTGAATAAAAATCAGACATCGAACCGTCGCCGGCCAGTATCGTTGACGGATATTTCCACGTCATTGCGGATCCAACCTCTACCTGGGTCCAGTCCAACCGCGCCCCGCGGTCGCAACGGCCGCGCTTGGTAACAAAATTCAAAATGCCGCCACTGGATTCGCGTTTTTTATTTGCGGAATAATCACCAGCATACCAGTTCTGCACCGTTGCATAGCGAACAGTGGCGTTATCGTGCACTATGATTTCCACAACGCCGCTGTGCAGTTGGTGATTTGGACGCCGCGGGGCACTGCAGCCCTCCATATAACTCAACTGCGCGCCATTATCCGCGATAATCAGCGTTCGTTCAAATTGACCGATTTTTGCGGTTTCTATTCTAAAATAACTGGCCAGGTCAATGGGACATTTGGTGTTCGGCGGGACATATACAAATGTGCCGTCCGAAAATACGGCGGCATTCAGTGCGGCAAAGAAGTTATCCGTCGCGGGTACAACCGTTCCCAGATATTTTTTTACCAGTTCTGGGTATTGTCTTACCGCATCTGAAAAAGGCAAAAATATTATACCCAGTTTTTTTAATTCGTCCGTGTACGATGTGTGAACAGACCGACTGTCTATGACCGTGTCTGTTGCCATACCCAACAGGGCACGCTGTTCACCGTCGGGCAGTCCCATTTTTTCATATGTTGCGCGCAAATCGGAATTATCAACTGGCTTTGGTTCGTTATAATAATTCAGCGCATCATAATCAATCGGGGCATAGTCGATTTCGGCCCAGTGTGGCTCGGTCATTTTTTTCCACGCCACCAACGCCGCACATCGCCAATCCAATAACCAGGCCGGTTCGCCACGTGCACTTGATATTTCGCGGATAAGATTTTCAGACAGTGTCGGCATAAATTATTCTGTTGTCTGGGCGGCCAGTTGTTTTGCCTGGGCAAAAAAAGTCAGTGATTGTCCCAACAGGCCGTCTGTAAACGTTGCGGATAATATTCCATCCGGATCGGTTGTTGTCAAATGGTTCAAAAACGCGTCTGCGCGGTTCATATAATTATCGACGCTGCGGGCAACTTCGGCGTCCAGTTTGATGCAGCGGCGTAATTTTTCCAATGCAAACGGATTTTTTGCGTATTCGTCCATAATTCCGCCCAATGCCCGCCACAAAGGATGTTCCGATGTCGCGCGTGGCATCACGTCAATCGCCGCCATAATTGGTATCAGGTTTTGCAATAGATCCTGGTAAATCATTTCTGCGTTTTCGGCAACCGCGTTTGTTGCGGACTTGTTTTTCAAAGTGGACTGAATTTTTACAATAAGGTTATATTGATGCGTCAGTGTTTTTGTTACATCACGAACACGTGTGTTTGTTGTGTATATAAAATACAGTATTGCAATCTGTACCAAAAAAACGATGCCTATTGCGGCGATTATCAATGTGTCCTGCATATGTGTCCCCCGCGGTATTTTGCCTTTATCGGGTTTTAGTATAGCATCTTTTGCCGATTCGTGCGATTTTATCTTTGCGTGTGTATTTATCCGTTATTTTCAGTGCGTTTTAATCTTGCACAGATTCGGTCAAATTGTTATAATAATATGTAATAAATATGTAAAACGTTCAGGAAAGGAAGTTTTTATGTTCCGCAAGATTCTTATTGTCGCAATGTTTGCAACCGCGGCCGGATACTGTTTCGCAGCAGAAAATACAAATCTGCCACAGGTCGTCACGTCAGAGGTTTATTATTCCACTGAACCTGTTGCAACCGAAACGCAAACCGTTCAGGTTGATAATACTCAGCAGGTGCCTGTGTGGCCGATTCCGGGGTCAGATGCGGACGTGACCGTCGCGTGTGAAGACGGGGCCTGTTCAGGTAATAAGAACAAGGATAATATTCGTATAGTTTCAAAAATCGGTGCGGATTTAGTTGTTGAAAATAATTTCAATTTGGGACGTACGACGGACGGTGATTTTAACGGTTGGTCTGGTGGGGCGAATATGCTGCACGGGACCCAGGTGCCGGCCGGATTTGATGATCCGTGCAAAAGTGGGGCGGAAATGCCGTTGCTGTCGCGCGAAATGTTGGAAGATGACGGTGGTACCGTTTTATCAGTGTCGCGCAGCAGTCGTCAGGATTGCACCCAGTATCGCGACGGATATGAAGCTTTTATGGCTAAATTTGGTATGAGTGAGGAAGAAATTGCCGCCGCGAATGAAGCAACAGAAGCGTTGGATGCGGAAATTGCGGTTGATATTTCTGCCGATGCCGAAGCACCAGTTACTTTAACCGACCAGGTGCGTTCCTGGGTCGTTGCCAATGGTCAGACACTGCGTGAAGTGTTGCAAGATTGGTGCAATAAAGAGGGCTGGGATTTGGTTTGGGCGACATCGCGTGAATATCCGATTGAGGCCAGTGCCGTATTCAAGGGACGTTTTGTCGATGTGGCGTCTGCGCTGGTTCGAAACTTTGCACGCGCAACACCGATACCGTATGCTAAATTCTATAAGGGAAATCGCGTTTTGGTGATTTCCACAACAGAAGAATAAGTCATAGTTTGCCGTAGGAGAAAATAAAGATATGACCAACCCAATAAAATTTTTCGTTATGTGCGGCGTTTTGGGCGCAATGGTTGCGGGATGCGCCACCAAGGAATCCGCCAAAGTTGCGGCATCTGTTGACCAGGACTTTATAAACGCATACGATGCGTTCGAAATGTCTAAAAATCCGCCGGCCAAGGTGGCCAGTGGCGATACCGTTTCTATGTCCGAAGGTGTCTGGTTGGGGGCATCGTCAACATTATTGGAACATCGTAACAATCTGCCGTCGCAGTTTGAAACCAGTACGGGAATTACGATTTTGTTGAATGAACCGGTCAGTTTAAGTATGCTGGCCAATGATATCACTTCAATAACTGGCATACCGGTCAAAATTGATAACCAGATAAATTCTGAAAAATTAAAGAAAACTATAAACGTTGCATATACCGGCAGTTTGTCGGGCCTGTTGTCCCAGGTGGCGACGGATTTGGATTTATTGTGGTATTATGATAAATCTTCTATTGTTTTCTATGAAACGGAAACAAGAACCTTCACTTTATATGCGTTGGGAACAGATGTTTCATACCAGACCGCTGTTGAAACTGATGATGGAAATACTGTGTCGTTGGAATCCACGCTGAAGGAATGGGATGAAATTGAAAATGCCATAGAAACAATCATTGGTGATGTTGATAACGCGAACTTTACTGTGTCGCGCAGTTTGGGCACAATAACTGTTACGGCGCCACCGTCAACATTGGCACGTGTGTCCGATTATATTGATCGCCAAAATAAACGTCTGTCACAGTTGGTTACCATTGATGTAAAGGTTCTGCAGGTATCTATATCCAACGATTCGGCGTTTGGGTTAAATCTGGCGGCGGCGATAAATTCTGCGTCCGGGTTGAATATCGTTGCAAATCCGAAAAACAATCTGACCAGTACCGAGGCCAGTTCTATGAACATTGCCGTTTTGTCCAATGCGGTGTCTGCGGCGACCGGTGCAACCCATCTGGAGGGTACCGAAACAGTTGCCGGTGCATACACCCAAGATCAGATTCAAAACGGTTCGTTGTCCGCATTGGCGGGTACAGATGCCTTGATTCAGGCGTTGGCCAAGCAGGGCAAGGTGTCTTTGGTTACTAATGTTGGCGTTACAACGCGAAACAATCGTGTCGCGCCGGTGAACAATACACGTACAACTGGATATATCAAACGTTTCGAATCGCGCAACTTTACGACCGTTGAATCCAGTACCGTTGACCAGGACGATTTGGAAACCGGATTTTCAATGCAGTTACTGCCGAACGTTTTGGAAAATGGCAAGATATTATTGCTGTTCAGAATGTCGGTTCGTGAACTGTTGCGTATGTCAACACAGACGATTGGCGAAGTAACCCTGCAGCTGCCAGAGGTAGAAGAACGTAGCTTTATGCAAGAGGTTATTATGGAATCCGGCCAGATGTTGGTTGTATCCGGATTTGAAAAGCAGGAAAATAATGACACTCGCTATGGGTTGGGTGATCCGGACTTTATGGCACTGTCTGGGTCGCGTGAAACAACGGCGACGCGCGATGTGTTGGTTGTTATCCTGACGCCACAGGTCTTGGTCAGCCCGATGGATGCGGAACGCACCATACAGCAACATTGGGGCGCACCATTGAACTAGTGCAAACAATAAAATAAAAACACCATCATATGATGGTGTTTTTTTTGATTAAATGTCTTGTTTTTATTGGAACGTTAAAATATACTGAATATTGAATCCAAAGGGATTTGGGTTCGGGACCTGAAAAATCCTGTATTTAGGCAATGCGGTTATCGCATTGTAATCCGACTGACAAAGCGTCGGCGCGGGTTTGCGCCGTATGTTTTATCGCCCGACTGTTTAACCGGTCGGGGGTTCGCGATTATACAACAGTGGGAAACCATAAAAATCGCGGGGTCATTCCTAAATATGATTTTTCAATCCCCGACCGCCAATTCCGTGGCGGTTTTTTGTTTAACAAAAACAAAAGGGAATTGAAAATGAAATGTAGCTGTTTTATTGTCAGCGCAGCAGTTGCGTGCGCGTTTGTTGCCGATGCCGTTGGGCGAACTTGTTCGGGAATATATTCTATTCAATGTCCTGTGACGGCTGGTTCGGCCCCTTGTTGCCGGTTGTCAACAGAAACCTGTGAACAAGCGGGATGTCCAACGCCTGACCCTGGTGGGGGTGATATTGATGACCCCGATTGTGATCCGTGCCCAACAGTGTCAAATATCTGGCGTGTTGGCGGGACAGGGTGGCAGTATAAGATTTCCAGTTATTCTCAAAATCGTTTAACGTGTGAGTGTTCACCACGATATCAAGTACGATGTACTATGGGGTATTATGGTGTGAATCTGACTACAAGTATCACTGTGCCAACCAGTGCAAACTGCACAAGGTGTCCAGACGGCGGAATGTCCACTGCGGGCAGTACAAAAATAACAGATTGTTATATTGCATCAGGATCTGATTCAACTGGTTCTTTTGTATATGATCCAAAGTGTTATTATATCGAATAAAAAATCGCCCAACTGGGCGATTTTTTGAATCCAGAATTCTGAAAACCAATTACGCCATTTTGGCAACGCGCTTAGTCAAACGAGAAATCTTACGCGCGGCGCGCTTTTTCGGCATAACTTTGCCAGCGGATTTCATAATACGGCTTTCCGCGTTACGTACAGCGACCGTGGCCGCGGCCTTGTCACCGGATTCAACGGCGATCAGAACCTTTTTCGCAGCGGTTTTAACCGCGCTGCGACGAGAGTTATTGACGGCGTTTTTCTTTTCCGTCACCAGAATTCTTTTTTTAGATGACTTGTGATTTGCCACTTTATTTTCCTTTTATTTAGTCACGTTTTTTGCTATTTTATAGAAAACAAACATAAAATCAAGGAAAAATAAAATGATATGGCTTTATATTATCGGTATCGTGGTTTCTTACCTGTTGGGTTCAATTCCAATGGGACTGATTCTGACGCGTTTAATGGGCAAGGGCGATTTACGCAAGGTTGGCAGTGGTAATATTGGTGCAACTAATGTTATGCGCGTTGGTGGATTGCGTGCTGCGGCCGTAACGTGGATTCTGGATATGGCAAAAGCGATTGCTGCCGTATTCATTGGTAAATATATTGGTGGCGAAGTGTTCGGGGCCTGGTGTGGGTTTGCGGCGATTGTTGGGCACTGCTATCCTGTTTGGCTGCGTTTCCGCGGGGGCAAGGGGATTTCATCGCTGTTCGGTGTATTGTTGGCAACATCGCCGCTGGCGTTTATAACGTGTGGAATTGAATGGTTGATTGTAGCATTGTCGTCCGGATATTCGTCACTGGGGGCCGTGGTTGCGTTTTGCTTGATGCCGGTTTTGGGGTTTGTAATCGGTGTGCAAATGGGGTGGCCGTTTTTGGCTATCGCGTTGTTGTGCCTGTGGCGGCACCGTGCAAATATAGGACGACTGCTGTCGGGAACCGAATCAAAAATAGAATGGAAATGGAAAAAATAAAAAACAACGCGCCGCAAAATCTTCGGCGCATTGTTTTTTCGTGCTTTTATTCTTTATTTTATGGCCGTTTTGTGGTATAATAAAAGGGATAAAAACAGGGAACGAGAGATGAAAAAATTTATATCCTGGATTGCAATATCTTTAATCGCCGCACCGGCGTTTGCGTTGACGCCTGCGGGGCAGTCGCGCCGTTCAATGACATCGCAACTGGTGGCACCGGCATCGCGCGCAACTGCGTCCACAAATCAAATTACTGCGATGGCAAATGCTAATAATGTGTCTGTGTCTAATACGACCGTTGCGACAACTGATATGTCCAGTATACGCGTGCCAGTGGGAACAGAAAACTCGACTGACAATGGTGGCGATGATAATGAAAATGATGATGCGCTGGCTGAAATTGAACGGCAAAAACGCGCCTGTTTAAGCAATAATATCGGCGTCGGTAATACTTTTGTCTGGGCGTCACGGTATAGCAATACGAATAACTATGCGTCTATGGTGGAAGATGTCAGCAATCCTGAAAATAATGTCTGCTTCGTTTTGGTAGAGGTTAAATCCAGTGATTCCAGAATAAATGTTTCAGATGTGCCGACTAAATATTTCCAAATGGGGCAAAATATAACCTGTGGTAATTGGGCAAATGAAGAAACATTGCGTCAGCGTATTTTGGACGCCAAGAAAAGTGCGCGCACCTGGGCAACCGTTGGTGGTGTTGTCGGCGGTGCGGGTATCGGTGTCGGTGCAATGGAACTGTTCGGTAATCGTCTGATTGGTGGCAGTGTTATGGGGCAAAAGGCATTACAGGGCGATCAACAGTTGCTGGCTCAGTTGCGTGCATTGAAAAATCAAAGCCCGAACGAATTTGATCAGTTTATGGATGCGTTGGAAGAACTGCGCGATGAATGTGAAGGTTGGACTGGGGACAATAAACCAGCGGAATGTGAAGAATATAATTATGAATATTTGTTGAACGCAAAGAACTGATTATAAAAGTACTGAATATTATCCCGCGGCGTGTCCGCGGGATGTTTTTTGAAAATACGGCTTTATTTATATAAGACAAATTTCTTATAGTGACACTATGGAAAATAACGAACTTTTTAATCGATTGTTGATATTGCGCACACCGAATATCGGGCCGGCGCATTACAGCGAATTGATTAAACGCTTTGGAAATGTGTTTGACGCGGCCGCGTCCCTGCGGGCGGATGTGGGTATGCGTGATCGGGTCTTGCGTGAAATGGCGCGTGCTAATGAACTGGGCGTACATTATATATGTGACGATATGCCGGAATACCCGCCCGCACTGCGCGCGATGAAGTTGCATCCGCCGGTTTTATGTGTGCGTGGTAATGTTATGACATTGACACGGCCGACTGTGTCAATCGTTGGTACGCGTCACGCGACCGCGGCTGGAATGAATTTAACCGCACAAATTGCATACGCATTTGCATCGCACGGAACGGCAGTTGTGTCAGGAATGGCGATGGGAACAGATGCGGCGGCGCATCGTGGTGCATTGCGTGTGGCTGGTGATATGCAAACAATCGCCGTTGTTGCCGGTGGGGTGGATTATATATGGCCAATGGAAAACGAATCGTTATATTGGGAAATTGTGGCGCGCGGCGCGGTGGTAAGTGAAATGCCAGTCGGATTTACGCCAGTGGCGTCAAACTTTGTTATGCGAAATAGATGGATTGCTGGCATTGGCCAAAAATTGATTCTGGGTGAAGCAGATTTGAAATCAGGCGGTATGAAAACCGCCCGATTCGCATACGAATCGAATCGGGAAATTTGGGCAATCCCGTCGCATCCGTCGGATTCCCGGGCGGCTGGGCCGAATATGCTGATAAAATCTGGTGTTGCGAAATTGTGCAGTGGGCCGTCAGATTTTTTTGAATCGGATAAAAATCTGTCCGATATGAAAAAAATTGATAAAAATTTCGATTCGGAAAATTTAATTCTGGATGCGTTGGGAACAATTCCTGTGTCTGAATCTGTATTGTCAGAAATTGTCAAAAAAACTATTTCGGAAATAAAAACTGAATTGGTTATTTTGGAATTGCGGGGTTTAGTGCGAAAAGTTGACGGTGGATATGTTCGCGCGTGAAAAAAATCTTGTCTATACATTGTATATACAAACCGCGGAAATCTGGCAAAAAAACGAATCGTTGTCAAAAAATAAATGTTCAAAATTCATTTAACAATTGGTTGCAAAACGGGATATATCATTTAACTTATTTGACGTATCCAAAACGATTGAGAGCAATCCCAATCAAACAAATCGGCGGGGTGACAAATAAAATTGTTATCACACCGAACAAAAGCGAGAGAGTTAAAAGTAGGGCAATACATAAACACTAAATTTTTATGTTGCGAATATATATAAGTATGTGGTCGCAGTAAAATTTAGCGTTTATGTGCAGGTGATTTTTATACTCTTGCGCGGCGACGGGCAACTCTTTTGAAGGGAAGGAAAGGAGAAAACAAATGCAGGCAGCGGCAATGACAAAAATGACTAACTTGGAACAAATCAAGGAGGCCGTCGCCGCAAAAATGGATTCTGTCGCATTTACTTCCTGGATTGCACCGTTACAGTTTGATGTTCGTGATAATACGCTGGTGCTGACCGCACAAAATCAATTTTCAGCCGACTATATTGGCAGTGCACATAAAAACGTTTTGACTGCGGTGGCGGCACAATTCGGACTGGGGGTTCAGATTGCTGTTCGTGGCGCGACGGTGGCGCAAATTGCAAATGACAACAATGTTCAGTCATTTGCGCCGGCGACCCCGGTTGTTGCACACAATGGTGCAGCAGATGCATTTGATGCGTTTGTGTGCTGTGATGAAAACACGTTCGTATTGTCGGCGTGCAAAAAATTGGCGGCGGGTGCGGTTTCTTTCTCGCCGCTGTTTATTTATGGGCCGGCTGGTTGTGGTAAATCAATGTTGGCCGATTGTATAGAAACGGCTTCGGCGGGTCGCACAATCAAAATGTCTGGTGGTCAGTTTGTGTCCGAATTTACCCGCAGCCTGCACGACAGAACAGTTTTTGCGTTCAAAGATTTCTGTCGTAATTGTAACACATTTATTCTGGACGATGTTCAGGCATTGGCTGGCAAGCGTGCGACCTGTGAAGAATTTGCACAGTTGGTTATGGATTTGCGCGCGGCGGGTAAAAATATTGTTTTAACAGCAAACGCGGCGCCGGGTAATCTGACTGGGTTTGATCGTCGTATTCAGTCCCTGTTGGCGTCTGGTTTGGTGGCGGACGTGGCGGCGCCGACCGCAAATGTAAAGCGTGTTATGCTGATGCGTGCGGGTGTGGCGTCGGATGTTGCGGATACGATTGCGTCGCGCATTGCGGGTGACGGCCATCTGATTGGTGGTGTCGCAATGAAAATCAAGACATATGCGGAATTGATGGGTACCAATGTCACAATGGACGTTGCTCAGCATTTGTTGGCGGACACGTTACAGAAATCCAAGACACCGATTGCGATGGTAAAATCAATGTGTGAAAAATTGGGGGTATCATATGATGCCGTTTGTGGCAAGGGTCGCAGTCGCGCGGTTGTTCTGGCGCGTCAGATGATGATGGTGGTATTGAAAAATGCGACAAATATGTCGCTGACGGAAATAGGTCGTGTGTGCGGTGACCGTGATCACGCAACAGTTGTCTATGCGATAGGGCAGGTTGAAAAATTAAAAAAGTCCGATTTGGTTCTGGCCGCACAAATCAATCAGTTGATTGCAGATTGCAAATAAAAAGTTATGCCGCGAACGCGCCACTTTTTGTATATAATATAAATTCAATATTGGAATTACGCAGAAAATATGATAAAATATAACCAATAAATGTGAGTTTATAGTGCCAAAATAAACCAACCTTTATTTTCGGCATAAATGGGGGAGAATATGAAAAAATTATTATTTATTTGCTCGGCCTTGTTTTTTGGTGTTTTAAGTCCGTCCGTTTCAAGTGCCGTTTGTGACGAACGGGAATTAAGTGGTTGGGCTATGAAAAATAGTGATGAATATTTGTATCAAAGTCAGTCCCGATATAACGGAAAGTTTGCTTACGAATGCGGAAATGGACACTGCGATGGGAATCAAGTTATTTTTATGCCAGCCAACCATTATTTTGATGGTAAGTTAGTAACTACCCAAAAGTTATATTATTGTGCCGCCAGGGGCGATCAAATGTGGGTTGAGTGGGCTATAAGTGACATAGCTGACTGTGATATATTACAATGCAGAATAACGGATGAGGCCGCCAAGCTTGGTGATTATTACATAATGGATGATAATGGCGGAAGTATCGGCATTTCAACTGGAAGTAAGGCGCAATTACTTTTTACAGATAGAACAAATATTTGTAAATGTAGAACTATTGGTGAAGCAAAAACAGCCTGTGAAAATTCTGGTGGAACGTGGACGGGCAGCGCGTGTACTTGCGACAGTGCAAAAAATCTGCGTTTGGTTTCTGGTGGCGGGGCCTGTGAATGTATCAGCAGCGATTATGAATTTGATGCCGCAGCTAAGCAGTGCAATAAAAAGAAATCTGTTATAGATGAAGAAAACCGCAGACGGCGCGAGGAGGAAAATGAACGCCTGAACCAGCAACGCAAGGCGGCCTGTGAAAATTCTGGTGGAACGTGGACAGGTGGCGCGTGTACTTGCGACAGTGCAAAAAATCTGCGTGTGGAAAATAATGTCTGTGTATGTTTGGACGATGTAAATTATGTACGTAATGGCGACAGATGTGATTTGACCGATGCGGCCGCATTGCAACAAAAATGCACATCGCAGGCCAGTATCGCATCGGGCGCGTATTGGGATGATGTAAATAAACAGTGTCGTTGCACCAATCAGCAGTATTCTTGGAACGGCAGTGTTTGTGCAATGAATCCGGCAATTCAGAAATGTTTGCTGATAACTGGTGCAAACTGGAATTATACAACGGGTCAGTGTTATTGTATGGAGGTTGGTAAAACATTTAATCCCGAAGGTACCGCCTGTGTCGATGCAACAACCAGTGGTGGCAGCGCATCTAGTACAACAACCGTTACAACAGACCAACAGGCAGCGGCACGGGAACGTATAGAAAGCACAGTATCAAAACTGGATGATATAGCGTCTGGGTTAAAGCTGACGGTGTGGCGTAATGAAGAAGGCAACTTTAACACGTCACGTCTGTTATCTGATTCCATTGCCGGGGTTGTATTGGGCACGGCCGGTGGTCTGATAACCAGTAATGTAGTAAAAAAGAACCAGGTAGAAAACGGGTTTGAAGACATACAATGCACCATAGGCGGCCAGGTAGTGGCCGGCTGGGGCGATGAGTTCCGCGTCGGTATCCAATAAACACTAGATGGGGAAAACTAAAACACCGGATATTTATCCGGTGTTTTTTATTAGATGATGTTTTGGGGATTATTTTTGCTTATTGTTTTCCAACATTTTGCGCATCATTCTGTCGCGAATTTGTATTTGACGATTCAAATCCTTGCGCGATGCGTGATTCAGACGTTTCATAAAGTCCACAACGTCAGTACGACACATAATTTCATTTGTTGGAAACAGCATTGCAATTGGTTCGTATGTATCCTTGTCCAGGTATTCAACAATTGTACTGGCCAATTTTTCACCCATTATCGGTTGTAATTTTTTGAACGCAGTAACCATATTGTGTGCCCCTGGGTTCGGAAATTGCGTCATAGATGCCCAGCCGCTAATATTTTGTACTGATTTGCCGTTCACGGTTACAACACGCATCGGCGTTGTGTCGCAATATTCAAACACTTCCAAATTGTTCAGTGCGGAAAAGTGTACAACGTATGTATTTTTCTTCTTTTTAGTTTCGCGCATTTTTGCGACGTTTTCTGTTTTTTTATTATTAGACATATTTATTTCCTTGTTGTTTTACTATAATATAATACAAAAAATATAATTGTCAATTATAACTTGGCGCAGTTTGTCATATGCGGTATAAGCAAATCTTTATAATTTATGCTAGTTATACGAACAGATCTTTTACAAACTGGGCGTGTTCAGTAATGAACTTGAATCGAAATTCCGGTTTTTTACCCATCAGTTCGGATACAATCGTGCGTGTTTTTTCGGTGTCTTCGGCACCGTCATCCGTGCGCGGTGGCAGGTCAACGCGTATCAGACGCCGTGTTTTGGGCGACATTGTTGTTTCTTTTAACTGATTGGGCATCATTTCACCCAGACCCTTGAACCGGGAAATTTCAACTTTCTTGTTTTTATATTTGGTGTTTTTCAGTTGTTCCAGTTCTTCGTCCGTGTCGATATAGACCGATTCGGTGCCGCACGTCAGTTTATACAGCGGTGGGCACGACAAATACAGGTGGCCACCGTAAATCAACTGGGGCATAACCTGATAGAAAAACGCCATCAGCAGTGATGCAATATGACTGCCGTCGACATCGGCATCGGTCATAACGATGATTTTTTCATAGCGCAGTTTACTTTCATCCCAATCCCGTGCAGTGCCAGCGCCGATAATGTCAATCAGTTCATTTAGTTCCTTGTTCGCGCTGAAGCGTTCATCGGAATTTGATATGACGTTTAACACCTTGCCACGCAGGGGCATAATCGCCTGGGTCGCGCGGTCGCGCGCCTGTTTGGCGGTGCCACCGGCGGATTCACCTTCGACTATAAATAATTCCGTACCGTCGATACCGTGCTTGGAGCAATCTGCCAATTTCGCCGGCATACGAATACGTTTTGTCGGGGTTTTGCGGGCGATTTCCTTTACCTGTTTGGTTTTTATACGTGCATTTGCCAGGTTTATTACAAATTCCAGTAATGCGTTTGCCGTTTTGGGGTCGGACGCTAAAAACATTTCCCACGGATCACGTAATGCGTTTTCGGTATAGCGCGCGATTTCCGGGTTGGATAATTTTTCCTTGGTCTGACCAAGAAATTGTGGTGTTTTATAAAACACTGATACAATCGCCGCAACGGAATCAAATACGTCGTCGCTGATGATTGACGCGGCGGATTTATTATTTACCTTGTCCCCGTATGCCTTGATACCGCGGGTGATTGCAGATTTGAATCCGGTTTCGTGTGTACCGCCGTCAATTGTTGCAATAGTATTACAATATGATGCGAAAAATCCATCATCCGACGCAGCGCCGTTTTCGTCCGTTAAAAATGTCAATGCCCATTCAACGCGACCGGAATCGTCGGGAAAATCAACCGTGCCGCTGAATATTTTTGGCAAAATACGCGGTTTGTCGCGGGTCTTTTCATCCAGAAAGTCCGCCACGCCGTTCGGATAGTAAAATTCCGTCTGGGCGGGGATGTTCATATCTTCGGTCAATAATTCTGGATTACAAATCCATTCTATGCGCACACCACGTGACAAGAACGATTTTGCGCGTGCCATACGGTAAATCTTGACCGGTTTGAATACCGCGGCGGCGCCAAATATTTCGTCGTCGATTGTAAATCTGATTTTTGTTCCGTGATTTTTTGTGGCCGCGCCACGGGTCATTTTACTGGTTGGCTTGCCACGTGAAAACGTTTGCGTCCATTCATAACCGTCGCGTGAAATAGTTACAATCATTTCAGATGACAGGGCATTGACAACAGAACTGCCCACGCCGTGCAGACCGCCACTGGTCTTGTAAACATTATTATTAAATTTACCCCCAGAATGCAGAGTGGTTAAAATAACCTCTAACGCGGATTTGCCCGGGAATTTTGGGTGTTCGTCAACCGGAATACCGCGACCATCGTCTGTGATTTCTATTGTTTTTGCATCAATTAAATTTACAGTGATTTTCTTGGCGAAACCGGCGACGGCCTCGTCAATAGAGTTATCCATAATCTCCACCGGCAGGTGGTGCCACGCCTTTTCATCGGTACCGCCAATGTACATACCAGGGCGCAGGCGTACGGGTTCCAAACCTTCCAGTACCTGGATATCTGATGCATCATAAGAATGTGTGTTTTGTTCAACCATAGCACAATATTATTAGTACATTTTGCCAAATCTTGCAAGTGAAAGAATTTGTTGTATGGCGCGGGATACTTACTCAAATTCAAAGGAAAATATTTTTATAACCTTGATTTTTATATTATTATATCTATATATTTGTGGACATAATAATTATGGAACAACAAAATGAACAAAAATCCGTATGAAGTTTTGGGGGTCGCGCGCGATGCGTCCGATGCAGATATTAAAAAGGCGTATCATAAACTGGTTATGCAATATCATCCCGACCGAAACCCCGGTAATAAAGACGCTGAAGAAAAATTCAAAGAAGTCAACAATGCATTTGATATCTTGAAAGATCCGCAGAAGCGTGCGGCATATGACCGTTTTGGTGATGCGGCGTTTGCGGGTGGTAATGCATCCGGGGCAAACCCGTTTGGCGCGGGTGGCAATCCGTTCGGTAATGGCGCGTTTCATTTCAATATGGGTGGCGGCGCCGGTATGGACGATATTCTGCGCGAAGCAATGCGCGGTTTTGGATTTGATATGGGTGGCGGCGCACGTGCCGATGCGCAACGCCGCGGTCGCGATTTGTTGGACGAAGTGGTAATTGACCTGCGTGATGCATATTTCGGCACAACGCATACTGTAAAATTCACGACAAATGTTGAATGTGACAAGTGCCACGGTTTTGGTACCGCCGATGGGAAAGAGGCGCCAACCTGTCCACGTTGTGGCGGAACGGGCTATGTTCGCACGTCGCGTGGATTTTTTGCGATGGAAACGCCGTGTCCGGATTGTAATGGGTTGGGGCATAAAATAGACAAGAAGTGTCCGCAATGCGACGGCGCGGGTACTGTTCGCAAAACCAGAACGTTGGATGTAAAAATTCCAGCCGGTGTCGAAGACGGTGCGCGCCTGCGTCTGGCAGGTCAGGGCGAGGCCGGCCAAAACGGTGCACCAGCTGGTGATTTCTATCTGGATATACACATTCGACCAGACAAGCGGTTTGTCCGCGATGGTGCGGATTTGATAACACGCGCAGATATTCCGTTCACCACATTGGCACTGGGGGGCGAGATAGAGGTTGATACCATTGATGACAAGAAACTGTCGGTCAAGGTGCCAGCCGGCACGCAGATTGGTGAAAAACTGCGTGTGCGCGGACACGGTATGCCGGGACGTCGTGCGGGCATGTTTGGCGATTTGTATATAGAAATAAATATGCCGGTGCCAACAAAACTGACCGAAAAGCAAAAGAAAATATTGACCGAATTTGCCGGTACCAAGGGCGCAAAAAAAGGTTGGTTTTAATATAATATAAAATCGCGCTATGTGCATAAAATCCAACACATAGCGCGTTTTGTATTGCAATAAAAATCCCGTCTTTTTTGACGGGATTTTGTTGTATTATTTCTTTATTTGCTTTAACTTTTGGGCAAATGTAAATGTATATTGTGTCGCAGACCACAGGGATGCAACCAGTGCCAACCACGTGCCCCACATACCAATATATGGCAGTACATTTATTGTCCACATTACAAAACTGCTGTTCGTGGTGGTCATCAGTGTTGCCATTGCAAACATCAGTAAAAATGCAACTATCGCTATCATCTGCAGGGTTGTTTTTATCTTACCCATTGAAAAGCGGGCCTTGGGTACTGGCATTTCAATTTTCTGGGTGCCCAGAAATTCACGCAGGCCGCTGATATATAATTCACGTGCAATCATCAAGATAACTGGTACAACGATAAACCATACCGGCATCATAACCGTCAGCATAATCAATGTGTTGACCACCAACAATTTATCGCCAATGTGATCCATAACGCCGCCCAATTTTGTGCATACGTTATATTTGCGTGCCAAAAATCCATCAAACCAATCAGACACCGCCGCCAGCAAGAACAATATGAACGACGTCCAATACAGTCCGAACATCAGTGTTGGTATAATCGCAAATGCCGCAGCAATACGAAATGCGGATAGAAAGTTTACAAAGAATTTCATAATATGTCTCCTTTTATATATATATCAATATGCATATTATACCACTTCTGAATGGAAATGGGCATATATTTTTTCTGCGGCCGCTTTTCCCAAGCCCGGTACGTGCATTAAAGCGTCCAGGTTGGCATCGGTTATTGCGCGAACTGAACCAAAATGGTTTAACAGTGCGCGTTTGCGTGTCGGGCCAATGCCGTCAATTTCATCCAGTACGGACGAAGTCATTTGTTTTGCCCGGACGGTGCGATGAAACGTTATTACAAATCTGTGTGCTTCGTCACGCACGGCGCGCAGCAGCAAGAACAACCGTGAATCTTTGGGTATATCGCGGCAAACGGTGCCGTCGGGCATAATAAAGTGCTCGTCACCGTCACGGACTTCGCCCTTGGTGACACCTAAAATTGGAATATCTGGCGCCGTTTTGTGCGCTATGTTCCACTGGGTCGGTCCGCCATCAACAATAATCAAATCCAATTTTGGACCACGTTCGACTGCACGCGATACAAATTCAGCCATCATTGCGATATCATTACCGGCGCGTGCCGCATCACGCAGTTTGAAATGCCTGTATCCGGCCTTGATAAATCCGTCGTGCCCAAATGTTATCATCGCACCAACGGGGCTGCGTCCAAACAGATGCGAATTATCAAACACCCCAGCACAATTTATTTTTAATCCCAACCAACGTTCCAAATCAGCAACCGCATCCTGCCAGTCAAAATTTGCGCTATGTGCACGATTCCGCCGCATACCGCGGTTTGATGTTTGCGTCATTGCGGCGATTTTGTCGCGTATTGCCGCCGCCGATTCAAAGTCCATTGCGTCGGAATATTTTTTCATCTGGCGTGTTAAATCTGCGATAATCGGTTCACTGTCCCCGGTCAGAATCCGACGCGCCAACGCCACATTTTCGGCATAGTCCGTTTGCGTAATTGTGCACGGTGCGCTGCATCGACCGATTTGGTACAACAGGCACGGACGCGTGCGGTTGCGCATAAACGTGTCCGTGCACGTTCGTATTTTGCATACCTTTTGAATCGTCTTGATTGTTTCGTTCAGTGCGCTGACCGACGGATAGGGGCCGTACACGTCACGACGCTGGGATATTTTGCCGCGAAATTTCATCAGGCGGGGGTATTCCGATTTTGTCAGGGCAATCATCGGGTACATTTTTCCGTCGGTCAGCATTATGTTGTATTTGGGCTTTAGTGTTTTGATTAAATGCTGTTCCAGAATCAATGCGTCTGATTCCGTTGGCACAATTTCCCAGTCAACACGTGCAACCAGTGTGCGCATAACCTGTTTATGTGGTTCCAGTTTTGATATGTCCAGATATTGCCGTAATCTGTTGGACAGATTTTTGGCCTTGCCCACGTAAAGCAGGGCGCCGTCCGCGTCGTACATTTTATAGACGCCCGGGGCGTTGGGACTGTTTTCAATCAAATCAGAAAATTGAATATTCATAGTATTTATGATAGAATATAAAAAAATAAATAGCAAACAGAGGTTGAAATTATGAAACAAGAATCCGGACGTTCTATGATTGAAATGATGGGTGTGTTGGCAATTATGGGTGTGATTACTGTTGGGGCGATTGCCGCTATTTCCAGTGCGATGAATTTGCAAAAGCGCAACAGTGTCAATGACGAAGTTTTGCAGATTGTAACCCAGGTGCGCAGTATTTATAATCAGTACGATGATTATTCCAGCATAAACAGCGCGACTGTATTTGGTGCTATTGGTATGTCGAACCAAAATCCGTATGGTGGTACGTATGAAGTTTCTGTAAACCCGTCAAACAGTCGTCAGTTTATAGTATCAATAACTGGGTTGAGTCAATCTGATTGTCAAGCCATTGTGGCCAAGGCCTGGACTGATTCGGTTGGATATGAAATGTCCGGTCACACGCAAAGTGGCGCGTCTGGGTCGTGCAGTAATGCCAATGGTGAAAACGTCGTTCAAATTACGTACGGCGAATAATTCTGGACGGGGGCCGGTACTATGGCTGAATTGATTCAGGTGTCCCAAACCGAAGATGGAACACGATTGCTGCGCTGGTTTTTGCGCCGTTTTCCGTCTATGCCCCAGCGTGAGTTTTATAAATTGTGTCGCGGTGGTCAGATACGTGTAAATTCGTCGCGTGCCCGCGGACAGGAAATTTTGCGCGCCGGTGATGTTGTGCGTGTTCCGCCGACGTTGACCAGTTACGCGGCCGTGCCTGGGAAAAAGACCGAAAGTGGTGCACGATTTTCTTTGGCGGATTTGGAAGATTTGCGCCAGTGTATAATTCATAACGATGAAGACATTGTTGTGTTTAACAAGCCGGCTGGTTTGGCGGTACAGGGCGGAACCGGTATTCGCAAATCAGTCGATAAAATGGCGGCCGCATTATTCCCATATGACAAGATTTCACTGGTTCATCGATTGGACAGGGAAACCAGTGGTATTTTAATCGTTGCAAAAAATCAACGTGCTGCCCAGGATTTGGCCGCACAGTTTCAAAATAAAACCGCGCATAAGGAATATCTGGCCTTGTTAAATGGCGATGTGCGCCCAAAGCGCGGTGTAATCGATAACTATATGGTCAAGGGTCAGGTCTTTGACAGCCCAGCGCGTCTGAACAACGGCACTGGCCAACGACCACAACGTGCAATAACGGAATATCAGGTATTATCCAGTGCGGGTGGGCATCTATCCTGGGTGCTGTTTTCGCCAAAAACCGGCCGTACGCATCAGTTGCGTGTGCACAGCGCATTGACACTGCACGCGCCGATTGTGGGGGATATGTTGTATGGGGCGGACAAGAAATTGGACGGGGCACTGCGTTCTATGTTGGAAACAAATAACTTGTTTTTGTTAGCATATAAGCTAACATTTCGGCATCCGTCTAGTGGCCGGACAATGACTTTGCGCGCGCCAATACCGGATTTTATGCAACCGGTGATAAAGTTCTTGGAATTTAAGTTACCGTAACAAACGCTGTTAAAAATGGCCAAAAAAAAGAAAAAAGAAGGAACCTTTTTCAAAATTATGCGGGTGCTGACCCTGTTCGTAATGGGGTTGGTGGTGGCCGTTATAATTGCTTTGTCACAGATAAATTTAGAAGCGTTGCGTGGAGATGTTCTGTCTGTACTGCAGGACGCCACCGGTCTGCCCGTGGAAATTGATGGCGCGGTTTCGTGGAAACTGTCACTGCGTCCCCAGATCGAATTAAACCAGGTTCGGATTCCAAATGCTGCCTGGGCAAAGCACAAAGATGCCTTTAGTGCGGAAAAAATAGACGTACGTTTGGATTTGATATCGCTGTTTCAAGACAGACCCACAATTCAAAATATCAAAATTTATGACGCGTCTATATGTATAGAACAAAATGACAAGGGCGAATTTTCCATTGCGCCAAAAATAAAAGACGCTTCATCAGAAGCCGCCGCAACACCGGATGCTGTCGGTCCGACGGATTTTCCGTTTGTTGATCCGGGACTTGGCGGGTTAGAGGTTCAAAATCTGGATATTGATATATTGGGGGCTGAATATTCGTTGGACGGATTTCAAATCAGATATATGCCACGTACCGATACGCGCGAATACAGCGGTTGGATTAAATCAAATGCTGATGTTTTTCCGTTTATATTGTCTTTTTCAAAATATAATGCTGAACGGCGCGTATATCCGGTTCGTATCGCGTTTGCAACCGGTGGGGATGCGTTGATTGCAAACGTCGCGCTGGAAGGCACCAGCAAGGCACCAATTGATTTTATAATAAAGGGCGATATTCCGGATACGACTGCGCTGGGGAATATTTTTAACTTGAACCTGACCCAGATGCCGGCCGTCAAGGTGAATATTTCTGGCGGCTATGATTGGCAAAAATTATCACTGCGCAATTCGTCGATAAAAGTTCGTGGAAATACGTTGACGTTTTCGGGGGTGCTTGACTGGTCTGGAAAAATGCCGAATATTACGGCGACACTGGAATCAAAATCTATAAATCTGTTGGAACTTTTTCCGGATTTATACGGCCGACCCTGGGTACGTCCAGACAGGGAACTAAATGTGTTTCACGATATACCTTTGTTCGGGGCCGAATTTTTGAAGTTCAATCTGGATTTGCACGTTTTGTTGGATAATTTCATCGTGTATCGTGATTTGAACCTGCGCGATGTTGATGCAACAGTGACAGTGAATAATGGACACGGACGTGTTGATGCGGCGGTAAAAATTGCGGACGGTCCCGTTAGTGCAGCGGCAAATGTCAATATTGATGCAGACGGGCGTATGTATGTGCAAATGGGCGGGCAGGGACGCGGTATAGTTATCGGGACACTGTTAAACCAGATTCATATTGATAATTTTATTTCCGATTTACCAGTCGATTTTGAAACGTATGTCGAAGCTAATGGAACAAACTTGTCCGAACTGATGCAGACAGTGACCGGACCGGTACGTGTATATTCGTCTGCACCTGGATATGCGCATTCGGCTTTGGTTGCCAATATGTATGGAACCGATTTCCTGACAACATTGCGGCATAGTATTCAGGATTTGTTCCGTTCAGAAAAAAAGTATAACCAGATAAAAATATCCTGTGTGTCTGTGAACACCAAGTTGCGTGATGGGTTGATAGAAACACAAAACGGCGTTGCCGCGGAAACAAACGCAATAAATGTTCGTCTGGCGGGCAGTTTAGATTTGGGTGATGAAGATATTCAACTGGCCTTGACCACGGTTCCGGTGCGTGGGTTGAAATTGTCGCTGACGGGTAATGTGGTAAATTCAATAGAAATAACTGGTAATCTGGCAGAACCAACAATTCAAATAAGTGGTGCCGCCGTTGCGGGTAAAGTTGCATCCGCCACTGGAATAGGATTGTTGTTGGCGCCGTTTACTGGTGGCATAGGACTGGTTGCCGGTGCCGGCGTTGGATTGTTGGCGGGTGACTTGTTGGAAAATTGGCTGGCCGATGATAATCCGTGCGAAACAGCACTGGAACGTGGGGCGCCGCGTCGGCGTGATGACCCGCAATGGATGGATACGCCGGTGGCCGAATTAGTGAACAATATATTAAACAATAACAGTATAGGGGGATAGTTTATCGTGTTTAGTTGGCTTGGATTGATTCAGATTCTGATAATTGTTGTTTTACTGTGGGTGTTTTATCGTGGCTTTATACAAAACACTTCATCGGAAAGATTAGTGCGCGGGTTGCTGGGATTGGCGCTTTTATGGGGGCTTAGTTTCGTGCTGTCTTGGGCGCATTTGGATTTATTGGGGACATTTTTGCATTGGACGGCGCTGTTTTTGTCTATCAGTTTGGTTGTTGTGTTTCAACCGGAATTGCGCAAATTTATGGCACTGATGGGTAATATAGATGAATGGCGACGCATTTTTCGTGCAGGGGTGCAGCGTCCACGTGATACAAAATCGTTGGATGAAATAGTGTCTGCGGTTGAATATATGTCGGCCAAGCATACAGGGGCGCTGATTGTGTTTACTGGTTCTTTGGATGAAAGCGCGATTGATAAACCGGGTGTTGCAGTTGATGCCACGATTTCCAGTGAACTGTTGTTGACTATATTCTTTAATAAAACACCACTGCACGATGGTGCGGTTATAATAGAACGTGGACGCATTGCGTATGCTGGGGCGATATTGCCGCTGTCTAAAAATAATCTAAATTGGAAATATGGAACGCGTCATCGGGCGGCCTTGGGGATGAGTGAAGTATCCGGTGCAACCGTGCTGGTTGTATCCGAAGAAAGTGGTGAAATATCTATTGCCGAAAAGGGAAAATTTACAAAATATGACGATATGAAAAAACTGCGTGCCAAATTGGAACGCGTTTTGGGAAAATAGTTTTTTTGCGTCTAATAAAGTGCCGCAATATAGCGGCACTTTTTTAGTGGACTGAAATCACGATTTGTCCAGGTGTTTTACACGTCAATAACCCTTGCACCGAATCGGCATTTTTTGATAAACTGAATCGAAAGAATGTAGGACGAAAATATATTTAACAGGAGCACATTATGGAATTTTCAGTATTTCGTCAGGTTTTAATTCGTGCGCTGGGGCATATGCAGTCGATTGTGGAAAAGCGCGCAACGCTGCCGATATTGGTAAATGTAAAGATAGAGGTTGCAGACGATTTGATTCTGTCGGCAACAAACGTTGATTTGGAATTGGTTGAACACGTTGCCGCAGATATAACTTTGGGTGGGAAAACAACTGTCCCGGTACAAATGTTGTACGACATTGTGCGTAAATTGCCGGACGATGCGGAAATTTCGTTCAAACAATCTGGTGATCAACTGGTTGTGTCCAGTGGTCGTGCGGTGTTCCATTTGCCGACACTGCCGGCGGAAAATTTCCCGGCAATGGCGGGCAGCAATCTGACCACAAAATTCCAAATGACAACTGGTGACTTGGCGCACCTGATAAATCAGACAAAGTTTGCAATACCGACCGATGATGTCCGTTATCATTTGGGCGGGATTTATTTCCATATTTCTGACGAGGGCAAAGAAAAAATGCTGACTGCGGTTGCAACCGATGCTCAGCGTATGGCGTTGTGCGCGATGCCGGCACCGGCGGGCAGTGCGGAAATGCCAGCGGTTATTTTGCCACGTCGCGTTATTGGTGAACTGTCCAAACTGTTGGAAGATGCGACTGTTGACGATGTTACTGTTGAACTGTCGGATACCAAGGCCCGTTTTACGGTTGGCCCCGCAACATTGACCAGCAAACTGGTTGATGCACAGTATCCGAACTATCGGGTTGTTATTCCAAAGGGTAATGACAAGATTGCAATCCTGGACAGAAAACAATTCTTGAATGCGGTTGACTTGGTGTCGGTTGCCAGTGTGGACAAGACCAAGTCCGTACAGTTGACATTTTCTATGAACAAGTTGGTTGTAAATGCGTCCAGCCCGGATGCCGGAACTGCGACCCAGGAACTGGATATTGAATACAATGGTGACAGTTCATTTACGGTTGTGTTTAATGTAAAATTCTTGATGGATGTTGCTGGACAGGTAGAAGGTGAAAAATTCCAAATGGAAATGCAGGATCCGTTATCGCCGACAATTATCAAGTCAACGGATAAAAACACAGACGCATTGTTCGTATTGATGCCGATGCGTATGTAATTACATTTGATAATAAAATAAGGAAAATCCCGCATCTGCGGGATTTTTTATCGCTTTACATTATATTACGATTTGTTTACAATACTGATGTCACGACGGGTTGTCGTGATGGGGCTTGATAACCTCTCTTACGCGTCGGAATAGAAAAGCGGGGCGCGTTGCGCCATTTTTATTACGACGATAAATAATCTCCTGGCTGAATTTGGTCAGGAGGGTGGTGAAATACCAAATACACCACGCAATTCGTAAGATTGTTATCAACCTCCTGGCCACCTGAATTTTTTTGGGTGGTTTTTAATGTTGTCGGGGGGTGAAAATGGGAAAAATTTTATCGGTTTGCTTTGTTGGATATTTTGTATTTTTTATATGTCAAAGCGCCGTTGCAATTTCCGCAAATACAGAGCATATATGTAGAAGCGGTGGATACGCTGATAGTGTTGCGTGCCAATTATATAAAAGTGGTTTTTTATCTTCTTCATCTATGGCGTGTGATATGTGTGTCAGTATAATGGGATGTATAAGCGACTATTTGTCCAGTGGGATCGGCGTCAGTCGCGCCATTCAGTTATGCCGTGAAACGGGATTTGACGGTGGTGATATGGGGATGATAATGGATATTATTGCAGAAGACGCGCTGAATCTGGATGCGGATTTAAGCAGTGGCGATTTTGACGGTGTGTGCAAACAATATTCTTTTTGTGTATGCTGGCCCGGAACGTATGGTTCGGCCGGCCATAGCATTTATTGCAAAGATTGCCCCGACGGCGGCTGGTCAGATCAGGACAGTGTTTCCATAACACAGTGCTTTTTGCAGGCGGGGGAATTTTCCGATACGGCCGGTTCCGGGATTCTGTCTGGACGGTGTTATTATTCAGAATGATATTTTACCCGTTTTCCGATTCGAAATTGCAAATCTGTTTTTTTATGATAATATTGCCCCGCAAATAAAGGATTTATTATTATGAGTATTGAAGAAATTGCGCCGGGCAAAGAACCGCCAAAAAAAATGAATGCTATTATAGAAGTGCCTGAAAACGGACACGTTAAATACGAAATTGACAAGGCAACCGGATTGCCACGTGTGGACAGAATTTTGCATACGCCAATGGCGTATCCCGCAAACTATGGGTATTTTCCGGGTACATTGGGCGACGACGGCGATCCGCTGGATTGCGTTGTTGTGTGTAATTCACCACTGCGCCCCGGTGTGTTGATTGAGGTTCGCCCCATTGGCGCACTGTTGATGGAAGATCAGGCCGGCGGCGATGAAAAAATTATCTGCGTGCCGCGTGACAACATCGACCCGTTTTATACAACCACCGAATATGTTGAACAGTTGCCCGCTATTTTGCGTTCTAAAATCGAATACTTTTTCCAGCATTACAAAGATTTGCAACCAAATTCTTGGTCGCGGGTAAAGGGCTGGGCCGATCGTGCGACGGCGGATAAACTGATTCTGGAAAGTATCGACCGCTATTGGGCGCATAAGCGTGCCGCGCAATAGGCGTAATAAACGCTTGCGCGAAACGTACGCGATTTTTATAATAAAGTTCCGAAAAAACAAAGAGGTATTATTATGGCATCATATATTGCAAACGATATGCGTGTGGGTTGGGTTATTTCTCACAATGGCAAGCGCTATTCCGTTATGTCTATTACCAAGGTTAAACCGGGCAAGGGTGGCGCGTTCGTTCAGGCCGACCTGCGCGATATTGATTCCGGCAACAAGGGTAACGACCGTTGGCGTGCAGAAGACAAGGTTGAAAAACTGATGGTCGAAGATATTGATTGCCAATATTTGTATTCTGACGGTACAGATGCGTACTTTATGAACCTGACCACATATGAACAGTTCACGGTTTCTGTTGAATCATTGGGTGAGCAGATGAAGTTCTTGGCACCGGAAATGATGGTAAAGGTGAACTTTGTCGAAGGTCAGCCCGTATCCGTATCTTTGCCGAAAACAGTTATTGCAACTGTTGAAGAAACTGAACCAGCATTAAAGGGGCAAACTGTTTCCAACAGTGGTGGCAAACCTGCAATCTTGGATAACGGTGTACGTGTTCAGGTTCCTTTGTTCATCGAACAGGGCGAAAAAATAGTGGTAAATACTGAAACGTTGGAATACGTTGAACGCGCAAAATAAATTATAACACCACATCTACGCGCGGTGACAACCAGCTCGTGTAACATTTGTACACTTCGTGGTTGTCACTGCACGTATCTATGGCGTTCTAATTTATTTTTTATGGGTAACTAGTAACTAATTACTATTTCGTTTTTTCGTTTGAGCCCATAATATTTTTGATTTCATCAACGCAATTATCATAGATATTTTTGCGTCCTGCACCCAGATAGTCACGTGGGTTAAAGTTTTCTGGTTTTGTTGCCAATACTTCGCGAACACCAGCGGTGAATGCTAAGCGGGAATCGCTGTCCACATTTATTTTGCAGATGTTTTTTTTCACCGCACGGCGCAGTTGCGCCGGGGCAATTCCGCGGGCGTTTGACATTTTGCCACCAAATTCGTTTATTGTTTTAACAAAGTGTGTCGGAATACTGGACGCGCCGTGTAAAACCAGCGGAAAATCAGGCAGTTGTCGCGCCACCGCGTCCAATATGTCAAAGCGTAATTCTTCATCGTCTGATTTACGTTTGTATGCGCCGTGGCTGGTACCGATTGCAATCGCCAATGAATCGATGTTCGTTGCATTTACAAAGTTGACCACGTCGTTGGGGTTTGTGTAACTGGATGTTGTGCTGTGTGTATTTTCGTCTTCGATTCCGGACAGAACGCCCAGTTCTGCTTCCACCGTGACGTCGTATTTGTGAGCATATTCCGCGACTGTGCGTGCCAAATCGACATTTGCATCAAACGGCAGTTTTGAACCGTCAATCATAACAGATGAAAAACCGATTTCTATTGCGTGCACACACGTGTCAAATGACGACCCGTGATCCAGATGCAGGGCAACGGCATCGTCATCGTGCAGGTTCAGACCCCAAATCATACCGCGCAATAAGTTATCGCCCATATATTTTAATGCCGATTCAGATACTGCCAGAATAACGGGGCTGTGCGTGTCGCGTGCGGCGTCAATAATTGCAGACAAAGTTTCCATATTGTAAAAATTAAATGCCGGCACAGCATAGTGACGCGCCAGTGCATCTGAAAACATATTTTTTGTGTTCACCAGTCCAAAATCTTTATAGTCCATAGTTTTTCCGTCCTTAAAAATTTATAGTTTGTCGTCAGTGTCAATTATAACACAATCGGTGGCGGTGCGCCCAAATAATTTATGGGAATCTTTGCCGGACCATATGAAATACTGTTGGGCGTTTTGATATGAATATAAATCAATAAAACTTGACAACGGGGATTTTTGTGCAACAATTAAAGTACGAATCGGGGAGCGGGTCAGAGGATAACAGAGTTAAAGCCAAAGGGTTTGTTTTATGAAAAAAGTTCTGGTTTCTGTAATCGCGCTGACGTCCCTGGCGGGTTGTGGCGCATATTATGATTATTACAAGGGTGGCGTCAGATACACTCAAGATGGTCAGGATTGCATCTATTATGCTGGTGAATATGGTCGTAATTTCTCGCGCTATGTAAGCGGTATTGATAACGGTAAAAAGATTGTGTACCGCAATACCCGTTGCGAAGATTTGTATGCCATTGATAACTTTGGCCAGGCGCCGCGTCACGATCGCCAGATTCTGGTTCCGGCCGCCCAAGAAGTTCCGTGCAATTCTTGTGATGCCAAGGTGGAACAGGTTTCCTGCAGTTCTTGTAATGCGGCACAGCCGGTTCTGAAACGCAGATATATTATCGTTCCTGCTATGTAATTTTACATTGGCAAATATACGGCGGTGTCAATCTGGCACCGCCTTTTTATTTGTTTATGTCGTTGCACAGGCGTCAAAATTATGATAAAATTATAGAAAAAGAAAAGGGGATTTATATGAAGAATTTGTTAAAAAAACTGGGATTTGCCGGAATCGTTGTTTTAACGGGTGTGTCTGCGGCAATGGCGGCGGCGGCCGGCGTTGGTGGGGTAAATAATTCCGGGCTGTGTGATCTGATTGGTCAAATGTACGGGGTATTTCAGATTTTGCGTACCCTGGCGTTTGTTGGTGCGGCGTTCATTATCGCTGGATGGGCGTGGGGTTATATATCCAAGGGCGAAGTTAAAATGGATGACCTGCAAAAGAAAGGAACCGGAATGCTGGTTGGATTCGTTTTGTTGTTTGGTATTGGTATAGTGTTACAGTTCTTCCTGTCATCGGCCGGTTTGGGATTGATTGGCTGCCAGGATGTGATTTTGAACTGGGGCAGATAATAAGATATGTAAAAATGGGGCGGCCGTTTGGTCGCCCCATTTATTTGTTTGATTTTTTATCTTAAATTTTGAAATGCGTATTTATTTATAAATTGTCGTTCCAGTTTTTTCAAATCGCTGGCGACGCGTGATATGGGCGTGCGTGATATGTCCGTCTCTGGCGTGCGGTCGGTTTGGCGTGACATATTGATGCGGGCCCGAATTAATTCTTCGTACAGAATGTCCATAAAAGTGTCAAATGTCACACGGTGGGCGGAATCAAACTTTTGTATTGCGTTGTCCAGCGCAATACGGCGCGCCATTAATGAACGGGCGCCCATATAGTCCAGTAATGAACCAGATATTTCATATGCGTCGCGTATAGTATCTGTGTCGGATATATAAAAGAATGCCCGATCCATTTTTGCGTGAACTTGACGCATATTCGCATTGTGTCTGTATGCGATGCCGTTGATTATTTTTTCGGCGCGTGACAGTTCGGCGCGCTGGTATATTCTGGAAAATTTATATGCCGCGTTATACAGGGCTTCAAATGTTGTATCGGGCATTATAAAGTACAGCTGGGCAAAAATGCGTGATGGCCAGCGTTTCATCATCGCCCAACAGGCATACCGGCTAAGTTTGGCGTCGGGGCCGTTTTTTCGTGTGATTGTTGTACCTGATGCTTCGTGTATATTGTAATCGTTTGCGATGGTTACAACGTGTCCGGAATAAAAATCGATAAAACTGTTTGGACGTGAAATCTTATCTGCATTTGTGCGCGGCAATTTTTCAAAATCTGAAAACGTAATCGCCGTTTGCATCGTGTTATCTATGTCTTTATGGCGTCCCACATATTGACCGCCAAACAAATTATATAAATCTGAAAACAGCCAATATTGGGAATCATTTTTATAGGGATGTGGGTTCGGGGTCAGGGGCAGTTGATACGCATATGCTTCGTTGACACGATGGGTGTTTTTTTGCAGAAAATCAAATGTGTTTTTTGATTTATTATGCGCCGCCATATTTGCCTCCTGGACTTAGTTACTGTTGGGATTCGTCGGCACTTACCAGCGAGTATAAAACCGATGATATCAACAGTTGGTATGGGACGTGTTGTGCCTCGGCCAGTTTTTTTATGCGTTCCAATATCTGGTGTGGGATACGCATATTTATAACGCTGTCCGATTTATTGAATGCGCGATAGGCCGCGTATTCTTTCAGCAGTGCTTCGATGTTCATTATGAACAATTGTTGCATTACGTTTGGCATACACTGTCTCCTATACAGTCGGCAATACCGCCGTACTTACAACTGACTATATCATCGTATTGACATTTGTCAATACATTTGTAATTGCGGCCGTAAATACGGTTGTAATCACGGTTGTGATGGCGGGTGTGTGGTCGGGTGTATTGCGGGGTGGGGCGGGTCTATATTTTATGTTGTGGGGGTGGAATAATCGGCGCGATTTCTTGCAATTTGAATAAGATACATATAAAATTACATACAAATTATATTGTGGAAAGGATTTACAATTATGATTAAAAAGTTTTTGACACTGGTTGTTATGTGTTTTGCCTTTATTGGTGTGGCGCGTGCGGAACTGAAGGTTGATATTATTGCCGGTGGTGTTGAACCGATTGCTGTGGCTGTTCAAAAAATAGAAACTGTTGGAAATGTTTCTGCACGTGATGCAGAAATGATACGTGATGTTGTTGATGCTGATTTGAAATCAACGGGACTTTTCCGCATAGTGGCGCGTGATGCATTGCCGGAATTTGTTGAAATGGGCAAAATGCCGGACTTTACATTATGGCGCGCGGTAAAGGCCCAGGTTCTGGTTCAGGCGAAATTATCAGCCGAATCCGGCGGGCGGTATAATTTGGAATTTTATGTCTGGGACGTAAATGGCCGGGAACAAATCGAAGCACAAAGTTTGGTTGCGTCAAAGAAATCTGCACGACGTCTGGCGCATATTATGGCGGATGCAATTTATGAGCGCTTGACGGGCGAAGTGGGATATTTTGATACTCAAATTGTATTTATTGCCGAAAGTGGCCCGGTAAATAATCGGGTAAAGCGTATGGCAATTATGGATCAGGACGGCTATGGGTTGCGCTATTTGTCTGATGCGGATACTTTTGTTATGTCGCCGCATTTTTCGCCGAATATGCAGACGATTGTGTTCTTGTCTTTCCGTGACGACGATCCGATGGTTTGGACATTGGACTTGGAAACGGGGGAACAGCGTCGTTTGGGACAGTTTGGTGGAATGAATTTTGCGCCACGGTTTTCGCCAGACGGGACAAAAATTGCATTGTCTTTGGTTAAAAATGGCATAACCCATATATATGAGTACGATATAGAATCAAAATCCTTGCGTCAGTTGACGTTTGGACATTCGTTGAATACCAGTCCGTCTTATTCACCTGACGGCAAAAAAATGGCATTTAATTCCGATCGCAGCGGTAATCAGCAAATCTATGTTCTGGATTTGGAAAGCGGCGGGGTTGAGCGTATAACATACGGGGCGGGGCGGTATGCAACACCGGCCTGGTCGCCGGACGGCAAATTTATCGCATTTACCAAAATTGCAGATGATACATTTTATATCGGTATTATGGACCCGCGCGGGCGAAATGAAAAAATATTGGCCGGTGGCTGGTATATGGAGGCACCGTCCTGGGCACCCGGTTCGCGTCGTGTTGTCTATTATGAAACAGAAAAGGCCTTGGACGGTATTGAACGCATCAGTCATATTCGCAGTGTTGATATCACCGGCCGCAATATATATGAAATAGAACTGCCGGACGGGGTGAACGGTGTTGAACCGACCTGGTCGCCGCGGTTGCCATAATAATGATGCGCATTGTTGCGGGAATTTGTTTTTCGTGTTTTTTGATGTTTTCGGCCGCTGCGGTGCCTGCGACGGTTGATTATGTTCTTGACGGTGATACGTTTGCCGCACGTGTTTTATTGGATGAAGATATAACAATAACCGTACGTGTACGATTGGCGGATGTTGATACACCGGAAATCAATGGAAAATGTGAACGCGAAATAGAAATGGCGTTGCGTGCACGCGACAGGTTGGCTGAACTGCTGCCAGTTGGTACAACGGTGGATTTGCGTGATATTGCCGATGACAAATATCTGGGGCGCATAGATGCGCGTGTTTTTACGTCCGACGGGCGCGACGTGTCCAGAATTTTAATAAATGAAAAATTTGGGCGGCCGTATGATGGTGGCCGCCGCGATAGTTGGTGTGACCAAGACCAATAAGTTTAATGCTTTAACTGTAATAACAATTACTTGTATATGTGCAAGTACCAGATGTGTCTGAACAACTGGTGCCACTGGGTAAATAGCAGGATGTTATGCTGGTACTGCCAACGGCTGATGTTCCATTTCCTGGGCATTCTGTGCATTGACCCACAAAAGCAGATTTGGGCTGTCCATAATACCCGGCCGCGCATTTATATGAATATGTGCGGCTACAACTACACGTGATTGTACCAGTTAAACCTGTTGGACAATTTGAACGCATTGTGGCGGTTGTTGTGGTTATAACACCGTTCCTGGTGCTTGTGGTGGTTTTGCAATTCCTGCACGAAGTTCCAGTACAAGATGCGTCAACTGTCCAGTTTGCGCCGACTGGTTTTTGGCACATATAACAGAGGATATCCGCCGCATTTGCCATTGGTGTCAGAAGTGTTAGAAATCCACCGTTTTATTTCGGCAAAAATGGGGGATAAAAATATGCAGAAATCAGGGATTCTTTCAAAAATAAAAACACCGATTGTAATCGGTGGTTTGTTTTCGGCATTTATTTAATTTTATTTTACCCCAAAATTCGCCACTGCGTCAACACTATTTGTTGCGTTTTTTATCGAACGATTGCATTCGGCATAGAAATAGGGGTAAAAATTATGAAAATAAGGTTTTTATTTTTGTTGGGCTTGGTTTCTGGGTGGCCGTATATATCGTATGCAGAGATATGTAGTGATTTGTCCCAATGTCTGTACTTGTGTTATTATGAATAAAAAATCCCGCGGGTGCGGGATTTTATTATGCACTGTGGCGGTTGATTGCTTCGCTGATTTCGTCCAGTGACGCATTGCACGGCAGCATCGGTTCAAACCATATGTGGGCGGTGCCGCTGCGCATTTTTCCGTGCTTTGGCCAATATACGCCCGCATCTGTGCCGACCGGTAATATCGGCAATTTTAATTCGTGTGCTAAAAACAGCAATCCGCGGCGCAGTGGTATATGTTGACCCGGTTTGGCACGTGTGCCTTCGGGGAATATTATCAGGTTTTGGCCGTCCATAATCTTTTTTGCGACCGCGTGTGTCAATTTTTTCATATTTGTTGCACCGCGTGCACGGTTCACCGGCTGCAGCCCCATACGCCAAAATGCCCATCCGTAAATCGGAATCCACAGCAGCTCGCGCTTTATGATAAAAAATGAATTTGGTACGTGGGTTGATAAAACGGCTATTTCTAAAATCGACATATGCTTGGCGGCAATGATTGATTTGCCGTCTAGTCGGATATTGCCGTTCGGCGCGACGGGGACGCCGTTTTCTTCGACCGGGGGATAGTGTATCACGTATTTTATTCCCGCAACCAGTCGTGCCAATACCAGTACGCCTGATGCGCACGTCAGAACGAAAAATCTATTTAACGGCTTTGATATCAGACCGATCAGCAATATCGGTGACCACAGCACAAAATATAAACCCAATAAAATTTTGAATATTACAGTTCTAAACATATTGTTTCCCCTTTAACCTTCTTTGATACCAAATAGAGTTGCGATGTATTTTATATACTCAATGGCCCATCGTTCAAGTCTTTTTGTAACGGGCATATCTGTCAATGGAACTGGGCACATAACTATTTCTGCATCCGGCAATTCGTGCGATATCAGGTATTTTGCACGGTTCATATGGTCTTCGGTCGTGATGATAACAATTCTGTCCAGGCCAGTACGCAATGCAATATCGCGTATTGCCAGTGCATTTTGATACGTCGATTTTGAATCTGATTCTATTGTAACGCGGCGCGCCATTTCAAACGATCCATTTGCCCCGGCACCGATTATGTATAAATCCGCGTCTGGGTATTTGCGCAGTTGGCGCATAGCAAACGGTATGCGGCGCATATCGCCGGTCAGAACAAATATTGTATCGTTGGGCAGTATGGTCGCACACGTACGTGGCGCTGTTGATTTGAAAACCATTCCGCCGACAACAAAAAATGTTATTATCAATAAAGAGGGGGTTAAAAGTTTCATCAATTATTCTTCAAAATACTTATTGTCGTGCGTCGTGTAATCCATATAGCAAATATAATTATCGCTACCGGTAACAAGAACAGTGCAAACCAGCCACCACCAGATATATTCAGCATCGCCATCAGACCGACACGCGCACTGTGCGCCGCGCCCAGAATCAGTAACAAAACAGGAACCGCAACGATAAATCCGGCTGCACCCGCCGTTACGCAAATTTTTGTGATAATAATCTGCATCTGGCGCACAACATATGCGTCCGTGGCACCGATTTGATTTAATATTTCCAATTCACGACGATGCAGCATTGCCGTATTACGTGCGATATATGATATACACACACCAATCGCACCCAGAGTCAGCAATAATACAAACGATGAAATTAAAATCATTTTCCACCCCGCAGATGCGGAATTTTCCAACGCCTGGGCGTGTGTCAGAAAACGTGCACGATTGCCGATTTGCCCGGCAACGGTATCTAAATCAGACGCGGTGTTGAACCGAACCTCGTACATTTTTGGCAGATAGTTTTCCAATGCGCCACCGCCGCCCGACATCCACGGGCGTAACAAATCACGCATCTGGTCGGTTGTTATTTCCGTAACCGTGGCGGTTTTGTCAGCGTTATCGTCCAGAATCTTTTTGACCGCGTCCGCATTTTTGGAATCCATAACCTGGATTGTCGCGGTTAAATCCCACTGGGTATTCCAACGTATGACGCCGGTCCCGATTGCCAATGCGATACCAAACGCCAGTACTGCTAAAAATGTCAGCAGTGACATAATCGCCGTCATAAATATTGACTGGTCGCGTACTAATGAAAAAACAATCGGTTTTTTTGTCATTTATGCATTTCCGATATCATCAAATTGTTTTGACAGTTCAGTAAAATAGTTTTGTGGTTTGGGACCGCGCCATACCTTTTGCGTAGTGGGGTGGGGTGTCGTCGTTTTGTTATCACCCGGTGATGTGACAAAGTTCACACGATGATTTTCAACGTGTATTACCGGAAATTTATATGTTTCCATCAGTTTGGTACTGTGCGTTGCCAGAATTATCGTTGTGCCGAACGTTTTGTTCATCTGGACGAACAGTTCCATCAGACGCGACGCGTTTTCATCATCCAGATTACCCGTCGGTTCGTCGGCCAGTAAAATTGCCGGCTGTATAATAATTGCACGTGCGACAGATACACGCTGTTGCTGGCCGCCAGATAATGTTTTTGGATTTGCGTCCGCATATTTTGCCAGACCAACCCATTCCAGAACCTTTAACACCAGTTTTTTTATTTTCGCTTCGGCCAGGCCACGTACGCGTAACGGCAACGCCACGTTGTCAAAAACCGACATATGCGATAACAGTGAATATTCCTGAAATACAATGGCCATTTTATGGCGCAGTTGTGCGATTTCGTCGCGTGTCATATCATTTGTAACACGGCCAAACAGTTTTATTTGGCCACGACACGGCTTATGCAGTTGATATATCAGTCGAAGCAAAGTTGTTTTACCCGCACCCGATGCGCCGGACAGGAAATAAAACGCCCCAGCACTGATATTAAACGACACGTCTGACAGGACTTCGCGTGCGTTATCATATCGCGCGCCAACGTTTGCAAAAGATATTGCGGTATTATCTTCCATACAAAAAATAGTAGTAAAAAAAGATTATATGGTCAAGTACGCATAAAATAAAAATGCGCCAACGGCGCATTTATTTGTATTATTCGGCTTCAACAATCTTGGTTGTAGAGTTACGGTTCAAAGCCCACACTTCTTCGCCGGTGCCATAGTATTGTGGGCGTTCCTTGCCATAAGAAATGGTTTTGATTCTTTCTGGTTCAATGCCGTCCGCAATCATAACGTGTGCGGCGTTGCCGGCACGTAACGCGCCCAATGCCAGGTTGTATTCCGTGGAACCGCGTTCGTCACAATGACCCTCTAACACAACGGAGATATCTGGATTTTGCTTCATATATAATGATTGTTCTTCCAGATTGGCACGTGATTCATCGGAAATTTCCGCGGAATCAAAAGCAAAGAAAACCTTGTCATCGTTGATGTTGCTGGGGCCACCACACGCAGCCAAACCAATAACCATCATACATAACAGAATTTTTTTCATACCTTTCCCCTATATTTAATTTTTTACACATTAAATTTAGCAGATTTTATAAAAAGTTGTCAATATGTGTTTTTTATGCTTTTAGAACGGGGGTGATTTGTGATATACTTGTCAATGAAATAAAAGGAAGGAAAATATGAAAAGATTAGTTTCTTTGGCTGTTTTAATTGGATTGACTGGGCCGGCATTGGCGGCACCCAGCTATCTGACACGTGATTCAAATGGTGGCTATGTCGTCACATATGATTACACGGACAAGGCGAAAACCGGTTGGTATATTGGTGGACGTGCCGAATTGGGATTCTGGAACTGGGAAAACAAGTACAGTGTGGACAGTGATTTGGCTGCGAACGAGGCGTTTAATAGTGATAAGTATTCGTTTGAGCCCGCATTTGGTGGCAGTATATTTGGTGGAAAGCGTTTTGCGTATTTCTGGCGCGCAGAACTGGAGGCCGGATATCTGGGCTATTTCGAAGATAAAGACGCGGCCGCAGAATTTACTATGCAGATTCCGTATGTAATGCTGAACGGATATTATGATTTTACAAACGGTTTGTATCTGGGGGCTGGTGTTGGTGTTGCGATGCCAATAACGACAATAGATATGGTTTGGGCCGATGGTTCTGATCGTACTGAATACGGTGTTGCGCCGATGGCTGGTGTAATGCTGGGGTATTCGTATGAACTGGACTATAATCTGGTGCTGGATATTCGATATCGTTTGGCCGGTATGACAGGTGTGGATCAGCGTATAGATTTTGCTGATAATAATGATGTGCCTCATTGGTTCCAAAATGATATAGATTTCATATTGGATAACTCAATTTCGATTGGTATCAGATATGAATTTTAACACAAAATACTGTTGACCCGATTCGCTAAATTATGGTATTATTGTTTAGGTAGAGAGAATTGATGAAAAACGATCTGAAAATTTCAACACTGACAATTATTTGCGTCTTGTGTACGGCGGTATCTGGTGCATACGGTGCATCGTCGGTTCGTTCGTTTGGTGGCAGTGGAACGTATGCCAGTGCATCTGACGCGGCGGCGGCCAATACCAGTTCGGCAACTTCTGCAACTTCTGTTCGTGGTGGGTCTGTGCGTGTAAATCCGGGATCTGGCGTTTCGGGTTCAAGCACGACTATTGAAGCCGGTACAACAACAAATGGCCGTGTTGCGACAACACCGCGTTTATCAATCGGACATTATTTAGGTGGTGCTACATCTATTAGTGGTGGCAGTTCACTGCGTCCGCAAACGCCGGGATCTTCGTCTGGTGGTTCTTCGTCCGGTGGTGATGGTGGATTGGATCCGGATGTTGCGGCGGGGCTGCGTCAACAGGTTGATCAGTTGCAGCGTGATGTCGAAGATTTGCGTAATGCTGACGATAATATAAATGACCAGTTGTTGGATAAACAGGATGCTTTAATTCCTGGCGATGATGGTTATATCATTATAGATGATGCGACGAACGAGATCTTTGTTGATGTTGATGCGTTGCAGGGTGCGTTGGAAACTGTCGCGGGCAAAGATGGGCGTGAAGTTGAATTGGGTTCCAATGATACACATTTGTTGTGGCGCTATGTTGGTGAAGGAAATGGTGACTGGCGTGAACTGATTGCCAAGGCGGATATTACCGGTCCCCAGGGTGAAAAAGGTGAAAAGGGTGATCCGGGTGACGCGGCCAATCTGGACGCTTATTCAACAACTGAACAAATGAATCAGGCGATTGGTAATGCGATTGCCGCGCTGGCGGATGTTTATGCGACCAAGGCAGAATTGGCCGAGTATGCCAAGACTGATGCATTGGAACGTGGTTTGGCGGCCAAGGCAAATGCAGCAGATGTTTACACCAAGGCAGAGGTTTATAACAAGACCGAAGTTGATGACAAGGTTGCTGATATTGTTGCCGGTGATATGGACGAGGCGTTGGCCAATAAAGCCGATAAAACGTATGTAGATACACAACTGGCGACCAAGGCCGATAAAACAGAATTGGCAAATTATGCCACCACGGAATCTGTTACTGCGTTGGATTCCGAAATGGACGAAGTGAACGCCACTGCGACCGAGGCGGCATTAGGTGCCGCACAGGCGTTGAGTGGCCTGACTGGCAAGGAAGATACATCAAATAAGACACAAACGCTGACAAACAGTGCAACACAGTATCCGTCTGGTGCGGCGGTTACATCTGCGTTGGCGGGCAAGGCCGACAAGTCTGAATTAGAAAATTACGTCACGTCAGATGAATTGGCTGGCAAGGCGGATCAAAGCGCGTTGGATAATTTGACTGGACGTGTTTCCGCGAACGAGGCGGGTATATCTGAATTAAATACCACGATGGGGTCGGGGGAATTGACCACGACTGATAAAACCGTTTTGGGCGCAATCAATGAATTGAAATCCAAAACGGACGGTATGGCGACCGACGGTAATTTTGAAGAAATGAATGAAAAAATTACCGAAATGGAAGGCAAACTGGACGGCAAGCAGGATGTTGCCAATATGGCCCAGACCGTGACCGACGATGAAACAAAATATCCGTCGTCTGCGGCGGTTTATGGCGAATTGGAAACCAAGGCAAATGCGTCCGATTTGGCGAATTATGCGACAACTGAAACCGTGAACCAGATAACAGAATATGTCACCAATGTTACGCAAACGGTAACGCAGTTGGGCGATACAATCAATAATGCAGAAACTGGTCTGGCGGCCAAGGTTGATGATGCTGTTGCCGCTGCAACTGAAGCCAAAGAAGCAGCTGATGCCGCGACTTCTGCGGTTGCGGGCAAGCAAGATGCATTGGGATTCACCCCGGAAAATGTTGCGAACAAGAGTTCAACTGTTGTTGATGATGAATCAAAATATCCATCATCTGCGGCGGTTTATGGCGAATTGGAAACCAAGGCAAATGTTTCCGATTTGGCGAACTATGCGACAACTGAAACTGTGAACCAGATTGAACAAAATGTGACCAACGTCACGCAAAAGGTTGATGAAATCACTAATCCGGATACTGGATTGGCATCACAGGTTACAAATATCACAAATGTAATTGGCGATGCGGAATCTGGCCTGGTCAAGGATGTTGCCGATGCGGCGGCGGCGGCTGATGCGGCACAACAAACCGCAACAGAGGCTAAAAACACCGCTGATGCGGCGCAAACAACTGCTAACGAGGCAAAGGCCGGTCTGGATGCCAAGGAAGACAAGTCCAACAAGGCCGCGTCTATTACGGCGGAAAATCAATCGTCTGCGACGGCGTATCCAACAGTTGGTGCTGTTACCCAATGGACGAATGACCGCATAAATGAATTATCGACCGAAGGTCTGCCCGTGAATCCGGATAATATTGGTGCGGGTGCGATTACCACAGAAAAAATAGCAGATAATGCCGTTACAGAAGATAAATTGAGTGACGAGTTAAATGCTGAAATTGATGGCAAGGTAAATACGGCCGATTTGGGGGCGTTGGCGACCAAGGATCAGATTACAAATGCGGATGTTGCGGATGACGCGGCAATCGCGAAATCAAAGCTGGCATCGGATGTTCAGGCGGCTTTGGACAAGGCTGCTGATGCTGTAAGTATGGCGGGTGCGTCTGAAAACAGCGTACTGGGTACCGACGACGAAGGTAATCCGGTCTGGTATGAAATAGCAATGTAAGGGGATTTTGAAAAATGAAAAAACAAAATATTGTATTTTCTGGATTTATGGCGGCGATACTGTTCAGTGCCGGTGCGGCCAACGCTGCAACCCAAATTGCTAGCAAGCAGTACGTTGATAATCGTGAAACGTCAATCTTGCAAACGGTCAGCAATACATATGAAACCAAGGAAAATGTTACAAACCTGACTGAACAGGTTACCCAGTTGGGTGATACAATCAATAACGAAGATACTGGTCTGGCGGCCAAGGTTGACGATGCTGTCGCTGCCGCGGCCGAAGCGAAACAAACGGCTGATACCGCCAAATCAACTGCAACCGGTGCACAAAGCGCGGTAGAGGCATTGGGGGCAACCGTTGGTAATGCTGAATCTGGTTTGGTCAAAGATGTAAATGATTTGGAAACATCGGTCGGTGGATTGCAAACAACTGTTGGTCAGTTGGATACAGAAATGGATTCTAAATTGGATTCTGCAACCGCTGCAACAACATATGAAGTTTCATCAAACAAGGCGGCTGCAATCAACGAAGGTAATCAAACATCGCCAACAGCATATCCGTCAGTGGGCGCAATCGTTCAATGGACTAATAAAAAGATTGCGGACTTGTCAGATACTGGATTGCCCGTCAACCCCGGTAATATCGAAGATGGAACTATTTCTGGCAGTAAATTGGAAAATGGCGCAGTGTCCACCGATAAAATCGCCGATGATGCGGTGACATCTGACAAAATTGCAGATGATGCCGTTGGGTCGGGCCAGATTGCAGACGGTGCGGTTGGTACTGATGATATTGCCGATGGTGCCGTGACATCCGATAAATTGGATGGAACATTGGCGGGACAAATTGCCGATATTTCTGGCAAGCAGGACATTGCAATGGGTGTCGGTCACGAAAATCATATCGTGACAACTGATGCGTCCGGTAATATTACATCCGCCGCGACAATCGGCCAGGATAAGGTTACTGGTTTGACCACGGCTTTGGCGGGCAAGGCCGATGCGTCCGCGTTGGAAGAAATTGAACAAAATGTCACCAATGTTACGGAACAATATGAAACAATCAACGAAACAGTGACGAATTTGGGCGACACAATCAATAACGAAGAAAGCGGTTTAACCCAACAGATTACAAATATTACCCAGCAAATTGGTAATGCTGAATCTGGTTTGGTCAAAGATGTTACCGATGCCAAAAATGCGGCTGATGCAGCGGCCGATGCGGCCGGTGCCGCCCAGGATGCGGTCGATGCGTTGGAAACAACCGTTGACGGCAAAGCGGACAAGGCAACCACATTGGCTGGTTATGGCATAACCGATGCGTATACCAAGACCGAAACAGATGGTCTGTTGGATGCCAAGGCCGATGAAAGTGCTTTGGCCGGGTATGCAACAACGGGTGCGTTGACGTCTGGATTGGCGGGCAAAGAAGATACATCTAATAAGACCAAAATAATCAATGATGGCAATAAATCGTCTGAAACACTGTTCCCGACAATTGGCGCAATCACCACGTGGACGGATCAACAGATTCAACAGTTATCGACCGAGGGTATTCCCGTTAATCCAGATAACATTGGTTCAAATGCAATTACAACCGATAAAATTGCCAATGGTGCTGTTACAACAGAAAAATTGGCGGACGATTCCGTGACAGAAGACAAGCTGAGCAATGATGTCGTTGCATCTATTGATGCAAAGTTACCGGCGCCGGATGCGGACTGTGTTGCGGATTCAAATCTGTGCGTATTGACAGTAACGCCCAGTGGTGATTTGGCGTGGGTTGCGGTAACACAACCGGCGGAATAACCGAAACAAAGGATTAAAAAAGAACAAATAAAAAAAGAAAGAAAGGAAAGAAAAAGATGAAAAAACTGACAGCAGGTATTTTTGCAACATTATTGGCCGTTGTTTCGGTCGGTGCCGCACACGCTGAAATCGCGTCCAAGGGCTATGTTGACCAACAGGTTGGAACCAAGGCAGATGCAGCAACTGTATCATCATTACAGGGGACTGTTTCTGGTCATACATCACAAATTGGCACAATAAATGATACAATCGGTGGTTATGGTGATATCGTGACACACGATGCGTCTGAATTTGCAACATCTGCCCAGGGGACAAAAGCAGATACTGCTGTTCAGCCGGCTGCAATAGCGAACGTTGAAAGAACAACAAACAAGACAACAACATTGAGTGCAGAATCAACAGACGCACAATATCCATCAGCCAAGGCCGTTTATGATACAATCCAGGCCGAAACCGAAGGTATCGCCAGCAGTGGTGATTTGCAAGCATTAGGTACACGTGTTACCACCGCCGAAGGTGAAATTGACACATTACAAACACAGATGGCGGGCAAGGCCAATACAGCCGACCTGGGGGATTTGGCAACATTGGATGCTGTTGGCAGTGCTCAGATTACAGACGGCGCAGTTGCAACGGGGGATATCGCGGACAAGGCGGTTACAGAAGCAAAACTGTCTGATACAGTCAACGCATCTTTGGACAAAGCTGATACAGCGTTACAAGCGGCAGATTTGGCAGATTATGTGACCAAAGAAGCGGCTGACGCGGCGTATGCTGATATTGCAACTGAAACTACTGCAAGCACCGCCAGCACAAATGCACAAACTGCATTGACAAACATTGGTACATTGACAAACCTGACAACAGAAGCCAAGACGAATACTGTCGCTGCAATCAATGAAGTAGCGACCGAAGCCGCCGCCGCCGCCAGTGCAGCGTCCGCAGCAGATACCAAGGCCGGCCAGGCGCAAACTGCCGCCACAGCCGCCCAGGGCGAAGTTGACGCATTAGAAGCGGTTGTGAACAATGAAACAACCGGTTTGGCCGCCGCGCATACCGCAATTGATGCGTTGGAATCCGGTAAATTGGATAAAACCGGTACAGCCGCACGTGCAACGGCCGATGCGTCCGGAAACGAAATAACTAAAACATACGCGACCAAGGCAGAAATTGCAGATTTGGCGACTGATGAAAATCTGGCACTGAAACAGGATAAAACAGATAACTCTTTGGCAACAACAAACAAGACAGTTGTCGGCGCTATTAATGAAGTACGTGGCACTGCGAACACCGCCAATACAGCGGCTGGTGCAGCGCAAGATGCAGCAGATGCCGCCCAGGAAGCTGCTGAAGCAGCGCAGGCAACCGCCAGTGCAGCAATCCCGGCACCGACCGCCGCGTGTGCGGATCCAGACAACAAGTGTGTTCTGGTATCTGCCGGTGCGGGTAACTATTCTTGGGAAGTTATTGCCCGTGGCAGTGCCGAATAATAACGGCGAAACAATATGTGTGCGGTGCACATTTAACACCGCACACAGGTAAAAAAACAGATTGCGATAAACGAACAGTGGAACGAAACAGATACTTTGGGTAGAATACGGATATGATAAAGTCAAAAGGCATTTTCGCAGTTTCATTTATAGCTATGATGGTGGCAGGGGGCGCATATGCAAATATTGCGTCACAGGGCTATGTCGATCAGCAGATTGATACCAGACAGGTTGCCGGTGATTATGCGACGAACGCCGCATTGGGGACTGTTCGTACAACCGCAACAAATGCCCAATCCGCAGCCGCTGCGGCACAAACCGCGGCAGATGACGCGGCGGATGCGGCCGATGCCGCCGCCAGTGCTGCTGCCACTGCACAGCAAACCGCCAATGCCAAGGTTTCAACCGCACAGGGTAGTTCTGCTGCTAATAAGGCCGTAATTACAAATGCGTCCGGTAATATCACAACGGGTACGATTTCGTCCGCAATGATTACAGATGGCACGATAACCAACGCTGATATTTCGGCCAGTGCGGCGATTGCCCAATCAAAAATTTCTGGTTTGACAACTGCGTTGGCGGGCAAGGCAAATACTGCTGATGTTCCGACAAAAACCAGTGATTTAACAAACGACAGCGGGTTTATTACCGCCGAAGAATTGCCCGATGGATATACTTTGCCGGTGGCGACAGCAGACACTTTGGGTGGTGTTAAATCTGGTGGTAACATAACCGTTGGGTCTGATGGTGCGGTTACAGTAAATCAGGCGGCGCGTGCGACAAACGCGACGACCGCGACCAACGCAACCAATGCCACAAATGCAACAAATGATGCGGACGGAAACGAAATAACTGAAACATATGCAACCAAGGACGAATTGACCAGTGGGTTAGCCGGAAAGCAGGCGACGTTGTCGGCCGCACAATTAAATGCGGTGAATTCTGGCATAACATCGGCCAAAGTTACGACATACGACGGATATAATGCAAAGATAACGGCGGCGCAAACCGCGGCAGATGACGCGGCGGATGCTGCAGCGGCGGCACAGACGGCCGCCAATGGCAAGGTTACCGCAAATGCGGCCATAACCGCCGGAACCGCAACCAAGATTACGTACGATGCCAAGGGATTGGTTACGGGTGGCGCGTCACTGACGGCGTCAGATATACCAACAATTCCGTCGACCAAGGTTTCAGGGTTGGGGACGTTGGCGACCAAAAGCGCGGTTACCAGTGCTGAAATTACCGACGGTACAATAACCAATGCTGATATTGCGGCCAATGCGGCGATTGCGGCGTCCAAGGTTTCTGGATTGTCAACTGTTGCGACATCTGGTTCGTATAACGATTTGGCCGATAAACCGTCAATACCGTCGGCGTATGTATTAAAAGCGGCAACTGCAGATACACTGGGTGGTGTTAAATCTGGTGGTGATATTACTGTTGGTACTGATGGGGCGGTTACTGTGAACAGTGCAACCCGTGCAGACAGTGCAACAACTGCCACGACCGCGACCAACGCAACCAAGGCGACCCAGGATGCGTCCGGTAATGTGATTACAACCACATATGCAACCAAGGCACAGTTGACTGCATTAGATAGTTCAACATCTGGTTCTGGTGCGGTTGTGACAGATGTTTCACAAACAGATGGAAAGGTTACTGTTACCAAGGGCAATGTTCAAATCCCTGTGGGCAGTGCAACCGCAACAACATATGCGACCATTTGGGTTGAATAATATTTCCCGCCATTGGCGGGATTTTTATTTGTTTGTTTTTACGTTTTTGACCAACACTTGTCATTGCGAGCATAGCGAAGCAATGACAAAAGATGTAAATACCCGTGATAATAATACACTTACACACTCGCCTTGTCATCGCGAGCCATCGCAGATGGCGTGGCGATCCAGTCATAATAAAGTCGCACGCAGTCGCGTGCGTGCATTATTTACTGGATTGCTTCGCTGCGCTCGCAATGACAAGGGTGGAGTGGCCGCGTATGACAAGCGTGGAGTTGCGGGCGCGTTGTGGGTGACGTGTATTGCAAGGTAGAAATGGCAAGTTGTTTAAGATGTGTTTATAACAAGAGATATTATATAATTGCTTGCTAAAACCAAAACATATCTTGTTCGGATAAATCAAGCCAATTTGGGTTTATTGATTCTATTAGTTTAATTTTTTGTGCGCGCGGACCAGATTTTAGTTTCTTTTCACGTTCCAAGGCGTCATTTACGTATTTGAAATTTTCGTAATATGCTAACTTGTTACAATTGTATTTTGCGGTAAATGAATTTTTATATGTTTTGTTTTTGTGTTCGTATACACGGCGACGTATATCGTTCGTAACACCTGTATATAATGTACCGTTTTTGCGGTTGAACATTATGTATACGTAAAATTCAGGATTTGTCATATTGGAATTATACATTATAAGTATAATAAAAGTGAATACCTTTGTCATTGCGGGGGGCAATGCGATCGTGGCACCCATTCTTTGTCATCGCGAGCCATCGCAGATGGCGTGGCGATCCAGTCATAATAAAGTCGCACGCAGTCGCGTGCGTGCATTATTTACTGGATTGCTTCGCTGCGCTCGCAATGACAAGAGTGGAGTGGCCGCGGCATGACAAGGGTGGGGGGGACATGACGCAGGGGGCAAAAAATTACTGGTCACAATAACCAGTTATTAAAACAGTGATATTAAACCGACCCCCAGGCCCGCCGCAATTATTGCGCCAATTGTCAATGGCCAAAAATATTTTTTTACTATCGCGTTTGCGCGTTCCTGGAAAAAATACAGTAATGTTGCGATGATTGCAAAGCGACCCGTGCGGAATATTGCCGATACAGCAACAAATATCCACAGTGGGTATCCGATAAATCCCAACCATATCGCCAGTAATTTATACGGTATCGGTGTTACCGCCGTCAGTACGATAATCAAAATTCCGTATTTGCTGAACATCGGCTTTATCGCCGTTTCTATCAATTCGGGGTTGGTAAATGTGTTTATTATCCACTGGCCCAACGAATCCCACAGCCACGCACCTATCATATATGCCAATATGCCGCCGACAATCGAACCCAATGATGCCGCGATTGTAATCGGAACAGCACGTTTTTTGTTCGCAATAATTGGGGGGGTCATAAAGACCTCTGGCGGGATGAAAAGGAATATCGATTCGCATACTGTTAAAATAAATACTATCCACGAATAGGCGCGACTTTCCGATTTGCTTAAAATATATTCTGCGAATTTCATTGTATGATTCCTTTCCCGATGTACAAAATTTACTTGATTGTAATTTAATATTTTATAATTTACAATCAATATATATACAATGGATTGAAAATATGAAGCGGCAAAATAATAATTCTAATCGTGCACAGCGTGTCGCCAGCAAGGTGCAAACCTTGGTCGCAGAAATTCTGCGCGATGATTTTGGTGATGATAAGATTATTTCGGGCGTGTCCCTGGTTGGGGCGGTGGCGCACGGTGGGCTGCAGTTTGTGCGACTGTTTTACTATTCGCGCAACACTGATATAGATGCGGTACAGCGGCGGCTGGATGATATTACGCGTACTGTGCGATATGAATTGGCCGCGCGTATGAATCAAAAGTATGTCCCAGATATACGATTCGAATATGATGATACTTTGGACAGGGCGGAACGCATAGATGCCTTGTTGGATAACTTGGGTGAATAAAATGGCGGTGGGATTGGAACAGGTTTTTAATGTAACGCCGGCATTGGTCAAAGATTGCTATTATATCGTTGACCAAACTCGTCCAGGTGAAGCGACAGTTCTGTATAATACGCTGCGTGAAGACGTGGAAAGGCGCGGACACGTGATGTTTGTTTTTAATGGTACGGCGTTTCCTTTGGGTTTTATCAAGGGGCAAATATTACGCATTCCTGATTTTAAGTCGGTTGGTGTTGTCGGAATACAGTCAAAAATAGATTATTTGTTTGTAGATAAAAAATATCAGCGTGCCGGAATAGGGGCATTGTTGTTGCGTGCATATGAATCCTATTGTCGTGATAATGGCGTTGGTAATATTATTTTATACAGTGCGCCGACCGTTCAAGCGACCGGGTTCTATGCAAAAAATGGATATGTGCGTATGAATGGAAACTTGTTGATGGCAAAGGTTTTAGGTATGTCGTCACATTGAAAAAATTATAAAAAAACATATTGCAAGTTTTGTTATACTGGTGTATTATTGCCGCAGGTATTGCGGCATTATAGCACCAGGATTTTTTTATGAAGCAGCAGAATATCAGAAATTTTGCAATCGTTGCACATATTGACCACGGAAAATCAACCCTGTCGGACAGGTTGATTGAATATACTGGCGGTTTGCAATCGCGTGAAATGAAGGCACAGGTTCTGGATTCTATGGATATTGAACGCGAACGTGGAATCACGATAAAAGCGCAGACCGTTCGTTTGAACTATACTGCAAAAGATGGCCAGGTTTATCAGTTAAATTTAATGGATACGCCGGGACACGTTGACTTTTCATATGAAGTATCGCGGTCGCTGGCCGCGTGCGAAGGCGCACTGATTCTGGTCGATGCGACCCAGGGGGTTCAGGCACAGACACTGGCAAATGCCTATCTGGCACTGGATAATGATTTGGAAATGTTGCCTGTGCTGAACAAAATTGATTTGCCGTCCAGTGATGTTGACGGCACGCGTGCGCAAATTGCCGATGTTATTGGGTTGGATGCGGGGGACGCGTTGTGTGTGTCTGGTAAAACTGGTGCCGGTGTTCCCGAATTATTGGAAGAAATTGTTCATAAACTGCCCGCGCCACGGGGAAATGAAAATGCGCCAGCACGTGCGTTGTTGGTGGATTCTTGGTATGATTCTTATTTGGGTGTGGTGATATTGGTGCGTGTTGTTGATGGACGTCTGATGCGCGGCCAGAAAATCAGATTTATGGCAACAGGTGCCGAATATACAGTTGAAAAAATCGGCTATTTTACACCCAAAATGGTTGATGTCGATGCGCTGGAAACTGGTGAAATCGGATTTATTATCACAGGTATGAAAACTATTCACGACTGTAAGGTTGGGGATACCATTGTTGATGTGCGCAATGGTGCAAACTGTGAACCGTTGCCGGGTTTTAAGCCGTCGGTGCCGGTGGTGTTTTCATCGTTCTTTCCAGTGGTGGCGGATGATTATCCGAACCTGCGTGACGGGGCGGAAAAGTTGGCGCTAAACGATGCTTCGTTTGTTTTTACGGTGGAAAAATCATCGGCGTTGGGATTTGGATTGCGGTGCGGATTTTTGGGATTGCTGCATATGGAAATTATCAGCGAACGGTTGCGTCGCGAATTTAATCTGAATCTGATAAATACTGTGCCCAGCGTATTGTACAAGGTATATTTGCGTGATGGTTCTGTGATTGATTTGGAAAATCCGGCCGATATGCCTGACCCGACACGAATTGCATCGATTGAAGAACCCTGGGTTAGGGCGACAATTATGATGCCTGATAAATATATGGGGGGCATTATGTCGCTGTGTTCGGAACGGCGCGGGGTTCAGGAAAATATTTCATATGTCGGAAATCGTGCGGTGCTGGTCTATCAATTACCGCTGGCGGAAATAGTGTTTGACTTTTACGACCGTGTAAAATCGCTGTCGTCGGGGTATGCGTCGTTTGACTATGTGGTGCAGGGATATCGTCCATCCGATTTGGTAAAGGTTTCCATACTGGTGAACGATGAAAATGTGGAACCGTTGTCGTTTATGTGTCATCGCAGTTTTGCGGAAAAACGCGGTCGCCAGATTGTCGAACGGTTAAAGGATTTAATCCCACGGCATCAATTCAAAATCCCGTTACAGGCCGCAATCGGGGGTAAAATTATCGCGCGTGAAACAATCGCCGCATATCGCAAGGATGTAACGGCCAAGTGTTATGGCGGGGACATTACGCGAAAACGCAAATTGTTGGAGAAGCAGAAGGAGGGCAAAAAACGAATGCGGACATTTGGAAATGTTGAGATTCCGCAATCGGCATTTATCAATGCCCTGAAGGTTGGGGACTGACGTGGTCGCGACTGGACGGCAAATAACAGGAGAAAAAAATGGGTTTCTTAAGATATGTGACGTCCAATTCGGTCGCCAAAATAATGAGTGATATAGAGCAATATAAAGAACTGTGTCACCGCGTAAAAAATCTGAAACAAATCAGTAATGAAAAATACGGCAATATGCGTCGTGCAAATGGTTGTATAAAAAAAGAGTTGGAAACACAAAGTTTGACGCTGGATACGTCAGATGCTTGGCGCCAGTTTGAAGTCGTTGAGTATAATGTTGCGCGATTTGTTCCGTGTGAACATTTGTCTGAAAAACTGTGTCTTAATGAGAATTGTCCGCACTTTGATGAAAATAAAAATTACATTTGCGCATTACAAAACTATAAAAATATCTGTGATATGAAAAGACGTTTTTGGCGTGAAAAGTTTAACCGTGTTAAATAAAAAACGGGGGTATATTATGCGTTTAGATGTTGTTCGCTATGTTCTGAAAACGTCGCCGTTGTCAATTTTGGCCGATGTGCGTGAATATGGTGATGTAAAACGGCGGCTGCGTATTGCACAGGATAATGCTGAAAATGCAGCACAGGGCTTGGTAAAGGATATGGGACGGGCTGATGAAAATTATGCGCGTTTGTATACCGGATGTATGGTGAAATCAATTTGCACAAAGTACGATCCTGCAATCAATATGGATGTGCCGTACTTTTATTCTCATAATTGTGATAGTTTCAATTTTTTGCGTCCCTGTGATAAAACCGATTGTTTGTTTTATAAACGCAATCAGGCGCATTTTGATGCACGTAAGCAATTAGAAAATTTAACCCATATTAAAAATAATTTTTGGAAGCAAAAATTTTTGTTCGTCAGATAAAAAACAAAGGGGGGCGGGATATGGCGCACCAGTTCTTTTTTAATCCGTTCATATTGGATAATTTGCCGGCGCCGGCGACCGGGTTTGACGTTGTCCAGGATATGTCCGAACCGCGGTTGCGTATGTATGTGACCAGTCGTGGCGTTAAAACATTTTTCGTGCGTAAGCGTGTTCACGGTCGTGACAAGCGGATTATTATTGGCAATTATCCTGATACTGACATAGAAGTCGCACGTGGCGCGGTGCCAGAAATTTTAGCGACTGCTATGGAACGTCCCCGTGTGCACCGTAAAAAAATAACGTTAAAAAAATTTCTGGATATATATTTGGAAAAACGTGTTCGTCGCAACAGTGTGTCGCGTGATAAATTGGAACGTGCAATTAAACGTCATTTAAGTGCGCTGGGGGATAAATATATATCTGATATAACGCCGGATGATATTGCCGATACAATCGCCCGTATAGATGGTCGTGCCATTGCGGGGCGTATGCAGGAATTTCTGCAAAGTGTTTTCAAATACGCTATTGATTCGGGATATATAAAGGTTAGTCCTGCTGCTGAACTGCCAAAAATAGTTCAGAATCGTCGCGTGCGACCATTGAATAAATCTGGTTTTCATCGGCTGTTGCGTGCGATAGATGAAGAGCCAGACCAAAACCTGCGTGCGGCATTTTTAATGTTGATTTATGGGTTTGCGCCAAAGTCCCAGGTGTTTTCTATGCAGTGGTCTGAACTGGATTTCAACCATTATACGTGGTGCGATCGACCGTTGTCGGACAGGGCGGTTGTTTTGTTACAAGATTTGCCCCAGGACGGGCGCTGGGTTTTTCCTGGACGTGGTCGTGGGCATTTAACAGACCCGCGTGTTGCGTGGCGGCGTGTTGCGAAGGCGGCTGGGATACCCAATTTGACAATGGACGATGTCAATAAATTCCTGATGCGTCAGTTGGCTTGGGCGTCTGATAAAGAAGATTTTCGGATGAATATGAACGCGTTATTATCAGACGTTATGGCGTAAACATATATTTGTGTAATTGTCAAGCATTTGTTATCGTTTGTTATAATTCCTTGACACTTGTGTCATAAAATGATAGTTTTAAGTAATGACGCCCGAAAGTGGGCCACAAATTTAACAAAAACAAAGGATAAAAAATGACAACTTTTGAAAAAGTAAGAAAAATCGTAGCCGACAAATTGGGTGTTCAGGAAGCGAAAATTGAAGAAACATCCGCATTTGTGAACGATTTGGGTGCTGATTCCTTGGACGTTGTGGAATTTGTTATGGAAGTTGAAAAGGAATTTGACATTACAATCCCAGATGAAGAAGCCGCGAAATTGACAACCGTTGGCGACGCTGTTAAATATATCGAAGCGCACAAAAAATAATTCTGGGGGATATGCCAGATTAAATATAAATCCGTCACGGTATTTGTTTATCGTTGACGGATTTTTTTCTGTACGTATGCTTAGAAACAGTTTATTATATGGTTGTGTTTTATGTAAAACTTATAAAGGATAAAAAAGTATGAAAAGAGTTGTTATTACTGGTATGGGTATTGTGTCGCCGGTTGGAACGGGAATTGAATACGCGTGGAAAAACATTGTGAACGGTGTTTCCGGTGTACGCAAAATTGATACGTTCGATGCGTCTGACCTGACGTCACAGATTGCGGGGTTGCCGGTAATTGGAACTGAACCCGGTCAGTATAATCCGGACGCGGTTGTTGATGCGCGTGAACAGCGTAAAATGGACAAGTGTATTATATACGGTGTTGTTGCCGCGGATGAGGCGATACGTGACGCTGGACTGATTGATTATGACGGTGATAAAACACGTATGGGTGTGTCCATCGGTGCGGGTATTGGCGGATTAAATACCATATATGACAACTGTGTTGAATTGTATGCAAATGGGCCGCGTCATATCAGTCCGTTCTTTATTCCAAAAGTTATTATCAATATGACTGCGGGTCACGTATCAATCAAGTACGGATTAAAGGGACCGAATTTATCCGTTGTTACGGCGTGTGCGTCGGCCGCCCACTCAATCGGCGAAGCCGTTCGTCTGATTCAGCACGGTGATGCGGATGTTATGATTGCCGGTGGTTCCGAAGGCGCGGTTGGTAAAATCGGTGTTGCTGGCTTCTGCGCGATGAAGGCATTGTCAACACGTAATGATGAACCGGAAAAGGCGTCACGCCCGTGGGATAAAGACCGTGATGGATTTGTTATGGGTGAAGGTGCCGGTATTCTGGTTCTGGAAGAATATGAACACGCTGTTGCACGTGGTGCAAAAATTTATGCCGAGGTTGCCGGATACGGCCTGTCGGGTGATGCATATCATATTACTGCACCCGCACCAGAGGGCGAGGGCGGCTTACGTGCGATGCAGGCCGCATTGAAAGATGCTGGATTGACCCCGTCGGATGTTGATTACATCAATGCACACGGAACATCAACTGGATTGGGCGATTTGGGTGAATTGGCCGCAGTTAAAACTTTGTTCGCGGGCACAAATGCGTGTATGTCTTCCACGAAATCTATGACGGGACATCTGCTGGGTGCTGCTGGCGCGGTAGAGGCGATATTCTGTGTCCTGGCTATACGTGACGGAATTGTTCCGCCGACAATCAATTTGGAAAATCCGGTGGACGAAGTTGGCGATTTCAACCTGGTTCCAAATGTTGCCCAGCAACGCCCGGTAAATGTTACTGTCAGTAACTCGTTCGGGTTTGGTGGCACAAACGCCAGTTTGGTTATCAAACGATTCGAAAAATAAAAAAAATCCCGCCACTGGCGGGATTTTTTATACATAAAACTTATTGAACAAAAGTAAGTATATATCGATATAAAAACAGCGGGATGTTCCCGCTGCTTTTATTTTTGTTTTTCGTCGTCCTTGCTCAAACCAATTACATTTTTTACAGGTTCTATGATTGTATCCTTGGCGCTGTCCAATGTGCGAATTAAAGCACGACGAATTTTGCCAGATATTGTCATAGGCAAACTGTCAACGAATTCAATTACGCGCGGATATTTATATGATGCAGTACGCGCGCGGACGTGATCTTGTAATTGACGGATTAAAACGTCGGTGCCCTGGAAATACTTGTTCAGTACGATTGTTGCCTTGACCGCCATTCCGCGCGATGGATCGGGGATTCCGGTAACGGCCACTTCGCGTACGGCGGGGTGTTCCAACAGGACGCTTTCAACCTCAAACGGGCTGACACGATATCCAGATGTTTTTATCAAATCGTCGTTACGCCCAACAAACCAATAATATCCATCATTATCACGATATGCAACGTCGCCGGTATGATAAAAGCCATCGCGGAATACCTTAGACGTCAATTTATCGTTTTTATGATATCCCTGGAATAAGCCAACTGGATGACCATTTTTCAGTGATACGCAAATTTCACCAACTGTGCCGTTGGGAACAGGGCGGCCACCTTCGTCCAATAATTGAACGTCCCAACCAGCGGCCGGCATTCCCATACTGCCGGGTTTGGGTTCAATCCATTGGTTCGTAAACATCATAACACACGTTTCTGTTTGGCCAAATCCTTCGTGTAATTTTATGCCCGTGGCCTTTTGAAAACGTTCAAAAACTTCTGGATTTAGTGCTTCGCCAGCGACGTCCGCTTTGGTTAAAGCAGATAAGTCATATTTGCTGAAGTCCGCGTGTATCAGCATTTTATATACAGTCGGGGGCGCACAAAATGATGTTATATGGTTTTCCGCCATTGCTGATAACAAATCGTGTGCAGTTGCAATGCCCGAAAAATCAAATACAAATACTGTTGCACCAGCCAGCCATTGACCGTACATTTTGCCCCACGAACATTTTGCCCAACCTGATTCTGATAATGTAAAGTGAATATCGCCGTCGTGCAGGCGTTGCCAGAACATAGCCGTATTTATATGTCCCAATGGATATGCGAAGTTGTGCGCGACCATTTTGGGCATATCCGTTGTTCCACTGGTAAAGTAAATTACCATTGTGTCGCTGTTTTCGTTTGGCACGCGTTCCAGTGTATCCGGCATAGTATCAATTGATTTAGCCACTTCGTCATTTGATATCAACTGGACATTTCTGTTACCAATCGCAGTTTTTATTTCGTTTAGAATATGGCCGTCATCAAATACTATTATTGCCTTGGATTCAGCTTGTTCAATACGGTATTCAATATCTTCGGCCTTTAACTGATTTGTTGAAGGAATCGGAATTACGCCGATTTTGTGCATTGCCAGCATTAAAATCCAATATTCCCAACGACGGCGCATAAACAGTAATACCGTGTCACCACGTGTCAAGCCGCGCGATAACAAAAAGTTTGCAACTGCATTTGACATACGTGATAAGTCACGAAATGTAAATTTCTTTTTTTCGCCCGAATCGTTTTCCCATAATAATGCGATATTATCAGGTGTTTCGTTTGCTAATACATCAATAACATCGTATGAAAAATTAAAGTGTTCTGGAACAATAGGGGCACCATTTTCAATATAATCATCATAATTATCAAATTTAGTTTTCTTTAAGAATTTAAGTCCAAACATCTTTTACTATTCCTTTATTCCTGTTGGATACCCCAAAAAGTATTGCAAAAAAAATTCCTGTAGTAAAAGGAAAATAACAAATAAAAATAGTTGATTTTTTCCGTACGCAGTTGCATAATCGGGTTACTTTTGAAATACGGAGTGTAGCTCAGCCTGGTAGAGCGCTACGTTCGGGACGTAGAGGTCGCTGGTTCGAACCCAGTCACTCCGACCAGAAATTGCCACCGTTGGTGGTGTTTTTTTTGACTGGGGGCGAACCAGCGAAGTAAGCGGTTCGAACCGCAGGCGAGAGGCGAACGGCAGGGCGCCGGTGAAGCGCGTTACGCGCGAACGAGCCCAGGTGGCGCAGCAGCCCAGTCACTCCGACCAGAATTTGCCACCGTTGGTGGTATTTTTTTGTTTTTGTGATATAATTCTTGTATTGGCGAGGGAAAAAATATGGCAGAAGTACAAGATTTTATGTCCGGTATTCAAAAATTACAAGATTTTGAAGATAACGTTCAGGCCCAGGTAAAATATATGTCTGATATGAATAACTGGGTTATGGTGCACGCAACCAAGTATATGCCACGACGCTTATCGGACGGCAGTTTGGCAATTCCAACGACTGCGATGGCGACAAATTACGATGTTCCGCGCGCCACGGTGCATACTACGTTGAATCATATTGTAGATGCAAATTCCGGTGGTAATTGGAACGATATGTCTGTTGTAATATTGGCGCCGTTTAATGATGTTGTTGGCAAAAATGAAAATCCGATAGAGGTTAGTTTGCTGGATACTTATTTCGCGCCGGATGTAAAAACAGGATTGGTTTTGCCGCCGTCGGCGCATATTGTGCGTGCCGGTGATGTGCCAGATGGAAAATTGTTTGATGTTCAAAAAAATGAAACCGTTTATAAAATAGACGGTTTTACGGATTCTGAAAAACAGCAAATTATTGCACGTATGGGGTATATGGCTCGTGACAGATATATGAAATTGGAACGCGGTGACATAAAAGATTGGGAAGTTAAACAGGCGCTGATGTTTGCAGGGCCGACAGCACAGAAACTGTATGACGGCGCACGGGACAAGTCGGCGTTTCTGCGCGGGATGTTTATTGATGAACAAAATGCGATATTGGCAAATACCGTACGTGATATGGCGGTTGACCAGACAATACGGGATATGGGCTATCGCAGAATAACATCCAGAAGTGATGCTGGGGATGTCGCGCAACAGGTCGCAAAAACTGCACTGGCAAACAAAATGTCCGGCAATGCAAGTAACAAGGGACATTTTAATTCTGTACTGGCAGCACTGGAATGGACGTATGCCGATATAACATCTTTTTTCAAAGATAATTTGTTTAACCAATCGTCCGATCTTGACAAGTTATACAACTATATCAGTTCTGAATTAAATAAGCGTAAACCGTCGGTGCAGGCAACCGATTTCGTCAAAGATATAACGGGTGTCGCGCCGTTAGATTTTCATAAATATTTTAATGAAAACTTTGATTTTTGGGCACAGCATAATAAATTGGATGCGAAAAGTATCGACGAATACAACAAAAATGTATCTGTTACAATTGATAACTGGATAAATAAATTTAGCAATGAATATATGCAGTGGCGTAATAAACTGCAATCAATGCCGGGGTATAATCAGTTTGTTACGCGACTGCGTGGGTTGATGGCCGCAAAAAATGCAGAAATGGCAAAACATATGCTAAATCGTGCAATGGGGGATTAAAAAAGTTGCAATCTTCGTGATTGCAACTTTGTTTTTTAATTGTATAATTGTTCTGCTATGAAAAAAAGAAAAATAATCCCATCGAATAAGTATGTAAATATTATATGTGCAGTGGTTGTGCTGGTTGTTGTTGCGCTGGTGTACATATTTGGGGTGCGTTCCGTTGTTTCGCGCGACGTGGTATTTAACGTAACCCGCGGGGGCAGTGTTTCCAGTGTCGCGGAACAGTTGGTCGCGCGCGACATAATCGATTCGCCAGTATTATTCAAAATTGCGGTGCGCGGCAATGGCGGACGCGTTCAATCTGGCCAGTATGATATTCCACGTGGCACCAGTGTATGGCGTATTGCAAATATGTTTGCACACGGCGATGTCGCCGCCACAACCGTTGTCATACCCGAAGGATTGACTGTAAAACAAATCAAGGAAATGTTGCTGGCGGATGAAAATCTGACCGGTGGGGTGGAATGCGGCCCAGATACCGATTTGCCGGTATGCAATCTGCGTGATGGTGACTTGTTCCCGGACACATACCGTGTTGCGCGTGGTACATCACGACTGGCGCTGTTGGATTTGATGCGCAAGAAAATGGTTGAATTGGAACAAAACTGGGATAAGGCGGGCAAGGTTGCACCACGACCGCTGAAGACCTGGGACGATGTGGTGACATTGGCATCCATTGTGCAAAAGGAAACGTCCAAGAAATCAGAAATGCCCATCGTGGCCAGTGTATATTTGAATCGGTTGCGTGATAATATGCGCCTGCAGGCGGATCCGACGGTGGTTTATGCGCTGACGGGTGGGTTGGGCGATATGCGTGGTCGGCCGCTGTTGCGCGAAAACCTGAAAATAGAAAGCCCATACAATACTTATACAAATTATGGGTTGCCACCGGGGCCGATTGCAAATGTGGGGCTGGATGCGATACACGCGGTTTTGTCGCCCGCCGATACGAACTATCTGTTTTTCGTTGCAGACGGGCGGGGTGGACATAAGTTTGCACGCACGTATCAAGAGCATATGAAAAATCACGCTGACTGGCGCGTAATAAAAAAATTTCAAAATGAAAACTGAAAAAGCGTAATTCATTAAATCTTTTAATAATTTTGCTTTTGAATAATTTTTTAATAGGATATTAAAAACGCCCGGTTTTCCGGGCGTTTTGGTAATTTTTTGTGAATAAAATCCGATTCGCGCACTGGCGTATCATAGCATATTTAGGGATAAAATGCAAAAATCTTTTACCTTGAAAACACCCCGAATCGCGGGTTAAAATATTCCTAGCTAGGTAGAGAGAATCTAGTTTTTTAACTAAACCATAAGGATATAGTATGAAAAAATTAGTTTTAACATCTTTGTTGGCAGTTTTTGCAGCGACGGGTGCGAACGCTATGGCAATAAATGATAATCCGATGTACCGTCCGGATGCCGGCAAATTTTATAGTGTTACAGAATTGAATTCTCATTCTGAAAATGCAGATTCGTGGATGTTGGCTGAAAAGTTTGGTTATGGTATAACTGATCGTGCCGCAATCTATGTTGGTACAGATTTCAGCGAAATGGATTGGTTCGATGGTATGGGATGGAACACATTTGAAATCGGTGCCGATTACCGTCTGTTGGACGAAATGAATTGGAAGATTGATGCCTATGCATCATATGCATTGAATCCGGTTTGGGGTGATCATCAGCCGTTCTTGGATGAAGATTATACATCTTATTTGTGGACAGTTGGTGTTCGTGCTGGCTATGTAACAGATATGTGGACAGTTGCTGGTCACGTTGAATTCAACTATGGCAATACAGAATCGTTCAACTGGGGTGATGATGGCATACATACGCTGCGCGCCGGATTGGATGGTTTTATGTCAATAACGTCTGACTGGGCATTGTTGCTGGGTGCGGAATACACCGGTGTTATGGATGATTGGGCCGAAAACGCAGGTGTTTGGACCGGAAAGGTTGGTGTGAACTATAACATCGACAATGATATGTATGTTGGTGCATACATCTCTGGTGAAATGGATCACAGCACGGGCGATTGGGAAATTGCCGATGGATTCGGTTTTGGCGTAAAGTTTGGGGCACAGTTCTAAACCAGACGCTATGTATCCAAAAAATCCCGCCAATGGCGGGATTTTTTTTAGAGAACAGAGAACAGATAACAGAGAACAGATAACAGAGAACTGATAACAGAGAACAGATAACAGAGAAAAGAGTACAATTTATTGTTCTTGGTTGGGGGTGGGGATAATTTGTCGTTCAATCCAAAAATCCAGGCCAAACGTAAATATCTTTAATAATAAAACATCGGGTATTACCGCGCGGTCGTTTTCATAATGTTGCCATATTTGCGGATTGACACCGAACTGGCGTGCCATAAATTCAATTCCCACACCCATAATCATACGGGCTCGTTTTAATAATTGACCGGCGGTTTGTTGGGCACCAAAACTTTGGCGCAGTATTTCACGACGAAATTTTTGTCTGTGGTTATCGGACATTTTTATCCCCCCTAAAACAATTATTCAATAAAAACACCGCCGTGATGAAGGGCGGTTAGAGGTTGTCTTTCGAGGTTCTTACACCCCACATTGGTAATCGGCCAATGCGCATCAATTATATCATAATGATTATATTTTTCAATCCTTATGATTTGATACCGATTGCGTGTATGCGGGGCGGGGTGCAATTATTGGGATATGGTTACGTATATGAACAAAATTGCATTTGCCGCGATGTTGGTATTTTTGACCTGTGGCGTATCGAACGCCGCGCGACTGGACGTCAGTCGGCTGACGCAATCGGGGGAATTTTCCGCATCGTTTGGCGCGGCGTTCAAAACTGGTGCAAACAGTGACGGCACCGCCCAGACGGACTTTATGTCTGGGCGGGTGCACGAATTGTCGCTGGATTTGGACTATACGTTTTTGGACGATTGGACCGTGTCGTTCAGTACCGATAACGACTATGCCGATTCCCAGGTCGGTATCAAATGGAAATGGGTAACAAATCAGGCGTTTAAGTTGGATTTAATGGCGGACTATGGTATTGCCTGGACCAAAAATGCAAAGACCGATGTGCGACTGGGGAACAATAACTTTGATTTTGGTGCGCGTATTCACGGCGTTGCGTGGCGCGATTTTCAATGGGCGTTAAAGGTTATGGGGCAGTTTGTTTTTGCAGACCCGCAAAATTTCTGGAATATAAACCTGACAGCCGAAGCGATGTATTATTTCCGTGCCGATATGGCGACCAAGGTTGAGTTTGAATACGATTTTAATGAAATCAGTGCGCCTGTGACACAATATGACCGGTTGGTTGAATTTGGGGTTATCTATAATATGTCGGATACCGCATCCGTGCATCCGTATATAAAATATCATTTCAAAACTGCAAATGCGGATAACGATGTTGATGCGCCTGATGATTTTTGGAAAATAGGGCTGGAATTTTCGGTTGAATTTTAATTGCTGTTTATTATTGACATCGTTTGATGTTCAATAAATTTACACTAATAAAAAAATCGTCACGTTACGATATGATAAACATCCCGGTTTTTTGGGATTTTCCAGCGGTTTTTTTGATAAAAAATCCCAGATTCTGCTTGACAATACGCGGGTTCGTGGTTATAGTATGTTCGCTTTCCGTGTAAACAAGGAAAGAAAAAAACACAGAAATCTGCATATTCTGACGGATTTATAATCGCGGCGACGCCGTTGAAATAAGTCCGAAAGGTTGTCTTATGCAGATAAAAATGTACACAAAACAAAGAGATTTTGAATGCCAACAGTAAATCAACTGATTCGGAAACCACGTAAGAAGGTTGTTGTTAAATCAAAGGCACCGGATATGATGGAAGCTCCGCAGAAACGTGGTGTTTGCACACGTGTGTACACAACCACGCCGAAAAAACCTAATTCGGCCCAGCGTAAGGTCGCCCGTGTAAAACTGGCTAATGGTCGTGAAGTTACGGCCTATATCCCGGGCGAAGGGCATAATTTGCAGGAACATAGTGTTGTTATGATTCGTGGCGGTCGTGTAAAGGACTTGCCCGGTGTTAAATATCATATTATCCGCGGTGTTCTGGATACCAAGGGTGTCGAAAGCAGAAAGCAGGGACGTTCCCTGTACGGTGCCAAGGCCGGTAAATAATAATACACGCGGCGCGGCCGTGTGAGTAATTCGGGATTGTCCCGGATGAAGAAACAAAAGGAAAAGTAAATGTCAAGACGTAAAAGTGCAACTAAACGTGAAATTCTGCCAGATTCAAAGTATAATAATCTGGTCGTTGCAAAATGTATCAATGTTGTTATGTGGGACGGCAAAAAAGAAGTTGCCGAAAATATCGTTTATGGTGCATTGGATAAACTGAAAAAGATTGCAAAAGACGGTGATGAATTGGCCGCATTTTTGGAAGCGGTTGATGCCTTGAAACCATCAGTTGAAGTCAAGGGCCGTCGTGTTGGCGGTGCAACCTATCAGGTGCCGGTCGAAGTCAGACCTGCGCGTCAGCAGACATTGGCTTTGCGTTGGTTGATTATGTTTGCGCGCAAACGTGGTGAACGTTCTATGGAAGACAGATTGTTCGGCGAATTGCGCGATGCGTTAAATGGCCAGGGTGGTGCGTTCAAGAAAAAAATTGATACCCACAAGATGGCTGAAGCGAACAAGGCCTTTGCGCATTTCCGTTGGTAATCTGATTTACGCAATGGTTATTTAACAACAGGCAAACACAAACAACTAAAAATAAAATAAGGGAAAGAATAATATGTCAGTCGGAAAAACCGCTCCTTTGAATATGTATCGCAATATTGGTATTATGGCCCATATTGACGCCGGTAAAACAACTACATCAGAACGTATTCTTTTCTATACAGGAAAAACGTACAAAATCGGCGAAGTGCACGATGGCGGTGCGACTATGGACTGGATGGAACAGGAACAGGAACGTGGTATTACCATTACGTCCGCGGCAACAACTTGCTTTTGGCGCGATCACCGCATCAATCTGATTGATACGCCGGGACACGTGGACTTTACAATGGAAGTGGAACGTTCTTTGCGTGTTTTGGACGGTGCGGTCGCAGTTTTTGAATCTGTGTCCGGCGTTCAGCCCCAGACAGAAACTGTATGGCGTCAGGCAGACCGTTATAATGTTCCGCGTATTTGCTTCGTGAACAAAATGGATCGTATTGGTGGTAATTTCTTCCGCTGTGTGGATATGATTCGTGAACGCTTGGGTGCAAATCCGTTGGTCGTAAATTTCCCGATTGGTGCGGAATCTGATTTCCGTGGCGTTGTCGATGTTGTCGAAATGCGTGGTATTGTTTGGGAAGACGATTTGGGCAAGGATCCCCACATCGTTGACATCCCAGATGATTTGAAGGAAAAAGCCGAAGAACTGCACAACAAATTGATTGAAGAAGTCGTAACCCTGGACGACGATATTATGGAAGCGTATATGGAAGGTAACAAGCCCGATGTCGCAACCATTAAAAAACTGATACGCAAGGGTACGATTGCGCAAAACTTTAACCCGGTTCTGTGTGGTACTGCATTTAAGAACAAGGGTGTTCAGCCGTTGTTGGACGCGATTGTTGATTATTTGCCCAGCCCGCTGGATATTCCGGCAATCAAGGGTACGGCGATGGATGGCGAAACTGTTATCGCGCGTCACGCGGACCCCAAGGAACCGTTCAGTGCACTGGCGTTCAAGGTTGCAAATGATCCGTTCGTTGGAAACCTGATGTTTATCCGTATTTATTCTGGTAAGCTGGTGTCCGGTTCGTACATCTATAATTCCAACCGTGATAAGCGTGAACGTGTTGGACGTATGTTGTTGATGCACGCAAATCAGCGTGAAGAAATCAAAGAAGCGTCCGCTGGTGACATTGTCACACTGGTTGGTATGAAGGAAACAATTACCGGTGATACGCTGTGTGATGAATCAAATCCGATTATTCTGGAAAACATCCACGTTCCAGATCCGGTTATGAGCATTGCGGTTGAACCCAAGACCAAGGCCGATATTGAAAAAATGTCATTGGGTCTGCAGGCGTTGGCCAAGGAAGATCCGTCTTTCCGTGTGTCTGTTGACGAAGAATCAGGTCAGACGATTTTGGCGGGTGTTGGTGAACTGCATCTGGAAATTTTGGTTGATCGTTTGCTGCGTGAATTTAAGGTTGATGTGAACGTTGGTGAACCGCGTATTGCATATCGCGAAACATTCAGCAAACCTGTTACCGAAGAATATACCCATAAAAAACAGTCCGGTGGTTCCGGTCAGTATGCTCAGGTGAAGATTGAATTTGAACCATTGGAACCGGGCAAGGGTTATGAGTTCGAAAACAAGATTGTCGGCGGTGCAATTCCCAAGGAATATATCCCCGGCGTTGAAAAGGGTTTGAAGATAGCCCAGCAGACAGGTGTTCTGATTGGCTATCCCACAGTGGATTTCAAGGCGACATTGGTTGACGGTAAATATCACGAAGTCGATTCCAATGTATTGTGCTTTGAAATTGCGGCGCGTGCGTGCTTCCGCGAAGCAATGAAAAAAGCGGCGCCAAAATTGTTGGAACCGATTATGAAACTTTCGGTTACTACGCCGGAAGAATATGTCGGTGACATCATTGGGGACCTGAACAGTCGTCGTGGACAAATCAACGGTATCGAAACACAGTTCGGTAATCAGATGATTTCAGCATACGTGCCACTGGCGAACTTGTTCGGATACGTCAAGACATTGCGTTCTTTGTCACAGGGGCGTGCAAATCCGTATATGGAACTGTCGCACTATGATGAAGTGCCGAAAAATGTCGCAGACGAGGTTATAAAGAAGCTGACAAAATAAAAAAATAATAAAAAAAGATTGTGATTTTTGATTTCTGGTTTATGATTTGATGTAATGAATCGGAAATCAGATTTCAGAAATCAAACTTAACAAAGCCCTAAGGAGAAAACTATGGCAAAAGAAAAGTATGTAAGAACCAAGCCACACGTCAATATCGGTACTATTGGTCACGTTGACCACGGTAAGACGACTTTGACGGCCGCTATCGTTCACTACTATGGCGTTGGTGCCGACCAGGCCAAGGGTGTCGATCAAATCGACAATGCGCCGGAAGAACGCGCACGTGGTATAACAATCAACACCGCGCACGTTGAATACGAAACAGAACATCGTCATTATGCGCACGTTGACTGCCCGGGACACGCGGACTATGTTAAAAATATGATTACTGGTGCCGCGCAGATGGACGGTGCTATTCTGGTTGTTGCCGCGACCGATGGTCCGATGCCGCAGACACGTGAACACATCCTGTTGGCGCGTCAGGTTGGTATTCCAAAAATCGTTGTTTATCTGAACAAGTGCGATTTGGCCAACGATCCGGAACTGTTGGAATTGGTTGAAATGGAAATTCGTGAACTGTTGTCTGCGAACGATTTCGATGGCGAAAATGTGCCAATCATTCGTGGTTCTGCAGTTTCCGCATTGGAAGGCAAAAACGACGGTTTGGGCAAAGAATCCATCGATGCGCTGTTGAAGGCGTGCGATGAATACATCCCGCTGCCGGAACGTCCGGTTGACAAGCCGTTCTTGATGCCGATTGAAGACGTATTCTCTATCACTGGTCGTGGTACCGTTGTTACCGGTCGTATCGAAGCCGGCACGGTCAAGGTTGGTGATGAATGCGAAATCGTCGGTCTGCGTCCGACACAGAAAACAACTGTTACCGGTGTTGAAATGTTCCGCAAATTGCTGGATCAGGGTGAAGCCGGTGATAACGTTGGTCTGTTGCTGCGCGGTACCAAGAAGGAAGATGTTGAACGTGGCCAGATTATCTGCAAGCCGGGTTCCATCACACCGCACACAGATTTCGAAGCTGAAGTTTATATTCTGACCAAGGAAGAAGGTGGACGTCATACTGCGTTCTTCAGCAACTATCGTCCGCAGTTCTACTTCAGCACAACAGACGTAACAGGTACAATCACGCTGCCGGCTGACAAAGAAATGGTTCTGCCGGGGGACAACGTTCGTATCACGGTGCAACTGATTGCTCCGATTGCTATGGACGAAGGTCGTCGCTTTGCTATCCGTGAAGGCGGACGCACAGTTGGCGCAGGCGTTGTATCGAAGATCATCAAATAATAAACAAAATGTCGCGGGTCGGTGTAACTGGTTGAAACGCCAGTGATTACCGGCCCGGAATAACGATAAGGAAAACGAACAAATGGTACCAGCATCTAAAATTCGCATCAAATTGACAGCGTTTGATCACAGGGTGTTAATGGAATCTGTGGACGAGATAGTCAAAACTGCAAAGCGCACTGGCGCAGAGGTAGTTGGACCCGTTCGCTTGCCGACATTGATTAAGAAATTTACTGTGAACCGTTCGCCACACATCAATAAAAAATCGCGCGAACAATTTGAAATTCGCAATCACAAAGCGGTTGTTGATATCGTGAATCCAACCCCTCAGACAGTAGATGCATTGATGAAGTTGGATTTGGCGTCCGGTGTTGATGTAAAAATTAAATTGTAAAAAGGTAAGTGTTTGTGTTGGATGGGCGTAAAAATGGTGTGTACTTCTGTCCAACCTACTGACAAATAAAGGCAAATAAAATGAAACGTAGCGGTTTAATAACAACAAAAATAGGTATGACTCGTTTGTATGACGACGGTGGCGTGGCTCATCCAGTGACTGTTTTGTCCGTCGGTGATTGCACGGTTATTGGCAATCGTACAATGGAAAAAAATGGTTATGTCGCAAATGTGTTGGGTATGCGCGAAGCCAAGGCTAAGCACGTCGCAAAACCACAGGCTGTGGCAGCAGAAAAAGCAGGCGTAAAGCCATATCGCAAGGTTGTTGAATTTCGTGTGTCTGATGATTGCGTGATCCCAATGGGTACACAATTGTCGGCAGCGCATTTTATTGCCGGACAATTTGTTGATGTCCAGGCGACCAGCAAAGGTAAAGGATTCCAGGGGGCTATGAAACGCCATAACTTTGGTGGTAAAGAAGCTTCCCATGGTGTGTTAAAAGCTCATCGTTCCATCGGTGGTACAGGTATGCGTGAATGGCCAGGTCGTGTGTTGAAAGGTAAAAAAATGGCTGGTCAGATGGGTAACGAAACTGTGACTGTGCAAAATTTGAAAGTGTTCGGCATTGACGAAGTGGAAAATCTTATCTTTGTCGAAGGTGCAGTCCCGGGCGCAAACGGCACGTTTGTGTTGGTCAGCGACGCGGTGAAAAAAGAACAGAAAGATTTGCCGGTTCCGACAAAAATGAAGGTTGAACAATCCGCGGAACAACCAGCGGCTGAACCCGAAGCAGAAACTGTTGCGGAATAATTCAGGTGGCAGCAGATAGAGTAAGGTGGAAAAAATGCAAATAGACGTTATAAATTTTGATGGTAAGTCGGTCGGCAAGGTTGAACTGGCAGACCAGATTTTTGGAATCGATGCGCGCGCAGATATTCTGCATCGTGTTGTTACCTGGCAGCGTGCCAAATCACGTGCAGGTACGCACGCGGTAAAGACCGTTTCCGATGTCGCGGGCAGCGGTAAAAAAGCGTTCAAGCAGAAAAAAACCGGTAATGCGCGTCAGGGTGAAAGATACAACGTACATATGCGCGGCGGTGGTGTTGTTCACGGACCTGTTGTTCGTGACCACGCGATTGATCTGCCGAAAAAGATTCGTGCGTTGGGACTGAAAATGGCGTTGTCGTCCAAGGCAAAAGATGGAAATCTGATTATTATTGATTCCGAAAAATTGCCAGCGGCCAAGACAGCGGCGTTTGCAAAGCAACTGAAAAAGTTGAACTTGACGTCAGCATTGTTTGTTGGCGGGGCTCAGTTGGATGAAAACTTCCAGAAATCCGCAGCGAATATTCCGAATATTGACGCGTTGCCGACAATTGGTTTGAATGTTTTGGATATTCTGAATCACGACAAACTGGTTTTGACGGCCGATGCAGTCAAAGCGGTGGAGGCGCGTTTGGCATAATTATACTATGTCGATAACGCAAGACGAAAAGGTATAACAAAATGGCAGAAAAGAAAGTTACATCAGAGAAAAAAGTCGTGCGCACCGCTGGTATTTATGATATACTGCGTCGCCCGATAATCTCGGAAAAGGCGGCAAAGCTGTCCGAAAGCAACGGCGTTGCGTTCGAAGTTGCGGCAAACGCGACCAAGGCGGATGTTGCACGTGCCGTCCAGGCAATTTACAATGTAAAACCGATCAAGGTGAACATTGTTGTTGTCAAGGGCAAAGAAAAATCTTTCCGTGGCCGTGGTACCGGTACACAGCGTACTGTTAAAAAGGCGTATGTGTCCCTGCCGGCGGATGCGAAATTGGATTTGTCCGCAAACATATAAATAACAATGAAATCGCCACGGCAGAGAACCCGTAAATAAAATGGATGTTAGTGTCGTGGCAGAAACAAAGGTAAGAAAAAATGGCATTAAAGCATTATAAGCCGACAACACCGGGTACGCGTGGTTTGACTCAGGTTGACCGCAGTGAACTGCATCGCGGCGCACCGGAAAAGGCGTTGACGGTTGGTTTGAAGTCCAAGGGTGGACGTAATAATTTTGGTCACGTTACCGTTATGCATCAGGGTGGCGGACACAAGCGCAAATATCGTCTGATTGATTTCGCGCGCAAGAAAAAGGGTGTTCCAGCGACGGTTGTTCGTTTGGAATACGATCCGAACCGCACGGCGTTTATCGCATTGATTGAATACACGGACGGTGCGCGTTCATATATATTGGCGCCACGTGATTTGAAGGCGGGCGATGTTGTCATTTCCGGCGAACGCGAAGATATCAAGCCGGGTAATGCAATGCCATTGAAAAATATGCCAATCGGTACAATTGTGCATAATGTTGAGTTGAAGCCGGGTGCTGGTGGCCAGTTGGCACGCAGTGCGGGTTGCTATGCACAGTTGATGGGTAAGGACGGTGTCTATGCCCAGATTAAAATGAACAGCGGTGAACTGCGCAAGGTTCATTCCGATTGTATGGCGACGGTCGGCAGTGTTTCTAACCCCGATCAACGCAATGTCAACTTGGGCAAGGCCGGTCGTGCACGCTGGTTGGGCATTCGTCCGTCAGTTCGCGGTATGGCGCAGAACCCGGTTGATCACCCGATGGGTGGTGGTAATGGTCATTCCAAGGGCCACGAACCGGTATCACGTACAGGTATTCCGGCCAAGGGATATCGTACCCGTAGCAATAAACGTACTGCAAAGATGATTATCCGCAGCAGACATTTGGCAAAGAAAAAATAATAAGTAAAAAACGGAGTAATTGATGTCTCGTTCAGTATGGAAAGGTCCTTATGTTCATCCGTCCATCTTGAAAAAGGTTGCGGCGGCAAATGAAAAAAATGATCATAAGCCGATAAAGACCTGGTCACGCGGCAGCACTATCGTACCGCCGATGGTTGGTTTGACGTTTGAAGTTCACAATGGAAATAAATTCATTCCGGTGTCCATCGTCGAAGATATGATTGGCCACAAATTGGGTGAATTTGCGCCGACACGTACGTTCAAGGGTCACGCGGCAAATAAAAAAGCGGCGGCCGCCAAAAAATAATAATTTCCGGCCCCAAACTGGAACATAAATAATAGGGTAACAGTTATGACAACGACAAGATATGGAATTAAAGATAATCAAGTGCGTGCGTTCAACAAAATGATACGTATCAGCCACCAGAAATTGAATCTGGTTTGTGATATGGTACGTGGTCTGCCGGTTGATCGTGCAATCGATGTCTTGAAATTTTCTAAAAAGCGCGTATCTGGCGAAGTTCTGAAAACTTTGTTGTCGGCCATCGCAAATGCAGAACACAATAAAAATCTGCCGGTGGAAAGTTTGTACATCAAAGAAATTTGGTGTGGCAAGGCACTGACAATGAAGCGTATTTTCCCGGGACCGCGCGGAAGTGCTCGTCCGATTTTGAAACCTTTTTCAAATCTGACGATTGTTTTGGAATCGGGCGTTGCGCCGACCAAAAAGGCACCAAAGGCAAAAACAGTAAAAAAAGAAAAGGCAAAATAATAAATACGGTCGGTGGTATGGGGCGATGGTTCCTGAATAAAGATTCTTGCCAAATCTTCAAGAACACCGACCGAAAACAGTAAGGAAAAAATAAAATGGGACAGAAAGTATCACCTATCTCGTTGCGTGAATTTATAAACAAGGTAACAGATTCGCGCTGGATTGCGGGCAAAAAGGACTATGCAAATTTGCTGGCCGAAGATATCAAAATCCGCAAGTTTATTGAAAAGAAATTAAAAAAAGCCGGTTTGGCCAAGGTTGTTATCGAACGCTTTGCCAAAAAGGTTGTGGTTACAATCCACACATCTCGTCCGGGTATGATTATCGGTAAAAACGGTGCCGATATCGAAGCGTTGCGCAACGATATTAAAAAGTTGGTGAAAAATGACCAGGTCGTTGTCAATATTTATGAAGTTCGTCGTCCGGACTTGAACGCGCAATTAGTTGCGCAGAACATCGCGCAACAAATCGAAGGCCGTGTTTCCTTCAAACGCGCAATGAAAAAGGCCGTCCAGAACGCCACCAAGGCCGGCGCCCAGGGTATCAAGGTTATGTGCTCGGGCCGTCTGAACGGTGCGGAAATCGCCCGTAGTGAACAAATCCGCGAAGGTCGTATTCCGCTGCATACATTGCGTGCTGATATTGACTATGCGTCAATTCAGGCAAAAACAACGTACGGCGTTATCGGTGTAAAGGTTTGGATTTATACCGGCGACGTAGTGAACAAAGAAAAGCTGGCATCTGAAATGGCGCGTCCCGCCGAATATGCCGGCAGCAGCGAAAGAAAAAGCAAGTAATTTTTGACGGTCATCTATATGGTGCCGGGAAAATCAAAAATTAAACCAAGAAATTAAAAGGTAGTTATTATGTTGATGCCAAATAAGACAAAATTTCGCAAACAGCACAAAGGACGTATTCACGGCGTCGCCAAGGGCGGCAGCGAATTGGCGTTCGGTTCCTTTGGCTTAAAAGCGATGACGCCGGAACGTGTTACCGCGCGTCAGATAGAAGCCGCACGTCGCGCAATTACGCGTCATATGCGCCGTATGGGTAAGCTGTGGATTCGTGTGTTCCCGGATGTTCCGGTAACTAAAAAGCCCGCAGAAGTCCGTATGGGTAAAGGTAAGGGTGCGGTTGAATACTGGATTTGCCGTGTAAAGCCGGGTCGTATTTTGTTCGAACTGGACGGTGTAAAACCGGAGGTTGCATACGAAGCGTTCGCTTTGGCGGCGGCGAAATTGCCGGTTAAAACCAAGGTTGTTGAACGCAAGGTCAACTAATTCATAATCCACACCGCGGCCACGCGGGGCAGGGCAAAAAGGTTAAAAAATGGCAGAAAAGAAAGTTGAAAAAGAATCTTTGACAGCAGAGGCATTGCAAAGCAAACTGGAAAATCTGAAAAAAGAACAGATGAACCAGCGCTTTCAGCACGCAGCGGGCCAGATGCCGAAAACACACGTTATGCGTCAGACCCGTCGCGAAATCGCACGCGTGAAAACTCAAATAAACGCTGCGAAAAAATAAAAATTGCCGATTTTTGTTGAGATTTCTAAATTTTTAGTTATCATATGGCGAAATCGGATAAAAAAGGTGGTTGATTTGTGCGGTCATTTTTATACTGATACGTGCAAATTGGAACAAATGATATAAGGGACAAAAGTTATGCCAAGACGTATACTGCAGGGAACAGTTAAAAGTACAGCAAATGATAAAACTGTCGTTGTAGAAGTTGAACGCCGTTTCCGTCATCCGTTGTACGGTAAGTTCGTAAAGCAGAATAAAAAATACAAGGCGCACGATGAAAACAACGAATACAAGGTTGGTGATATCGTCGCTATTGAAGAGCATCGTCCGATTTCCAAGACAAAATCTTGGGTCGTAAAGGGTCGTGTCGGTGTTTCCAAGGACGAGGCCGTAGAGGTCACGGACTAACATTGTAAAGCAATGGTCACAACAGGTTCTTTGAGGCGTGATACGCAGTCGGAACCTATAACAAAGCGGCGGGGGATTGCCCCGCACGCAGGATAAAAGGTGAAGTGTTATGATACAAAATGAAACAGTTATGACAGTTGCCGATAACTCTGGTGCGCGCAAAGCGATGTGCATCAAGGTTTTGGGTGGTTCTCATCGTCGCTATGCGACGGTTGGCGACAAAATCGTTGTCGCAATCAAAGAAGCGATTCCACGCGGCAAAGTACAAAAAGGTACGGTTCAGCGTGCAATTATCGTTCGTACCAAGTTCCCGGTAAAACGTCCGGACGGTTCAATTATTCGCTTTGACGACAATGCGGTTGTGCTGATAAACAAAAACAACTTTGAACCGATTGGCACACGTATCTTTGGACCGATTGCGCGTGAAGTTCGCCGCAAATACGACGTTCAGAAAATTGTATCTTTGGCACCAGAAGTGATATAATTACACGGGCCAAATGCAACAGACAAAGGGTTATGAAATGAAAATCAAGAAAGGCGATGAAGTCGTAGTTATTTCGGGAAAATTCAAGGGCGTCAAGGGCAAGGTTTTGCAGGCGCGTCCGTCTGAATCCCGTGTCGTGGTCGAAGGTGTCAACCGTCATAAATGGCACATAAAGCCGACCCAGGAACAGCCCGGTCATATCGTTGACCGCGAAGCCCCGATTCACGTTTCCAACGTTGCCTTGGTCGACCCAAAGACCAAAAAGGCGTCTCGCGTCGGATACAAAATCGATGGCGATAAAAAGGTTCGCATTGCAAAAAAATCCGGTGCGGAATTATAATGAAAAACTGGTTCCCGCTGTTACGGGGACAAAACGTTAAGGAATAAAAAATGCAAAGCAGATTGCGTGAAATTTATGAAAAGCAAATTGTGCCCGAATTGGTTAAAGAATTCGGATACAAGAATCAGTTCGAAGTACCGAAACTGACAAAAATTGTATTGAATATGGGTGTCGGTGAAGCGGTTTCTGATAAAAAGAAACTGGATTCCGCGGCCGCGGACTTGACAGCGATTGCCGCACAGAAGTCCGTTATCACACGCGCGAAAAAATCCATCGCGACGTATCGTCTGCGCGAAGGTCAGCCCATCGGTACCAAGGTTACATTGCGCGGTAAAAGAATGTATGATTTTCTGGATAAGTTGATTACTGTTGCGTTGCCGCGTGTAAAGGATTTCCGTGGTCTGTCTAAATCAAAGTTTGACGGACGTGGCAACTATGCGTTCGGTATCAAGGAACACCTGATATTCCCGGAAATTTCCGTTGATAAAATTGATGCGATTCGCGGAATGGACATCGTCATCGCAACAACGGCAAAAACAGATGACGAAGCGCGTGCACTGCTGACCAAAATCGGCCTGCCGCTGGTTCTGAAATAATAAAAGGTAAGTAAAGATGGCTAAATTAGCGTTGATAAACAAACAGAAAAAACGTGAAAAAATGGTCGCCCAGTACGCTAAAAAACGCGAAGCAATCAAGGCGAAAATGTCTGTGAACGCGACGCCCGACGAACGTATGGACGCGATGAAGAAATTGGCAAAATTGCCGCGTAATGCGAACCCGACACGTTTGCATAATCGTTGCGCGGTGACGGGACGTGCACGCGGTTATTTCCGTCTGTTCGGTCTGTGCCGTCAGCAGGTTCGTACTATGGCGTCCGAAGGTAAACTGCCGGGTGTACGCAAGTCCAGCTGGTAATTTTGCAAATATTAAAACCCAGTTGTGGACAATGCAGCTGGTTGTGACAATTTGTCACGTAACAAGGAGTACAAAAGATGTCATTATCACACCCAATCGGAGATATGCTGACCCGTATTCGCAATGGTCAGAATGCCGGTAAAGAATTTGTAACTGTCCCGAACAGCAAACTGCGTGCAGCAGTTCTGGCCGTGTTAAAGGACGAAGGTTTTATCACTGATTTCCGCAAAGAACAAATTGACGAACATCGTGCCAATTTGGTTATTGAATTGAAGTATGTCGGCGGAAATGGTGCTATCCAAGAAATCACAGTCGTTTCAAAGCCGGGACGTCGTGTCTATTCCGGCAGTGCAAAAATGCCAAAGGTTTTGAACGGTTTGGGTATCGCGATTGTTTCTACGCCAAACGGGGTTATGACTGATCACAAGGCGCGCCTGATGAACGTCGGCGGTGAAGTATTGTGCAAGGTTATCTAATATATAGTGAGGATTGAATTATGTCTCGTGCAGGAAAACATCCAGTTAAACTGAAAGAGGGCGTATCGGCCGTAATTGCGGACGACGTTCTGACTATCAAGGGCCCCAAGGGCGAAATCAAAATTCCGCTGACAACTAAAAACGCCGGACTGGTTGATATTGTTGTTGAAGCAGATCAAGTTACCGTTACACCAAAGGATGCCGAAGATAAAACATCGCGCGCAATGTGGGGGACTATGACCCGCAATGTTCGTGCTGCTGTCGAAGGCGTCACCGATGGCTTTGCCAAGGATATGTATATGAAGGGTGTTGGTTACAAGGCGTCTGTCAGTGGTAACAAGTTGGTTTTGGTCGCGGGTTATTCTCACGATGTTATTATGGAAATCCCGGCGGGGCTGACCGTTCAGATGGGTGAAACACCGACTGAATTTTCTATCCGCGGTGTTGATAAGTGCCTGGTCGGTCAATTTGCGGACAAAGTTCACAAGGTTCGTCGCGTTGACCCGTACAAGGGCAAGGGGATTTTCTATAAGGGTGAAAGAATCCGCCGCAAAGAAGGTAAAAAGAAATAATAAATAGGTAATTCCCGCTGTTACGGGGATTGGAAAAAAGGAAACAAAATGTTGAAACATTTGTCTACAGAAGAAAGACGTACACTGGCAAATCGCAGTGCGTTGAAAAGAAAGAACCCGGGCAAAATCCGTCTGTCGGTTTTCCGTTCGGGTCGTCACATTGAAATCCAGGCCATCGATGATGTAAAGGGGCACACTGTATGTGCAGCATCGTCCAAGGAAAAAGATTTCAAGGGCAAGGGCTGGAATATTGCCGGTGCCGAAATGGTTGGCAAAGCGTTTGCCGAACGTGCGGTCAAGGCAAAAATCGCCGACAACTGCTATTTTGATCGTGGGGGATATCGCTATCACGGCCGTATCAAGGCACTGTGTGAAGCTATCCGCGCGGGTGGCGTCAGAATTTAATCGGTAATATACGGAGTTTATTATGGCACGTTTTGATGATAAAAAATTGCAAACGGATAATTTGGTAGACAAACTGGTTTCTATCAACCGTGTTTCTAAAACGGTAAAGGGTGGACGCAATATGTCGTTCTCGGCCCTGGTGGTGGTTGGCGACAAGGCCGGTCGTGTCGGCTTTGGCAAGGGCAAGGCGCTGGAAGTTCAAAGCGCAGTGCAAAAGGCGACCAAAGCGGCCAAGGCGAAAATGATCCGTGTTCCGCTGAAAGAAGGACGCACACTGCATCACGACAGCGCGGCTAAATACGGTGCCAGCAAACTGGTTGTTCGCAGTGCTGTTCCTGGTACTGGTATCATTGCTGGTGGTGCGTTGCGTGCGGTGTTTGAATGTCTGGGGGTTCAGGACGTTGTTGTAAAGTCCCAGGGTTCTAACAATCCGAACAATATGATTCGCGCGGCGTTTCTGGCATTTGAAAAAATGAATTCGCCGAAAACAGTTGCGGCGCGTCGTGGAAAAACAGTTGCGGAAATCATTGCCGGTCGTGACGGTAAAAAGGTTGAAACCGAATCCGCCGAAGACAAATAATTTATTCGCTAAAAACGGAGAAATGTATTATGGCAAAGATAGTTGTTAAACAGGTTAGAAGCATTATCGGCCGTCCGACTGCGCAGCGCAAGGTTGTTGCTGCGTTGGGATTGGGACGTATCGGCAAATCGCGCGAGGTTGAAGATACACCCGCCGTTCGCGGTATGGTTGCCAAGGTATCACACCTGGTCGAAATTGTTGAAAAATAAAAATTAGTTAAACCGAGTACGCTGTTTTCGGCGTGCGACACAGAACCGTAATTCGGTTCACAGGACAAAAGGAAAAAATAAAATGAAACTGAATGCTTTGATGGATAATTTCGGTGCACGCAGCAACGCCAAGCGCGTTGGTCGTGGTATCGGTTCCGGTATGGGCAAAACTGCTGGTCGCGGAAACAAGGGTCAAAAGGCACGCAGTGGTTCGCGCAAGCAGGCGACGTTCCAGGGTGGTCAGATGCCGATTTTGCGTCGTTTCCCGAAATTTGGATTTAACAATCCGTTTGCCAAGGAATATGTTACAATCAATCTGGGCGATATTGAAAAGTTCATTGCATCTGGCAAAATTGATGCATCGGCGCCGATTACTGTTGATACGCTGATGGCGGCGAAAATCATCAATCGTACCAAGGATGGTTTGAAGATTTTGGCCAAGGGCGAAATCAAATCGTCTGTAAACATTGTTGCCGACAAATGGTCCAAGGCAGCCGAAGAAGCGATTGTCAAGGCCGGCGGTACAATCAAAAACAAATAATTTGGGCATTTGCATCTGGGGGTACCCGGATGCAAATAACAATTAAAAGTTCGTTCGTATGAAATTTTTGAGAGAATTTTTTGGCAGTATGTCCGATTTACAAAAGCGCATATTATTCACAATAGGTGCGCTGATTGTATATCGTATCGGTTCGTTTATTCCGCTGCCGGGGGTAAATGCGTCCGCGGTTCTGCACCTGTTCACGGGCGAGGGCAGCGGTATGATGGGAATGTTCGATATGTTTGCCGGCGGTTCGCTGTCGCGTATGTCGGTTTTGGCGTTGAACATTTTCCCATACATTTCGGCATCAATCGTTTTGCAGTTGTTGACCGCAACCAGCAAATCGTTAAACGAACTGCGCAAGGAGGGTGAATCCGGACGTATCAAAATCAACCAATACACTCGTTATCTGGCGGTATTCCTGGCAGTTGTTCAGGGCTGGGCCGTGGTTCGTGGATTGGAATCTATGGCACCGGTGAACGGTGTTGCGGCGGTTGTAAATCCAGGATTTGCATTTGAACTGTCGGCGATTATTGCATTGGTCGGCGGAACCGTGTTTGTTATGTGGTTGGCCGAACAGATTACCGCGCGTGGTATCGGCCAGGGTGCATCCCTGTTGATTTTCGCCGGTATTATTGCAGAGGTTCCAGGCGGTGTTGCTCAGTTGTTCTCGCTGGGGTCGGTGGGACAGATTTCGCCGGCTATGATCGCGCTGATTGTGGCGTTCGTTGTTGGTATAGTTGCACTGATTGCGTTCTTTGAACAGGCGCAGCGTCGTATTCAGATTCTGTACCCGCGCCAGGTTATGGCGAACGGTGTTATGAATACTAACGCATCTTATTTGCCGATAAAGGTAAATATGTCGGGTGTTATGGGTCCGGTGTTTGCGGCCAGTATTATGATGCTGCCGGCGTTTATTCAGCGCTTTGTGCAAAGTGAAAATCCGATTGTCCAGTCGATTATGGGATTCTTTACGTACGGCACGTGGTCATATATCATAACATATACGATACTGATTGCGTTCTTTGCGTATTTCCAGACGGCGGTTATATTTAATTCTGAAGAAACCGCTAACAACCTGAAAAATGCGGGCGGATATATTCCGGGGGTGCGTCCAGGTGAACAGACAATGCACTATTTGGATTCCGTCGTATCGCGTACAACCGCAATCGGTGTTTTGTATCTGGTGGTGGTGTGCGTGGTGCCGATAATACTGAATTCGCACGCAGGTATGCCGTTGACCATCGGGGGAACCAGTGTGTTGATTGTCGCCGGGGTTGTTCTGGATACTGTGAACCAGGTTCAATCATATCTGGTTGCAAAGCAGTACAGAAGCGTTATTAAAAAGGCGCAGAAAAAAGGACGTTTCCGTTAAACAATAATTTTGGCGGAAATAAAACAAAATTTGACTTTTGCGGCATTTTGTATAAAATAGTGCGGCAAAATAAAATACGTGTGTAGTTCAAATATTTGAATTACAGGCGTTTGTATCGGGGCGTGGTAACGCGCGCACCGCAGTAAATAAAAAGGAAAATGAAAAATGGCACGTATAGCAGGTGTGAACATTCCGACAGAAAAGCGCATTGAAATCGCGTTGCAATACATTCATGGTATTGGCCCGGCCAAGGCGGCACAGGTTTGCAAGGCCTTGAAATTAAAAGACGGGTTGCGCGCCAAGGACTTGACTGACGAGGATGTTGTTAAAATTTCTAACTACATTGAACAAAACTTCAAGGTCGAAGGTGACGTTCGTCGCGAAGTTGCGATGAATATTAAACGTCTGCAGGATCTGAAAACATATCGCGGTATTCGCCACCGTAACCGTTTGCCGGTTCGCGGTCAGCGTACCCAGACAAATGCACGTACCCGCAAGGGCAAACGCGTCGTTGTCGCAGGTTCCGCGGTCAAGGGTAAATAATCTAACGTCTTTAGGTAGAGATTAACACGATAGTTAATTGAAGACATCTAACAAAGGTATAAAATAATGGCAGTAACAAAAGCTAAAAAGAAAGTCGTAAAGAAAGTATCACACGGCATTGCCCACGTGGTCGCGACAAACAACAATACACGCATTACAATCACGGACCAGTCGGGCGCTGTTTTAACGTGGGCGACCGCTGGTGCAAACAACTTTAAGGGTGCAAAAAAATCCACCCCGTATGCCGCGACGGTTGTCGCCGATGCGGTTGGCAAAAAAGTTGCAGAAATGGGTATGAAAACGGTTGACGTTTTGATGCGCGGTATTGGCCAGGGTCGCGAATCTGCTGTCCGCGGTTTGGCAAACGCCGGGCTGATTGTTCAGTCCATTACTGATACGACACGCATTCCGCACAATGGATGCCGTCCGAAAAAAGTACGTCGTGTTTAATTCTTAAAATCCCGCAAAATGCGGGATTTTTTGTAAGCTAAATTATATAAAAACAAACGCCCGGTTGGACGTTTGTTTTTTTGTATTCCGTTTATCGGGCACACGTGCCAAACTTTGGATTCGGCGCGTCGATATAGCGGCGGGTTGTATATTCACCGGCCGGCTTGTACGTTACAACGGGCTGATATACTTGATAGTGGTCTATGACCTCGGTATACGTTTTTACACGGACGGGCTGCATCTTTTTAGATGCCGGCGCGTTGCAACCACAGGGTTTGCGTGCAACGTCCAGTGATGATGCCACGCGGCAGGGTGCCGGTTTTTCCGCCCGAACCGCGGCGCGTGCGACGCGTGGTGCAACGTATGCGGCGTCAACGTATGTGACCGTGTCTATTTGTATCGTTTCATATGTGTTCACGGTTTCCGTTTCCGTATACGCAAATCCATCGGCGGACGCATTGGCGCAAATCCCCAGAATACCCGCAAAAACACCAAAGAAAATTGCTTTTTTCATACCATATTCCTTATTGTTGGGTTTATTTGCACATTAGTACAATATTTATTAGTTGTCAATATTTTTGGCGAAATAAAATTTATCGCAACAATTATCTATATTATTCAAGAAATGTTTGACTTTTGCGGATTTGTGTTATAAAATTCGCGGGCGCGTTGGATAATCCATTGCGTGAAACTATTGGCGAAAATGATAAACTAAGCCTATGGAGGAATTTATGATTGAAAAAAACTGGGTCACTTTGATTAAACCCAAAAAACTAAACATCAAAACAGATGAACATAACCCAAACCAGGCGACTTTGATTGCCGAACCGTTGGAAAAGGGTTTTGGTTTGACACTGGGGACTGCATTGCGTCGCGTTCTGTTGTCATCGTTGCAGGGTTGCGCACCGATTTATATCAAGATTGACGGTGTTCAGCACGAATTTTCCAGCATATCCGGTGTTCGTGAAGATGTTACCGATATTATTTTGAATCTGAAGGGTGTTTATTTCAAAGCATTGACCGAAGGACAGCACAAGGCCACATTAAAGGTCAAGGGCCCGGCTGTCGTCACCGCGGGTATGATTGAAACAACCGGCGGGGTAGAGGTTATGAACAAAGACGCCGAAATCTGTACATTGGATAATGGCGCAAATCTGGATATGGAAATAACCCTGTCCACGGGCCGTGGGTATGTTCCGGCATCGGCGCACGCGGACGGTCTGCCGTTGGGTGTGATTCCGGTTGATTCAATCTTTTCACCGATTTTGAACGTCGCGACCGAGGTTTCTGAAACCCGTGTTGGTCAAAGCACTGATTACGACAAACTGGAAATGACCGTAAAGACAAACGGTTCCGTTTCGCCCGAAGATGCGATTGCACTGGCGGCACGTATCTTGACAGATCAGTTGATCGTATTTATCAACTTTGAAGACCCGGCGCAAATCAATGCTCCGGCCGAAGAAGAAAAGGCCAAAGATGCATTGCCGTTCGATCCGAAACTGTTAAAGCACGTTGATGAACTGGAATTGTCCGTCCGTGCGAACAACTGTCTGAAAAACGACAAAATCAACTGGTTGGGCGAATTGGTTCAAAAGACCGAAGCCGATATGTTGAAAACACCAAACTTTGGTCGCAAATCTTTGAACGAAATCAAAGTTCAACTGGAAGCAATGGGTTTAAGCTTAGGTATGGAAGTACCGGGATGGCCACCAGAAAATATTGCAGAGTTGGCCAAGAAATACGAAGACCCATATAAATAAATTAAATTCTGTGGGCATCTGCTGCCGTTCACAGATTCCTTGTGTATGTCCAAATACACGTCGGAACTGTGAACGACTGCATTCACCCCATAAAATTTGATTTCTTGAAAAAAACAGGATGTCGCAGGTGGTATCAAAAAAGCAAAAAACAGATTCTTATAAACAGGGTAAAAAGCGCGTGCCGTTTTTACAGCGTGACAATGTTTTTGCCCAAATGTTCAGAATTGTGCTGTTTGGTACGTCCAAGACAAAGTAAATAAAAATCCCGCGTTACTGAAAGTAATTTTAGGGCGCGGCGTCTCAACAATCCCCGTAATGGGGCGGAAACAATAAAAGGAGTAATCGATGAGACATATGAAAGCAGGTCGCACATTTAATCGCGACACAAACGCACGCAAGGCCCTGTTTGTTGGTCTGGCGAAAAACTTGATTGAAAAAGAACAGATAAAAACTACTTTGCCCAAGGCCAAAGATTTGCGCGGCGTTGTTGAAAAATTGATTACCCGCGCCAAGGTGGACACGGTTGCAAATCGTCGTCTGGTTGCCAGTGAATTGGGCAATGGTTCGGACGCAACGGTTAAAAAACTGTTCACTGTTTTGGGGCCGCGTTATGCCAAGCGTCCTGGTGGATACACCCGCGTATTAAAGGCCGGTTTCCGTTATGGTGACGCTGCGCCGATGGCTATTATTGAATTGGTTGACCGTGATGTGAACGCGAAAAAGGTTGTAAAACCAGCCGCCACCACGGAAGACAAGGCGACAGAAAAGTCCGCGGACAAGGCACCGAAACAAGAAAAGACCACTAAAGCACCCGCGGCCAAGGCCGACAAGGATGCTGATGCGGCAAAAGAAAAAAAGCCGGCGACAAAACGTCGCAGCGCGGCAAAATAAAAAAAACGGGGCAATGCCCCGTTTTTTTATGGGATAGATAACAGAGTTTATATATTGTCTGCGACCATTTTGGCGCAGTACTTTTTTATTTGTTGAATTGCCACGTGGTGCGAAATTGCAAGCTTATAAATAGTAAAATCGACTTTGTGGTTGATTTAATCATTGTGTATGATAACATACAAACGTCAGTGGGTGTTCCATTGACGGGGTGTAGTAGCCCTTTGTAATTGTCAGAGATGACATAAAATATCGCCTCCACAATTTAGGTTGGAGGGTTGTGAATATCACGAATAAACAACACTATTATTACAATAGCTACTAACCTCCAACCACCTGAAATATTTTGGTGGTTTTTTCATTCGCAATGAAAAGGAGGATTAGAATGAAAAAACATTTAATCATCGCCGGCATAATCTGTTCGGCATCAATCCCACCAGCGTATGCGGTGACAAAGTGTGTAGCATTTACTGCCAGTTCTTCTTGTACAGTTTCGGCGACTTCGGGTTCAAATACAGATTTTAATGGCAGATGTGGTGGCGTTCCAATATCTGGGGTGGCTGTATGTTCAAGTACTGGACCAATGCCACCCACAACGGGAAAAACACAGGAAGCCGTCAATATTTCTGAAAGTGGAAGGTATTGTTTTTGTAAAATGACGGTGCCTGCTGTATCTGATTGGACAATGGCATCGTATGGCACGTGTTCTGACGGCTGTGCGAAACAATGTAGTACGGCTTTTACAAATGCTGACTTCAAGCAGGGGATGTTTGGCAGTTTTGAAAATTGACATAAGGGGGAAAAATTGAACAAATTTATATTTATTTTATTTTTATTAGTTTTGCCAATTAGTGTATTTGCCGCCGCGCCGTCCACTTCGTGTCCCGCTGGATACGTTGCGGTTGTGGAATCGTATATGGAAATCGCGGACAGCACGTGTCCCAGTGGATATACATCTGCTGGTACGGCGTACAGTTGCCTGGCGTCGTCACCGGCCGGTTCGTGTATTATGTATGCGCCAACCGGGGTAACTTATACCGACGACAGCGGTTCATATGAATTTACATCCGCCTGTCCGTTGGAATAAGCAAAACGCCCAAATGGGCGTTTTGTTATCTGGTACGTTGTAATATCACAATCATTTCTGAATTGATATTTGTTTTGTCTTTGCGTATGCAGCCAATGCGAGCCCAGCGTTTGAATTTTTTTACAGCATCACGATATGCTGTAATTTTGTGCGCTATACCCCAGTTGCCGGTTTGGGCTATTATCGTGCCACCCGGACGGACGTGGTTGCGCAACGACGCCAATGTCTGGTGTATTTGTTGCGGGGTCATATATTCAAATATATTTGACAGATTTATTGTATCATATTCATCGGTCAGATGTGTGTGCAATGTTTTTATATCCGACCATATGAATTTGAACGGTTCGTGTATTTTGTTACGCATTTGGGTATATTCGTCGTCTGTTGGTACAATATTCGCATAGTACGACGGGTTTAATCCGTTACTGAATATAGGATAAGCCGCCATTTGCTTTATAAAATATGCGCTGTTTTGCGGAATGTCATCAATCAATGTTCCGATTTGCCGTATATCCAATGCGCGCTGCGCGGTATGCATATCGGACAACAGCTGTATATATTCCGCACGGGATAATTTCTTTAACGCAGCGGTTTTAATGTCCATTGCCGCTTTGGCACAGAAAGACAGGTCGAATGTATCGATTTTTGTTGCGCCGCGCATAGCATAAAACATAGGATGATCACCAGACGCCGCAACAGTCAAAACGCGCGGACCGTCATTTTTTGTCAGTTCCGAAACCCAACGAATATCTTCATTTGTCAGGACGTACGACGGGGAATAGTTTGAAAAGCCCAACATTTGATTATAAAATGTTGTGCCGTTCCCACCGATAATGTATTCAGCGTGGGCATTGTCAATATTTAATCTTGGTGTTGCGTATTTCATTTCGCTCCCTCAGTTATTCTTTACTCAATATTATATAGTACAAAATAACCGATTGTCAATATCTAGCGTTTTTTATGTTAAAAATATAATTGCGACAGAAAAAATGCTTTCAATAAATTCATTAAATGTGATAAAATCTGATAAATAGGAAGGGCCTTTTTATGAGAAAAATTGCAATTTTTTGTGCATTATTGATGGGTTTTGTATATAACGCAGATGCGGCAACTGCACGTAATCCGCGGGGCAGCACGTCTGCAGCAACGGGTACGACGACTGCAACGCGTTCGTCTGGTGCGGCGACTGCGCGTAGTGCCACAACCGCACGCAGTGCGACCGCCACCCGCAGTGCGGCAACACCCGCCACCACGGCACGCGCGGCGACGGCCGGTCGTACCACTGTCAGCAGAACCCCCACCGCAACATCAACAACATCGGCCAGTACGGTCACACGCAGTGCAACCACGGCCCGTGCTGGTACAACACAAAAGGTCTTGAATACTGGTACCAGTGTTGCCGCGGCAAATGAAAATGTTGTTGTCAGCGCGGAATGTCGCCAGAAATACTATGGTTGTATGGATTCTTTTTGTATGTTGGATAACGACAGTGGTGGCCGCTGTATCTGCAGTGATAAAAATGCCGAATATGACGACATTTTGGCTCAAATAGAAGAATTGGATCAACAGTCGTATCAAATGGCGACGTACGGCGTTGAACGTATTGAAATGGGTGATGCGGCCGATGTTGCAATTGCAAACGCAAATGCGGTGGCACAGTCAATTATGGACGAAGCCGCCAAAGAGGAAGAAGATGACCGTCGCACGTTGGATTTGACGTCGTGGTTGTCGCCGGTTGATTTTTCTTCTGAAGACATTTTTGCCGATACCGGTATGATGACCAGCCCGATTGAGGGCAAGGAAGGCGACGCACTGTACCAGGCATCGCATCAGATTTGTGCACAACAAATGCCGGAATGCAGCAATGAAATGAGTATGTTGCAACTGATGTACGCGCAACAAATTCGTTCTGACTGCAGCGCGTATGAAAACAGTTTGAAACAGCAGAAAAATGCCAGTGCACAAAAACTGTATGCGGCGGAACAGGCACTGCGTGAAGCGGCACTGGAACAATACCAGACAGCTAATAAATATGACCTGGGGCAGTGTACCGTTGAGTTTAAGAATTGTATGATTTCAACGGGTGGCTGTGGGGACGATTTTTCTGGCTGTGCGTCTGTTGCCGCGTTTGATTCAACAAATACACGTGGACGTGGCAGCGGTGCCGATACATATGAAATTCAGGGTAGTGCAACCAGCATAGAAATCCAAGCATCAACGTACGATATCTTGTTATCTAAAAAGCCCTTGTGCGAAGGCGTTACGAAGCAGTGTCAGTTGGTCGCTGACCAGGTCTGGGATACTTTCCTGCGTGAAGTCGCACCACAGGTCAAATCTGCAGAACTTATTGCTGAAAACAATGCAAGACAAAACTGCATCGGTAATATTTCTTCCTGTTTCCAACAGGCCTGTCGTGATACTATTGACCCAAATGATCCAGACGGCTCTTATGATATGTGTCTGACCAGACCAGAAACTATGTTAAATCTGTGCCAGGTTCCTTTGAACGCCTGTGGGATTTCTACCGCGTCCGCAAGTGATGCTGAAGAATCTCCTATTTGGGAATTTGTCGTCGCGCGTTTGGCCTCTATGCGCGTCAATTCCTGCTCTACTCAGTTCAAAGAGTGTCTCCAATCTACAGACCGGTGCGGACCTGATTATACTCAATGTATCGGATTGGATACGGATACCATTATGCGTATGTGCCCCTATGATACGCTGGTCGGATGTCAGCAACAGTACGGTGAAACCGAAATTATGGGCGAAGACGTTTATGATGAATTGTATAATATCGCACAGGGTATTTTCCTGAATATCGATAATAATATGCTGACCGAATGCCAAAATGCCGCAAATGAAGCTATGATAAAGGTCTGTGGCGATACAGAAACCTGTACTAATCTGACCACAGATGAAAATATCGGTGCGCGTTCGCTGGAATACAAGATTTGTGAATACACCAGCAGTGATAACAGTTTGGATATTGATTATGCCAAATGTAGAACGGATGTTTCGCAAATTTTGGATACTGAATTGGGACGTGTTGAGGGCTCGACCAGCAGCGAATTAGGCCCAGTTACCCCGTTCGCCGGCGTTATTGACGGTACTATTTACTGGGAAAGCGTTGAAATTGACGAAGATGGTCGCCTGGCCAGCGTAGATGATTATCTGGAAAACATTGGTGAAACAAATATGAATGCGGCGACCAAGGATAAATTGTCGTCGGAATTGGCGGTATTACAGAAAAATATTGATACCGCAATCAATGCGATAGAGGCCGACCCCAAAGTACAATTCTGTATGACTGGGCGCAATGTTGACGGTATTACAAACCGCAATGTCGTTGACCGCAGTTCCAGCACGACGGGGCGCTTCCCGGAACTGACTAAACAAATGCGTATGATAATTGCCAATGCCGCATTAAAAGTGGCTAAAGATAATTATTATAAAAAGTATGATGAATTAAATGAAAAAATGTTACAGGATTACGCCACAATTGGTGAACGTATGGCGGAAATTCAGGGTGAAAATGCATTGGATGCCAGACGTGAAATTGCACGTATTGCGTGTGTGAATTTTGCAGAAATGGCCAGTTTGCCAAAATCACCGGATCCACCGAAAAACGCATTTGGTAAAATCTTGTCTGCGGTGGCTTTGGTTGGCGCAGCAGTTGCAATACCGTTTACTGGTGGTTTGTCGGCGGTTGCAATTGCGGGCGTCGGTGGTGCAGTAAGCGCTGGGGTAGGCGTGGCCGCTGCGGGTGCCACGGTGGCCGGAATTGGATTGCTGGGCAATGTTGGTTCGGGCAGTGCAAATGGCGCGGATGCATCGGCACAGCGTGAACTGATTGGTTCCAAACAGTTGAATCAATGGAATTACAAAGAAACCATTACTTCAACGTTTGAATGGGATACGCTGATTTGCCACAAGTGCACGCGTACACAGCAGTGCAGCAAGACCAAGAACCCATTGTTTGGTAGCAAGTATTGCAAAACTTGGGCTGATCCGGTTGAAACTTGTACGGATACCCAGTTCTAAACAAAAATGGGGCATTCGCCCCGTTTTTGTTGTGTTGGTACAGAATTATAAAAATAAGATTATATCGCGAATAACAGTTAGTGCAGGTCGTTCAAATCGGTTATAACTGTTATACCATCGCGGGTCCATTGCGCGCGGCGTGCGTCCAGGTCAAGTATGTTCGTTTGTCCCAGGTACAATACTGGACGCACGCCGCGCGCCGCGCCGGCCGCCAATACCGCGTCGGCGGGTGATGGCTTTTGTTTCCCAGATGCAAACCAGTTTGTGTCGTCGGCTATCCAGAAATCGGGGTCATTATGCGCGGCAATCGCATCTTGTAATGTGAATATTATCCCGGATTCTATTGTGTGTTCGATGCCTTTGGCAGATAAGTATTCAGCAACCGGTCTTAAATCGTCCGTTACATCGCCGGGTAATTGTGTTGGGGCGGGGGTTGGCTTGTTTTCTATTGGCGCTTGTGTGTCAGTATCAGCGTCGGTGGTGCCGGTGTCATTGTCAAAGTTCACATCGGAAAATACCGGCGCAAATGTTGGTGTGCCCATATCAAACGGATTGTCTTCGGCAACATCAAAATCTGTGGGCAAGGGCAGTTCTGTTGCGGGCTGTAGTTCCGGTTGCGGGGCTGGTGTGGCTGGGGGGGATGATGTAATATTGCTGATATCAAAGTTGGATTTTGGGGCGTGGCCACTGTGCGCGCGTGCACGAATAAATGCCGCACGCAGTTCCGTTGGAATTTCTTTTGGCGCGGGTGTCGGGGTGGTATCGACAATCGGCGCCGTGTCCGCGTTTTGGGGTTCTGTGTCCTGGGTCGGTTTGATTGTATCGTCTGGGACGGGCTGCATAAATTGTGGTAATGGTATTGTGAACAACGGCTTTTTAGTGCGTAAAATGATACTTGTTGTGGCAATGTACATCGGTATTGTCGCCAAAATCAGTATCCCGAAAACAAAGCCCGGAAAACCACGCAGTTGTGCGTGCATCAAAATATGCCACTGTGCGCCGGAAAATATGTCAAAGTTGAACAGCCATTTCAAAACAGCCCATATAATCACGCCATAACAAATCGTCCATATCAGCGCATATTTATTTTTTTGCAAAAATTCCAGGACTTTTTTCATCTTTATTATTATAGACAATTTTATTTATTTGTCAATAAACTTGTTGAGTTTGTGTTTATTTTATGTCTAAAAAGTGCTTTTTTTAGTGTTGCTTTAATGGTATAATTAAACAGATATATCAAGGGGGAGTTTTTATGCAATCTTTGCTGAAGTTATTTGGTACATCTGTGGCGGGACTGGGAATCTTTGTCTTTGTTGGCAATGCGTATGCCGTTACCGCGCGCAATACTGCGGGAAATGTTGCCCAATGGAACAGTCGGGCCGGCGTAACCACTTCTGTGTCGTCACAGCGTATGCCGACTATGCCGACATTGCCGAATTTTACGGTTGGAAATGTGTCACCAGATTTGCCGAATAATACAACCCCCAGTAACCCAGGTGACCCGGATGAACCGGATAATCCTGATAATCCCGACCCGGAACCAGAGCCGGAATGTCCGGACGGTGGGGTCAAGGATTCTGAATATACCGTTGACAGCTGTATGAACGATGTGCTGATGTGTATAAACACCGGGGCGTTGCCGGGTGGATTGAACGATTTGTTTAATGAAGATTTGCGCAATTCCATTGTGAACGGTATGAATCTGTGTGCCACCCAGGTTGAATACTGTATCGCAAATGTTCGTAAAAACTGTTCGTATGTTTATCGGTCGGCCGCAGATGTGTGGATTGACTTTAATGCGCGCAAGGTTCAGCCCGCTTACTATAACTTTGTTTTACGCAAGACGGGATTGACGCCGAACCAGGCGGAAAATACGTGTCTGTTACTGGACGTGAATACATATGGTTCTGCGTTTAATGCGGTTGCTAATTCGGGCAGCGTTACATCAGAATATAACATCGGTGTCGGTGCTTATAACAGCCAGAACGGAAATATGCTGATTAAAAATAATCCCCAGGGGGCTGAATTGAACTATGGCAATCCCGGGGTCGATGGCCAGCGTGGTCATTATGCGCGTTGGGATCCAACGACGGCGGAATGCTGGCTGCGTGTTGCGGCGTATAATAAAGATACCCAAATTAAAAACAGTTGGTTGTTTGGTGCCGCTGGAAACGACCAGCCGGCCGAAGTATGGCGCCAGGCGGGTGAAACATTTACGTGCAACCGTGATTTGTTTGGCTTTTCATTGATGAACCAGACAAATACTGCGGCGGTTGTTGGTGTCGGTGGTGGCGCGGTTGTTGGTGCCGGGGTTGGTGCGATTGTTGGACACGGCGCACGTGCCTTTGACTGCAGCAAGGCCAGCCATCGTGAAATGCTGACCGAAGAATTGCGGGCAGAAGCCAGTTTTGGTTCAATCAGTGAATATCTGGAAGACCCGATTTTGGCAACGGTTGATGAAATAACACGCGACCAATGTGAACAGATTGTGTTGCTGTATGACAAGTTTGTTCAGGTAAAAGAGGCACTGAAAAAATGCAATACGATTGAAGTCACATCGTCTGAAACAACGATTTATTCCGATGTTGCGGTACAATGTAACAATTATATAAATATTGAAGATTGCTTTTCTAATGTTGCTATGCTGAATCCTTGCAAAGGACAGGGATTTACCACGGCACAACAGTGCGCGAACTTCTTAGCCCAACAAAATGCGGATGCGGCCGCTGCGTTGGTGGATAATGATCCGGCAGCGTCGGAAAATGAGTTCTGTTCGTTCCAACCGTTGAATCTGGCGCGCGCCAGTGGTACCGGCATATACTGTAACGCCGGCGGGGCGGGATGTCAAAATGCGGTTCAAATATCGGTGGATGTAGAACGTCTGGACGATATATTCACATCTGAAATCAAGGACCTGTTACAAAATGGCGAAGAATCCAATATGGGCAAGTCAATCGGTATTGGCGTTGGTGTCGGCGCAGGTGCCGGTGGGTTGGCAACGGCGATTACCGCGTTCGTTGAACGCAGTAACATCAGTTGTCACGTTGGTGACGGACTGGCGCAGGTCGGATATGGCAAATCATATTCGATTGGGTCGCTGAAAGATTTCTATGTCAAATGGAACCTGAATCTGCCAGACACAATTACCCCAACGGGAACGGCGGTGGATTGTGATTCTTGGAAACGCGCGTGCAGTACAATTACTAACCTGGAACAGTGTGCGTCGGCTCAGTTAAATTATAAACCGGCCGATGCGGCGACAACAACGTTGGTACCGACGGCGTGCACAGTATCGGGCAGCGTGTGCATAGAAAATTATCCGGTTGCCAAATCGTACGGTGCGTGTGAATAAGTTTTACCCAAGGTGTCAAAACCGCCCGCAAGGGCGGTTTTTTATTTTATATTATTCCAATGGACAGGCAGATGTAAATTCATATGAACCGCTGTCGTCGGTATAAGTTACACCGGTTGGCGCATACATTATACACGAACCGGCGGGTGACGACGCCAGACAACTGTCCGCCGTACCGGCAGATGTATATCCACTGGGACACGTGCTGTCCGCGATTTCCATATACGATTCCACAACCGCAACATATCCAGCGGGACACGAAGTGGACGGCGCGGCGGCAAATGCGCCAATCGGCGCAATCGACATAATTAAAATAAATATTCGTTTCATATTCGCCCCCGTTTAGTCAGATAGTCCACTAAACAGCGCCGACCGTAAAGCGGAGTAGTTCCGAGCGCCGGTCGCACAGTCGTACGCGCAATTGTACGCGCAATAGCCGGCGGTTGTGCTCGAGTAATTGTAGAACACCCAAGACGAAACCGCGGGTGAAACCATTTTGCACCAACAATATTTGTTATTGTCACTGGTTGAACTGATCGTGACAGATTCGGTTGTTGCACCCATTGAACCACCTTTTCGAGAACCGCAAAATGCAACGCCCTGAATTTCTATACCGCCACAGGTTGCTGACCAATTTGACCCATTACCTGAAAAAGTTGTACACGTTGTTGACGACGTTAGTTTCACGCATTTTGTGACTGCATACGCCGATGGAATTGATGCCACACAAATTATGCCGGCGATGATTAAATGTTTTTTCATATTCTTATCTCCCTTTTTCATTTTTTGATATGAAAAAACCACCAGAAATCTTCAGGTGGTTGGAGTTTAAGAACAATCAGTAGTAATTGCGTGGTTTATTCAATATATTCACCACACTCCAACCAAAATACGGTTGGATTTATTTTACGTCTTGCCGACGCTACTGACGGGTTCTTAAGCCCATCGGCGGAATACCCACCGACATTGTTTATAATATCGTGTTAGTTATTTTAATGCAAGGGATAATAGTTTTTTATTGTCGGTCGTTTATAAGTTTGTTCTGTTTTTTTTGGGGGGGCTGTCGGCAAAGAAAAATCCCGCCAGTTGGCGGGACGTTTTATGATGCGCATTTATTATTAGAAAATTGTACTTCTACCTTGCGGCAATTTTTATCATACTTGCTGGTGCTGTTACATTGGGTCGAACCAACACCGCTGGCCGTTATGTTTGACGCGGACAGCCCACCAGATACCAGTGCATTTTTAACCGCATTTGCACGTCGTTCGGATAGTGGCTGATTTATTGCATCGGTACCGCTTTTATCTGTGTGACCAGTAACGGTAATACAATAATCTGTATTGGTGCCAACCTGGGCTTTAACGTCTGTGACAAATGTGTTCAGAACATTTTGTGCATCGGATGTTAAATTTGACGAGTTCAATTCAAACAGGTTGCCTGTATTCAATGTAATTGTTGGAATTTCGACAACTGGTTGAACAATTTCGGTTACAGCAGGAATTATCTGCTTTGTAACGCATTGACCCTGGGCATTGATTTCGTGTGTTGCGGTCGGGCAGTGGCATTTTGGTGTTGCGTCACTGCTTAAAGTATATCCGTCGGTGCAACTGCAATCACCGGTGTTTGGGTCAACGGTGACGTGTCCGGCGGAAGTATCACATTTTGCCGTTACGGTCGGTGCTGTGGGGGTAACACACGTATTGTTTTCGCCGGGTAATGTTCCGTCTGGACAGCCACAGGTGTTATTTACAGAAACCATATCGCCGGGACAGGATTCGCACATATTTGTATTTGCGTTATGTATGTATTTTGTGTTTGTGCATACGCAGTTCGGATATGTTCCAGTTGCGTCAGACGGACATTTAGCCGTAGATTCAGTGTCCGGCAATTTTGCGGTATTGTCGCGTAATTTCTTTAATGGTTCATATTTTGCCAGAATTTCGTCAGAACTTTCGCGTGGTTTATCACCGACATAGTTAGTCAACACATCGCCCACAATTCCAACAACCGCGCCCGCGCCGGCAACAATAGCACCTGTTTTTAATTGCGATGATGTATCGGACTTCTGCGCCGCCCATTCTGCCGCATCCGCGCCAGTCGGATTAGACAACGCGCGTGACAGTGACGTATATGCACCGTCGGTTATACCAGTCGCCGCATTGTCGTACAAACCAGACGTCGCCGCATCCAGAATAACTTCGGATTCTATACCTGGGGTCATACCAAGGGCCTCTTTACGCGTTTTCAAATCTGCCGCTAATGTCGTATATTCGTTATATATTGGCAATAACACATTTGCGCCGGGCAGTTGTATATTTGTTTCGCCACCGCTGATTGTCATACCCTGGCCATAGTCGCATTTGAACGTTGCAAGATACGCCGCCATATCACGTTCGGCGTCCGCATCGGCATTTTGTTCGGCCAGTGCGGATGCTACCTGCATCCCGCCAATACCCATTGCGCCGATACCCGCACCACCAATCAGACGATTTGCTAACGATTGTTCACGCTCTTTCATTGCGTCGGCGTTTTCCTGTAATTCCGCGATTTGCTTTTGGGCATCTTCCTGTGACAGGGTTGGTTCGATACAGGATTTTTTATCATTGCTGATACTGTAGCCGTCGCGACAGGCGTCTATAATACATACCTCGACACCGGCGGTGGAATCGTATTCACGATGTGCAGATGTCGCATTTTCCGGCATCGGACTGCAGTTGCCAGATATAGCAATACATTTGCCGCCCGATACCTCATATCCGGCATCGCATTCAGTTGCGTGACAGACGCCACGCTTTAGTTCACCGGCCGTTGCGTGTTCGATTTGTTGAACTTGGGCGTCGGTACAGGGACCTTCGCTGACATCACAGGCGGTGCCGGCATCGTTTGGTAAATATCCCTTGTTACACTTTTTAATTTTGCATTTTAGTGTATTGTTTTCCCAAACATATTCGGATTTTGATGCATTTGCATCGGTTGCGGTGCATTCCTTGCCAACCTGATCTTCACATTTATCGCCGGCGGCATTTAATACATAGCGTGGCGATTCACAGTTTAATGCATCACAAGTATTTGCTTTTTTGTTTAATGTGTAACCATATGCGCAATCGTCCGGAACACAGTATACACCATTGCCGTCGGCATTACGGGCGGTGTGACCAGATGTGGCATTTATTGCGGCTAATTCTTCGCCCGTACAGTTACGTGATTTCCATTGTTCCTCAACAACAATTTCATCCAGTAATTCGGCATCTTCAACCAAAGTTATATTCATATTTTGACCGGGGGTCAGGGTTTGGTCTTTGAACCCGATGTATGATATTTGAACATCACGGTCACTGGGGAAATTATCAAGTGTAAAATTTCCATCCATATCAGATGTTGTACCAATACCCGTGGACTCACCAGATGGAACAATAGTCGCGCCAATTAAAGGTTCACCGTTTTCATCAACAATACGACCAGATATTGTCATTGTTGCAGCTGCGGAATTTAATTCTGACGAATTTTCATTTAATGTTTTTTCGCAGTAATTGCGTATCATTTCGGCACGTTGTTCGGCAGTTACGCTTGATTTGAATCCGCCGGCACAGGAAATTGAGTTATCAATATTTACGTTGCCGCCACTTGTAACACGATTGCAGTTTATTGACGAACCGCTGGCTATGTTACATATTTGGCTAAAAAAATCAATCTCCGCGTCAATATCGATTGCGCCGAATGCGGGCAGGGCGAATAATACTGCAAAAAATCCGAACAAATATTTTCTCATACTTCCTGTTGCCCCCAAACTTTAACGCGATGATACGCCACGTGTTGATACCGTGCGTGTTCCTAATGTGCCGCCACTGGTTCCCGTACCCAACATATTGCCAATGCCGGAATTTGTTCCGCCCAGCAAACCGCCACCAGTATTATTACCAGTTAAACCAGATGTTAAATCAATCTGCAAATTCAGTTCACATTTTTTTGTTTCAGAATTATATATTTGATTTGCACCACATTCGCACATACCGGTTACATTATTAAATGTACCACCATTATTGCAAATGCATTGACCATTTACCCACGAACCAACAATTTTACAACGCTGTTCTTGTTCACTGATTAGAAGTGGTGTGGTTTCTGGGGCACGTTCCTTGCACCGGCCATTAAAATCGTCCCAAATTTGACCGTCGCCACATTGTGGTTCGCTGCAAAAACCGTTTCGCCACGTGCCCCCCATCTTTTCACATTCGGCCTGGCGGGCCGCCGCATCAGGGCGAGAGGACAGTGTCCCGTTATCTGTTGTATCAGATTCTGAATCTGTATCGGATTCGGTGGCCGCGTCCGGTGTGTTGTCATCGGTATCAGCATTGTCACTGTCGCCATAGTTTTCGTCGTACTCCGCCTGGGCGTCTTTCAGTGCATTTTCGGCCTTTTGACGGTCAATCGCACGTGTAATAGCGCCGGATGTAATAGCGCCCGCCGCAACACCCAAACCAGAGCCAAGTAATGCCGATGATGCCGATGTTTGTGACCGGGTCAGACGATATGCGTTTTCCATAAATGTTGTTATATCGATTCCAAACCAATTCGGGGTGCAACTGAATATGTCACCGGCGTACGCCTTTTTCGATGCATACAGTGTTGTATCATCCCTAGCATAGAAATTGACCGTATAGACGCAGCTGAATGTGCGTTCATCGAACATTGCGCCCAATGTTTGACACTGAGCCGCCATTTCGTCGCGCAATTCATACAAGCGTTGTTCATCACGCTGAACCTGTTCTTCGGCGTCAACGCGCAGGTTTGCAAATACCTGCATCGCGCGTGATGCCAGACCACTGTCTTGTTGTGTACAGTTATCGGCGATTGTTTTACATTTTGCGATTGCCGCGTCGCCTGCAGATTTGCCCAGGCACTTGCTGAACGTTGTTCCGCATTCTGTCACGATACAGTCGTTATAACGATTGCCACAATCCAATATGGCGTTATATGATGCCAATCGTGCGTTCATATCGCGGTCCGATTTTATTTCCGCGGCGAATAATCTGTATTCTTCGCCAGTACAGGTGGCATCAATAGAATTGCGACACGAATCCATTTTATTACCCCACGTGGTGTCGGTGTCGCCACTGCAATTTGTAAAGTCGGTACCACATTTTTCCTGCATACAGGCACGCAGACCAGAATCACAGGCATTGCGCCCACCTGTCGTGGTGGATGTTGTGGCCGTATTTATTGCACTTTGTGCATCCAATTCGGCGCGCTGTTGACGAATTAGTTCTGCCAAGCGGTCCGACGATGTATCTGTGGCAGTTGTGCTGGCCGTTGATAATGTAGTGTCAAATTGTGATGCCTTGTTTTCAATTACAACTTCGTCATCCGTGCTGTCTGTTTCGGGTGCGGTTGTTTCGGTTTCTGTTTCCGTCGTCGTTGTTGTAGTTGTTGTCGATGTTGACACGGTTGCCGACGGCATTCGGCCGGTATTGTTTGTGCGCGTCGATACCGTTGGGCGTGCGGAAACATTTGATGCCGCGCCACGAGATACAACCGCCGCATTTGCGTCAAATGCAAACAATGCCATTATCGCAGAGCATATAATTCCACGAAATGCTGGGGTGTATCGATAAAATTTTTTTTGTGTACTAATCATTTATTCCACTAGTCCAACAGGTTGCACGCTGTGTCATAAAATTCACACAGCAGGTTTGCATTTACACGTTCCGATTCGTATCCTTCGCCGCACTTGTTCGGCATATTGCGTTCGCATACCGTTTCAATGCACGCGTCGCGACCGGCGTTATTTGTGCAATTCGCCTGTGCCGTTACCATTTTTTGTTCGCGTGCGGTTTGATATCCAGCAACTAAACTGGCAATCAGCGTGTCGGCGTTTTCAATCGCTGTATCGCGTGCAGCGGTCAGCGTCGTCCGTATGTCGGCAATATAATCGCCGCAACCCGTTGCCTCTACACTGCAGGCGGAAAAGAAATTATCAAATGCGGCGTCATCTTCGCACGCACTGTAATCCGGACCGCATCGTTTTGCATCAACCATACACGCACGAATTGTAGATGTACAACTGGACGCGCTGGCTGTGTTTTTATTTGCGTCAGCAATTGTTGCGGACATTTGTGCGCTGATACCAGCCGCACGACAGGACTGTTCAATCAATTCATCATATACGTCGGATACATCGTCCGGCGTGCAACCGTCAACCTTTTTAATACATTGCGCAGTTGCCCAGACATATCGCTGACCAGGATCGGTTGGCGCGTCTTCCAATTCGTCTTCACTTAAAGTATATCGGGCGGATGCCCCCAGTGATAAACTGCGCATACCGGATGATGCCGGCGGAGTGCCCGCACTGGATGTGCCGCAATACTGGCACCGCGCAGCCGGATTTGACGATACGTTTATCGCGCATACGGAATCCAGACATCGCGTCAAATTCATTGTCGAACACGTGGCCGCCACCGCAATACCAGGGCAGGCAATCAAGCCACATATAAAAAATAGGGTACTTTTTTTCATTTCTCTCTTTCCATAAAGTATATCAAAAAACGGATTGCGTGCAAAGTGAAAATAAGTAATAAATTGCCCGATAAATAAAAATTTTGATTTTATAGTTGACAAATAATTAAATTTGTCCTATATTATCGTGTGTAGAAAACAAAGGGATAAAAAATGGCTTTGAATAAAAAGGTTTTGATTCATACTGGCGCTGGGATTGCGGCCGTAATTTTGTTGGCGTTTGGCATCACACAATGCAGCCAAAAGCGTAGCGAACGTGAAGCCAACGATTCCGCAATGCGCAAGATTGAATCTAATAGACAAGAAATGCAGGCGGCAAATGAAACGCTGAAACGTGCGACTTGTGTGTTGGACAGTTTGCTGGATGCTAATTTGATTCAGGCCGATTCCATTATCGTTCTGAATGATTCTATTGCGGTTCTGAACGATTCGCTGGATTTGGTTCAAGGTCAACTGGATGACTGCAGAAAGGGAAAGCGTAAGCCGACGCCGACACGCCCAACACCGACGCGTCCGACACCGGTAAAGCCGACCGAACCGCATAATGGAAACCGTACCAGAATTGATATGCGTGACAATTCCATCAATAACGAACAAATCGTTGTTCAAAATGATGGTGGAAACGGCAATGATACGGAAATAACCCTGGGTAATGGTACAACAAATAATGGCCAGATTGTCGTCAATAATGGTGGCACGGTTACAATCTCGTCTAACCAGGCGGCAATAGATTCACTGCGCAATGCGGTTGATTCATTGCAAATGAAAAACGGTAATTCGTTTGCTGGGTCCAGTGTTGTTGTTATTAAAAAGGTGAAAACATATACTCGTACACGCTAAATGATAACGCGTATGTTGACTATATAAAACATCCCCGTTCTATCGATACGGGGTGTTTTTTTATATGCCTTTTCCACTAGACAAATAATAAAACAGTGTGTATTATGATTCTGGACAGGGGGAATGGCGTATAAAACTGTACAAGGATAAAAAAATGAATTGGAAAAGAATTATTGGTGCTGGTTCCGTAGTGGTGGCGGCTGTTGCGGTTGTGTTTTTTGCGAAAACTTGTTCAGACCAGCGGGTCAGTGATGCTATTCAGGAATCTTATAAAACTATTGCCGATACCAAGCAAGAATTGGTCGATGTGCGGCGTCAAAATGATTCTTTGCGTAATATTGTGGAATATCGTGATTCTGTTGCCGCGCTGCGTGACAGTGTGCCGGTGAAGAAAACGGCGGCGCGCGACAGTGGCGTAATTGTTGTGCGGCATACGACCACACCAACAGTGACGCGTCGTGCGGTTGCATCGACCAAGCCGGTCAGTGGAAAAACAACTGTTCGTATGCAAGAAAATGCAAAAAATAATAAAAACATTATTGTTCCAGCAGATGCTACGCGTGGCGATGAAATAGAAATCGTTTTGGGTAACGGTGCGGTCAATGATGGAAATATAATTATTGGCGGTGACAAAATTATTGTTACCAGTCGTGATTCTTTGCGCAATGTTATCGACACGTTGCACGTAAAAACGCGATAACATAATATAATATATAAAGTATTGTTGACCCGGACAGGTGTACTGTCCGGGCTATTTTTATGGAAAGTTTTTTCTAGACATAGAATTTGATTGTATGTTATGATGTTTTTACAGAGAGAATTTTCAATGAAATACATCAGATTATTACTGTTTGCATTGTTTTTGATTCCGGCGGGTGCTGTTGCGGCGACAACCGCAAATAACAGCGAATTTATGGTTGCGGCGCAATTATTGGCCGCGGCAAAAAATGCCGATATTCAACAGGTGCAGTTGCTGATAAGCAATGGTGCAAATGTGAACTATGTTGACAGTACGGGATTGTCGTTGGTTTGTACCGCGTTGATGAACAATGACGTTCGGGCGGCACAAATTTTACAAATGTATGGCGCGGACGCGTCACAATGTGACCGCCAGATAAAGCAATATAATTCGCGAACGCAAACGGAAAGCAGTGGGGGGCTGTTCAGCGGATTATCCTCCGCCCAGACAATATCTTTGGCGGCGGCGGGGGCCGCCGTTGTTGTAGGTGGGCTTTTTTTGTTGACTGATTGGTTGGATCCGGGAAATGAAAATGGTGGCGGGTCTTCATCTGGCAATCGGCCAAACGGCGGTGGTGATAATGACAATGGTGGCGGAAGTGCCACGGCGGGGGCCGAAATTCCCGTGGGCCCGGCGTATTTTACGTCTGACGGCGAAATCGCGTACAGCACAGCAGCGTATGAATCAAACTTGGCACAGTGGGATCCGTCGGCTGGTGGGGTGCGTGAAGCGGACTTTAATTATTTCCGCCCAACAACACAGCCGGAAAACAATTATGTTGTTGATGGTATTTTGTTGCCGTTGCAAAACTATTTGCTGATAATGCACGGATATTCTTCGTTTGCAAATGGGTATATGGGACAGACAACGTTCCGTGACGATAATCATAATCCTATACGCGTATTAAATTCAACCGGTGGTGGACGCCCTGTTTTAGCATCTTTGATTACCGCAAATGGTATAAATGCGGCCGGTTCCGCGGCACGTTCGGTTGATGGTATTGCTTGGTCGGATTCAACGGCGGTGAATTCCAATACAGACAGATTTGATAAGTATGCTAATTACAACAAACCGTCAAATGGAAATCTGGGGACGGAAATATCCGGATTTGACCTGTCGGGCAGTGGTACGGCAATGAACCCGTTTGCAAGTGCAACGGAAAGTGCGTTGGCAAAAATTGTCGGTGGCTGGGAAGCGGGTGGTCGTGCATACGGCGACTTGTACGGATTTGTGCCAAACGGTCAGTTGGCGATTTACAGAACCGGTGGCGGTGGAAAATGGGTTGATGTTGAAGACCCAACCAGTGGGGAATTGATTGGTACGCTGACGGATTCTGGGGCTACGACTCAGGTTGGAACGATTGAGCCCGGTGATGTTATAACGTTGGCAAACGGTGTTAAATATACAATATCTAATGCGCTGGATGATGCGGGGGTTACCAATCCAACCATAGAAATAAATGGCAAAACATATAAACTGGGCGCGGGCAGCATACTGCTAAAGGGAACCTGTACCAGCGATACACCGTCGGAATGTGAAAATGTTTCCGACATTGCGATTTATCAGGGTACTGACGGGTACTATTATGTGAACAGTACTGGTGGCGATACGGTTGATGCGGTGTATGTTATAAATGATAACAATATTTACGTGCAAAAAGAGTGGAAGGAATCCGATGTCCGAAATTTTGAAGCGATATATAACGCGCGTACTAATGGTTCCGCTGTTATTGCCAATGTTGCATTAAATCCCGAATCGCGCAAGGTTTCATATACCAATATTGGTGAAATAGAATCATATTTTGCGCTGGGGGGCAGTACAGATAAAAAAACGTTATTCGCTGCGCTGATAAATAATTATTATGAAAAGGATTCGTCTGATTCCACAACCCAGGGTGGCTATGCAAATTCCATATTTAATGGATATAATTCCAGTTTGCCGATTTTGGTTATGCCGGCGGGCGAATTTGCTTGGGGACAGGGCGATGGAAAAACAATGAACGTGTTGGATGCAACGTTTGAAAACTATGCGCCTGCACTGTATGACAGTAATTTGGAACATATGTTTATGACCGTTGTTGCTGTTCAGCATTCCAAGGGAACGTCTGATGCAGACAGCATTGGTGATTATGGTAATGGTATAAATGATGATTTCGGGCCACTGTATCTGTCTATGTGGACGGACAATAACGGTACGCCCGATGATACCAGTGACGACACGCGTTATATGTCGCGTAAGTGTGGTATTGCGGGATTGGGATTAAATGGCGTCGATCCGTGGTGTTTTTCCGCCGCCGGACCGACCGCTGAAATGGCAACAGCGTCCGCCGCGGGGGCGGTGGCTGCGTTAAAGGGGGCGTTCCCTTATATGACAAACGGTGATATTTTCACTTTGATGGCGTTGACCGCAGACGGGCCATATTTGGGAACTGATAATGCCGGTAATGCATTTACGGTTGATTCGTTGGTGTCATATCTGAAAACGATGTATTCTTTGCCGCCGGATTATCACGCGTCTGAATTGACCGGCCAGGATTATTTGGATGCCTTTGCCGAAGTTTACGGTTACGGTATGATAAATCTGGAACGTGCAATGACGCCCGGTAACAAGATTTATTATTATGACGGAAACAGTATTGTGTCTGGTAATGGAAATGCGTATTGGCGCGCGGCGTCTAACACCGTTTTTCGTGCGTCGTCCGCGTTCAGCCCCAGTACCGCGAAAATTAGCGCGCCGTTCTTTGACATATTGGAAAGTGTTGATGGCAAAATGACCCTGCCGCGTGTTTGGAAAAATGAATTTGCGTTGGGTGTTACCGACAAGCGCGGGTTGTATATGGGTGACGTATTGGGTGAATTCAAAACTCGTAATGACGCCCCGCAACGCGTGCAATTTGGAAACTTTGGTTTTTCAATGACAACATCGGAAAAGCCGTATGCTGATAACTTGAACGGATTGGATAATATGCGCTTGGATTATACGTCCGGTAATTGGAATTTTGCAGCCGGGTATCAGCGTCACTTTACCGATGGGGCGTCGCGCTTTGATGGTATGTCCAATCCGATTTTGGGACTGACGTCAAATGCGATGACAACAGATGTTGCGTATAATATGGGACGCTGGACATTTGGGGCACGCGCGTTTTCGGGGGCAATTACTGATGAAACTATGCTGGACAGTGATCCGACATTGGCGTCACAATATTTGCCTGCGCGTCTGGGGCTGATGCAGGGTGCACAATCAGACATCTCGTGGCAGGGTGAACGTTTCGGATTTACCACGTCAGTTGGTGCCGCACACGAAAATAATACTTTATTGGGGGCGGTGTCTGGTGGATTGCTGGATATGGGTAACGGCGACACTATATATGTTGATTCGGAATTTCGGTATAGTCCGGCGGAAAATGTTACGCTGACTATGCGGTCGACATTTGCACGTACCACCGCCGACGCCACAGGACAATTTATCCTGGGGATGAGTGATATAGATTCCAATGCGTTTGCATTTGGTGTTGATGCCGGCAATTTCAGTTTCAGCGTATCGCAACCGTTGACGGTCAGCCGTGGGTATATGCAATTCCCATATGCCGAATACGAATTAGTTGATTTGGGTGACGGTAAATATGATTTAGATATAACAGATATGCATATAGAAAATGTCAATTTAAGTCCTGATAAGCGCGAAGTACGATTTGCGGGTGCATATCGTCATAACTTTGGGGAATTTACAGACGGGGCAATAGGGTTTATATATCGTGTGAATCCGAATAATACCGATGAGTTTGGAAACGAGTCCATATTTATGATGAAAATGACACATCGACTTGGTATTTAACAGATATTCGTCCGGCATCCCCGCGGATTTTTCCGCGGGGTTTTTATTCCCGTGAAATGTACTTGATAAAAAAAATTTGTGGTGTAATATTGGTTGACAAAAACGAAAAAGGTTAAATAAATGAAAATTTTGCAAACGATAAAGGATTATTTTGCCCCGGCATACAGTGTTAAATATGCTAATCCGGTTGAAGACGTAAAAATTTTATCTGCTATTGGGCGTGAAGCATTGTTCTTGACGGCCAGAAACGGGAAAAATTATTTTTATTATTTCCCGGGTACGGAAAATAATCTTTCATTGGCCAAGTATTTGTTGGTGCGGAACGGGATTCCAGCGAAATCACATATTACAACATATCATTATAAAAAGGAACCGTGTCTGCGGGTTCTGGCAAAATCTTTGGGTAAAAATACGCCAGCACGTCGTTTTGTTGACAGTATCGATGTTTATCAAGCGCGTCATTATACGGAAATAAACGAACGGTTGGAAATCATTCGTCAGCAGATGCAGGGCAGGGTAAAATAATTTGTATCTGTTATTTCGCCGTCCGATAAAAATGCCTTCGCATAACATCGTGTTATGTTACTGGTGGAAGTGATACAACTGGTTCATATTCTTATACATAAAATTGTTATTACAGCAATAAAAAAACGCCCCGTAATTGTGGGGCGTTTTGACTATTTACATACAACAACCATTGCTGTTCGTAAAACTGTATCGCCGAACATATATCCAGGTTGCAGTTCCTCAATAATAGTATTTGGCGCGGGACGCGGATCGGCATCCGCAGGGGCGTCGATAACCTGAATCGCGTTATGAAATTTTGGATCCAAAACCTGGCCGACCGAATCGATTTTTATTATACCGACCTGGGCAAATGCGTCATTCATTGCCATTGCCATTGATTTGATACCTGCGTCATCAGGCGCGTGTTTTTGTGCCGCTTCGATTGCATCCATTACCGGTAAAAACTTTTTTGCAACAGACATAGCGCGGTTGCGGGCACTTGATTCAATATCCAATGCGGCACGACGACGGGTGTTTTCCAATTCCGCTGCCAGACGTAAAAATTTATCCGTCAGTTCGGCAATTTGGGCATTTAATTTGTCTGTTTCAGAATCTGCGGCGTTTTCATTTGCCGGTGTATCGGGTGTATTTTTTGCGTCCGCTTTTTCGGGTGCTGTGTCCGATTGCGGTGCAGTCGTACTTTCCGGTTCGGTGGAAATAGAAACTTCATCAATCTTTACGTTTTTTTCGTCCATATTCATACCTGCCTGTAACAGTTTGGGGGCGGCGGATATGCGCCCCCGGTTTAACTATACATTTATTTAACACTGGTTATTATAGGTATGAAATCGTCCGGTTTCAAGGATGCGCCACCAACTAAAACGCCGTCAACGTGTGGTATGGACATAATGTCCGCGGCGTTTGCGGCCTTTACACTGGCACCGTACAGAACCGGCGTTCCGCCCAGACCCATAGACGCCAATGTATCCGCAATCAGTTTGTGGGCTTCGGCAATTTCCGCCGCTGTCGGGGTCAGATCAGCCCCAATCGCCCAACGCGGTTCATATGCGATAATTATATCAGCATCAACGTCACTGGGGACGGATTCGCGTACGCCAGATTCAATAATGTCCATTGTTTTTCCGGCCTGCTTTTCGTCCATTGTTTCGCCGACACATATAATCGGTGTCAATCCTGCGGCGATTGCAGCGGCGGCCTTTTGACGGACGGTATCATTAGTTTCACCGTGGTATTGGCGACGTTCACTGTGGCCGACAATAACATATTTGGCGCCGGTATCGGCAATCATAGCGGCGGAAACTTCACCCGTATATGCACCGTGGTCGTGCGCGCTGACGTCCTGGGCACCCAGGGCGACGTGACCACCGTCAACACACAGCATTGTATAGGGTACGCACAAAACAACCTTGTTTTCTGTTTCCACACTTTGCAGTGCATCAACCATTTCACGCAGTGCGGTGCGTGATCCGTTCATTTTCCAATTCCCAGCAATAACTTTCATTGATTTTCCCCTTTTTTTCGTTGATTTTCGTGATATCGTTTTGCTATGGTATCGCAAAAGGGGATTAAATGCTAGAATATTTACGTAATGCGGCGGACAAGCCGGTCGCAAAGATTCTGATTGGAATTTTGGCGTTTTCTTTTGTTGGCTGGGGCGTGGCGGAATGGATTTTCGGCGGCGCGGCCAGTGATACGACATTGGTTCGTGCCGGCAGTTCAGAGGTTACAATCCAACAGTTCAGTTTGGAAAAATCGCGTGAATTGGCTGCGATGACGCGTGAACAACAGCGTGCGCTGTATGCCGACCCGGCCCAGACAGATGCGCTGAACGGGCGTATTATGTCCAATCTGACAACCCAGGCGATGGCCGACAGTCGTGCCGCCGATTTGGGGTTTGTTGTATCAGACGCTCAGATTGCGCGCGAAATTCGCGAATTTCCGGAATTTCAAATAGACGGCCAGTTTTCAACATATATGTTTGATACCGTTTTGGCCAACAGCGGATATAGCGAGGCCGCATTTGCCGACGTCCTGCGTCGCCAGGTATTGCGCGGATATACGTTGGGGGCGATGTCTGTGCCGGTTGCAGTGCCCGACTTTGCAGTTCGGGCGGCATACGATGCGCGCTATGCCCAACGGGCGATAGATTATGCCACGGTAAAGTTTTCTGATTTTACGGTTGGTACGCCGACAACGGAACAGTTGCGTGCGTTTTATGACCAGAATCCGCACGTTGTCCCGGAACAGCGCACCGTGTCCTATGTTCTGATTCCAGCGGAAATGGATAAACCGGACAGTTATGATGCCGCGTATGAAAATGCTATTGCGGTTGAAGATGCAATTATCGCAGGTGACGCTATGGCGGATGCGGCCGCGGCACACGATGCGAAATACGTTGCGCTGGGAACGTTTGATGCGGACAGCCGCCCGGTTGATGAAATCCTGACCGATGCGATGATGAATCGTGTATTTGGTATGGAAGAGGGACTGGAAAGCGAACTGATTGAAACCAAAAAAGGTTTCGTCATTGTTCGTGTTGATAAAGTAATTCCCGCGCATAACGCCGAATTTGATGACGTACGTGAACAGTTGGTCACCGGCTGGACGCGTGCGGAACAGCGCAAACAGGCGTACGTTCGTGCAAATGAATTACTGGTTGATTTGAACGATGGTGGCGAATTGGCCGGCAAAAAGACGGTAACTGTGACACGTGCGTCAGGCGCGCCGCTGGATGTGTTGAGTGCCGCGTTTAATTCGGAAATTGGTACAAATTCCATTGTAACGGCTCCAGACGCGTTTTATGTATTGCATATAGAACGTGAAATTATGCCGTCGGATGACGAAAAAAAGATGGCCGATATTCGTGCCGAACTGGAAAAAACATCAACTCAGGATATCATTGATGATTACAATGCGTTCCTGATTCGTGAATATCCGGTAAAGGTGAACGAAAAGGTGTTTAATCGCTTCTTTGCGAAATAAAAAATCCCCCGTTCGGGGGATTTTTTATGACAGTTTGTGGATTACCAGGCCACTGCGCAGTTTGGGTTCAAACCACGTTGTTTTTGGTGGCATAATATTGCCAGTGTCCGCAATATCAATGATTTGACGCATCGTTACGGGGTACAGTGCAAATGCTGCTGCCATTTCACCGGAATCAACACGCCGTTGCAATTCGCCCAGACCACGAATACCACCGACGAAATCGATTCGCTTGCTGGTACGCAGGTCGCCCAGATTTAATATTTTATCAAATACCAAATTGGACAGCACCGTTACGTCCAGAACACCAATCGGGTCGTTGTCGTTATATGTGCCCGGCTTTGCCGTCAGTGAATACCATTTGCCGTTCAAATACATTCCAAAGTTATGCAGTTTTGTCGGCTTGTATATTTCCGTGCCCATTTCAACAACGTCAAATGATTCGCGTAGTTTTTCCAAAAATTCATCCGGGCTAAGGCCGTTCAAATCTTTCACCACGCGGTTATAGTCGATGACCTTTAACTGGCTTTCCGGGAATATCACGGCCAGGAAATAGTTGTATTCTTCATCCCCAGTGTGATTCGGGTTTTGTTCACGCTTTTCCGCGCCGACGCGTGCAGCGGCGGCGGTTCTGTGGTGACCGTCCGCGACGTACATTGCCGGAATATCACGGAATATTTCCGTTATACGGTTTATGATTTTGTCATCGTCAATTTTCCAAAATGTGTGGCCAAATCCGTCCGGTGCAACAAAGTCGTATTCCGGTTCGTGTGATGCGACATAGTCCGCAATGATTTTGTTCATTTCATCAACGTCCGGATATGCAAAAAATACTGGTTCAATATTCGCGTTTTGAATACGTACGTGAATCATACGGTCGTCTTCTTTGTCGCGACGGGTCAGTTCGTGTTTTTTTATTTTGCCGTTCATATAATCATCAACATTGGCGGCGGCAACCAAACCGTATTGAGTGCGACCGTCCATTGTTTGGGCATAGATGTAGTACATTTCTTTGTCATCTTGAACCAGCCAGCCACGTTCCTGCCACAGTTTGAAATTTTCAACTGCTTTGTCATATACGGGCTGTGAATGTTCGTCGGCAATCGGGTCGAAATCAATTTCCGGTTTGATAATATGCAGTAATGATTTTTCACCAGCTTCGGCTTTGGCTTCGGCAGAGTTCAGAACGTCGTACGGACGTGATGCTACGTCGGCGGCCAGTTCTTTGGGTGGACGTACACCAGCAAATGGTTTGATTTTCATATGTTCTCCTTTTTGGTGTTTGGTATAAATTATATACTCATAAAACAAAAAGGAAAAGTGCCACCAGCAAAAATATTTTGATTGATTTTATCGATTTATTTGTACCGGAATTATTGTTTCAACCTGTGGTGTGTCCAATGGGTGTGTTTGAAACGGTATAGTGTCAAAATCGATTTTTGATAAATCTATTTCGCGGATTGTGCGGTTGTACATTGTGTGATAGTACACGACTTTGTTGCGTGTGTCGGTGGCGATTGTCCATTGGGTTGCCGACGGCATATTATTTGGTGCGGCGTTTTGTGCAAACTGAACCCCCAGTGGCACATCAAAGTTATTCAGTATATGAAATGCTGCCATTGCGGTATCGTGTCCGTTTTCCTGGGGCAGGGAATATTCTTGTAAAAACGCGGCGCGCACAAATCGTGACGGCGGTGTAAAATCGCCCGGCAGTCCCAGCAATCCAGAACCCGCCCCAAATGCGCGCAATGTTATCGGCCCCATTTTTACCGGCCCGGTCGTGCCAGGATGCAGATTTACATAGTTATTCAAATTCTTTATGTGCCACGGGTATTCGGGGGCATTTGTTAAAACGCCCAGTTTGCTGTCGTAAAATGTTGCAACGCCGTTTATGATTTCCAAAATAACCTGGCGACCAGATGGTTCGGTTATGCGCCAGTGCAGGGTGTCTATGCGCGGGTCAACGTGTACTATGCGTACGTTTTTTATGGCGTCTTTGACCTGGTCAATGGTTGAAAACTGTGACAGAATCCAGGGCACCACCTGGGCGTCGGCCAATGTTTGTGACTTATATTCCGGATTGTATTCGGGATATTGACCGTATTCCGGGAAATAGAACAGGGCGGCCGACAAGCCCGCTTCGTTTATGCCGTCAATAACAAATTCTGTTTGCGCCAGTCCCAATCCAACAAAACCGTATCGCGCGGCAAACGTATTTCCGTCATTTGCACCGTCGGGCAGCATTGATTGTTGGGCATATCCGCGGGGCGCAATCAGATAAAAACTGTCCATTTCTTCGCGTGACCAATCCATAGTGCGTGCAACGATAACTGCACCGTCGTTCGCCGTAAGTGTTATGCCAGTACAGGCCGACGCCGTATTATTTTGGGTATAAAATCCAGCCAATGCAACCGCGGTTGCAAATATAATTTGTTTCGTTTTCATTTTGCTTACTGCGCTGTTCTGTTTATCTGAACCGGTATCACGGTTTCGCGTTTAGTTGTATCCAATGGATGCGACTGGAACGGGACGTTTGCAAAATCAATCTTGTTCATATCGATTGAACGCAATGTCCGGTTGTACATAGTGTGATAGTACACTATGCGGTCGTGCATATCGGTGGCGATTGTCCATTGTGTTGCCGACGGCATATTTACTGGTACTTGGCCGACGGGAAATTCCGTTCCCAATGGCACGTCAAAATTGTTCAAAATATGAAACGCCTGCAGAACCGAAGCGTATGAAGTATCCTGTTGCACGGAATAGGTCTGCAAAAACGCGGCACGCACAAATCGCGACGGTGGTGTAAAGTCACCCGGCAATCCCAAAAATCCCGACCCCGCGCCAAACGCGCGCAGTGTAATCGGCCCCATTTTTACTGGCCCGGCCGTACCCGGTATTAAATTTACGTAATTGTTCAGGTTCTTTAACTGCCACGGATATTCTGGTGAATTTGTCAGTACGCCCAGTTCGCTTTCGTATACCTGGGGGCGGCCGTCGACAAATTCAATAATAATCTGTTTGCCGGACGGTTCCGTTACACGCCAGTGTGCAGTTGAAGCGCGCGGATCTATGCTGACAACGTCGATGTTTTGAATTGCGTTGCGTACCTGGTCAACGGTTGAAAATCGCGACAGTATCCACGATACCAGTTGAAAATCCGAAATTGTGCGCGCCTTGTTTTCCGGGTTATATTCCGGGTATTCGCCGTATCCGGGAAAATAAAACAATCCCGCGGACAGGCCTGCTTCGTTCATACCGTCCATAACCCAGCCCGGTTGCACCACGGCCAGACCAACGTATCCATACATACTGGAAAACGTCATACCGCCCGTGTCGCCACCCGGCAGCATTGATTGCTGGATATAGCCACGTGGAACAATGGTGTATAAATTTTCCATTTCCGATTCGCCCCACTCAATCGTGCGGGCGGTGACAACACCGTTATCTTTGGATTTCAGGGTGATGCCCGTACAGGCATCTGCCCCGTTTGCGCAAATAGTGCCCAATATTACGGCCAGCGCAGAAAAAACTTTTCTCTTTCCCATATTGCTATTATGCGATGTGCGGACATTTTATTCCACAGGAAAGATATCTAGATTTATAACATATCAAATAAAAACGCCCCATTTGGGGCGTTTTTATTTAGAAGTCGTATCTGAACTTTAACATACCGGTCTGTGAAGTGTAATCTTCGTGCAGATCCAAATCATAGTTCAATGATACTGTCAGACCACGCCATTCGGCAGCCAGGCCGATGCCAAATTCGCCGCCAAAGCGTGACAGACGATCGGCGTCGATGACGTATGATACGCTGCCCGGGGCGGTTATTGTCGCAACCGCTGCATCAGACAAGAAATCATATGTCGCCGCCGCACGCAGTTCTGGACGGAATTTCAATTCCATATCCGATTCGATTTCGAACGCGTAACGGATACCCGCAACACCGGTCAGATAATCCATATCTGCGCCGTCAACGTGACCCAAAGCGACGTCATACGCGTCCTGGCTGATGTGCAGGTAACGTGCGCCGATTTCCGGGGTCAGACCAGATGCGAAATCATAACCGGTCATAACTTGGCCACCGAACGAATCGACATCGTATTCGGATTCAAACTGAACACCGAACGGATTTGATGTTTCCGTATAGTTGCCCATTGTATAGTTCAACGCGGCATTGACATACCAGTTGTTCGGTTTGTATTGGCCGTACAGGAACAAGCTGTTCGATTCGATTTTCGTATCGCGAGAATCAGAATCAACGTCTGTATCGTTGTACGCATAACCGATACCGATTGTGTATTTACCGTCAATTAATGCGTCTGCACCGACGGAAATACCGGTCGTGTCGCCCTTGAACTGGCCATTTAATTTAGAATGGTTATACAGACCCTGGGCCCAGATGCCATAATCTGCATTTGCCAAATCACCACCGCTGCGTCCAACTGTGCCGCCAGTCATACGGCCCGCCGCCAGTGACAGAACCTGGTTCTGGACGGATGACGAAATGGAATGTGCAACCGGTTTGTTTTCTGGATTCAGTTTAGCCGTTTCGTGTTCGACATAATCAACATTGCCTGCCTCCAGTTCAGTTTGGGCGCGCAATGAAATTGCAGTCAGAACATCGTCATCTGTATTGGCCAACACCGCGATTGTGGCTGCGCCCTGGTTGGACAGGCCGGTGTCTGCCGCGATATCTTCAACCGCCTTGATAGCGATTTCAATACCGTCCGCGCCATTGTTTATGACGTCGTACGCCAGGCCAGCATCAATGGTGATGTCTTCGTGCGCAATGCCGCCGAATATGTCGTATGTGCCGACACTGCCGATTGTCAGTTGCAGTTTGCCGTTTTCACCGGTTGTAATGCTGTCAGCCAACAATTTGCCATAGTTGTCGGAACTCAACATAGATGCGTTCAATGTACCGTCGATGTCGATGGATGCCTGTTCAACGGTTGTTGTGCCGATATCCAATGTTGCACCGTCTGCGATTGTCAACGCGCCGTTTCCAGTGATGCCACCGCCCAGTGTTGTTGTGCCGGATGCAACCGTCATTGTGCCGATATTATGAATATCGTTTGCAGCACCGCCCGCCATATTGCCACTGAACACGTTTTCACCGTTCAGGGTCATAGCAACGGTGTTATATATTGCACCACCGTTCACACCAGCTGTATTGTCGGTAAATGTTGCACCGTCAATCGTCAACGATGAATTTTCTGCCGATGCGCCGATACGTGTGGAAATTGCACCGCCGTATGTGCCGGATGAATTCTGGCTGAACACAGAATCACGAACTGTGGTGTTGGATTGGTCATACAAGAATATTGCGCCACCACCATTATTTGCATAATAGGCGGGTTGACCTTCTTCAACATCCTCGATTTTTACCGTTCCAGTTGTTTTGTTCCCGATAAATTCAGAATTAGTAATCGTCATTGTCGCATCGGAAACAATGGCGCCACCTTCGGCATCGACCGAGTTCGATTTAAATATTGATTCATCAATGTTTATCGTCGCGGTTGACCCATCGGCCTGAGATATCGCACCACCAGCAACAGCCGCCGTATTAGAACTGAATATTGAATTATTTATATTCAATTCGCCTGCGGCATTTGTTCCAACTGCAATGGCACCACCTATGCCAGCGGCGGTATCTGTTGCTTTGTTGCCAGAAAATGTGAAATTATTTAGTGCCAGATTTGTGTTCATTGAATTATAGAATATGGCACCACCCTGGGTTGCAGTATTATTTACAAATATAAAGTCACTGCCCAGATTCATATTATTGCTGCCCAGATATAATGCACCACCAGCTTTTGTACTGGAATTGGCAATGAACTGTGCGTAATCAGCGATTGTCAGATGTGAATCTGCATATGATGCTTTTATTGCACCGCCACCTGTTAGGGCTGCTTTGTTACCCTGGAACAAGGCGTCTTTGCCGATTGTCAAATTACCATTATTACCCAGGGATATTGCACCAGATTGTAAACCGCGTGTTCCGTGTGTGTTATCAACAAACTTTACATTGTCGCCGATTGTGGTTGTGGCACCGGTGCCCATAAACAATGTGCCGTCGCCGGTGTTTCCAGAAAACGTAACATTGTCACCAATGTTTAACGTACCGGAATTGTATATTGCCCCACCGTCACCGGTATCGGTTGAATTGCCACTGAATACGGTATTGTCTGCAACGGTCAGGGTGCCGCTGTTATATATTGCGCCACCTTGGCTGGCTGCATTTGTTGCGGTGTTATTTTTAAATGTTCCAGCAACGGACATTTCGCCAGCGTTATAAATTGCGCCGCCGTGACCACGTGTAGCAGTTGTGCTGTTGCCGTCAAATGTGCCATCGACATTCATTGTTCCTAGATTGTAAATCGCACCACCTGTTTTGGCAGAATTTCCCGTAAACGTCGAACCAGATGCAATATTTACGGTGTTATAGAAATCTGTTTTATCTTCAGCTTTGTCATTATTCAGGTTGGCAATGGCACCACCACGGTTTGCAGCCGTATTGCCGGTAAAATCAGTACGTCCCAGTGTCAGTTCAGTGCCACTTGTTGCGCCATTGGATTTGTCTGTCCAGATTGCGATTGCGCCACCGTCCGCTTCTGTGGAATTGGATTCAAATTTCGTGTTGTCACCGATTGTGACCGTGCCTGCGGATTCAATACCCAGTGCACCACCCGGCCCTACCGATGTATTGCCAGAAAATGTTGTCCCGTTTCCAAGTACAATATTTCTGTTTGATTCGGCATCTTCTGGGATTTTTACGTACAGACCACCAGACATCTTGTCAGAATGGTTATTTGTAAATGTCCAGCCATCACCCGCGACAAATCCATTTAATGCCTTCATCGCACCGCCAGAATTTACGGATGAATTATTATTAAATGTTACATTGTTGACCCCCGACGTTGTCAGTGAATCACCATATGTAATTGTCAATCCCGCAGCATTCTGATTAGCACCGTCATTATTTGTTTGATTTTCTATTACTTGCCCTTCGGTTATATCAACTGCTGCAAACGCCGGCATAACGGCCAACGCGGGCAGTACAGAGCAAATCTTTAGCAAATCGGCTAAATGTTTGTATCTGGACATATTTTCTCCTTTTGTATATAAACTGTCCTTCGATTTTTCAGCGTATCACAGTTGAAAAAATGTGCAATAAAATTTGTCAGGATTTTTTCCCCAATAAAAACGCCGCCAAATCAGCACAGATGTGGCGGTCGGGGAGTTAAGAAAATCAACCAAATCGTGACCCCGCCAGTTTTCGGGAAACCCTGTTTTATAACTGACGGCCCCCCGACCTGTATTGCGGGGTGCGGGATAATAAAAGGCGCCCAAATCGCGCCGTAATTTATCCCCAGGCGGATTACGACATAACGATATGTCGGATTTGGTTAGGTTTTCTTACGACCCCGAACCCACATCCCTGTGGATTCGTAATTTAAGTATACGTTGACAGTTACGATAAATCAAACAAAAAAATAGATTGCAAAGCCGCACAAAGCAATATATAATGTGGCGCACATTGGGGCATAGTTTAACGGTAGAACTCCGGACTCTGACTCCGTCAGTGTTGGTTCGAATCCAGCTGCCCCAACCAAGAATTCAACCCGCGTACAGCGGGTTTAATTATTGGTTGTGTGCCGTGAATATAAATTCATTGAAACTGGGTGGATTTGTTTTTATGATATTTCGTGTCAAAAGGAAAGGGGACAGAAAATGGCTTATCGGATTGGCTTGGTCTGTGGAATATCTATATTTGCAGTGTTGGCGGCGGCGCCGGCAATGGCGGCCGACAGAATTATTATTGATGCTGGTGAAAGTCAAACGTTTGAAAATGCCGAATACAGCGAATATGATGCGGCGGATCAAAATGGTGGCGTTGTGTCCAATGCAGGGCGACTGGATATAAAATCCGATGTTACTATGTCCGCGAACGCGGCGACCAATGGCGGGGCAATTTACAGTACTGGGCAATTAAACGTCAGTGGTCGGTTCACTAACAACAGTTCTGAAACTGCGGGTGGCGCAATTTATAATACCGGCACAATGCAGATTACCAGCGACAACGGCAACGCGTTGTTCGGTGGAAACAAATCCAATATTGGTGGCGCGATTTATAATTCTGATACCGGCGTCATCAGTGAAATTTCACATACTTTATTTCAGCGTAATTACGGTAACTTTGGCGGGGCGATAAATAATTCAAATCTGACCGGCGCGATCGGTGGCGGTATTATTGATAAAATCGCCAATGCGTCGTTTATTGAAAATTCAGCTGGTGCCAACCAAGGTGGCGCAATTCGCAACCAGGGTAAAATCGGAACGATTGAAACAGTGGCCTTTATTGGAAATACGGCTGGAAATGGTGGGGCGATAAATAATGGTTCATTGGGCGTTATTGGAAAAATAAAGGCGTCGTTTAACAGCAATCGCGCGCTGAACGGTGACGTGCAACAGGGTGGCGCAATAGTGAACGCCGGACTAATCGAATCGATAACCGATTCTACATTTTCTGGAAATTCGGCCGGGAAACAGGGCGGTGCAATTTTTAATGAAACAAATGGCACTATCACGTTCAATGGCGATAATACTTTTACTGGAAATTTTGCTAATGGGGCCGCAAACGATATACATAACAAAGGTGTAATAAACATTGCCGACGGTACCACAACAATCAGCGGGGGAATTACGGGTGACGGGACACTGACCGTTGCAGATGGGGCGACTTTAAGTATTGGTTCCACCACGCTAGAGCAGGGGACGTTGAATCTGGACGGTACTTTGTCCGCATCAATCGTGAACGAGGCCGCATTCGGCAAAATCAATGTGGACAAGATAAATATTGGCATCAATGGAAAGTTTGATTTGATGTTGGGATCGACCGGGACATATGATTTTGGCACCGCAATCAATACTGACAATATTATTTATAACGATGCGATATATAACGTGACTGTTGACGGTACAAACATTATTGTTGCGACAAAGTCAGCCGATGAAATTGCAGCGTCGTCAAATCTGACGGGTGGGGCGGCTCTGGCGCTGGTTGGCTTGGCCAACAGTGATAACTATTCGATGAATATTGCGTCATTGAATGCTCAGTCCGCGTTGGCGGCCGGTAATACTGAATATATTGAACGGGAAACCGCAAAACTGCAACCAGACAGCACGCCCGTTGTGCAATCTGTTGCCACATCCGTTCAGAACCAGGTGTTGAGCTTGGCCACGGGACGTATGACCGGTGGCACAGTTGGCCGCAGTGGTGGTGACGGGGTAAATGCCGAATATGGTGTATGGGTTCAGGGATTGATGAACCGCACAAAATATTCAGATGTTTTCAGTGGTGATACAAATGGTATTTCGGCGGGTATAGATACATTGATTTCCGGGAAATACACCGTTGGTATCGGATATGCATATAACCAGACCGACATAAACGCGGGCGCTCGCGATACCGATATTGAAAGTAACAGTGTATTTTTATATGGGCAGTATAAGCCGAACAAATGGTATATCAATGCTGCGTTGAACTATACAATGGCGACTTATACGGAAATGGCAACGGCGTTTGGTGTTACATTTGATCCAGAATATGATGTCGATTCGTTCGGCGGCCAGGTTACGGGTGGATATGATTTTGCGTTTGGCCTGACACCGGCGGTTGGATTGCGTTACCTGCATATATCACAGGACGGATACAATAATGGTCTGGCCGATATAGATGCGCTGGATACTGATTATTTAACCGGCATCGCGGGTGTAAAGTATGCTTTTACAATAGAATCAGAAGGTCGGTTGATGTTCCGCCCAGAACTGCGTGCGGCGGCAACTTATGATGTTATGTCCGATGCGGCAACAGCAACAATGATTATACCAGGGGCCGGATCATATGTTGTACCGGGTCAGCGGCTGTCACGTTTTGGGGGTGAATTTGGATTGGGACTGTCCGTGCATTATAATGAGTGGGAATTTTCCGCAAACTATGATTTGGATTTGCACGAACACTATACATCCCAAACAGGTATGCTGAAGTTCAGATATACATTCTAAAAAAACGCCCATTTGGGCGTTTTTTTAATCGTTTGTGAAATATATTTTGCGTTGAGATTCTGATACATCCTGCATTGAGTCAAATATTTTATTGGCCGCGGACGCATCGGCGGGCGCATTTGACGACGATGTTGAATAATCCGCACCGTTCACAACAATTATCTTACTTGGTAAGATATCGCTGCCGTCACATTGGATATAATATTTCGATGAATCATAATATTTTCCATAACACTTGTCGTTCACGGTCGCAACATATCCATATTCAGCCAGTTCCGCACAAGTCGGTTGAGCCCCATATGTTATTTCGCCATTTTCCAAATATTCATCGGCATTATCCAAAATTCCGTTACACCACACACGTACGTATTCGCCGTTCACAGACGCCATCGCACCATTTTCTGTTGTTTTGCGTACACCAAAACAATCGCCGTTCAAAATGTCTGTGTCAAAATCTTTGTTTATATTTGTACCCTTGGCAATTTCGTCACGACCCATAGGAACCGGTTGGTATTCATCTGTTGTCAGTGCTTCGGGACAAATCATTTTCATACCCCAACATCCCGTTCCGGAATCCCACAGTTCACTGTCATATCCGGCGCCCATTGTTGCGTAACAATCCGTCGGATCCAGTTTGCATACCGTCGGTTGTTCCCACCAGGGCAGTGATGCAGCAAATGCACCAGGGGCACAGATTAAACAAATCATTGAAATAGCAAACGTTTTTTTCATTTTTCTCTCTTGTTATAAAAATTCTAACAAAATTTTGTATCCAAGGCAAGACCCCATATTTGTAAATTGCGTTTTTATAATCCCTGGGTTGCGGTTGATACGCTTTCTGTATCCGCGCAATATCCCCACTTTGTGTTAGACCCAGTTTCATCATAGAAATATTTATACTGCTGATGTCCGGTTTTGTCGTGTTTTCCGTCACCACCACCGTTTTCTGCACCGGTTTCATCAATCCATTGCGTGTCAACCCACGTGCCGCCCAATCGGTCGCACTCAGTTGACAATACGGTTGCCATATCCACACGAATTTTATCCATAACGATATTGACGTCCTGTAATACCGTGGTTGGAATAGACAATTCGCCGGTTGTTATTTTGTCGTAATCAGACGGACGCACACACACTTGTGTTGCATATTTGACCATTCTTTGATACAAGCTGCCCGCGTAGTCGTCACCACAATCTTCGTCAACTTCGGCACCCACCGTGCCCCCCTGGGGACCATCTGTGCCACCAGGACATTGCGATCCCGCAGGACAGACCAGACAACGGTTGCCCGCAACAGGTGTTCCGTTATACGACCACGATCCTTCTGCATTTTGCGTTGCCATATAATATCCGTAATTACAGGAAGTGTACTTTTTGAACGTCGGACACGAATATCCAGTTATTGGCGTTATTATATCACCGCCACCGGTGCCACCACTGCCAGACGAAGAATTATCCCACTGTAACTGGTTACAGAACCAATTTGATGCGTATATTGCGTCGCCGGGTGCGTATACACGGCATCCGTACGGATAGTTGTGCAGTGTGTCGTTGCTGGGAACAGCGCACATATCGGTGGCAAATGCTTCCAACAGCGATTGGCATTGCGCTGCGATTTTTTGATCCGTTATATCGTGCATCGCGGTCAACAGCAATTCCAAACCGTCGCCGTTCGGGTCGCCGTATAGGTTGCTGCACGCGTACAGTTTTTCTTGGCATAACTCTTCTGATAATTCCAGGCGCGACCCAGTCAGCAATTCTTCTTTGACGTTACTAAAGTCCTTTAACGATTCACTTTGTTCATCGTAACAAGTATTTACAACGTCCAGACATTCATTTTTCACGTCGCGGATTTTTTCCTGTTGTCCCTGGTATATTTCAACAATGGCCTGGCGGACAAATTCATCCCATACTTCGTCCGCGATGTCGCGGCACGTTTCTAAACCACGTGCAGCATATATTCGCTTGTTATTCAATTCGGCGACAATCATACGGTTCGTTGCATTGGTCAAAACGTCACCGTCCAATGATATTTGATTACCTAACTGATAAAAGTCAGCCGAATAAATTGGTTCGCCCGTGTCGCGATTCAAATAGCGTCCGGTTATGTCCAGACAATGAACGTAATCAGTACCGCACGCGGTGTCTGCGGTGATATCAGCGCGAACTTGGGCGATACAGTCATTGATAGCCGTTGAATTGTGGGCGTTATAATTTTCCAATCTGGCCTGGTTCATTTCGCGTTCGGTTTCGCGAATAGAACTGTTCGCTTGAACCAGCTGGGTATTCAAGGCGTTTAGCAGTGTTGAGCAGTCGTTTTCTATATACATACCATATGCAGATACAACCATATCCAGCGTAGATGACGACGGGCACTGGTCGGCAATCAAATCAATACACTGGGAATGAACGGCGTTATATAGTGCTTCGCCCGTCAGGTTGGCTATATTTTGACCGGACGCTAAATCCGTTGTTGCCCATATCTGATTTATATCACCAGCAATATCCAATGTACCAAGTGTTGACAGCGCATTGTTTTTTGTTGATGATAAAACTTCGCGAATGCCAGCCAGTTGCTGGGATGATTCAGATGTGTCTTCTATCATTGCCAGTTCGCCTTCGCTGGCGGTCAGCATTGCGTTCACTTCTTCCGCGGTTTTTGGAATAACTTCTATATTCAAGTCCTTAAAATCTTGTAATTGACCAGATGCCTGGGACAGGGCGCGTTCACGTTCCTGGATATCTGTCAATCTGGACGAGCACACGCAACGGCGATAACTGTCGTTCGCAGTGGCGCAAAATTGATCCATACAGGTGAAATATGCATTGCGACAAGTGTTATATTCCGTGCCAAATGTATTGGTTACACTGGATGGCGCCAATGTGGTTGCACGTGCCGTTGTGGCGGCGCGTGCACTGCGCGCGGCCGATGTCGGTGTGGCGGCGGTGCGCGGGGTCGCGGTACTGCGTGCAACGGTATTTGTCGATGCGCTGCGCGCGGTGGCAGAACCGTTAGTGTTTGTAACAGAATTACGCGCGATTGTGCCAGTTCGTGAAACGGTTGCGTTGTTGGTTGCGTTACGGGCAGAACTGGTCGTGCGTGAAACCGTGTTTGCAGAATCCTTGCGCGTGACAGTTGTGCCGGTTCGTGTCGTTGTCGTTTGCGATGTTGACGTGGAAATTGGGATGCGTGTTGTTGTTCGTGCTATTACCGTTGTGCTGTTGTCAGACGATGCGTTTTTTGTACGTGAAACCGTGTCTGTGCCACGCACAGCAGCATCGGCATTTGCGATGCCGATTAAACACGCAATGATAAAAAGTACGGTTTTCCTCATACCTTCCGCTATATATAAATAAATGATAACAAAAATATATTTTTATGGAAAGTGATTATTTGTGTAATGTCGCTGATTTTTTCCAATGTAAAAACCCGCATATAGCGGGTTTTGAATTTAGTTGTTTTCAGGCGTGTCCGATGTTGGACGATTGCGTTCGACAAATGTTATACGTCCCTTGTCCAAATCATATGGGGTCATTTCAACACGGACGCGTTCGCCAACATTGACCCAGATGCGCGCCTTGCGCATTTTGCCACAAACTGTCGCCAAAATTTCGTGGCCGTTTTCCAACTTTACACGAAACATTGTGTTGGGCAGTTTGTCCATAACAACACCGCTGAAAACAATAACATCATCTTTTGCCATATATTGTCCTATTTATCCTATGTATTTACTTAAAAAAATTTCGGCTTTAATAATATAATTTTACAAAAATAAATGCAAGTTGTTTTTATCTGCTTGCACCAGGGGGGCGCATTTGATAAAATTATATGTAAATTATAGCGTAGGTGGGACGGATGAAACTAGGAATATTTTTGACCTTGTTGTGCTGCATACCAGGAATTGCGGGCGCGGCAACGCGTGGTGATGCGACTGTTCGGGTTGGTGTGAACCGTATGTCGCAGGCCGGTGTGCATTCGGCAAATATGTCAGTCAATTTGGGTGGGGGCGCCAGTGCATCAAATTCTATGCCGACGCTAAATATAAATCCGGGTATTTCCGGGTCAACCAGTGGAAATACTGGTGGTAATACGGATACAACGCCGGGCACCAGTGGCGATGTGACAACTGAACCACCCGCGCAAAACAGTCAAACCTGTCGCGAAGCATATCGTGCCTGTATGGATGAGTTTTGTTTGCTTGATGAATCCGAAGGCAGTCGTTGCGCCTGTTCGTCAAATATAAACCAGTCAAAATCATTGATTCAGGAAATTCAGGAAATTCAAGAAGAAGCCGACCTGCTGTATACCGGGGGGGTTGAACGTGAACAAATGGGGGCTCAGGCGCGACTGGTGTTCGGTGAAAGCGAGAAAGCGCAAAAAAGTTCCCGTATATCTGGTATTAGTTTTGCTGACTGGATAAACAGCGGTACCGATGAAGAGGATGTAAGTTTGGGCAGTGACAGTGATATCGGCGATCCGCTGTATGCAATGGCGTCTGAATATTGCGCCAGTCGGTTAGAGGCCTGTGGTGATGATGCCGAAATGGAAGAAATGCTGTATGCGCGTATGGTGGTACAGGATTGTAAAACGTTTGAATCTTACCTGCAGGATCAAAAATCTATTGCTGAATCTAACAAACGCACGGCCGAGGCCGCGGTTCGTCAAGCGCGTCTGCAGATGTTGGATACCACAAACAAATATAACCGTGGTGAGTGCCTGTTGGCATATCGGTCTTGCATCGCCGACAAGGGCGGATGTGGTGTGAATTTTGAAAACTGTCTGGACGCTGACTTGTTGCAACGTCGCGCAAACGCGTGTGAAAACGTGTTGGATCAGTGTATGGCGGTGCGCGAATACGTTTTGGACGATTGGGAAGAAGAGGCCGTCAGTATCCTGGCCGATGCTGCCAAGTATGCAGACAGAAATGCGCGTGCAACTTGTTTGGCGCGAATTCAGTTGTGCTTGGAAGATGGGTGCTCAACCGAAACAAACTCGGCTTGCTTGACTGATGTCAATGTCGCGGCTGGTGTGTGTCCGGTTATTGATGAATGTGAAGAAATGATTCCGGGTATCAAGGCCGTTGTGAACGATAAATTGGGGTACCTGCGTACACAATTCTGTCAGAACGACGTTGATGCGTGTCTGCGCGACAGATGCGGTGAAAACTTTACTGCGCCAGAATGTGTTGGCAAAAGTGCGTTGGAAATCGCGGCTATGTGCCCGCAGGATATGTTCCCGTCGTGCAAAAACGAAACGCAGTTTGATATTATTGTTCAGGCCGCAATGTTGCAAATGGATTATCAGATGCTGCAGGGATGCCTGAATTATTTCAGCGAACAGTTGGGGGCCGTGTGCGGAACGGATATGTCGTGCCTGACAACCGATACCCAAATTACGTCGCTAGTTGCTGTTCCCGAAACCCAGGAAGAATTGGCCACGTTGCGCGAAAGTGTTCGTGCTAATACGGAAGCGGCTGTCAATGATTTCTTTACTCAGTTTGAACAGGATAAAACGGTTGCCGCCTGCCAGGACAGTCAGAAACCGGCCGACAGGGAAAGTTTGGGTGACAGCGTATTTAACAGTGCGAAAATGATTGCGCAAATAAATGCGGAAAACCGTGCTATGCGTGAGCTGGAAACAAAAATTGCAGAATTGTCGCGCCAACAGGATTTAGATGCGGCGGAACAAAACTGTTATAACACTTATCAGGTTGAAACACCGGATAAGTCCAGCAAGAATTACAGTTATATCCGCAGTGTGTCGTTTGAGCCGGCGTTGCGTAACTGTCACGTATGCCGTATGCAGCAGGTGTGCGAAGTTGGCGGTCAGTCCAAGGGTGCGGCCGGGGTCCAGGGCGCGGCCGGTGGATTGGCGGCAGGTGCGTCTGCGGGGACTATGGTTTCGCCGGGATGGGGAACCGCGATAGGCGCTATTGTTGGCGGTGTCGGTGGGTTCTTTGCGGGGCGCAGTGCCGGCGGTGAACAGGAATTCTGTCAGGAAATTGAATCTTGCGAGGATATAAATATGTAATCCGGGGAAATGCGCCCCGGATTGCGCGTGTCGCACGGCACGACTAGGAGAGAGCATAAATGAAAATAAAAGTAATAATAGGGTCTGTTGTTTGTTTGGCTGCACTGGCTGTGGCGGTGGATTCGTATGGTTTGACTACGTCGTCTGGCACAAAGCGTCAATCGGCTATACAGCAGGGGACGACCGTTCGTACCAAGGTTGAGGCCACAGGGCTGTATGACCAAGCGTGTTATGATGCGTACTTTGGATGTATGGATCAGTTTTGTATTACTGATAACGCCAGTGGTGGTGCCTGTAACTGCAGTGATAATATTGCCGAATATGATAAAGAATTGGCCGCCATTCAGGATATTTTAAGCGAAGCCAATCGTTTGCGCACCGAAGAAATTGAACGTGTAAAAGCTGGGGCTGATGCAGATATTATATTTACCGGTGAACGTCGTTATGACGAAGATGGTAATATTTTGGCAGAAGGTCAGTTGAGTGAAGCCGAAGAAAAGGCACAAAAGCGTGCCGATTTGTTGGCATTGTTTAACACCAGTATATATGAAGATTCGTCCGAACTGGAATCACAAAGCGCTGTTTCTAATATGGCTGATATGTCTGGGACGGAATTATATAACGCTGCCAACGAATTGTGTTTGGCTCAGGTGCCAGATTCTTGTGCTGGTGACATTGTGTTTTTACAACAGTTGTATTCACGTCAGATAACATCTGATTGCTTGGGATATAAAAATTCATTGGCACAGCAACGTACAAATGCGGAAAACGAACTGGCCGCGGCGGAATCAGAAGTGCGTACTGCTTTACAGGAAAGTTTCGACAGCGCGAACAAATACGACCTGGGGCAGTGTATGGTTGAATTCAAAAAATGTATGCAGACCGATGATGCGTGCGGCGAAGATTGGGAAAACTGTGTTATGACGATTGCGTCTGAAAATATGCAGAACAATACCGCCACCAGTACAGCCGGCACAACTGTTGAGACGGTTGATACATATGATATTACCGCATCAACAATGGAAATGCTGAGTGCAAAACGTCCAATTTGTGAAAATGTTTTGGATCAATGTGTTGCGGTGCGTGATCAGGTTTGGCCTAATTTCCTGCGTGAAGCCGCACCAACAATCAAGGTGGCCGAAAGTATTGTTGAATCAAAATTCCGGCAATCTTGTTTGACTAATATTTCTGAATGTATCCAGACGGCGTGCCGTGATGATATCGCGGGCAAGGGCGTCGCAACAATGGATGCCTGTTTGTCGCGGCCTGAAATGGCGCGCAGTTTCTGCAAGGTGGAAATTGATCCCTGTGAACGTATGGAACCGCTGATTTGGGGATATGTCGAAGATAAGTTGGCGGCAATGCGTGTCGATGCCTGTACACAAGAAGTCAAGGATTGCTTTACCGCAGATACGCGCTGTGGACCGAATTTTGAAAATTGCATCGGTATGGACTACGACTATATCCACGATATTTGCCCGATTGATAGTTTGGTCGTCTGCAAGGCGAATAATCCAAATTTCTCTATGGATGATTTGGACGATATGTTGATGGGACTATATCTGAATATTGATAATGCTATGGTGGAACAGTGCCAGAATATCGTTGACCAAAAAATGGCTGAAGTTTGCGGCAGTACGTCTGATTGTAACCGCTTTGCGGCCGATGACACTATTGGTACTGGATCGCTGCGCAGCCAAAAAGATGGTACAACGTATCGGGTTACTGGTATGATTTCGTTTGGCAGTATCAAAATGGGCGATAGTGACGGCGAAACAATCGATGACGGCGAAGGTGGTACAATAAAACTGGGACCCGGCGAAATTGGTGTTTCAGAATATATTGCCAAAATACGCGAAAGCAACGCCGGTGTTGAAAACGCAGAAGGGATTATTTCTGCGATTGAAGAAGAATTGAATAATATCGCCGGTACAATCAATCGTACTATTGATATGATTGCCGAAGATCCGGAAATTCAGTACTGTGTAAATGGACGCGACCTGTCACAAATTACTGGGGAAAAGAACGCGTCAACCACTGGGCGTTTCCCGAACCTGTTGAACCAGGTGAAAATGCAGATTGCGATATCCGCGTTGCGTCAGGCACAGGATAATTACAATACTAAACTGAATTATGAAATCGCCGAAGCAACCAAAAACGCGTCCACCGACCTGGCGCAATATATGTGCCAGATGCTGCCAACAACCGGTGGGGCAGTATTGGGGGGAACCGATGTTGATACACCATTAACTAAGCCTTATGCTATCAGTTATGATGTTGGCGCGGGTTTGGATAACAGTATGTTGATTCAAGGGGCTGGGCGCACTGCCAGTGCAACTGGTGGAACTGCAACATTGGATACAACAGCTGGTGCAAGTAAAGCATCAGAAATAATCAATTCATTCACTGGGTTGGGCTCTAATCGTGTAAAGATAGAATTACCTAGTGGCACGCGTGAAATGTGGTCACTGTTTAATCGTGAAACACGTATATGTCATTATTGTACATCTACTGTCACAAAATCGTGCGAATCAATCAGTAAAAAGGGATTTTTAGGAATTGGTGCAAAGAATGAATTGAAATGTACTGAATCCGATCCAGTTGAAAAATGTGAAGATATAGCAATGTAAAAAATTGCTTTTACGGGCCCGCTTAAAATGCGGGTTCGTTTTTGCAATAAATTCCTGGACAATTTTATATATAAATATGATATTATATGTACGTAAACGAACAAAAGGGGGCATATATGAAAAAAATTTCTATTATGGCGGCTGTATGCGCACTGGTAACTGGTGCGGCCAGCGCTGATTTCCAACCAAACACACCGCAACAGGCGGCGCCAGCTGGTGGTGGCTTTGTCGGTGGGACTGAAACCATCGTTACAGTAAAGCAGGTCAAAGAAATGCGTGATGATGTTCCGGTTATTGTCCAGGGTAACATTGTTCAGCGTATGGGTGATGAAAAATATTTATTTGAAGATGCGACAGGTTCTGTAACTGTTGAAATTGATCGCAAAGATTGGCGCGGTCAAACGGTAACCCCGTCAGATACAGTTAAACTGTATGGCGAAGTTGACGCCGGTATATTCAAGACCGAAATAGATGTCGATTACGTCGAAAAATTGTAATTTTTCAGTGTAAAAATTTGATAAAATTGGTCACCACTATGGCGACCAATTTTATTTTATTCCAATGGACAGGCGGATGTAAATTCATATGAACCACTGCTGTCGGTATAAGTTACCCCGGTTGGCGCATATATAATACACGAACCGGCCGGTGACGATACCAAACAACTGTACGCCGTACCGGCGGATGTATATCCACTGGGACACGTGCTGTTCGCGATTCCCATATACGATTCCACAACCGCAACGTATCCGGCGGGACACGAAGTAGACGGCGCGGCGGCAAATGCGCCAATTGGCGCAATCGCCATAATTAAAATAAATATTCGTTTCATATTCGCCCTCAATTAGTCAGACAAATTACTAAACAACGCAGACCGGAAAGACGTAGAGCTCTGAATGCGAATAGTGTTTGCACAGTAGTATGCGCAAAGCTTAAAGCAACCATCGGCATACGTGGGCGTTGAAACATACACCCAGCGCGATACAGCAGGACTCGTCATTTTACACCAGCAATTTATGTTTTCGTCCAGTGTGGACGATCTATCTAGTTCTGCTGCTGTTTGATATTGAGTTCCCTGTGTACTACTACATATTCCTATGCCACTTATTGGGATGCTTACTCCATTTGTATTACACGTGGCTGCCCAATCAGTTTTATTGTAGTATGCAGTGTAATTTGATGTACACGTTGTGCTACTATTTAATTCCACGCATTTGGTGACTGCGCCGGCCGGGGGAATTATTACCGTGCAAATCAACCCGGCGATTAATAAATATTTTTTCATATTCTTATCTCCCTTTTTCATTTTTTGATATGAAAAAACCACCAGAAATCTTCAGGTGGTTGGAGTTTAAGAACAATCCGTTGAATTGCGTGTTTTATTCAATATATTCAACACACTCCAACCCAACAGGTTGGATTTTCATTTTACGTCGTGGCGACGCAACGGATGGGTTCTTAAGCCCAATATGGGAACACCCCATATCATTTTTATAATAACAATACATATGTGGGAAATCAATAGTAAATGTTTGTCTGGGGCGTGTTACTTTATGCGTGCAACTTTATTAACCTGGATCGTTGTGGGGTGATGGACGTCCTTTCGTGCGATGATAAAAGTGTTGCCTGATATGATTATGCGGTGGCAAAGGAAAGGTTGACGCGCCACTGTTGTGGTTCGCGATGACTGAAAATTGGTAACAAGCAAAACAAACGGGGCGGCGCCCCGTTTGTTATTTTATCGATTCGTCAGTTGTAATTCTATACGACGGTTTTGTTGCAAACTGGACGCATCTGTACCCAATGCGACCGGATGCAAATCACCAAAGCCACTGGGTACCAGGCGACGACGCGATACGCCGTCACGTGCCAATTCGTCCACGACCGCGTTTGCACGCAGTAGTGACAGTTCCATATTATTTGAATATCCACGTGTGCCGCGCATAACCTGTTTGCGGTCGGTGTGGCCGTCAACACGGATTATCCAATCTATGTTTGTTGGAATTTTATTTTCTAAATCTTTTATCACGTTCGCAATCAGGCGCAGTTGATTTTTTCCCTCTGGCGACAGAGTGTATGAACCACTGCTGAACAAAATGTCACTGGATACGATGAAACGGTCGCCTTCGGTTGTGATAAAGTTATCATCCCCCAGGGCATCTTTAATCGCTTTATAAAACGCGGATTGATATTGCGCCACATCGTTCAGTTCAGCAACTTTGTCGGCCAGCGCCTTGTTCAGACGAGTTGACATTTCAACATACTGAATGTCTTTTTGGTGTGATTCTTCTTCGGCGGCGTCCAAGGCGGCCTGTAACTTATTTAGTTGTTCGGCCAATGATGCACGTTGTGCTGCCATTTGTTCCTGTAATGCGCGACGTTCCTGTTCCAGTTCGGCAGTGCGCTGTTTGTCCAGGGTTGCCTGGTTCAACTGAGTTGTCAGGTTTGCAACCTGGGCTTGTAAGTCCGCACCCTGGGATTGCAGTTCGGCAACCTGTGCTTCATATTCCGCAACCAGTTCTTCAACACTGACATCAACCTGTTCCAGTTCGGTGGCCAGCGCATCATTATTTGCAGACAGATTTTCTAATTCCGTACGTGCCAGAACCAACAGGCGTTTCGCTTCTTCTTCATCGGCGGTCATTTGAACTATTTTTTGTGCCTGTTCTTCATTGGTGCGGCGCAAATCTGCGACGGTTTTAGCACCTGTGTCCTTGTTAAATACGCTGGTCGTTGTCCACAGAAACACGAACACTATCAGCAGAAATATAAGTATTATCACCAGGTTCGAAAACAAATCTACGAACGCCGGCCACGTATTTGTTTTTTCACGAAATCTTATATTCAGCATTTTTCTCTCTCTTTTTTTTATTCTTGGTCAGGCCAGTTCAGAAAATGTTTCCCGCAATTCGCGTACACTTTTGTTTAATTCATTTGCAGCGTTGTTTATCTGGGGCAGTACAGTTGCAACGGTGTCAGTTGCGGCAACACTGGTGTGCGCGGACAGGTAATCTTCCAGTTCGCGATATATTCCATTTTGTGCCAGTTGTACCTGCAGTCCCAGAAAACCGATTGTCAAACTGCCCGCCAGTCCCATCAGCGAACTGGTGAACGCGGTTGCCATACCCGACAGGGGACGTGTCAAACCCGCCTGCATTGTTTGCATAACTGATTCGTCCGCAAAATCCAGCGCACCAATCAAATCGGCAAAACCGCCAACCGTTACAATCAATCCCCAAAAAGTCCCCAGCAGTCCCAGAAATATCAACGTGTTTGTTATATATCGTACGGATTCGCGCGAATCTTCGAATCGTAATAATATCATATCCAACATACCGTTCAGGGTTGATGCAGATATACGCACCGGACGCGCGCGCAGTATCAATGCAACGGGACGTAACAGGCGTGGGGGCAGGGGGGCATTCTTTTTCCCGGCAAAGTACGCGCGTGCCCATTTATATTCAGGCAACAGGCGGAACATTTCGACAAAACATAATCCAATCCCAAAAATAGTTGTTCCGATAATAATCCCGTTCAGCAGTATATTTGCCGACGCTACGCGCAAAAACGGTTCATAAAACAAAATCAAGCCCGCCACCAATAATGCGGTAAATAACGCCATACGATTTAATGCGCGGTGAAATTGATTTGTCATATATCTCTCTTCTTACTGCTGTATATAATGATATTAGTAAATTTTGTATTTTTAAGTCAAGTGATAACCAGTAACCAACCAATCTTATTTATATTTTTATATTATAAAAATCGCTTGGCCAGAAAATACTTGATTTTATTAAAATTTTCGGCATAATATGGGGCGTTCCTGCTAATGGCAATGGTGTCATTGGCTGCATAAGACCAAAGGAAATAAAATGGCTTACTATGAAAGCGTTCTGGTTTTCCGCCAGGACCTGACCGAACCGCAGGTCAAAGAAAAAGCGGCAAAATATACTGATATTATTAAAGAACTGGGCGGGGATGTTAAATCTACCGAATTTTGGGGTTTGAAAAACCTGGCCTATGTTATCCGCAAAAATCGCAAGGCGCATTATGTTATGTTGAACATTGAACTGCCAGGTGACAAGATTGCGGAATTGGAACGTCGTGCACGTATTGATGAAGACGTTATCCGTTTCCTGAACGTTCGCGTTGCGGCGTTGTCCACAACACCGTCTATTATGATGAAAAAGAATACCGAGGAGGCAGAATAATGGCAGTCCGTGCAGCAATTTATCGTAAAAAATCAAATCCGTTAAAGGGCAAGGTTATTGATTACAAGGATATCAAGACATTGTCGCACTATATCACCGAACGTGGCAAAATTGTTCCGTCGCGTATTAGTGGTGTATCTCAGAAAGACCAGCGTGAATTGGCAACCGCCATTAAACGTGCGCGTCATTTGGGGTTGATGCCGTTCGTTCGCAACAATCTTGGATAATTCTGTGGCGACTTGTTGCGTTCACAGTTCCTCGTGTATGTCTAATACACGTCGGAACTGAAATGAACGCTGCCAATTCGCACACATAATTATCCAATAAATATTGGTATTAGTATTTGGGATTTTCCCTAACTTGAAATAAAGGACAGATAAAATGAAAGTTATTTTAACAGAAAAAATTACCAAATTGGGCAATATTGGTGACACGGTAGAGGTTAAAACCGGTTTCGCACGCAATTATTTGTTGCCGCTGGGCAAGGCGATGCGTTGGTCGCGTGAAAATGTTGCTTTGTTCGAAGCGAAAAAAGCCGAACTGCAGGCACGCCAGGACGCTGCCAAGAAAGCGGCCGAATCTAACGTTGATGCGGTCAAGAACGCAAAACTGTATATGATTCGCCAGGCGGGGGATACCGGCCAGTTGTATGGTTCTGTGTCAACACGTGACATTGCGCGTATGTTGAAAGAAGTTGCAAATGTTTCCGTCGAATCGGCCCAGGTTATGTTGGGTGCCCCGATTAAATCGGTTGGTGTATTTGACACTAAGATTGCATTGCATCCGGACGTTATTGTTCCTGTTAAAATTTATGTCGCCCAATCCCAGGATGAAATCGAGGCATTGGTTGCTGGCAAGGTTTTGACATTTGGCACTAAAAAGGTTGAAGAAGAAGAAAACACGCCGGCGGCGGATGCGGATGTTCAGTCCGCGGAACAGCCAGCGGAAAAATCTGACGCAACTGACGCAGAAAAAACTGCTGACGCCGAATAAAAAACAGATAATATTTTGTTTTGTAAAACGCCCCGCAAACGCGGGGTGTTTTTTTGTGGGGGCGGGATGGTATAAGTAGAGAGTAGGTTTTCTATACCAGCCCGATAAAAGACAAATATTTTTTATTATTTATTTACTATTTTACCGGTAATAATGCCAGTGTCCGGGGTGACTACAGTGCCTGTACTAGTTTGTGGTATAGTGGTAATCTTGTGTGAATTGATATCGGCCGCTTGGACAGAGTTTTTTTCATAAACTTTTATTCATTATAAATATATAATGTCACCAAGATGAAATTAGAATCAAATGGAATTTTGATTGCACTGCGGCCGTTTGGGGAACGTGATTCGGTTGCGCGAATTTTTACGTCTGATTTCGGTGTGTTGTGCGGAATGATGCGGGGGGCGCAAATTGCACGCAAAAACAAACCGTTGGTCGGACAATTCGGCGCCGTCGCGTGGAACGCGCGGCTGGATTCGCAACTGGGCGCGTTTCATTGGGATGCGGAAAAAAATCTGGCCGCAACGCTGATGATGTCGGCTGAAACGTTGGCGTATATGAACAGTGCGTTTGCGCTGGTTGCGGCATTGTTACCGGAACGTGAACAGTACCGTGCACTGTATGATGAAACGTTGGATTTGTTGCACGGGTTGACCGGGGCGTCGCCGTACGATGTATATTTACGGTGGGAAATATCGCTGTTGCGTGAATTGGGGTATGCATTAAATTTGAATGCTTGTTCTGGGTGTGGAACGCACGACAATCTGGAATATCTGTCACCACGCACAGGGCGGGCGGTGTGTGCAAACTGTGGGGCGCCATATGCGGAACGATTGTATAAACTGCCGATGAATTTGGATTTAACGCGGCGTTTTTTGGAACGTGCCTGTATGTTTCAGGGCGTTGATTTGCCCGCGGCGCGTCGTATGATATGCGGCGCGTAATATTGTTCAATTTATTCCTTGCACAAAGGTTTTTTTTTCAGTATCTTTTATTCGGTTCAACAGATAAAGGAGAAAAACTATGACTTGGACAATCTTGGTTCTGGTGGTTGGTGTTCTTCTGTACCTGTTTGGCGGTATGTTGCTGCCAAAGGGTGACGAGAAAAAGCCGTCTGCTGGAAAAGTCGTTGCAAAAAAGTGCATTTCCGTTATTGCGATTATCCTGATTGCGGGCAGTATGTGCCGTCTGTATACGCCGTACTATCTGACAGCGATAAATCCGGCAATCGTTCAGGAAATGGTCAACGGTATGCAGGAACAGCAACAGGCCGAAAAGAACAAACAGATTCGTAAATTTGTTCGTTCCGAAGGCGACAAAATGATGCGTGATGCCCCGATTTTGGGTAACCGCGATGCGAAAAAGACGATTTATGTATGGACTGACTTCTCTTGTCCGTATTGCCGCCGTGTACACGGTGAAATCGAACGCGTATTGGCGGATCGTGACGATACACGCGTAGTTATCAAGAACTTCTCTATCCACGGGCCGTTGTCAGATGGACCGGCGCGCGCGGTGATTGCTGCAAATATGCAGGATCCAACCAAGGCGGCAGAACTGACAAATATGTTGATGACCCGCGAATTCTATACCCAGGACGACCTGAAAGACCAGGACAAGATTGCTGAAAAGGTTGAAGCCAACGTTATGAAAATGGCTGCCGAAGCAGGTCTGGATACAGAACAGTTGAAAAAAGATATGGACAGCGATGTTGTCGCACGCGAATTAAGAAACGTTCGTGATTTGGCACAGCGCTTTGAAATCAGCGGAACACCGTTCCTGATTATCGGTGAACAGGCGTTCCCGGGCGCGATTCCGGCCGCACAAATCGAAACGGCATTGGACGAAGCGGAATAATATCTTTTTCACGACTAAATATAAATCCCGCCCGATTGGGTGGGATTTTTTTGTACCACTGTAAAAATATTTATGGCGCACTATAATTATATTCACCTAACAACAGGGGGACAGGAAAAAATGAGTTCGATTGTAATCTATTTTTCACGTGCGGGCGAAAACTGGGTTGACGGCGGAATCCGTCATACAGATGTTGGAAACACGGAACGCGCCGCGCAAATTATTCACGATTTAACCGGTGCCGATTTGTTCAAAATAGAACCAGTTGTACCGTATCCGGAAAACTATGACGAATGTACTGCGGTTGCCAAACGTGATCAGCAAACAAACGCACGTCCAGAAATAAAATCATATCCAAAACATTTGGATAAATACGATACCGTATATTTGGGATATCCAAATTATTGGGGAACAATGCCGATGGCGGTGTTCACATTGTTGGACGGGTGTGATTTGTCGGGCAAAGTTGTCAAACCGTTCTGTACACACGAAGGCAGTGGCCTGGGACACAGTATGTCCGATGTTCGTAAAATGTGTCCGGGTGCGGATGTTCGCGACGGATTGGCTATTGTCGGATCGGCGGCCGGCGACAGTGTTGAGCCGATTCGAAAATGGTTGAATAAGTAAAATAAAAGCGGGGTGCATACCCCGTTTTTATTATGGAAATATTCGTTTTTGTGCGGTATAGTGTTTTTGCATTGGTGATTTTACCAATGCGGGGTGTAGTAACCTCTTAAAGGAAATCAATACTCCAACTGATACGGGTTGGAGGGTTCGTGAATATGTTGAATAAACGACACTATTACCTTTAATAGTTACTAACCTCCAACCACCTGAAATATTTTGGTGGTTTTTTCATTCGCAATGAAAAGGAGGTTTAGAATGAAAAAACATTTAATCATCGCCGGCATAATTTGTGCGGCATCAATCCCACCAGCGTATGCGGTCACAAAATGCGTAAAACTAACGTCATCAACAACGTGTACAAGTGTCTCTGGCGCGTTCGGTCAGTCAAATTGGTCAGCAACCTGTGGCGGTATAGAAATTCAGGGTGTTGCATTTTGCGGATCTCAAAATGGTGGTTCAATGGGTACAAAATCCGAAAAAGTCACGACCAGTTCAACCAGTGACGATAACAAAAATTGTTGGTGCAAAATGGTTTCGCCCGCGGTGTCGCGCTGGGTTTTCGCCTACACCCACGATTCCGCCGGGCATTGCGCTGACGGGTGCTCGAACAACTGTGGGTTCATCTCCGAGGAGAGTGAGCCTGGGCGGGCGGGGCTGTATAGTGGACTATCTGACTAAATGGGGGCGAATATGAAACGAATATTTATTTTAATTATGGCGATTGCGCCGATTGGCGCATTTGCCGCCGCACCGTCCACGTCGTGTCCGGCGGGTTATGTTGCGGTTGTGGAATCGTATATGGAAATCGCGGACAGCACGTGTCCCAGTGGATATACATCCGCCGGTACGGCGGACAGTTGTCTGGCGTCGTCACCGGCCGGTTCGTGCATAATGTATGCGCCAACCGGGGTAACTTATACCGACGACAGCGGTTCATATGAATTTACGTCTGCGTGTCCGCTGGAATAGTGGTCGTCGATAAAAAACGGGGATAGCCCCCGTTTTTTATTTGCTTTCCAGTATCGCAATGCCGGGCAGGGTGCGGCCCTCGATAAATTCCAGAAATGCGCCGCCGCCGGTTGATACGTATGTGATGTCGGATTTTACACCACAGGCCTCTAATGCGGCAACGGTGTCACCACCGCCGACAATACTTTCCAGTTTGCCGGCGCGTGTTTGTTCCGCAATCGTTTTTGCAATCGCAAATGAACCGTACGACCACGTCGGCTGCCATTCCGCCATACCAACGGTTCCGTTCCAGATTACCGTCGCCGCGTGGCGTATGGCGTCCGTGTCGCGTTCGGTTGTGGCAATGCCGGCATCAATGATGATGTCGTCGTCGGCTATTTCGGTGAAGTCCTTGTTCGTGCGGGTGGCGGTTGGGGTAAATTCTTTGGCCACGCCCTTGTCCAATGGCAACAGCACTTCGCAATTATTTTGTTTGGCGTATTCCAGAATTTCCAGTGCGGTATCTTTCTGGTCGGCTTCGAACAACGAATTGCCGACTTTGCCACCCATTGCATAGTTAAATGTTGTGCCCAATGCGCCACCGATAATCATTTTATCGGACAGTTTGGCCAATGCCTTTAACACGCCGATTTTGGTGGAAACCTTGCTGCCGGCGACAATGGATAACAACGGGCGTTTCGGGTTTTCCATAACCGCGGCCAGGTGTTCTATTTCCGATGCCAACAGTTTGCCCGCATATGACGGCAGAATTTCTGCAACGCCGACGGTGCTGGCGTGTGCACGGTGCGATACGGCAAACGCGTCATTGATAAAAATATCAAACCCGTCGGCCAGTTTCTTTGCAAATTCTGGGTCGTTTTGTTCTTCGCCCGGGTAAAAGCGCACATTTTCCAACAGAACCACGTCGCCGTCGTTCATATTTTGCATAAAATCACGATCCAGGCAGTCGGCAATCAGCGGCACTTGCATATATTCCGCAATCGGGGCCAGGGTGTATTCCATATTGCGCGCACCCTTTGGCCGCCCCAGGTGTGCACAAATCGCAATACGTGCGCCACCCGCCCGCAGGGCGTTTATCGTTGGCATACTTTGTTCAATACGAAATGCGTCGGTAATTTTACCGTCCACGATTTGTACGTTGAAATCATCGCGCAGCAAAACAAATTTGCCGCGTACATCCAGATTTTCAATTGTGCGCAGTTTCATTTTTCCTGTATCCTTTCTTTTACTGGTTTATATGTTTTTCGATAATGTTCGTTTATACCATATTTTTCAATGGCGTGCAAATGTTCGGCGGTCGGATAGCCCGAATTTTTATCCCACCCATACATAGGATATTGGGCGGCTAATTCGTGCATAATTTTATCACGCGTTTCCTTTGCAATAATTGATGCGGCGGCAATGGACAGTGATTTTGCATCGCCCCGTACAACGGCGCGTCCAGTCAAAAGTCGCGGCAACCTGTTCCCGTCAATTAAACAAAATTGGGGCGTGCGGGACAGTTTTTGTACCGCACGTGCCATTGCGGTCAGCGATGCGTTCAAAATGTTCATTTCGTCGATTTCGGACGGACTGCACGCGCCGGTTGCCCAAATAGTGTTATGTGTTATCCAATCCAACGCGGCGGCGCGCATATGTGGCGTCATTTGTTTTGAATCGCGGATAACAACCGGGATTTCAATGTCACGGTGCGGAAATATAACAGCCGCCGCAACAACCGGCCCGCACAGGGGGCCACGGCCGGCCTCGTCCACGCCGGCAACGATGTCAAATCCGGTTTCGTTTTCAATATCAAATGTAGGACACGTTTTCATAGCGATTAAAACCATACCATAAATTTATGGCAAATGGAAAAGTTTTCATATATAATTATTGTCGTATCGGCGTGTTGCCGGTATGGGGTGTCACAACCCGATAGTACGCGTTTCGTATAGACGAAATGAAAAGTTCTCCAACCCTGGGGTTGGAGGGTGCTGAATATCCAATAAAGCACGCTATTCGTACTAATAGTTGTGAACCTCCAACCCACCTGAAAATATTTTCCGGTGGTTTTTTATTATGGGGGGAATTTATGGGCGGAAAAAAGCATCAGGTGAACGAATTTGATATTTGTGTCGGACGTGTTATGGTGATGCTACGTGCACGTATGGGAATGACCCAACGGGAATTAGGTGACAAAATAGGTGTCACATTTCAGCAAATTCACAAATATGAAAGTGGCCAATGCCGAATTAGTGCCGCACTGTTAAATGAACTTTGTCATATATTTGAAATATCGCCGTCCGCATTTTACACAGAATCAAATGCCGATTATATTCACGATAAGCCAATGGCAGATTTGATAACCCTGATTTATAAATTGCCGGGTAAAAAACGTGATGTTATTGCCAAAATTGCTGTGGCGTTAAATGTGGCGGACTAAATCGCCATACGGTCGGCAATCTGCTTTTGAACGTATTCATCTTCGCTGTTGTACAGTGGCCATTCGCCGTCCGCTAAATCACGCATAGTGGTCAATGGTTGATCTAGTCGGGCGCGATACAGCCACATATTTGACATTACACGCTTGATATAACTGCGGGTTTCGTATGTCGGAAAACTTTCGATATACAATAATGGATCGTATGTTTGAAAATCGCGTTCAAATTCAACCAGGGTTCCCATCCCGGCGTTATATGCGGCCAACATTTTTATTATATTGTTGTTTATGTTTGGATGCGCCAACAGGTCCACAATATACTGTTGCCCCAGGAACATATTGTGTTCTGGATTTAACATATCAATATCGGACATATTTACCTTGTTTTCACGCGCGACGCGTTTGGCGGTACTGGGCATAATCTGCATCAGGCCGTTTGCACCAGCCCCAGATTTAGCGTTTGTGCGGAAACCGCTTTCCTGCTTTGTAATGGCCAGCAACAATGCCCGGTCAATAGACCAGCCGCCCATCGGTTCCCAATCGGGCAGGGGATATTGTGCCGAATAAATAATATTGTCGTCGATTTCCAAAATGCCGCGGTCTTTTATTAAACTGGACGCCTGAATTGATACGCGGGGCAGTCCGTACGCCGTTGCCACAGAATTTATTGCGTGCAATGTGCGGTCAGAAACCTTGGCCGTAATCATATATTTCAGATATTGTTCCGCGCGGTCTTTCTGGTCAACCTGTAATAGCCCCAGGGCGATTTTGCCGTACTTGGTCTCGCGCAATGTGTCGATGTCTTCGTCGGTACAGTCCTGTTCGAAAAATTCATAACGCGGGGTGTGCCCCAGCATTACCGACGATAATGCACCGTAAAACGCCATTGGGTGTGCCGCCGCAATTTTCCAGTATTTTTTAGCGGCACTGCGTTCGCCATTGGCGTCCGCCGCACGACCAGCCCAGAATGCGGCCTCGGTCTTTCTGGCGTTGTTTATTTGTTCCAAATCCAGGATTGCACTGAAATACTTTTCACTTTCTTTATATTTTTCTTCCTTGAAATACAATAATCCCATTGCCCACAGGCCGTATTCCGATTTTGCATCGGATGCGACAAAACCCCATTTTTTCGCCAGTTCAAATTCGCCGTTCGTATAATATATAAATGATAAACGTCCCGCCAGGCGACCATAGTCCGATTCGGTCAGTTTGCGCTTGAACGACGCGTCTTCCAGTATCAATCGGGCAGTTTTTGTGGCGCCACTGCGGATTGCGCGCTTGAATTTGGTAATCTTTGTATTGGTGTCCCCGGTATATTTCTTTGCCGTCCAGGTTTCCGATTGGGCCGTTTCGATTGATGCGCCGCCACTGATTGTGCGGGGAAGATATGGCTTGCGAACGGTTGCCTGTTTTATTTTGGCCAGTTTTGCCATACGTTCTGCACCCGGCATATCATAATATTTTTCCATCCAGGATACCAGTTCTTTGCCACGGGTGCGATATGTCTTGGATATGAAGCGTTGGTATAAAACCTCGTTCATCAATAATGGATCGGATAGTTGCTTTTCCAATTTTTGTGCCGCGGAAATTTCTTCTTCGCTTTGCAACAGGAAAATTTGAGTGTATAAACTTGCGTCCGCGTCGGACAGTACATTGATATCAGGCCGGTCGGCGGCAATCGCCGCAAACGGCAAGAATATTGCTATTAAAAATGTGAAGATTTTTTTCATATGTCGTGTCAAAATAGTGATGTTTTTGGCAGTGGACAAACGGTCGCGGCGTCCGCGTTGTCGTCGGCTTCTGGTATTTGAGCCAGAATTTTCTTGAAATCCGAAATGCGCGAAAATTTACGATATACTGATACAAAGCGCACAAATGCAATCGGATCCAGATTCAGCAATGAATCTGACACCATTTGGCCGACCATAGTGCTGGTAACAGTATCGTCGGCGGTTTCCGTTTCCAATCTGCGGTGTATTGATGTCACCAATTTTTCAATCTGTTCGTCGCCGACGTCACGGTTGCGACACGCCAGTTTTATACTGCGACGCAGTTTTTCGCGGTCAAATGCCTCCAACTTGCCACTGTTTTTACGAACCATCAGGTCGCGCATCTGGACGCGTTCGACGGTGGTGAACTTGGCCCCGCATTGATTGCATACGCGACGGCGCCGAATAATGGCGTCTTCGGTATCTGGACGGGAATCAGTCACCCGGCTGTCGGTAGAGTTACAATATGGACATCTCATACTAATATACGGTAGCAATCAAATCCCCAACTGTAAAGAAGAAATTAAATTTCGGGTTCTGGGGCAAAAAATGCGCTTTTTATAAAAATCAAGCACTTTATTTATATTCGGGGTTTGTGCGGCGGCTTTTTAATGGGGCTGTTTTGTGATAAAATATACTTTGAGACCAGAGAGAGATGGAAAAGTACCTGAACCAGATTTTAACGGGCGATTGTGTCGACGTTATGCGCGGAATTCCCGATGCATCGGTTGATGCGGTATTTGCAGATGCGCCGTATAACCTGCAACTGGGGGCAAAAACGCTGTATCGACCCGAAGATCAAACCGCGGCACGTGCCGTGCGTGATGCGTGGGACGCATTTGAAAGCCCCGCCGCGTATGACGAATTTACTCGTGCTTGGCTGACCCAGTGTAAGCGGGTGTTGAAGCCGGATGGCGCATTGTGGGTTATCGGCAGTTATCATAATATTTTCCGGGTGGGTGCTATTTTACAGGATTTGGGATTTTGGATTTTGAACGATATTGTTTGGGTTAAAACAAATCCTATGCCGAATTTCCGTGGAACACGGTTTACAAATGCACACGAAACGCTGATTTGGGCGACCCCGCGTAAGACAGGCAAGTACACATTTAATTATGAAACAATGAAAAAACTGAACGGCGGCAAGCAAATGCGGTCGGACTGGAATATAAATATTTGTCTGGGCGAAGAACGTGTAAAGGACGAAAGTGGCAAAAGTTTGCACAATACTCAAAAGCCGATGGATTTGTTGCGTCGTGTGATTTTGGCATCTACCAAGCAGGGCGATGTGATTTTAGACCCGTTTTTGGGCAGTGGTACAACTGCGGCCGCGGCCAAGGAATTGGGACGTAACTTTATCGGTATTGAACGCGAAGAATCTTATGTTTCCGCGGCACGTGCCCGTGTTGATGCGGTGACGCCGATTGATTTGTCGCAAATCGAGGTGGCAACCCCCAAACGGGCCGAGATTCGTGTTGCCTTCAAAGAATTGATAGAGGCGGGATTGCTGTACGTTGGCCAGACATTGGTCAGCCCGCGTGGCGAACGTGTTATGATTACGCGCGACGGTCAGTTGGCGCACAGTTTGCACGGCAAAGCGTCTATTCACGTTATGGCGGCGCGTTTGCAGCATTGTGTCAGTTTTAACGGTTGGGATTATTGGTCGGCCGAAAAGCGCGACGGGACACTGGTTCCGATTGACGAATTGCGCAAATATGTGCGCAGTGTAAAGCGTGATATGAAAAAAGTTGCATAAAAAACGGGGCCGACGCCCCGTTTTTTTTATCCAACAGGGGATATATTTATACCAGACATTGGGCATGGTTCTGTAAATTCGTATGTGCCGGTACTATCAGTATAATTGACCCCGGTTGGCGCGTACATCATGCATGAACCATTTGGATTTGATACCAGACAGCTGTATGCTGAACCAACAGACGTAGTGCCCGATGGGCAGGTGCCAGATTCAATGGTTAAATAACTTTCTGTAATAGCGACATAACCCGTGGGGCATGATGTTGATGGTGCGGCTGCAATCACACATGTTGGGGCGATTGCCATAATAAATACAAATATTTGTTTCATGATTTGTCCCCCATCTGTTTAGTCAGATAAATTACTGAACATTGCCGAACGAAAGGTGGAATTATCTTCCAATGCGCGTCTGCAAGAACCTGCGCAATCCCTGTGGCAAGCAACAGAAGAAAAGCCACTGGATATCCATCTGGAAACAGCAGGTGAAACCATTTTGCACCAACAGTTATTATTTTCATCGGATCTTGATAATGATGTGCTTGCGGTGCCCGCACTGCCGCTTGATGATGCGCACATACTAATTCCAATGACTGATATATTTTTTGTGCCACAAGTTACAGACCAATCTACTTTAGATGTAGATGCTTGTTGTTCAGCGACGCATGTTGTTGAACGTGATAACTGTACGCATTTTGTTACACCACCAATTGGCATTACGGATATTGCAAAAGTTGGTGAAATTGTGGCGATACAAATTGCGCCGGCGATTAAGAAATATTTGTGCATTTTCAAACTCCTGTTTTTTCTTGGTTAAAAGAAACCACCAAGCGTTTTGGTGGTCAGGAGGTTGACTACAATTGAACGAATTGTGTCGCGTATTTGATATTCAGCGACCCTCCTGACCTAAATGTTCAGGAGTTTATTTTTCGTCGTAATATTAAAACAGCGCACTTTGTGCGCCATGTTTGTATATTCCGACGCGTTCATAAGGGTAGTCACACCCCATTGACAGAATACCTGTCAACGTCAGTATTATATTATATATAGTTTAAGTTTTGCAATATTTTTATCGTGTGCGGTCACACAACTTGGATATATATTTTGCTATTTTATGGTCATGGCGTCGATATGCGATGTTCATCGCGGATTTTATTATATTTGTTTCTGGTGATGTGGATAGTAATGTTTGAATATCAATGTAATCAGATTCCAATGCCAAAATTTCTTGGTGTACACTGATGGATTTGTTGATTAAAGCATCCTGGAAATTTTGGTTGCTTTGTTTAATTACGGCCTTGGTTGCGTATGCGCGCGCAATTTCATAACGTAATCGTGCCATTTCCAGATTATAAAAACCGTTTGTGTGTTCTGGTGTCATAAATAAAAATCCTTTTGGGTGTATGATATACAAATCATAACATTTGTCAATGTTGGAATAAAACTTGTATTTTTATAACTATAAACTATATATATCATAAATTCGCGAATCGGGTTTTTGTGTGATATAGTTTTATTTGTAATAAAAAGGGATTTATATTATGGCTTTAATACCTATGGTTATCGAGGAATCGCCCCGTGGCGAACGTTCCTTTGACATATATTCCAGATTATTGCGCGACCGAATTGTTATGATATGTGGCCAGATTGAACCTAATATGGCAAATACGGTTGTGGCACAGTTGTTGTTCTTGGAATCGGAAAATCCAAATGCGGACATTTCTGTTTATATAAATTCGCCGGGCGGTGATGTTTCGGCGGGGTGGGCGATTATGGATACTATGCAGTATATTAAATCGCCGGTATCGACAATAGGTATGGGGTTGGTGGCGTCAATGGGATCGGTGCTGTTGGCGGCGGGTGAAAAGGGCAAGCGTTTCGTTTTGCCAAATACGCAAATTATGATACACCAGCCATTGGCCGGGGCCGAAGGTCAAATTACCGATATGGAAATCCGTATGGCACAGTATCAGAAAAATAAAAAGACATTGATTAAACAGATGTCTGAATTTACCGGACGTAAAGAAAAAGAACTGTTTGATGCAATGGAACGCGATAACTGGATGACCCCGGACGAAGCCAAGGATTTCGGCCTGATTGACGGTGTTTTGAAACGTAAATAATTTTATCCAAATTTGTGGGGAGATTATTGGATATGAGTGACGATAAAATAAATTCTGGTGATACCGCACAAAATGGTGCGCCACAGTTCTGCAGTTTTTGCGGCAAAGCCGTGTATGAGGTGAAAAAACTGGTCAGCGGACGCAATGTCTGCATTTGTGACGAGTGTATAAATCTGTGTAACGACATTATGGCGGACGATATGCGGGCTGAAGCTGGCGCCGATACGTCAAAGTTGCCGACCCCGCGTCAGATTTATAATTTTCTGAACGAATATATTGTCGGCCAGGATGATGCTAAGCGCACGCTGTCTGTTGCCGTATATAATCATTACAAACGCCACAGTGTTGCGGTGAACAGCAATGTTGAAATCCAGAAATCAAATGTTTTGCTGATTGGACCGACGGGCACCGGTAAAACGTTGTTCGCGCAAACGTTGGCGCGTATATTGGACGTACCATTTGCAATCGCGGACGCAACCACCCTGACCGAGGCCGGATATGTCGGCGACGATGTGGAAAGTGTTTTGACGCGTTTGTTGCAAAATGCGAATTTTGATGTTGAACGTGCGGGGCGCGGGATAATCTATATCGATGAAATTGATAAAATTGCGCGCAAATCGGAAAATCCGTCACTGACCCGCGATGTTTCCGGCGAAGGTGTTCAACAGGCATTATTAAAACTGGTTGAAGGTACCGTTGCAAACGTGCCGGCTGGCGGGGCGGGGCGCAAGCACCCGGGCGAGGCCACAGTTCAACTGGACACGTCAAAGATTCTGTTCATTTGCGGCGGGGCGTTTGACGGCCTGAACAAGATTATTGGGGCGCGGACAAACGAACGTGCGGGCATCGGTTTTGGCGCAAACGTTCAATCGAAAAAAGAACGCGAATCCAAAAACTATCTGAGCGATGTTCAACCCGAAGATTTGGTAAAGTTCGGAATAATTCCGGAATTGGTCGGTCGATTGCCGATTGTTACAACCCTGCAGGAATTGGACGAGGCCGCATTGGTCAAAATCTTGACCGAACCGAAGAACGCGATTGTAAAGCAATATGCCGCAATGTTGGAAATGGACGGCGTTAAACTGACAATAACGGATGACGGGCTGCGCGAAATTGCCAAAAAGGCAGTTGAACGCAAGACGGGTGCACGCGGTCTGCGCAGTATATTGGAAAAAATCCTGTTACAGCCGATGTTCGAAGCACCGGAAAAAGAAGACCTGGCCGAAATCGTGATTGATAAAAACGTTGTGCTGGGTAAAAAGCCGCCGATTGAAATATTGCGCGACGCAAAAAAGGTTGCATAAAAAAACGGGGCAATCGCCCCGTTTTTTATTGTGTAATATCAATACTGCCACCTGGAACACCGGGAACGACAATATAGTTGACATAGTAACATTTGTCCGTTGTTATATCATATTGTCCGGCGGAATCGGAAAAAGGCCCGTTTGCACCGTCCAGGTAACAATTTGTAATAAATGTGTTACTGCCTGGTTCGCTATTGCCGTAAAATGTTTGGCCCGCGGTATTAGTGTACGACGGGCATTGTGTGCAACCAGATGACCCCGTTTCATTTGCCCTGCCATAATATCCACTGCCGCAAACATAGCCGTTGCGCACCCATTCATTACACATACATCCGCCGTTATTTGCTTCGACCTGGGCGAAACCGCCAGATATGTCCGTATATCTGTATTCAACATTTGTTCGCCAACTGCAATTTGTGTGGCATAAACCATTGGTGGTGCAGCGTAATGTGTCAAATTGGCTGGTGGCATTTGGGCGCAAATTGGTTCGGGTGTCCCCGTTGTTTAACAAAATTGGCTCTTTGCCGTTACAGCCGGCGTAATCTTTGCCACAATATCCGCCACGGTCAATTCCGCCCGCAGTACACCAATAACATTGCATATCTGCATCTGTGGCACAGTAATAGCCTATATCATTTGCAGCATTTGATATATTTGGTGATATTAAAAATGCTAATAGTATCAATTTGAATTTTATGCGTGACATATTTTCCCCCATTTTTGCCGAAAAAAATCGGTCGATAAGGAACGTCAAAAATGGTGTTGACGCGGGCGCAGAAATTGGGGTAAAATGAAATTAAACAAATGCCGAAAATAAACCACCGATTAAAAGTGATGGTTTTATTTTTGTAAAAATCCCTGATTTCTGCATTTTTTTACTCCCCATTTTTGCCGAATACAATCGGTCAGTTTTGTACGGCAATATTGGTATCGACTGTATACAGTACCGCGGCATTTGCGGCAGCATCGGTAACAGATGCGGGTGAAAATACTTGGTGGAATTGTACCACTTCTTATGGCAGTAGTATAGCGGAAGATGCCAGTTTGACCCCATCAACATCAACAACGGGATGTTCTGCGACTGCAACAATATCTTATATGGCACGTAATTCACAAAATATGTCCCAGTATGTTCAGCGTAAGAAAACATATTGTACAGCGTGTTATAGTGGATATGAACTAACGACGGTAACGGCAACATCAACAGAAGCCACAGATTGTAAAGTAACGTGGACGTATTGTAAAAGGATATGCGATGGATTAGTGTGCGAGGGCAAAACTTCTTGGACCACTATTTCCGGCAAGGGTTACCAAACGCGCTGTAATACATCGACAAACAGATGTGAATATAGCGATTGTTTAAGTGGCTATTATGATGGCGGGGGTAAATTGATATTTGGTGCAGCTCCAAATTGCAAGGCGTGTCCAACACACGGTGAATGTGCTGGTGCGGATAACTTGCCGTGCTGTGACGTAGGTTATTATTTGGTAAATAATAATTATGTGGATGGTGTTATTACCAATCAGGGCAAGGATTATGACTGTCTGCGTTGTCCGGCGTTGGGTGGGGTGTATGGAACAACAGATAATGGGTGCCCCATTAACGAGCCCGAACCGTCGCATATAACCAGGTGCTATATTACCGCAAATCGCAGTATAACTGAAACCGCGGGTACATATCAATTTACACAAAATTGTAATTATTCCGAAGATTAGCCAATAAAAAAACGTCCCAGTCGGGACGTTTTTTAATAATTATTTTTTTTAGAATCCGAAAACCATACGCTGTTTTGATTGACGTTTCTTTTCGTTGCGAACGGCTTCTTCCTTCATACGTTTGCGTTTTGTGGTTGGTTTTTCATAACGCTGACGTTCCTTCATCTCGCGATACAGGCCTTCTTTTTGCGATTTGCGCTTTGCAACACGCAATGCCTGTTCGACGTTATTGTCGCGAACCAGAACTTTTACCATCGTATATTCACCCCCTTTAACGCATTTTATATTTTTTGGTGGAGCCAATCAGACTCGAACTGACGACCCCCTGCTTGCAAAGCAGGTGCTCTACCAACTGAGCTATGACCCCAAAACTTTGCCCTTTGTTGCTTCAAAAACTCTTTGAAAGCCCACAAATTTTATACACTTTTGATAATATTGTCAAATTAAAAATGAAAAATTGTGATTGTAATCTTTCACTGGACACGTTTTATAACGCAACTTATAATATATTGCTATGTTAAAGAATGTAAAGAAAAGTATAAAAAAATTGGTCAAGGGCGACGAAAACAACGGTCGCATAAAATGGTCGCTGTATGCACGCGTATGGCGTGAAATTGGCAAACCACAGTGGCGGTGGCTGCTGGCCGGTGTTGTCGCGACTGTTCTGGCTGCCGCGGCCGAAGCATACACAATAACCCTGGTTCAACAGGTCGTGGACAAGGCGTTTATACAAAAAAGTATGACGCATATTTACTTGTTTGGTCTGCAGGTTATTGCCGCTTTTGGGTTCAAGGGTATATTCAGTTATGCGAAATCACTGCTGATGGCCAAAGCTGGCCTGAACGCCAGTGCCACTTTACAGCAGCGTATTTATGACCATATGGTTAAAATGAACCTGGCTAAGTTTTATGGGGACGGAATTGGAAAGCATCTGAATTATTTCGGGGTTCAGGCGGGTGCGGTGCTGAATCTGGTGACGGGTACGCTTATCAATACGGTTCAACAGTTCGCGACCCTGGCGATGACGCTGGGGCTGATGGTGTATTATGCGCCGCAATTATGTGCGGTTCTGATATTCCTGGTGCCGGCGATTATGATACCGATGGTGCTGATTATGCGTCGCCGTCGCAAACTGTCGCGCGAATCGTTTGGTATTGCAAACGATGTGTCGCAACATTTGAACCAGACACTGCACGGAATGAAAACGATTCAGGCGTTTGCAAACGAAAAAACCGAATCGCAGAAGTTTGCACGTGTGCTGAATTCTTCTATGGTAAATTCGTACAAGGGAACCCAGGCGTTCGCATTGCAGTCGCCGTTATTGGAACTGATGATTTCAATCGGGTTGTGTATGGCGCTGATTGCGGGTGGTCACTTTATTGTGACGGGGGCGATGACAACCGGTGACTTTACGGCGTTTCTGTTGGCATTGACCGCGGCGTATAAACCAGCGCGCAGTATAACCAGTACCAGCAACACCATACAGCACGGATTGCTGGCGGCCGAAGTTTTGTTTGATTTCCTGGACAGCCGGCCGGATATCCAGGATTCGCCGAATGCCGTCGAATTAAAGCCGGGCAAAATGTCCGTAAAGTTCAATCACGTTTCTTTTGAATATGTGCCGGGTGAACCGGTGTTGCGTGATGTAAACCTGAACGTGCCGGCGGGTAAAGTTTGTGCGCTGGTGGGGCCATCCGGTGGCGGTAAAACGACTATGTTTAATTTGATAGAACGTTTTTACGAACCACAGCGGGGTACGATTGAAATCAACAAAACTGATATTAAAAAGTTCACGTTGCAATCCCTGCGAAATAATATTGCCGAGGTTTCACAAGACGTATTCCTGTTTAATGGTACAATAGAAGACAACATAAAATACGGCGCGCCGAATGCCACACCGGATCAGGTAGAGGCAGCCGCACGTGCCGCAAATGCGCACGATTTCATTATGGCGTTTCCGCATAAATATAAATCTATTGTCGGCGAAGGCGGTGCGTTACTGTCCGGCGGGCAAAAGCAACGAATCGCCATTGCGCGTGCGATATTAAAAGATGCGCCGATTTTATTGCTGGACGAAGCAACATCAGCGTTGGATACGCAAAGTGAAAAATTGATTCAATCCGCGTTGCGCGACCTGATGCGGGGGCGTACGACGTTTGTGATTGCACACCGCTTGTCAACAATATTGGATGCTGATATAATATGTGTTGTAAAGGACGGCCGTATAGTAGAGCAGGGAACTGACGCCGAACTGTGCGAATTGGACGGTGAATATAAAAAATTGCGCGATATTCAGTTCAAAACAACAACTGATAAAAAACGTGTCGTCAAAACAAAGAAGGGAAAATAATACCTGATGCAACCGATTGTGGATATTAAAACTTTGGCAATGGTTGGATGTGTGCGCACGGCGGGTGGTCGTTATACATTAAATATTCGCGGCGCGGGTGGTAAACTGCGGCGTGTTAAAAATATCGGGTTTGGTATACAACCGTTTGAGGTTATTGCCCAGTTCGCCGGAACGCCGTTTATTGCAATAAAAAAATATACGGCAACGCCGCGTGGTGTTATTCCGAAATTGTACCTGTTAAATACGGCAACCGGACTGGTTGATGAATCAACACGGGACGGCGTCGGGGCGATTGCGTTTAATCCAATGACGAAACAATTTGCTGTTGCGGCCACGATACCGCAGTCAATTGGTGTTGTCGGCAATCAACAGAAACCTGGGGACGCGGGTGATAAAAACGTTCCGCAAGTTGTGACATCCGCGACAAATGGTACCGCAATACAAACGATTGTACGTCCGCCGCGTCCGCGTCGTCGGAAAAATAAAATGCGTAAAATAATGCGTCGGCGCGGTGGGGTGAAAAATATTGTTGCATCAAAAAAGCGTGGCACTGCACGCGTGGCGGTTAAACAGCCGGCGTTATCGGCAAAGATGACGGTTCCATATTCATTAAAACCGCGCCAAAAAATAAAATATAATGTATTGCCGCCAAATGTAATTGCAGCGCGCCGTAAATTTATGCAGATGCAGTTACAGCGTAAAACAATGAACGCGATTCAAATGCAATATTAAAAATGAATCCCGCCGAATTTATCGGCGGTTTTTATTTTGGCGGCGTTATTGGTAATTTTTACTGTTGATTTGGCGCATACCTGTGATATTATGAAAATTGATGTGGGGTGTTCCCACATTGGGCTTAAGAACCCATCCAATACGTCTGTGAAACAGACGATAATAAAATTCCAACCTGTTTGGTTGGAGTGTGTTGAATATATTGAATAAAACACGCAATTTATTGGATTGTTCTTAAACTCCAACCACCTGAAAAAATTCGGTGGTTTTTTCATATCAAAAAATGAAAAAAGGGAGATAAGAATATGAAAAAATATCTAATTATCGCGGGTCTGGTTTGTGTCGCGTCTATTCCACCGGCCACCGCAGTCACAAAATGTGTGGCATTAAATCAGTCAAATACAAAGTGTGGACAACAGGTGCCCGCACTCAATGTTGCCGACTGGACAACACCGTGCACTACAAATGAAACCGAAATACAAATAAGCGGCATAGGAATATGCAGTGCCACTGCGGGAACTGTTAGCCAGATGGGAAAAACAGCCACTTCATTAAATATGGCGTCAACTGCCGCGGATAATAAATATTGTTGGTGCAGAATGATAAGTCCCGTGGTATCGCGCTGGGTATTTCGTTGGCCTATGCAGTCAGCAGATGATTGTTCCAAGAATTGCGCCAGAAACTGTGTATGGAATGGTATGCAAGATAGGTCGTATCTGTCTGGTATGTTTGGTAATCTTTCTGACTAATCGGGGGCGCATATGAAACAATTGTTTATTTTAATTTTGGCGGTTATGCCGATGTGCGCATTTGCCGCCGCGCCATCCACGTCGTGTCCGGTGGGCTATGTTTCGGTGGCGGAAGAACATATGACAATCGCGGACAGCACGTGTCCCAGCGGATATACATCTGCCGGTACGGCGTATAGTTGTCTGGTATCGTCACCGACCGGTTCGTGCATAATGTATGCGCCGACAAATACGGCCTATACTGATGAAACTGGTACGTATGAATTTACATCCGCCTGTCCATTGGGATAATATGTAAAAACGGGGCACGTGCCCCGTTTTTTATTTTACGGTTAAATCCTTGCCCTGGACATCGACATAGACAGTGCTGCCTTCGCCAATTTGACCGGACAAAATTAAATCCGCAATTTTATCTTCGACCGCCGACGTAATCAGACGCTTTAACGGACGGGCACCAAATACCGGATCATATCCGTTTTCGCCCAGCCATTTTATGGCCTTGTCCGTGACGTTTAATTCAATGCGACGTTCCGCCAGGCGCTTTTCCAGATTGTGCAGTTGAATCTTTACAATGCCGGCCATTACATCTTTGCCCAATGGGTTAAAGAATACAATTTCATCAATACGGTTGATAAATTCCGGACGAAAATGTTTCTTTACCGCCGCCATATCAGGCAGGTTGCTGGTCATAATTATAATGGTGTTCGTAAAGTTCACCACGTGACCCTGGCCGTCGGTTAAACGTCCGTCGTCCAATATCTGCAGAAAGACATTGAATACGTCCGGGTTCGCCTTTTCAATTTCGTCGAACAGCAAAACCTGGTACGGACGACGACGTACGCTTTCGGTCAAAACGCCACCCTGTTCGTATCCGACATATCCCGGGGGACTGCCAATCAGACGCGATACGGAATGCGGTTCCATATATTCACTCATATCAATACGGGTCATTGCGGTGTCGTCGTTAAACAGATATTCGGCCAGTGCCTTGGCAACTTCGGTCTTGCCGACGCCGGTCGGCCCCAGGAACATAAAACTGCCCATCGGACGATGTGGATCGGCCAGACCCGCACGACTGCGTCTTATCGCGCGCGCAATTACGGTCAGGGCGTGATCTTGGCCAACAACACGCTTGCGTAATTCATCTTCGATATTTAACAGTTTTGATTGTTCTTCGACACTCAATTTATCGGCCGGGACGCCCGTCCATTTGCTGACTACGGCGGCAATATGTTCCGGCAGAACGGTTTTGTACTCCTTGGATTCCGCGTTCATCTGGCGGATTTTTTCTTCCAGTTCTGGAATCTTGCCGTATTGCAGGGCAGATGCTTTTTCATAATCGCCGTTGCGCATTGCGGTGGCAACTTCGGCCTTGGCTGCGTCCAGTGTGGCCATTGCGTCAGACAGTGCGCGCATCTTTTCCTGTTCGGCGCGCCATTCGGCGGTCAGTTTGGCAGATTCGGCCTCGGTATCCTTTATAATTGATTCCAATTCGCGCAGGCGTTTTTTGGAATCTTCGTCTTTTTCTTTTTTCAGTGCCTGTTGTTCTATTTTTAACTGCATCAGGTGACGGTCAACCTCGTCCAGTTTTTCCGGCTTTGACGCAATATCAATACGAACACGGGCGGCGGCTTCATCAATCAGGTCGATTGCCTTGTCCGGTAAAAATCTGTCTGTGATGTACCGGTTGGACAAGCGTACCGCCGCAACCAATGCCGCGTCAGAAATACGGACACCGTGATGACCCTCGTACTTTTCTTTTAGTCCGCGCAGAATTGAAATCGTGTCATCAACCGTTGGTTCATCAACATAAACCGGCTGAAAACGGCGGGCCAGGGCGGGGTCTTTTTCAATATATTGACGATATTCATCCAATGTCGTCGCGCCCAGACAGTGCAATTCGCCACGTGCCAACATCGGCTTTATCAAATTGCCAGCGTCCATACTGCCTTCGCCTTTGCCGGCGCCGACCAAAGTGTGCAATTCATCAATGAACAAAATAATTTGACCATCGGAATCTTTGACCGCTTTCAGTATTGCTTTGAATCGACCCTCGAACTGGCCACGGAACATTGCGCCCGCCATCAGCGCGCCCATATCTAACGACAACAGTTTCTTGTTCAGCAAATTTTCCGGGACGTCGCGTGATACGATTCGTTCGGCCAGACCCTCGACAATGGCGGTTTTGCCAACGCCGGGGTTCCCAATCAGAACTGGATTGTTTTTGGTACGACGGGACAGTACCTGGATAGTACGGCGAATTTCATCGTCGCGTCCAATTACCGGATCCAGTTTTCCATCCGCCGCCAATTTGGTGAAATCGGTTGTATATTTTGCAATCGCCTGTTCGGGCGTTTCCTGCATTTCTTCTGGATTCATTGTATTTATGTCTCCTTGCTTATTTTTCATTATATATAATAGCATTTTTCGGGTTTTCAAGATACAGGAAATAAAACTTTCCCGACGTTCTTTTTTATATTATCCTGGACTATGACAACAGGGGGCAGGGCACAATGATTGAATTTTCAAATGATGATATTTTACAAATAGAACAACACGGTTTGACACCAGATGCGGTGGCGGCGCAACTGGACGCGTTTGCGCGCGGATTTGCGTTTTCAGATATTGTCGCACCCGCCACGGCCGGTGACGGCGTTATACAATTAGATGCGGAAATGCGCCGTCATTATATTGATATCTATGAACAATATCAACGTACGCACAGTGTGGTGAAATTTGTGCCGGCATCTGGCGCGGCGACGCGTATGTTTCGTGACCTGTTTGAATTTTTGAATACCGGTGCGCGAAATACGGTGACGGATGCTGTGCTAAACAATTTATCCCGTTTTGCGTTTTATGACGATTTGAAAAAATTTTTACCAGATACGCCGACCGACACCGATATCATAGAACGCATTGTTACGGACGCCGGATTGAATTACGGCCATATGCCAAAGGCACTAATAAAATTTCATCGCTATGCAGACGGTGCGCGCACGGCGTTAGCGGAACATTTGGACGAAGGCGCCGAATACGCGCGTGGTGCGGACGGGGTAAATATACACTTTACCGTTTCGCCGGAACATCGCGCCGGGTTTGAAGAATTGTTGCACCGCCTGGTTCCGGAATATTCCGCAAGGTATGGCGTACAATATAATATAGAATTGTCATATCAGAAAAGTTCGACGGATACCATTGCGGTAAATCCTGATAACACACCGTTTCGTGATGCGGACGGCCGACTGCTGTTCCGGCCCGCGGGGCACGGCGCGCTGATAGAAAATCTGAACGAAATAGACGCCGACCTGATATTTATAAAAAACATAGACAATGTATGTGCGGCGTCACACCGTGGTGATACGATTGAATATAAATCTGCGCTGGCCGGATATTTGGTTATGCTGCAGTCGAAAATATTTGATTATCTGAATAATACAACTGCGCCGTTGGGCGATGTTATACAGTTTATAAACGACAACCTGGGGGTGCGTTTGTCACGTGACGCAACCCGTGCGGATTGTAATCGGATTTTAAGCCGACCGCTGCGTGTGTGTGGTGTTGTGCGTAATACCGGTGCGCCGGGTGGCGGGCCGTTCTGGGTGCGTGCGGCGGACGGGACGATATCGCTGCAAATTGTGGAATCGGCGCAAATTGCACCAGACGCACGCGATATAATGAATACGTCGCAATACTTTAACCCGGTGGATTTAGTTTGTGCAACGCGTGATGCGTCGGGACGACATATTGATTTAATACAGTTTGTTGATGAAAATACCGGATTCATATCGGAAAAGTCCGCGGGTGGCCGCCCATTGCGTGCAATGGAACGTCCCGGATTATGGAACGGCGCAATGGCCGGATGGAACACAGTATTTATAGAAGTTCCGCCCACAACATTTACCCCGGTAAAGGTTGTGGCCGACCTGTTGAGTGCGCCGCATATAAATGTGTGATAAAAGATGAAAACATTGCTTGACTTTTGCGGAATTTTAGTATAAATTATGCCGAGTTAAAAGGATTATAATATGCCACGCGTATGTAAAGTTACAGGTAAGAAAACACAGGTTGGGATGAACGTTTCCCACTCTATGCGCCATACAAAGCGTACTTTCTTGCCGAATTTGCAAAAATTAAAGTTTCACAGCGATATCTTGAATCGCGATTTTTCACTGCGTATTTCTACGGCGGGTTTGCGTACATTGACCAAGCACGGCGGATTGGACGCGTATGTTATGTCAAAGTCCCCGTCCCGTCTGACCCCGGAAATGGCGGCGATTAAAAAGGCGATAAACAAGAAAATCGGTGCGGCCGAAAAACCAGCAAAAAAGCCGGTGCACAAGGCAAATCGCAGTGCCCGTCTGGTAAAAAAGGTTGAGGCACGCAAAGCCGCGGCAAAATAATTTGTCGTGGGTTCGCCCTTTGGCCCCGTGGCGGAATTGGTAGACGCGCTTGACTCAAAATCAAGTTCTGCAAGGAGTGTCGGTTCGAGTCCGACCAGGGCCACCAGAAATAAAACACCCCGCAACGTCGGGGTGTTTTTGTGGCCCGGGTCGGACGAGAAAGAGTCCGACCAGTAATCAGGCCCCGCAAAATTGAAAATTTTGTGGGTGATTTGTCACCAGAAATAAAACACCCCGCAACGTCGGGGTGTTTTTGTGGCCCGGGTCGGACGAGAAAGAGTCCGACCAGTAATCAGGCCCCGCAAAATTGAAAATTTTGTGGGTGATTTGTCACCAGAAATAAAACACCCCGCAACGTCGGGGTGTTTTTGTGGCCCGGGTCGGACGAGAAAGAGTCCGACCAGAAGCGCTCCCGCAAAATTGAAAATTTTGTGGGTGATTTGTCACCAGAAATAAAAATGTCCCCCACGGGGGACTTTTTATTTTCACATTCTAATAGTACGCAAAATACAAACTTGTATCACCCTGTGGTGATACGAATTACACACTATTATGTTATAATCCCGTATCAGCCCCACACTTATCCACAGACTAGTCCACTGGGGTTATAATAGTTCCACCCGGTGGTGTTACAACAGTTCCACCACCCGGTGGGATAATTGTATATGGAACATATGCACATTTATCTGTTGTTATGTCATATTCACCAGTTGAATCTGAAAACGGGCCATTTTCTCCATCCAGCCAACAATCAGCAATGTTTTCATTATCTGCTGGGTTACTGTCACCATAAAAACTTTCACCGGCCATATTAGTATATGTGGGACAACGTGTACACCCCGACGAGCCATATGAATTAGATTCGCCATAATAACCGGCTGAACATACATATCCAGCGTTTCCAACACTTGTCGTGCGTCCCCATTCATTACATAAACATCCACTATTATTAGATTCAACCTGACTATAGCCGCCACCCAAATCAATATAGCGATATTCTATATTTGTTACCCAATTACAATTTTCAAAACAAAAACCACTGCTGGAACACCGGCGTCTGTTCCCAGAAGAATCTGTTACAGTACCACCCGCATATATAACTATTTGGTCTGTATTCAAACATCCCGCATATCCACGGTCGCAAAAAGATCCGGAATCGCCGCCTTCGGCACACCACCAACAATTCACACCATTACTGACACAAAAATCACTAAGTGTTGCGGCAAATACAGATAACTCGAATCCTCCGCCAATAATTATTGCCGTACAAAACTGACCGATTTTTTTCGGCAAAAATGGAGAGTAAAAAAATGCAGAAATCAGGGATTTTTACAAAAATAAAACCATCACTTTTAATCGGTGGTTTATTTTCGGCATTTGTTTGATTTCATTTTACCCCAATTCCCGCGCCCGCGTCAACACCATTTTTGACGTTCCTTATCGACCGATTATTTTCGGCACAAAGGGAAAGGAATATGGTTATGAAATGGTTTATTTTATTTGCTGGTATAATGATTACATCTGGTGCAATGGCGGTAACATCCCTGAATAACTGTCCTGGTATTGGGTGGGTGACCTGCGGTGTGGTACAAGTTGGTGAGGATGTGTGTTGTGCGCCATCGTTTAGCCAGTGTGATGCGTATTGCGGTGGCGGCAGCGTTATTATTACTGCGTGCAAAGAGCAGGCTTGCGAGGGATATTTTGGACTAACCTGGAAAGACAGTGGTAATGGATTACAAACGCAATGTGATTCAGCTACTGAAGATGGAACGTGTGTATATCGCTGTAATCCCGATGGGTACTATAGAACCAGTGTCGGTGGCGGGGCGGCTATGCGGTGTGCTGAATGTCCAGAAAATGCAACTTGTTCAGATGGTGTAAGTGTCTGCTGCAATGTAATGCATTATCCTGTAACAAATACTTATATGGCCCCCGGATTGACAGGAATGATAACAGAATACACTTGTCCAGAATGCCCGAATTATCAAAGATATTCTCGACCAGAAGGTGGAATTATGATGATGATACCAGGTATGACAGATCCAAACACGTGTCCATTGAATATTGGGGCTTGCTATATACCAGTAAATACATATTCCAGTGACAGCAATGGAAAATTTCAGATTGTAAATGGTAATTGCCATTATGAGGAATAGTTATTTTAGCGGTATAAATTTAATAAAAATCCGGCCACATATGGCCGGATTTTTATTTGCCCCAGAATTTGCCGATTGTATAATCCGCCGCCAGGGGAACGGATAGTTTAGCGACGTTTTCCATTGCGGCCTCGATACGGGTGGCAAAGTCCGTGGCCACGTTTTCATCGCACTCAAATATTATTTCATCGTGCACCTGCATTATCATACGTATTTTATCCGCGTTTGGGCGCATAATATCACGTTCTATATCAACCATTGCGCGACGCATCAGGTCTGCTTCAAATCCTTGAATTGGCGCATTGACCGCGGCACGCAGTGCGTATGCGCGGGTGCGTGGATTTTTTACTTCGGGCAATTCAATTCTGCGCCCCCACGGGGTATAGACGCACGCGTGCGCCGTTGCAAAATTTTTTATGTATTCTATATAGTCGCGTATTTCCGGCAGTCCCGCCATATACGAATTTATTATTTCCGATGCGGCGCCACGCGATATCCCCAGTTGACCCGCCAGCCCAAACGACGATATTCCATATATAATTGAAAAGTTCACGGTCTTGGCCGCCCGACGTAAATCACGCGGAACCGGTGCGTCGGCGGCAATTCCAAATATCTGGCGTGCGGTTTGTTCGTGGATGTCAGCCCCGGAATTAAACGTTTCGCGAAATGTTTTAACATTAGCCACATCCGCCAACAGGCGCAGTTGAATCTGGGAATAGTCCGCCGATATCAATACCCGACCCGTCGGCGCAATGAAACATTTGCGTATTTCTTCGCCCAGTTCGGTTTTTATAGGTATGTTCTGCAGGTTCGGGTCACGACTGGACAGGCGGCCAGTATTGGTGCTGGTCTGCAGATATGTTGTGTGAATACGTCCGTCGGGTGCGATTTGTCGCGGCAATGCGTCGGCGTATGTGCCCGCCAACTTTGCGATTGAACGCCAATTTAATATTTTTTCAATTATTGGGTGGGCGTCAATCAATTCGTTCAGGGTTTCTGCGTCAGTTGAACGCTTGCGATTAGCGGGCAGGTTCAGTTCATCAAACAAAACGGTGCCCAGTTGTTTTGGACTGGCGATATTAAATTCGTGTCCGGCCAGATTCCAAATTTCAGATTCTAATTTCGTCAGTTGTTCGTGAAACACATTTGACAACTGTTGCAGGCCAGTTTTGTTCACCAGCACGCCTGCGCGTTCCATATGCATTAAAATTGGCATCAGTGGCAAATCGCACGTTTCATACAGTTCGCGTAATTTTTCGTTTTTATTCAACTGGGGCCGCATCAGGTTATACAGCGCCATTGTGATAGTTGCGTCTTCGGCCGCGTATGGTGCGGCGGCATCAATATCCAATGCGTCAAAGTGCATATCCGCGTCACGTGTCTTTGGCGGGAAAAGCGACGCAAACGATATATTAGTGTGGGCCAGATATTTTTGCGCCAATTCGTCCAGACCGTGTCCGTGCAGTGTCCCGTGCAGTGCATATGACAACAGCATTGTATCATCAATCGGTGTAATTTGGTCGGTATCCCAGCCCGCGTTTTCAAATATATGCAGGTCATATTTCAGATTATGACCAATTTTTATAATATTTTTATTTGTGAATATGGGCCACAGTTTTTCACGCACAATATCTATATTTAATTGATTGGGGGCGATTTTATTTTCTGCAAACAAATCGTCGCCCGCGCTGCGGTGGCGAATCGGTATATATGCGCCGTGCGTATCGTTTGTTGCCAGTGATATCCCAACCAGTTGCGCATCCAGATAGTTTAGCCCCGTTGTTTCGGTGTCTATTGCAATTTTGTCGGTTGCGGTTGCCAAGAATCTGTCCAGCGCATCAGGGGTTGTAATTGTTTCCCAGGTCAGTTTTTTCATTGTCGCGGTGGCCGATGCCGTTTTGGGGCCATCGCCAGTATTGATTTCACAGTTTGAACCGGCGTACTCAAACAGTTCCGGACGTGGACCGGCGTTGAATTTATCCATTGGGAACAGTTTTTCAATTTTTGCGGCCAATGAATTGCTTTCCAATTTATCGCGAACAAATGCCAGTGCCGCCGGGGTATTAAATATAAACGGCGTAATTTTCAGTCCCGTTAAATCTACATCCGTTTTCAGTGTTACCAGTTGGCGCGATATGTACGCGCTGTCGCGATTATCGCGCAACAGATTTCGCGTACGTTCGTTTTTTACATCGTCCAAATGTTCATACAGTCCGTCCAGTGACCCAAACTGGTTTATCAGTTCGGCGGCCTTTTTGGGGCCAACGCCGGGAACACCAGGTACATTGTCGGACGAATCGCCCATTAAACTTTGCACATCAATAACTCGGTCGGGGGTGACACCGAATTTCTCTACAACCTGGGGCGTGCGGATTTCACGCTGTTTCATACCGTCGTATAAAAATACGCAGTCGGACACCAGTTGCATTAAATCCTTGTCACTGGTGATAATGCGTGTTGCATCAATGCCAGTGCAGTTTTCGCGTGCCAATGTTGCGATGACGTCGTCTGCCTCAACCCCGGGGATACACAAAACCGGTATTCCCATTGCGGCGACACCTTCGCGTACCAGGTACGATTGTGATATCAGGTCGGCGGGCGTTTCCGTGCGATTGGCCTTGTACGCGGGGTAAATATCCTGGCGGAAAGATATGCGCGATGCGTCAAATACGCATACAAAAGAATCATTTGCCGACGCCGATGCTAATATTGGTAAAACCATATTAAAAAATCCATACACCGCACCGGTCGGCGCGCCGTCCGCGCGCGTCAGGCGACTGTGCACGCCATAGTATGCACGAAATAATATGGAATTACCATCAATCAGCGTCAGCATTTGTTATCCTGTTATGTTGCCCATTTAGAACACATAGCGCAGTTTCAGGCGACCTTCGTACTGTAAAAAGTCCGGCTTTATACCTGCAACGTCATAAATATCTGCGGCGTACAGAACGCGGCCTTCGACGTCAACATCAATCGGCAGAACCGGTATGTCAAATGTCACACCCAGCATACCCTGGTACGCGATAACGGAATCAATATCGACAAAATCATTATCTTTGCCACTGAATACATTACCAACGCCAACACCCAGATATGGTTTAACCACGGGCAGTGGCATTTTTGCATATGCGTTTATCATCCCCAGGTGCATTTCAATACTGTCCGCCTGCAGATAATCATATTCCAGTTCAAAGCGAAAAACCGGGATATCCAATCCGACCACTGCGCCATACGATTGGGCGGAATGAGTAACGTCTTTGTCATCGGCGAACATAGTTGCGGCACCAACGCCGATTGTCGCACCAGCATATACATCAAACAACGCGCCAGCATTTGCAGATGTGCCAGCAAACAAAATGGAAACAACGGTTAGTATACCCGCATATTTTAATTTCATATTTTTCTCCTTTATATGATATTATAATAAAAAAAAGAGACATATATGCAAGAAAATAAACCGATTTTGATAGTTGGTCTGGGCAATCCGGGGATACAGTATGAACGCACACGGCATAATGTTGGATTTATCGCGGTGCGGCATTTTGTACCAGATGATGCCACGTGGCGTACGGAACACAACGCGTTGACGTATTCAGATAATATAAAAGACCACCGTGTTATATTTGCATTGCCGCAAACGTTTATGAATAACAGTGGTGCGGCGGTTGGCGCACTGATGCGATTTTATAAAATTCCGATTGAAAACCTGGTTGTGATTCACGACGATATGGATTTGAAGACGGGCACCCTGCGGGAAAAGGTCGGCGGGGGCAGTGCGGGTCATAATGGTATAAAATCCATAGATTCCGCGGTTGGTTCGGAATATCGGCGAATACGCATCGGCATAGGTCACCCGCGTGATTTGGGATTACCGATTGATCCAGCGGACTGGGTTTTGGGTAAATTTACAGACGCAGAAATGTCGGCAATAAATGATGCAATTTCACGGATAAAATTGTTCTAGGTGGGTGTATTTTATTATGGGGCATCTGGGTTAAAAGAAATGTTACCAAGACCCGGCAGGAAGAAACACCCATTGCTGTCACAAAATCTGGTACCGTTGCTCCCGCGCACCATATAGCAATTTTCTTCGCTGGCCGCACCGCCCGCGCTGGTTGTGCCGGCCGGGCAGGGGTTTTTGCTACCACTTTGACACCAATAGCCATCCGGACAATCGCCAAAATTTGGTTTTAGGTTGACTGTTGTACCATCTGGGACAAAATCTGTGGTTTCTGATGTGACTGTACTTTTTGTACACGTTTTTTCGGCCCCTGTTGTATCAATGTATGTACAAGTATAGTGGCTAAACATACCCCCGTCGGGGACTGGACCCCCATATTGCAGTATTTGATAATAACTATCTGATGTGTCATCATCCATTGTATATTTGTCCACTTTCCAAGTACCACCTGAGGGGTTCAAATAATTTATTGTTACCTCTAAGTTTTCCCAGCACATAAATAATTGTTTGGTATTTTCTTCAGAATCTGTTAAATTAAACAAGCTGTTCCAGTTTTCATTAAATTTTGCTTTTATTGTACCGTTCGATTCTTCCCTGGCGAAAAACATTATGCCGTTGCAATTTTCATTTGAATTATATCCTTTGAATGATTTTATTGGTCTGTCGCCTGGTACGGCACTTTGTGGCAAATAGTTTTCATCCCAGTCATCTGAATTTGCGTTGGCTGCAAAACCTTCGTCAAATTTTACATATGCTTTTTTATGTTGGTATGGTAAGAACCAGGTATTACGCCGTAAATCCAGTTTATAAACCTTGCCAACGCAAACGGCGCCTTTTAGATATTGTAGCCCATCGGTAGATATTATACCCGCACCAGATATTGGATAGCTATTTGTTTGTTTGGAATTATAATGTTCGCCACACGGTTCGCAACCAAAGTTACTGCCGTTAATAATACCAGATATATCCCAATATTCATTATATTCACAAGTTGTAGTCCAAGGGCAGCTATCAGACGTATGGCCAGTTGATTCGTCCGCCCATTCCCAAGAGCCCTTGGTTGGGTGGGAACACTGTGCACACTCTGTTTGACCAGCCTTTGTCGTATAGGTGCCAAGCCCGCACACTTTGCAACCCGTACGATCCCAATAACAGCCGGCGGGACATTCTTCCTGGGATGTGGCGTCGTCACATTCTTCCTGGGTAATGGCATACGAATTTGTTGTAATTGTGCAAATAACCAATAATGGTATTAAAAATAAAATCTTTCTCATTTATTCCCCCGCCGTATAGCGTTTTTTATAATTAAATTTTTGCACGTTTCTCGCCGTACTGTCAAATGATAAAAGCAACAAATTCAAACCGGGGTTATTTTCGGCATAAAAAATCCGGCAATGCCGGATTTTTCTTATTGGTACTCTTTTGGCGAACGATATTTGTTTATCGTCCAACCTTGTTGGGTTATCCATAAACTATCCTCTGGTACCAGTGATGCTTGGCCTGGATGAAAGTTAAAATCTCCCTTGCCACGAACCTTTGGTGACATATTTATTGATGGGCGTAACGTTGATTCTACAAATATTTTAATATTATTTTTCCACATAGTTTCCCACCCACCTGTTGCAACTAAATAAACTGTGCGGACATCTGGTTGGTCTATGGCCTCTTGAATCGCATTTGTATCAAATATTTCAAAATTGCTATCTGAAAAATATAATTCTACATCACGCAATGGTTCTTCTTTTTCACATCCGCCCATAAACAATGATGCGCCCGCAATACCCAACATCGGGATTATTCTTTTCAGTTTGTATGGTATCGTTTTTTTGAACTGCATTGTTGCCTCCTTTGGTTGTTGTTGGGCAATGTATTTATTAGGATTTTTTCCCGATAAATACAAAAAAGCCCGGAAAAATTCCCGGACTTTTATCCTTGTTCTGACACAAAATTATCATCAGCAACAGTTGATTTCGGTGAAATTTCATCCCCCGTTATCCCCCCCGCGTGACACGCGTCACACGGTGGCCAATCAGGTGTGCCACCCGAATAAAAACGATAAAGATCGTTTTCACCAATCATTTGTTTTTACTGACCAATATTTTTGTACCGCTTGTTCGTTCATTTATAAATATATGACGAATTTTATAAATTGTCAAGTGTTTATCAATCATTATTGTATCAACCAGTTGGCCGGGTCTGACGGTTCACAGGCAGTTGGTTCTGCATCACCAACCGTTTTCAACCATTGCCACGCATTTGTATATGTTTTGTTGCATTGCGAAATGTTTTGCGTTTCAGATTGTTCCAGATAGAAACTGGCTGGTATTTGGGTTATGGTTCCAGAAAATTCGTCTCCGTTTGCATTTTGGGTGTATTGCGGTGTCATATAATTTCCGGACTTTGTCACGACAATATAGTTACCAGTGCACTGAACCGTTTTTCCGCTGGGATATGGATCGGCTTTATCGTCACCGGCGCTGGTGGTGCCGTTACAGAACAGGAATCCAATGCCAGAGCCATAATATCCGCCACTTAAAGGGAACGCCATAACAAACGTTGCATCGGCCGGCAGGCACAGACCCTTGGCATCTGGAACGGTACCGTTGCCCATTGCGTCACTTGCCTGTACATTTGGCGTGATGGGGTTCGAAGTGCGGTTTGAATCCCAATAGCCCTTCGTAACCGACCAATCAACGCCGGTGATGCTGTTGCTGGTGGTTTCACCCAGCAGACAGCAGTTTCCAAATGCATCACGGGTGCCCGATTTGTTGTCATCCAGTTTGCAACAATTATAGTAATCACCGATTTTTACGCGCCACAGTTTGTCTAATGGGCATATCTGACCATCATCCGATATATCCGTACGTGAAACGCATACGGATGCCTGCTTGTCGCTGTCCCAATATGATATGTATCCAGGACCGCACGATGTGTCACGACAACTGTCCAGAACGTCTTCGGTGTTTGTGTTTTTCGCAAACCAAGACAGCAGGGTTTCTGGTGCATCCCCAACCGGGATTTTAATTTTGTTATGAGAGTTGTCTGCCTGCAGATTGACGGACGGATGGGTTTCACAATTACCCCAGATTTGTTCCGCCAGGCGGCATACCTGGCATTCATCAGACGATATACGTGAATATTCGCCGGTTCCTGCGTCCCAACCGCATTCGTTTGAGCATATATCGTATATGCAGTTGTTGGTTATCGGGTTGCCGTCTTCGTCTTCGGTATCAATTATGCACGATGCATCGGTAAAACCTGATTCCAGTTCGTCGTTGGTTATGTCATATACACTACCGTACAGCATTGAATAGAACGAACCGTTGATATCGTCTATTGATGAGTCCTGCAGTTCGGTTATCTTGTTTATAGAACTAATTCCGGCGGATGCAACACAGTTCACGACTTCGTCCCAACAGGCGGTACGATTGATAATCGCCTTTCTATTGACGGACGTTTGAATATCTTCGCACAAGCCAAAGTTGCCGGAAATGGATTTGCACGACTGTATGATGCAGTTGCGACCAACTTCGCGGCAGGTCTGCAGAATTGTTTCGTATGTTTTGTCGGTGGCAATTTCCGTCATACCAGACGACCAGTCGGTACCGCCATCGACCGTATCCAGCAGTGCGGTACAGGCCATTTGAACCTCGGAACACATTTGATTTACGGTTTTATCTGCTTCAACCCCGAAAATAGACAGGGCGCGGGCATCGAAATCTTCCAGGGAATCGGCGGCGTCATTTAAGCACTGGGTCGTCAGTGTTGTACAACTTTGACGGACGTCTTCCAGTTTGCTTTCCTGAGCCAGTTTGATTTGTGCCAACGCGTCTTCAATAAATGCGTCCCATACATAGTCGGCAATATCCTGGCAGTTTTCTGTCGCGGATTCCAAATATTGCTTTTTCGAATTTAGATATGAAACAAATTTTTCGTTGCCCGGTGCGCTGGTCCAGGTTTGATTCCCCTGTGGCCGGGTTATCAGGGTGGCCAAATTTACCAGGTTTGACGTCAGGATTGCTTCACCCGTGGATGGGTCGATATACTGACCGCTGATGTCCAAACATTTTTGCAAATCAGTGCCGCATACCGACGTGTTGGTCAGCATATCCAACATTTTCTTTTTACAGGTCAAAATATCATCAGAATTACGCTGTTGATATATATCCAGTCGCGATATGTCCAGCAGGGCGCTGCCCTCACGAATTTTTTCACGCGCCAGATCCTGTTGCGTCTGGTATGTCTTGGATACGGTGTTGCAGTCCTGTTCGATTGCCATCTGATATCCACTTTCCACGATGTCCAATGCATCCTGGGTGCATACTTCCAATGCCATTTCACGGCAAACGGGCAGGGCGGCCTGGTATAATTCTGTACCAGATTTTGTCGTTGTTGACGCGCCAGCCAGTGAATCAACACTGTCAAATGCAGCGTCTACATTTAACGATAATGAAATTGGCGCCAGATTAGAATCCATAGAACTGGTGTCAAATGTCGAATTTAATTTATCAGAAATTTCGTCCAATAATTCTTTGGATGCGGTTGTGTCTTCTTGTTGAAATGCCAGTTCGCCTTCGGTTGCCTGGAATATTGCTTCGGCATCTTCTTTGTCCATATTTACAGTCAGCAACCGTTGATTAAAGTCCAACAGTTTATCTTCAACTTCGGTCAGTTGCTGTTTTACGGAATCAAATTCGTTCACACGTGCAGAACAGGCACAGCGCTTTAATTGACTGTCCTTGTTTGCGCAAAATTCATCCATACAGCTGTAATAAACTTCGCGACAGGTGGTGTAATCGCGGTTCATTATTTCTTCGGCGGTGACAGTGCCAGCGCGTGATATGCGCGAAGAATTGGTGCCGGTTGCGCGCCGCGCAGTTGTGGCGGATGTCGCTGTGCTGGTTGCGGCGCGACTGATTGCCGCACGTGCCGCGGCAGATGTGGATGCCGTACCGCGTGCCGTGGATGATTGCGTCACTGTGCCACGTGATATTGTTGTGCCGCCAGTTGTCGCAGTGCGTGAAACAGTCGGGGTTGTACTGCGCGTGGTGATTGCACTGCGCGATGGGGCGGAAACAACGGTGGTGGCATTTGTCGTGCCCGCCCGCGGCATAACGGTCGAAGTGGTGCGGGCGGATACGGTTTGCGACGTATCGGTCGCACTGCGCGCACCAGTTGTATCGCGGACAACAACATTAGTGCGCGTGGTTGTGCCGGACTTTGTTCTGTCGCGTACAGATACGCCAGTTGCAGATAAATTCGTTGAACGCGATATGCCAGACGTAGTTGTCGGTTGCGCTTCGGCGGTGTTATTGCTAGATTGTGCACGGGTCACGGTTGTCGTTGCACCACGTCGTGTTGCAGCACGCGCAACATCTGACGAATCGTCAGCAAATGCGCCGCACGTAGCCGCACATATAAATACCGCCAGGCAACCAATAAAAAGCCGTTTAAGTCCTTTCATTCCTTGCTATATCGTAATGTTAGCAAAATTTTGAAAAGTCGGGCAAGGGTTTTTATTAGAGAACAGATAACAGAGAACAGATAACAGATAACAGAGAACAGAGGTGTGATGGTGCGGACGGGGGGAATCGAACCCCCACGGATTATTATCCACAGCATCCTTAGTGCTGTGCGTCTACCGTTTCGCCACGTCCGCAGTATGTACAACGCGATGTTTTACGCCCCGGCGGCACTTCGCTTCGACCGTCGCCGCCACGTCCGCAGTATGTACAACACAATGTCACGCGTCCCGGCGGCACTTCGCTTCGACCGTCGCCGCCACGTCCGCCAAGGTTACATTTTTTCTTTGCAATTCTTGCAAGAAGCATTTTTATTTTCAACCTTTTTATGATACAATATATGCGATATCTAAATAATAATGTAGGGGACAATAAATGAGAAAGGTTTCTTTATTTGCGTTGATGTTGTTGATGCCAATCGTGGCAAATGCGGCCGGAACGTATTATTCTGGATATACAAATGCGTATCAGTCGCCACAAACACGTTATTCCACGCAGACATATGCCCAACGTCAGACCGGCTATGCCAGCCGATATAATAATGCGTATAATACATCATACGCGTCCAGGTATAATAATAACACCGCCACATCCGCGCAGCAGCAAAATACCGCCACGTCAAATCAGGCGATCGCATCTGCAAATAAAAAATCTGGATTTTGGCTGGATGCTGGCATAAGTCACGAAATGGCACAGTGGCAGTTTGAAATGGCACAGTCCGGCAGTATATTGAGTTATGATAATGTCGGCTGGAACGTTCTGGATGTCAGTGGTGGATATGCGTTCGATGTTGGCAGTACGACTTTACAGGTCGATGCCAGTTTGAAATACGGTATGCAGTGGGGCGAATCCACTATGTACGACGACGATATTACAAATGGCGGTTTCTTGGTTACAACCTGGATAAATGCCAACGATGGTACCGAAATTGGTGATCAGATTGGTCACGCAATGTCGATCGGTACCAGCCAGGGTGGAAATATGTTGGGCTTTAATGTTGGGTTTGGCCTGACGGATATTTTCAAAATAGGTAATGTTACATTGACGCCATCTGTTGGGTATCGTTACTTAAAATATAAACTGGAAACAGAAAATAATTATGGGTTGTCGGTCGATACGACCGCCTGTTTCCGGGTTGAGGGCAGCGATGAAATTCAATGTGACCCGGCGATTGTTGTAAATCTGTCGGATGGCAGTCAGCAAATTATATGGCGTGACAGTATTGACGGGTCAATGGATGTGCCCGGTAATGCCAGCAGTATAAATACTGGCAGCACGTATTATTATCATCAGCCGGGAACCAGTCATTCGTATGAAACAACCTGGGCGGGGCCGTATATCGCGCTGGATATGGATTATTTGATAAATCAGAATAATTCTGTAAATGGGCGTATAGAGTTGGGATTCCCCGGATATAATTCCACCGGTGACCAGCCGTATCGCTTTGACTGGGCACATCCGAAAAGTGTCGAAGACGATGCTGGTATGTTCAGTGCAATTCATTTCGGGTTGGGCGCCAACTGGCAGACGGCGATAACGGATTCTATTGCATTATCGATTGGACTGACGTATGATTATTATACGGTCAGCGGGGCTGATGCGAAAACCTATCTGAACGGTACATATTATAACGATTGGTATAATATGATTCTGAATTCTGACAAATGGAACGGTGACGAGACCGCTATGTTGAATCCAGATACCGGTGATCCAACGGCAATAAATATCAAGGCGTTGGAAGAACAATGTCCGGGCTGGGTATGTTCGACCAGTGGCGAAATAGAATCGTTCTATAAGTCAATGGGAATTCGCGTCGGAATCAACGCAAAGTTCTAGACAGTTGGTTAAATATGACGAGTATGAAAAAAATTTTGTTCGCCTGTTGCGCCGTGGTGTTTTGTGTCGCGGCGCACGCGTCTGATTTGTCGGGCGTGGCATCGGTAAATGTTACCAGTGATACTGCTGCCGCGGCCAAAGATATGGCCTTTGACGAGGCGCGGCGTCAAATCATTACGGATGTTCTGGGGCAGTATTCAATACCAGATCAGTTAAATGATGTTGTGAAAAACGCAAAATCCGCGGATTTGATGAATTTGATTGCTGCATCGTCCATTGACGGTGAACAGCAGTCAGATACAACGTATTCTGCAAATATATCTATGACCATAGACAGGGATGCGGCACGTACGTGGATGACGGAAAACAATATTCAAAATTGGCTGACCGACGGTAACGCGGGCGACAGATTTGTTGTTCAGATTGTTATGACGGACAAGTTGGCCGGATGGATGGAATTGCGTCGTATCGCTCGTGATGAAGGTATTGATTTATCAACAAAATACATAAACGGTAATCAAATCACCGCCGAAGTTCCCGTTGCCAGTCGCAGTGCATTTACCATCGCCATACGCGAGGCCGGATGGCGATACGCCGACCAAAACGGGGTGTTGCATATAATAAAATAGTTTTTTATGGCGGTGCTGATTTTGAAAAAATTTTTTCTGATTTTAATGTGCTTGACTGTGCCGGTTGGGGCGTTGGCCGCTGATGCTGATGATAAAGACGCATTATTCGGTGTTTCACACGATGCCCAGAAATTACAACTGTCGGTGCGGCGCATCGGGCTGGATTGGTCAAAAACCCAGGTACAAAATGCCGAAGAATATCAGGATTCGCCCGTATCCGCATTGAATGCCACCAGCCAGGATTATATCAAGGGCGTTTTTGATACCATTTTGGAATATACAAAAAACAAGTTCAAATGGGACAATAGTTTATTTATGGAATACGGCAAAACAACGCTGAAACCGTATAATGCGCCGGCGACAACCGATGAAAACGCCGATAAAATTCTGTTTTCCAGTGATTTGTCTTATGAGTGTTGGGAATTTGCTGGATTGAAATTTGGTCCCACCGTTCGTGCGGCGTATGAAACACAATTTGCGGACAGTGACGATTCCCCGCGCCAGAATATTATCCGTAACAGTGCCGGTATTTCGCTGTTTGACCATAAAATTATAAAAAGTTTGTATTTGACCGGGATACACGAATATGATTTTACATATGCGGGTGCCCAGAACAGTAAAATCGGTGCTGAATTTGGTTGGCGTTTGGAATATACTATACGGCCGGGTGTTAAATTATCATCGGACGGATATTATCGTGAATACTTTTCTTATTCCGAATATGTATCAACCGACTTGGAACGTGATTTAAGCGCGGTTATCCGATTTGATACGAATTTGTGGGGTAACTTTACAATGGGACCATATGCCCAATACAGGTTGGCGCGTGCGCGTGGCGCAGAACATTATGGCAGCAACCTGATATTTGGAATATCTTTTAATTATATTACTGATTTTCTGTTGTAATGCCGCGTCAATTTGTTCCAGTATTTACTTTACTACACTGAAGTTTATACGTGCACCACCACCCATTTCATCTGTTATTCGAACGGTGTGCGTGCCGATTGAAACGGGGTGTGTAAACGTCTGGCCCGATACCGACGTGCCAATCATTTCATCGTCCAAAAACCAGAATATTTTTGCGGCGGGCATATCCGATACTGCCTGGAAAGCGACGGGTTCGTGGTTTTTATCCGATACTATTACCGCGCGTGTTCCGTCCAGCGGGGATGTGATTACCGGCGCGGCGCGTGTTTCGACTATATCGTCCAGGTCGCATCCCGGCATAAACGGGGGCGGGGTGTCGCGTGTGATTCCAGCACGCTGAAACATATCCAGATATTCAGCATCCCAAAATTCAAAAACGGCCATATGGGTGGTTGCGGCGTCATATGTGCACGCGCGCAGTCCGGTTGCGTTGTCTATGGGAACGGCGCGATAGACGGACGATGTTTCAATCGGCGATTTGCCGGGAATAAAATACGCGCGCACGGTTTTAGGACAAGATTTCCCGGCCAGGCCCCCGACCCCGTCGCACATTTCTATTTCCGATATGTTCAAATTATCCCGCATAAAGTTATTGTTATGCAGTGGTGCGCCGTTTGCGGCGTAATACTTTTCAATCGTTTCGGCCAATGAAAAGTATATTGGTGCCGCGGCTTTGGCTCCGCTGAATGCATTGTTTGGTGTGCCGTCAAAATTTCCGACCCATACAACCAGTACAAAATCGCCAAATATTCCCGCAGTCCACGCATCGCGAAATGATGAAGATGTTCCTGTTTTCCAATAGTGGCGTAAAGTTTCTGTTTGTTTGCGCGCAAACGGAATGTTCTTTGTCGGGGTCGATTGGCGTGCCAACATATCCAGGGTGATAAAAAATGCTTCTGGCGTCAGAATTTGTTTCCCGTCGCCACGCGGTGTGTCTGTATTCGTTATAATATCGTAACGCATTCCCAGATTTGCCATAGTCGCATAAATATCGGCCAGTTCGAACATAGAAACCTCGGCACCGCCCAGGGCGACGGATATTCCGTACCATTCTGGTGATTTCAGGTTTGTTACCCCGGATGCCGCCAGTATGTCATAAAAATTTCTGGTTCCGATTTTCCGTAACAAATTTATCGCTGGAATATTTCGCGAATGGGTCAGGGCATCCCGCGCCAATACAGGACCGTAAAATTCACTGTCCGCGTTTTCAGGGGCATACACGCCAAAGTTGATTTTTGCGTCCTTTAGCAACGTCATTCCGTGAATATACCCCATATCCACCGCTGTGGCATAAATCAACGGTTTCAGTGTAGAGCCCGGACTGCGGCGCGCGTGAACTCCATCGTTTTCGCCGTAAATAGATTTATCAAAATAATTTGCCGATCCGATATACGCCAATGTTTCCATTGTCTTATAATTTACCAATATTGCGGCGGCATTATGTATGCCCAGATGGGCGCGCGAATTTATCTGGTTTTGCAATGTGCGCTCCATCGCACGCTGCAGGTTCAAATCTAGTGTCGTATTTACAACAGAATCCCGTGCACCCAAATCGTTCCAATAGTTGCGTCGTTGTGATATTTCATAATTTATAAAATGCGGCGCATAAAACGGTAAATCTCGTGTTGTGCGTACGTTCAGTGGCATATTGGCCAATGTTTCCAATCCGGCGTCTGTGGGATTTATATCTATCCAACGACGAACCAAATCACCACGCATATTCATTATATTGGTCAGTCCCGCATCGGTGTTCAGTCCGCGTTTTGTCGGATTTTGTGGAATTGTTGACAGAGTTATCGCCTCTATCTTGGTCAGGTCGCGTGCCGGTTTGCCAAAATATATCAATGATGCCGCGCCAATGCTTTCAATATTGCCGCCATATGGCGCCAGGTTTAGATATGCTTCTAAAATTTCGTCCTTGGAATAGAACAAATCTATATAAATAGCCGCGGCAATTTGTATCAGTTTCCCCGGGATTTTCCGCGTGTCCAGGTCATGTTTTATACGTGCAACCTGCATTGTTATAGTTGATGCACCAACTGGACGCGCGCCAGATGTGAAATAATTTTTTGCGGCGCGTACCAGTGCCACTGGATTGATACCGGGATGAAATTTGAAATATTTATCCTCGTACAATATTGTCGCACGTTGGACATATTCGCTGATATCGGATAGGGGGGTGAACAATCTGTATTTGTCATCGGCGGACAATGTTATCCGCATCAGGTTACCGTTTCTGTCAAAATATGCGCGGCCAAAGTGAGTATCTGATAGCAGCGGCGGGCTGAAAAATATTTTTATAATTGCGTATATAACCAGTAACGCGAATACCAGGCAATACAAAATCCTGTGGCGACGCATATGCGTCGCCACACGTTTGCGTGCACCGTGCAAACTATCTTTCAGATGTTTCATTTAATACCGTAAATGTTCCTGTGCGTCCGGTGGCGCGTATCTGTGGATTATACATAGATTCCGCGGATATTGCCGGAATTGCAAATGTACCGGACGCGCCAACCTGAACTGTATAGGTGAATTCTGTGACTTCACGTGTCAGGTCGGCATATATCAGGACGCGGTCTTCGCGAACCTCGAAATATTCCGGGGTGCCAGTGACAGAATCCGCGTTTGCAATAAATCCGCCGGGTAACAGGTCCGTAATCGCAACGTTTTCCGCAATATCAGTGCCGCCGCGTGTACGGGCCGATATACGAACTGTTACAATGTCGCCGATATTGGCTTGTGTTATTCTGTCGCCGTCAGCGTTGTAATATTCGCGTGTTATATCCAAACCGTTTGTTGTGGCGCGTGATTCCGTCGGATAACCTTGTTGTACCAGGGTATAATACATACGTGTTGCATCGTTGCATTCGGCACAGGTAATATTGATTTTGGTTGCATCGGCGGGGATTTTGGCCGTAACGCCGTCTGCGCTGTCTGTTACAACTGGTACAATTTGTGAATTAGTTGTAACTGTGATGTCACCTGTTTTGACCGCGGCGGTCGAAACGCCGGCCAGTGCCATAATTACCACGGCGGATGTGTACGCGTCAAATGTCCCGGATTTGACATATTCACGCAAGACATCGGATTCGGTTGGATTCTGTGACGCAAATAATTTGTTGGTCAGGTAATAATACATTGCGTCGTTTGCAACATTATTGTCAAACATTGCACTGTATTCAAAACGTGTGTTGCGCGATGTGCTGTATTCCGATATCAAATCGCGTGCCAAATCATCCTGTTTCAGGATTTTATACGCCGCAGCGATATATGCCCCAGTCAATGTTTCGCGCCAGTTTTTGATGTTTTCATCTGCGTACTGGGTCAGGGCGTCTATGTAACTGGTCGTAACATATCCATTTTCGGAAATTACATATATTGCATATGCTGCGGCACGGGCATATTCGGCGTCAATTATATTGCCACCCGCAAATGTGCGCAGAAAATCCACCGCCCGTGACAGCATTTGTGTTGGAACAGTAAATCCAGCGTCACGCGCAATGGTCAGGAATTGCGTCACATATGCGGTCAGATACGCCGTATCCGAATCGAATCGGTTATCACGTGTTGTTGCGCCACCGGACCACAATGCAAATGACCCGTCATCGTTCTGGCGATTACGCAATGTGTTTACAGTGTCCGCGATTTTTTTGGCGGATTCTGAACGTGTTGTCCCCAGTATTTTATTATCCGGCATTACCGCATATGGAATTGCGCGCGATACCAGTTGTTCAGTACAGGGATAATCGTAATGTGCCAGATATTCAAACAACGGCATTGCCATTGCGCCCGCACCGTGCGATACATACAGGCGTCGTGTCGCAAATTCCGGATACATATCAATATTAAAATCGGACACGGTTGTATCGCGTGAATCCACAATACCAGACGTTATATTTGTTGTATATGTCGTTATGGGACGCACGGACAATGTTGTTGTATTTTCGCGTGTGGCCAATGTTTTGTCATCCGTGTTTAATGTGGCATTCAATTTGATTTCTGCGTTGCCCAATGTGTTTGTTGCGCGAACAGGGAAAGTAAATAATTTTTCCGCATTTTCTGCAACTGTATCAGACATAGTTGTGGCACCGGTTAAATTCAGCCCACCAGATGTCGTCGCCACCAGTGATATTTTTGCGTTGGCGCCGCTGTTTTCGGTCATATTTGTTACGACGCTGTTTATTTCAAACGTATCGTTTGGTGCCGCAAACAGTGGGGCGGACGTTGATATTACAATCGGTGATTGTACATATACTTCAGTATCTGCCGCACCGACCGCGCTGGTGTTTGCGGCAACTGCAAACACACGAACCGCGCCGTTAAAGTATTCGGGAATATCGAACGTTACGCTGTCCGTTGTGTTTGCGCGTGCGTTCAAAATTGTTGAATAGAACGCAACAGGTGCCTGGGTGCGACGTCCAAACGGATTTGTTTGAATCTGGTTCACGGCACCGTCGCCACCATAATCGCCACCGCCGGTTTTGGCATATTCGCGCAGAATTTTGTATTCCGGCAACAGCAGTGACAGTATTTGATATGTGTTCACCTGTAATGCGGATTTCTGGAAAAAGTGTGCCAGCGGGTTTGGAATCTGGTAATTTGCAACCTGTAAGATTCCGGTGTTGACGGCGAACAGCATTATGCGTGCGTCACGGTTTGTTGTGTATTGCACGGTCAATTTATTGTCGCGTACGACATCTGGCGTATTCAACTTTATATCTATTTTTCGTGCGGATATGTCGGCCGAAAATGGTGCGACGGCGTATGCATATGGCGTGGTGAATATGTCACGACTGTTTATATCACGAACAAACGATACGTTGACGTACCCAGTGCCTTCAAATCCGGCGGGAACGGTTATATGCTGAACCGAAGATGTGGATTTTGTGTTAAACCATTTGTAAGCGTACACTTTGTCGCGTTCTATTGTTATCAATCCAGCACCTGTGTATGGGGCGGTTATGCTGACCGCGATATCATCGCCAGGGGCATATTCTGATGCGTCCAGTTTTATTTGTAAATCGGCGGGCGTATCTGAAGTCATTGATACGTTTTCGTCACCAGCAACATAATATTCAGCACTGGCCAGAATTTTATCTGCGGCGTCCAAAACCTGCATAAAATATGTTCCGCCAGTTTTTGTGTCCAGTGTTACTGTTACACCATCCGCGGGTATATCCAGTGCGGTTTGCGAAACGGTTTTGTCGCGGGATACGGTCTGGTATTTATAGTAGTTATTATAATCTTTGACCAGTGTGGTTTGGTTTTCGCGGCGCAGTATGCGCAATTTTAACCCGTCCGCTGCAATCGGTGTTGCGGTGTGGTCAACAGCAATCAGTTTAATTTTGCGTACGGTGTTTTTGTTTATATATGATGTGTCGCCATCAGCACGCCAACCAACCAGATATTTTGCATCGGATACGCGGGTGGTGATATTTGTTTGGACACTGGTGCCGGAATTCGATTCGAATCCGCGTACGTTCAGTGCCAGTGTGTATGTGCCCGATGGTATAGTTCTGTCGAATTGTATGTCCAGTGTTGCGGCGCCGTTGTCGTCCGTTCGCATATCAGGCAGTTCAACAGAATATGTCTGGATACGGCGTGCCGTATTTGTTGACAGCCCAGTATCAGAAATAAAGTTAGGCGTAAATTTATATCCGGCAAAATTATCAAAAGAATATTCGACCGGCGTCAATGTTGCGCGTGCGGCAATGCGTCGATTTGTTGCCGGTGTACCGAACAAATTGCGCAATGATACATTTGCCCGCAGGTTTGACGGTGCAACCCAACCGCCGTTTTCTGATGCGCCCGCAATATTGGCCGTTATTTTCATTGTGTCAGGGACAAATTCCTGAACGTCGAAAGTTACGGTACCTAGCATATCGGCCAATTTGTCATTTGCGGTCAGCGAGTATAAATATGTGTTCCAGGTTCCCAGTGTCGCATCATCTGGAATTTCATATTCTATATCGAACAGGCCGTCCGCGGTCAGTGAAAATGTTTTTTCTAATGTAATGCGGCCGCGTGCGTCACGCATTTGCAGACGTACTGGAATCCCAGCAAGTGATTTGAAAGATTTATTTTTTACAATTCCGCCCAGAACTAACTGTTCACCCGGACGGTAAATTCCGCGGTCTGAAAACATAAATGCGTTCAGTGGTGTTGATGCTGATGCGTACACGCCGTCAACATCAAATTTTGAATATTCTACGTGCTGGTTATATGCGTTGTATGGTATAAACGCAATATCGTCGCCACGTCGTGCAACAACTGCGACGGGTTCGCGCGCGTTACGATATTCTGACCACGGCAGTGCCGGAATTTCCGCGCGCCCGTTGGCATCAGTGCGACCGGCCCAAACATTATTGCCGTTGCGTCCCAGAACAGAAATTTCTACATCTGCGGCCGGTGTGCCAGTTGATAAGTTTGACACAAATACCACGGATGAATTATCCATATTTACTTTGCGTATAATTCCTAAATCAGTCAGCAGTATTAAACGTTTGTCGTTATATTCAGCGGCATTTTCCGATGTGCCGGTCTGGATTATAAATATGCCGGTATTGTCACCGTATGTTCTGTCCAGATAATCGCCCAGGTCAATAGATGCATAATTAGCTGATTTCATAGACGGATTTACAAAAGAAATTCGCTTTTGAAACACCACAGACATATCATATACGCCAAATGCCCAGGACTTAAATTCCATATTTGATGCAAACACATTGTATGTTTGGGATATCAGGTGATTTATTTCTTCGGATTTTACTTTGTACAGGTTCACGTACGCCGTATCGACACCGCCACGGGCGACAATTCCCAATTCGCGTCCGCCGGCCAATGACAACAGTGCGCCGGACCCGGCAATCTGAACAGATGCGGTCGGATATGGAACACGCATTACGGATGTGTCGCCGTTTTTCATTTCAAATCCAGTTGCGGATAAAGCCCCAGGTTTTACATCAACATAGATGTATCGTGTTTGCTTGTCGGATACATCGTATGAAAAAGCATACTGATAAACACCGCGTGCGGTGGCAAAATCCATCTGTTTTATATCCAGTTTTTTTGATTCTGATAATACGTCTTCTGTTATTTCATCGTCAGCCCATATATGCACACGCTGTGCGGTGCGTTCTTCGTCGTCACGGTAAGTCGGTAATAAATATACAGTGATATATTTTGACCAATCGGTGTTATCACGCGCGGCCGTCGTGGTGTCAAGCAATATCAACTGTTGTGCGTTGCCGTCATTGTCATCGGCAACGGTCGTGCCCAGCGATGATATTTTGAAAATATTGTCGGCAGCATCAACTGTTACATTTGCGGTCAGTTTTTGTGTTTTGGAATCGCCGTCCAATGCAGGTATGCGATTTAGTTTTACCCGTATAATCTGCGCGTTGTTGGTTATTTTTACTGGTGCTGATATTATAAACGCAGTACGGCGAAAGCGGTCGAACTTTACAGTAAAGTCCAGTTTCTTGTCGTCCAGTTTCATTGATACTTTATCCGCGAAATCAGTCGTATCAATTTCATAATCAAACGATATTACCGCAACACCAATAACCGATTTAGCGTCGTCCAGGGCAGGGTACAGGTTAAAGTTATCAACCGTGGCTGTGATATCCGGTGTAGTGAAAGTAAAGCGTGTTGGTGCATCACGCACATCGTCGTTTATCAAGGCCGGATTTATTCGAACTGTGAACTTTGTTCCCGCCGGCCAGGTGCCGTCCGGCGCAAATGATAAATTATTAGATCCGCGAAAATGCCACGTGCCACGTATAAACGGGGTAATTTTTACCTGATCCGACAAATCCGCATCAACCAGGTTCATTTTGAATGCTGGTGCATATGGACCAGATTCCAGCGTGTATGAAATCATTGCGTCTGCTGGCGGGGTCAGTTCTCGGTCATTATTCACGTCTGGGATGCTGTTTTGGGTTGCAAAAAACATAGTGTTGTCATCGGTGAACGTTTGAACCGCCGGCGCGGTTGCCGTCGCCGTCAGTTTTGTGTCGTCTGTTTCCGATGTACTGGCGCGCCACCAAATGAGCGCGATTATTCCAATCAGTGCAATCGCACCCGCAATCCAAGCGACGGTTCGCCATATACGATGTGTGTTTTGTTTCGCAACACGTGGACGCGATGTGCGTGCAGCAGCATTTTTTCGGATTGTTTTGGATTGCATTTTGCGTTGCATAAAATACCCCTTCCTGTTGATACAGCAATCATAGACGGGGCTGGTCAATATTACAAGATAAATAATTAAATTTTTGCGACTGCGATTTTTAACTTTAGGATTTTTGTCATAAGCAACCGGGTGCCGCATTCGCGGGGGAGAGATACGTGTATCTGCCAAACAGCCAAAGGAGTGTATCGTGATATATGGCTATATACGTGTGTCGACTGACCACCAAACAACGGAAAATCAGCGATTTGAAATCCAAAAGTTTTGTGAAAAGCAGGACTTGGTAATCGATTGTTGGATAGAAGAAACTATTTCCGCGACCAAAGACCTGAATAAAAGAAAACTAGGACGGTTGATAAAAAGAATTCAAAAAGATGATTTAATAATTGCGTCCGAGCTATCACGGCTTGGGCGTAATTTATTACAAATAATGAGTATTTTGCATCATTGTATGAACATTGGTGCGCGAATATGGACGATAAAGGATAATTATCGGTTGGGGTCTGATATAACCAGTAAAGTTTTGGCCTTTGCGTTCGGGTTGTCTGCGGAAATTGAACGCAATTTGATTTCGCAACGAACCAAGGAAGCATTGGCCCGTGTTCGTGCCGAAGGTAAACGTGTCGGCCGCCCCCGGGGCAGTCGCAATGCCTGCAAGTTAGAAGGACGTGAGAAATATATTGTTCAAAAATTAGCCGATGGCAGTAAAAAAAAGGAAATTGCACGGCGTTTGCGGGTGCATCGGGATACTTTGTCAAAGTTTATTGAAGAACGCGGTTTGGTGTCCGATATACCAGAACAGGCGGCGAATAATGAAGTTGCCTAGAACTTTATACGGCCGCGGGTCATAATGAAAAATTCATCCGTGCCGTATGGATTGTCAACAAAACTGGCGGTAAATGCTCGATATGATACAGAATATTCGATTGATGGACGCGTACGCATATCAACTGCGTAATCATTATATATTATGGCGCCGTTGTCCGCGCGTCCCGTTGGCAGGTGTAAATTCATTGTGCCACCAATTATCGTGTCCGGAACAGATATGCCGAATGACCAGTCGCCGATATTGGCAGATACATCGATTGACGCGGTATATATGTTCGACAGGTTGCTTATCATCGAATTTTGTGATGCGCGTGGCGCCCCGAACGCCAGGCGGGTGCGCTGGGTCAATTTTAATTGCCCGATTTCAAAATCATTTTGTGTGCCGACAAATCCAAACAGATTATTGTCGCGTATTTGCAAAAATCCGTCGCCGATGGCGACATCGCTGTTGGCCAGTCCCATTTCAAAATTTCCAATTTCTGCAATTTTTATGTCTTCTGTTGCGCGCAGACGCTGAAATCCCAGTCCCGGATTTTTTATTTCAATAACATCTGATAATTTTGCGTCAAATGCACGACCGTATTTGTCAAAGTATGCAAATTTCGGGTTGGCGTCCATTATGTTATGTGCAATCGCACCAGATACACGCGCCGTTTGTAATGGTTGCATTGCGCCGCCATCTATGGGTACAAGGGGCGCGCCAACCGGGCGCGTTGCGCGTTCCAAATCCAGCATTCCGTGACCGTAGACGGCGTCAACGCCGGGCGTGCCCAAATCGCGCGCTGTTTCAAACAATAAATTTGTTATCTGGGGCGCGGTCATATAGGGAAATGCTTCGCGTATTACGGCAACGGCGGCCGATACAATCGGGGTGGCAAAACTGGTGCCGTTGGCGATTGATGCGCCGGTGTCTATGTTGTTGCCCGGGGCTGTTATACACCAGTTGGCGGTTATACCGCACGCGTTGCTGTATTCGGCCAGGGCGCCCGTTGCGCTGTCCCAGGCAACAACGTTTATAAAGTGACCGCGCATTTCAGGCATTACAACCGGTATCGCGGACAGGGCGCTGCTTTGTTTGTCGGAATCATTGCCGGCGGCCCATACAAATATTGCGTCGCGCGCGGCCGCCGCGGACATTTGGTTCACAAAATTCACATCGGTCAGATTTGACAGCTGATTGCGCGACCGCAAATCATTTGCACGCATTGGCACAGACCAACTGGCGTTATATACGTTTGCGTCTGTCGCGTGTCCGATTGCATCACCAATTTCACGGTATGAAACGAAATCCAGATTATTGGCGATTTTATATGAATTTACGATTGCGTTTGGTGCAATGGCACCGCCGGCCACGGCCGCGACGGCCGCCCCGTGCCAAGAATCCAAACCAGCGTCCAAAACGGCAATTATTGTGCCGCGTCCTGTGTATCCGCGTGCAATAGAATACGCCAGACGTATGTCGTTATACTGTGTCAGATTTTTTTCGTATTCTGGTGCCGATGTTACCGCGGCCAGTTGTAATGAACTTACGTCGCCACCTACATAGTCCGGTGCGGCCAGGGTGGGTTGGTAATATTCCGTGGCACTGTCGCTTCCACCCGCAGCCCCAGACAAGCCAATTAGTGCAATCGCGCCACCCAGTACGGTTGCACCCGATAATATCGGTGCCGCAGTGTACAAAAAAGATGGGCATTTTTCTGGGTGCTGTCTTCTGTATTCCGTGTCAGTACAGTTTTTATTAGACGTTTGTGGCGAAATTTGAAACGCGCCCGCATTTGATGCGGTCACTGCGATAGCACAAAATATTAAAAATGTACGTACAATTTTCATTTTTTGTCTAAATTATAGTAATACAATTTATAAATTTGTCAAATTTTAGTATAGGAATTTATTTGTTTGAAAAATGCCAATTTTTCCTTGATTTTTATGTGTATTTGGTCTATTATAGGGCTACACGTTTTTACGTGAAGAACACAGTCGTTCAGTAAACGATTTTCTGTCCAAATGAAAATTTGGTTTTTCCGAACGACGAGGATAACAACAGAAAACAAAGGATATACAAATGGCTCTGCCAACATTTACAATGAAGCAGTTGATGGAAGCCGGCGTACATTTTGGACATCATACACGTCGCTGGAATCCGTTGATGACACCGTATGTTTACGGGGTAAAAGATAAAATCCATATTATCAATTTGAACAAAACCGCGCCGTTGTTGCATCGTGCGTTGGTCGCGTTGGAGGCAATCGCCGCCGCGGGTGGAAAAATCCTGTTTGTTGCAACCAAGCATCAGGCCAAAGATATTGTCAAGGACGCCGCCGAACGTTGTGGCCAGTTCTATGTGAATAATCGTTGGTTGGGTGGTATGTTGACCAACTGGACAACTGTTTCACAGTCAATCCGTCGTCTGAAAAAGATGGAATCCGATATTGAAAACGCTGAAAAATTGGGTCTGACCAAGAAAGAAGTCGGCGTTATGACCAAGGAAGTTGAAAAACTGCGCGATATTTTCGGCGGTATTTTGGAAATGCACGGCACGCCCCAGGCGATGATTGTTATTGACGTTCCGCGTGAAATCAACGCCGTTCGTGAAGCAAAAATCTTGGATATTCCGACCGTTGCGATTTGCGATACAAATGCAAATCCGGAATTGGTTGACTATCCTGTGCCGGGCAATGACGATGCTGCACGTGCGACACAGTTGTACTGCGATTTATTCGTTGACGCGATTTTGTCCGGTATTGAAAAGCGTCTGGGCGGCGCGGCCGGTAAAAAGGTCGAATCCGATATGGCGGACGCTGCGGCCGAAGATTTCGAATCCGATGTCAAAGAAAAAGAAGCGCGTCAAAAGTCCAAAACATCAGAAGCACGCGCCGAACGTCGTGGCAAACTGATGGAAAAGGCCGAAAAGGCGGACAAATAATATCTGAAATAAAATGCGGATATAAATCGGTGGTTGCCACGTCAAATGGCGTGGCGGACACCAAATAAAAACATAACTTATAGGGGAAATACAATGGCAGAAATAACCGCAAAACTGATTCAAGAACTGCGCGAAAAAACATCCGCGGGTATGATGGATTGCAAAAAGGCCCTGGTCGAAACAAATGGCGATATCGAAGCGGCGGCCGACTGGCTGCGCCAAAAGGGTATTGTAAAGGCCGCGTCCAAGGCAGGACGTGTTGCTGCATCTGGCTTGGTCACGGTTGTAAAGTGCGATGATATGGGCTGTGTGGTAGAGGTAAATGCCGAAACTGACTTTGTCGCGAAAAACGACAAGTTCCAGAAACTGGTTGCTGATATTGCCGCCAAGGCCGCTGAATTGAAGGGCGATTTTGATGCGACAATGGAAGCTGTCAAAGACGATATTGCCGCGACAATTTCAACGATTGGCGAAAATATGAATCTGCGCCGTATTGCCAAGGTTTCTGGTGATCACATTTATTCTTATATTCACAATGCGTTGGTTCCGGGTATGGGACAGATTGGTGTTGTTGTTGCAATCAACGGTGATTCTGACAAGATTGATGAAATCGGTAACAAGGTTGCAATGCATATTGCTGCAAACAAGCCGGAATATATGACGATTGCAGATGTTGATCCAGACGCAGTTGAACGCGAGAAAAAAGTGTTCATCGAATCTGGCGCAACAGCGGGCAAACCTGAACAGGTTGTCGAAAAAATGGTTCAGGGTCGTATTCACAAATACTATGCGGAAACTGTTTTGGAAGAACAGCCCTTCGTTATGGATCCGTCCAAGACGGTAAAGCAGGTTGTCGAAGAAGCCGGCGGTAAATTGGCGGGCTTTGCGTACTTCGTTCTGGGCGAAGGCATCCAGAAACGCGAAGACAATCTGGCCGATGAAGTTGCAAAAATGTTGTCTTGAAACGATTGTGTGTCCGAATGCGGCGGCGACTGTTTCGCGCGTGTGGCCGGCGTTATGCAACGGGCTAATCTGACAATCGGTTCGGGACACCGTAATAAAAACTAAAAAATCCGGCGGATAAATCCCCGGATTTTTTGTCTGATAAAAAAGTGAAAAAGATATGGAAAAATATACGATTAAATCAACTTTTACTGTTGGTAATCAAATTGTGCACGTGAATATGGTCAAACGAAATGAAATATTGGGTGTGGCGTTCCCGATAAAATTCGCACAGGTATTATCCCCTGGTACGCGTGTCGGTGTGTTTTCCGTTTGGGGAAATAACGAAATGCGTGTTGCGTATAAATTTGGCGATAATTTGTATTTTGCAATGTCGCCGTATGATCATATGCACGCGTATGCGGCATATTCGTCGTTGCCGGGACTGCGTAATTTAAGTTTTGATCGTGTCAGATTTCGGCGCGCGTTGCGTTCTGCGTTGCGTAAGTCAGGGATAAGTATGCGCGGTTCTTTGTGTCAGAAAATGATACGTTTGCACGAACAAAATCAAAAATAGCATTACCTGTTTGTTACTAATATGCCCCGGCGGATGTGTGCGGGGCTTTTTTTATTGTTTTTGTTCCTAGTGCTTTATCGCGTCAGAAAAAGAACAATGTGAATATACAAAGTATAGGGGGAAAAATATGAAAAAAACAATTATTACTGTGATTGGATGTGCGTTGATTACAGGGACGTCGTTCGCGAATCCGTATGTTTCCGGCAAAATTGGCGTTGCGGACTTTGTTGTTGATACAGATCAATATATGTATCATACGCCCGATGCATACAGATCAACTATTGTTGACGGACGCATAGATGATATAAATGCGGCATACAGGGCGGCAATTGGATGGCGATTTGGCAACCTGCGTATCGAAGCAGAATATGGATATGGTAATTATGCCATTTCTGGTAATTGGGCATTGAATACTAAAAATGGTGTTAGTGGATCATATCCGCATAATTTAAGTTATCCGTCAACATATACTTTGAAAAGCCGTGTTCAAACATTTATGGCAAATGCCTATTATGATGTATTTCAGTTCTGTACGCGTTATACGCATTCTATGTACACAGATATAGATCTTGTTGAACCGTGTTGTCATAATTCTGTATTTATAACTGGTGGAATAGGAACAGGGCATATACGTGAAAATGTGGCTGTTGAGATAAATACGGCAATGGCGTGGGGTGGAAATCCGCTTTATGAAAGTGTGACATCGTCTGTAAATCGTTTTATATATGCTGCTGGCGCTGGGATTAGTTTTGGATTGACGCCAGATGCAAATATTGATGTAGCATACAGGTATACTGATTTGGGACAGTATTCTATCGGAACAACCCGACGTGATTTTTCCGAACACGAGATAATGTTCGCAATTCGCTATGAATTTTGAAACAAAAGCGAAAAAAAGCCCTTGACCTAGAGAAAGGTCAAGGGTTTATAATTGCCCACGGATTCAAGGGAGGATATAATGAAACACTTCAAAATACCCGTATTCTTTGGGTTGGCACTATCTTTTTTAACAATAATAACCGCGGGGGCAGCAGAAATGAAAACAGCACCAATAAATACTATATTTGGACAAGGCGATGTAAATCCATATGGCAAATTTTTTACTGGTCAGACGTATTTACAGGGCCTGGTTGCGCGTGACGACGTTTTGAATTCGTCGATTGCAAATGTAACGTTTGAGCCGGGTGCACGAACAAACTGGCACAAGCACAGTGGTGGACAAATTCTGTTGGTTGTTGCCGGCCAGGGCAGATATCAAGAACAGGGCAAGGATATACAAATATTAAATCCTGGTGATGTCGTTCAGATTTTACCAGATGTTGAACATTGGCACGGTGCGGCACCGGATTCTTGGTTCACACACGTATCTATTGAACCGAATATTCCGAACAATCAGGTTACCTGGCAAGATCCAGTAACTGATGAACAGTATAAGTAAAAGGGGATGCAAATGAAATGGTTGTGGGGAATTATCGCAGTTGTGGCGGCGGTTGCCGTCGGCGTTGTAATAGGTTTTAATTGTGGGGGAAAAAGTAAAATGTCAGATATAAAAATAACTGATCCAGATATTGTTGCTGTTTTGGATAATTTTATAAAAAATGATGTTGAAACACGCGGCAATTTAAGCCGGGATATGCGCCATTATATTGTGATTGGCGCCCACGTTGCGACACAATCGCGTGATGGATTGCGCGCGCAGATAAACAGTGCGTTGGACGACGGAATTGACCCAGTTGCTATAAAGGAAGTTGTCTATCACGCGATACCGTATGTCGGCCTGGCCAAGGTTTATGATTCCATAGTTTTGACAAACGAAGTTTTTGCAGAACGCGGAATAAAACTGCCGTTGGCATCACAGGCGACCGTGGCGTCTGATATAGATGCGCGTATGACGGCGGGTACCCAGACCCAGGGGGCCGTAATCGGTGGGCCTGATGCGGTTGCGGCGCGTCACGCGGCGGCTTTGCCGGATTTGGCACATATTGAAGATTTCCTGACCCAGAATTGCTTTGGCGATTATTATTCACGAAATGGCTTGGATTTCAAAACGCGTGAATTGCTGACGCTGGTGCTGTTGGTGTCTATGGGTGGGGCGGACGCACAGGTTCGTGGTCACGTTGCAGGCAATCTGAACGTTGGAAATGGGCGCGATGTTATGGTTGATGCAGTAACGCAGCTGGTGCCGTATATCGGGTATCCGCGCACGTTGAATGCAATCAGTGCCATAAACGAACTGACCGCAAACTAAATGTAAATAATGTAACATATAGCGGGGGCGGGATGGCCCCCGTTATTATTTTGTGGAAAATTCGCATATCTGGTGGTATTTTCTATAATAAGGATTTTTATATGAAAAAGTACGTTGTTGATGATATAAAAGAAAATTTTTTGGGAAACGCGGTGTTATTAAAGCGTGGACGTGGTTTTGTGTACAGACAGGTTTTTCCATCGTGTTTTACGGATGGGATGCGGCGTGGCGATGTTGTGTGTGGCCTGGGGGCGAAAGATTTTATAATTCCGACGGCCTGGGTATATCGCGGTCGTTTGGATTTAACCATAGAACCGGTTAGCGAGTACAGAATTAAAAAATTTATTTCAGACAGGTTTGGATTTTGTGACGGTATATATTTTCGATACGCGTTGGCGCGGGCACTGTGGGGGCGCGGTATTACACCGACAATGAATAGTACAAATAATTTGCGATTGTTTTTGCACAGTAACAAAACACGTTAAAGGGGATTTAGAATATGCAAAATGAATTGTTGCGGGAATTGGAAGCACGCGGTTTTATAAATCAGTCGTCTAATTTGGACGGGTTGAACGATGCATTGAACGCGGGGCGGGTTACGGCATATTGGGGTACCGACCCAACGGGTGATTCGTTGCACGTGGGGCATTTGGCGTCGTTGATGCTGATGCGTTGGTTCCAGAAATACGGACATCGTCCGATTGCGCTGGTTGGTGGCGCGACGGGGCGTATCGGTGATCCGTCCGGCCGGGATAAGGGGCGTCCAATGCTGACTGATGCACAGATTGAACATAATTGTGCGGGACTGCGTAGATCTATTTCAAAGTTTATACACTTTGGTGATGGTGAAACCGATGCCGTTATGGTTGATAACAACGATTGGATGAAAAATTACGGGCATATGGCATTTCTGCGCGAATTTGGTACTGATTTTACTGTGCCGCGTATGTTGTCTATGGAAAGTGTGCGCAGACGTTTGGAAAACGGGATGACGTTTTTGGAATTTAACTATATGACTTTCCAGGCGGTTGATTTCCTGACGCTGTATAAGAAATACGGGTGTACGTTGCAGTTCTGTGGTGCTGACCAGTGGGGTAACAGTATTATGGGCGTAGAACTGATACGTAAAAAATTAGGTAAAGAGGCATTTGTCCTGTCCACGTCGCTGATTACGGATTCACGTGGCGAAAAAATTGGCAAATCCGCGGGTAATGCTGTATGGGTGAACGAAGATAAAACGTCACCATATGAATACTATCAGTATTTCCGTAATACCCCCGATGATTTGGTGGAAAAATTCTTGAAAATATTTACGGAAATTCCGTTGGATGAAATTGCACGACTGTCTAAACTGCAGGGTGCTGAATTGAACATTGCAAAAAAGATTTTGGCGTTTGCCGCAACGGAAATCGCACACGGTCGTGATGCGGCGGTGGCGGCGGAAAGTGCGGCCGATGCGCTGTTTGCCGGTGGTGCCAATTCGGACAATGTGCCCAGCGTTGATTTGGATTTTTCGGCGCCGATGAACATTGTTGATTTTCTGGTTGCAACAAAACTGTTTCCGTCCAAGTCAGAGGCGCGCCGTATGATAGAGCAGGGCGGCATTCAAATCGACGGCAATAAAATCACCGATTGGAAATCCGACGTTGCGCCCGCCGATGAAATTATGGTGCAAAAGGGCAAGAAAACGTTCCTGCGTGTAAAACGGAAATAACAAACGGGCATTGCGCCCGTTTTTTATTTTTAAGGCGTTTGCAATTATAGGCAATTTTGCTACAATAATATTAAAATGAAAGGTTGGTTGCATATTTTTGGACGGATATTTTGTATCTGGGCGGTTGTGCTGTGTGCGCCCGCGACGCCGTCTTATGCCGCCAGCGAGTTGGCTAATATCCAGGCACAGATAAAAAAAACAGAACAGCAGAATAAAAAACTGGCGCAACAGGTGGATTCATCAAATAAAGAAGTTGAATCCACAAAAAAGAAACTGGTTCGTGCGGCTGACCGGGTCAGCACGTTGGAAGAACAACGTGGTGCCGTTGCAAAAAAAATTAGGGAACTGGACGCGCAACGCGATAAACTGGAAAAAGAATTACAGAAAAACCAGGAACGAATTGCCGATGCTGCGGCGACTATTTTATTTGTTGCGTCGCACCCCAGTTTTGATTCTGAAAATATGCGTGAATATGTTTTGACGTCTGCGATTTTGTCTGGGGCGGCGGATTCTTTTGATGCGGAAATTCAAACTGCAACTGAACAAATAAACCAGTTGGCTAAAATACGTGAAGAACGCGCAATAGAAAAAGAAAAGTTGGACAGAACCGCAAAGCGTTACGCCGATGAAAAAGATGAATTGGATAAGTTATTGCGTACTCGTTCTGCCCAGAATCAAAAGTTGCGTACACAGCAATCTGCATTACAGAAAAAATTGCGCGAACTGTCGGCGCGCGCTAAAACAATATCAGAATTATCCGCCGGCGTGGGGAGTTCACAAATGTCGTCTGATTCGCGTTTTTCTATTCGCAAGTTAAACAAACCGGTTCGTGGAAATGTCGTTGTTCATTTTGCCGAACAAACAGCACTGGGATTAAAGTCCGACGGATGGCATATTCGTGTTCGTGGAAATGCATTGGTTATGGCGCCGGCGGACGGTACTGTAAAATTTGCTGATAATTTCAAGGGATTTGGCAAGGTTGTTATTATGTCCCACAAAAACGGGTATAACACGGTTATGACCAATTTAGGTGAAATAAATGTTATGCTGGGGCAGGAAGTTTTGGCTGGCGAACCCATCGGACGTATGGATTCGGACAAGCCGGAAATGTATTTGGAAGTCAGACGCGGTGATAAAGCCGTTGATCCGGCTCGTTTGTTCCGTGAAGATGACTAAAACTTATTTTGAGAATTGTTTTTCCAGATTAGTAAAGTTTTGCATCTGGCGGCGCATAAAGAATATCTTTTCCATATTATTGTTGGCGCTTTTTTGACTGGCGGGTGTAACGCGCAGGTCGTCAGCCGCCTTGATAAAGCGGCGCAACCATACCACCATAATGCGATATTTCATAATTTCGCGCAGGTTTTCGTTCTTTATGCTGGGCATCGCGTATAAGTTTTTGTTATGTAACTGGCAATAAGTTTCATATACGCGTTTGTATATGTCTAATTCTATCTGCAGCGGGGCAAATATGTCGCGATAGATATATTTGTAATCTGCTTCGGCAAAATCAATGAAAGATATTTTACTGGAAGACGCGTCATATAAAACGTTGCCAGCGTTCAAATCGCCGTGTGACCAGGCCTGGCGTGTTTCGTATTCAAATGTGCCGATTTCGTCACGAATCCGCGACATTTGTTTTACTTCGGCCTTGGTGAACCAAATTGGCATTTTTGTGTCTATGAACTTATCCAGACGTGAAAATTTTAATTCGTATTGAATTTTGTGAAGTTTCAGGTCGCCAATTGGGCGTAATTCGTTCATATCGACCAGAAAATTGGCAATGCTGTTTATAATTTCAAATTGTTGGCGTTTGGACAACTTATTATACAATTCGGCAGTCAACGGTTCGCCAGGGGCGCGTTCTTCCAGAATCTGGTATTCGTCATCATTTATGAACTTCATTGCCGGAACGTTGTACACGGGATTATCAATGGCACGAATATCATCAATTCTGGATTTTGTTTTGTGCTGCTTTGCCAGCCACGCATTTTTTGCGGCATCATTAAAAGTCGGCAGCGGGCGTTTCAATACAAATTCATCGCCATAGTACACCGCGTATGTTTCGCGACCGTGATTTTTAAGATTTTTTATCAAATCCGCCATTGTCACAGTCCTTATAACATTTTTGAATTTTGCAGCAGCGATATTATTTCCCGCTGTGTGCGAACCAGACAGGACGACATATAGGAAAAATATTCCTTTGGTTTGCCGTTCGCGTATGCTGTAATCGCGTCTTTGTATTTTTGTTTGTCGGTGCGTTGGTTGAAAACAATGGGGCGATATCCGTTTTGAATCAGAACCCAATTCATAATCAGGCGCGCCGTGCGTTTGTTGAAATCGTCAAACGGTTGTAAAGTAACCAAATCATAATGTATGCCAAATGCGCGATGCAGTGGACAAGTGTCGGTGTTGTTTAATTTGAAAACAATCTCGTTCATTTTTGGCAAAATCTGTGACGCGTCAGGCGCGTGCAGGCGATGACCGTTGACCGTGATTTCAATTATCTTTGGTGATGTGCGAAACAGACCACCCTGAATATGTGTTCCGGTGCACAACGTACTGTGAATTTTGCAGATTTCTGTAATATCAATGATTTTTTAGGGTTTGCGACGATGTAATCATATGCTTCGCCCAGGTTTTTCATTGAATTATAGTCCAGGTACGGCTGTTGTTCCCGGTTGGGAATATAGAACAGCGTTCTGGGTTCTGTGTACGAAATTTCGTGACGAATCCAATTCAGATTATTCAGGCGTTTGACAGTATCGGCACCCGATAACATCTTGGATATCGTTTTACGATTTTCTTCAATCTGCTTTTTGAACTTCGGTGTCTTTGTCATTTGTTTATCCGCTATTTACCCTTGATATAAATATAACCCTTAAAATAAATTTGTCAAGATTTTTTGCTAATTTTATGTCTTTATTATATAAAAACGGGCTTGCGGGGTGTGGGTTTTTGTTCTATGGTTATTTCAAACGAATTTTTAATATTTTTATGAAAGGAAAAAATAATGCTGAAAAGATTGTTGGTTTTGGCGGCATTGATTACGCCTGTGGTGGCGTTCGGCGCGGATAAAACAAAGGATGAACCTGTTGAACATCTGACAGATGAACAGATTTATGAACAGTTGAAAAAACTGGCCTTGGTGTTTGAAGTGGCGCGTGATAATTTCGTAGAAGAAGCCGATGAAAAAAAGATGTTGGAAGCCGCAATGAACGGTATGCTGCAGGCGTTGGATCCGCACTCGTCATATCTGTCGGCCGATGATTTCAAGGAATTTAATGATAAATCACTGGGTGAATTTGGTGGACTGGGCATTCAGATTACCAGTGATCGTGGCGCCGTGCGCGTTATTTCACCAATTGACGATACCCCCGCGGAAAAGGCGGGAATCAAGGCCGGTGATTACATTACTCATATAGATGACGAGCCGGTGTTTGATATGACGCTGAACCAGGCAACAAAGAAAATGAAGGGGCGTCCAGGAACAAAAGTGAAACTGACCATTTTGTCCGAAGGGGAAGAGCCGCGTACAATAACACTGAAACGTGCCATCATCAAGGTTGAATCCGTAAAATATGAAGAAAAGAAATTGGCCGGTATGGAAGAAGATGAAGATGCGGACAAAATTGGATATATCCGTATTTCCGACTTTGGCGCAACAACGGCCAAAGAATTGACCAAGGCATTGGAAAAGCTAGAGAAAAAGGACGTTATCGGATATGTTCTGGATGTGCGCAATAATCCGGGCGGATACCTGACCGCGGCGATTGACGTATCTGATGCGTTTTTGGATGCGGGCGAAATAGTTTCCACCCGTGGCAAGCGCAAAACAGATATAGAACGCAATTTTGCAAAGCCGGGTGATTTGGCTAATGGCAAGCCGGTTGTCGTTCTGATAAATCACGGGTCGGCGTCGGCGTCCGAAATTGTGGCTGGCGCGTTACAGGATAATGGGCGCGCGTTGGTTATGGGGTCGCAATCGTTCGGCAAGGGCAGCGTGCAACAGCAAAAGCCATTGGGGGACGGAACCGCAATTCACATAACTATTGCACGTTATTATACCCCGTCCGGACGTTCTATTCAGAACGAAGGCATTACACCGGATATAGAAGTCCTGCAGAGCAAGGTCGAGGTTCTGGAACGTCGTGAAAGTTTATATTCCGAAGCGTCGTTCAAAAACGCCCTGAAAAATGAAGAGGCAGAAAAGAAATCTAAAAAAGATTCCGATGACGATGCCGATGAATTGACTGATGCGGAAAAAGACGCGCTGGATTATCAGTTACAGCGTGCAATGGATATGGTACGCGCAATGTCAAAATTACAGGCGCGCGAATCATTTGTTCCCGCAACGGCTGAAGAATTGGCCGCCCAGGATGCCGCGGCCGCAGAAGGGGAAGCGGCAGATTCGGAAAAATCAGATTCTGAAAAATCCGATAAAAAATAAAAATAACGGGGCGTTGCCCCGTTTCTTATTTTGTCAAGATTTTTGATAAATCTTGCCTTGTGATAAATTTCGGGGTATCATATAGCCCGTATGATTTTTTAAGGGAATAAAGAAATGGCAAATTTAATTGTTGATGGCAACTGGGCTGCGGCAGATGTCGCGTACAGATGCGTTGATTTTGCGGCTATTTATCCGATTACCCCCAGCAGTACTATGGGTGAATTGGCAGACGAATGGTCGTTTCAGCATAAAAAGAACATTTGGGGCGCAATCCCACAGATTATTGAAATGCAATCCGAAGGTGGCGCCGCGGGTGCTATGCACGGGGCGTTGCAAATGGGATCGTTGGCGACAACGTTCACCGCGTCCCAGGGATTATTATTGATGATTCCAAATATGTACAAGATTGCGGGTGAACAGACGCCGTTTGTTATGCACGTGGCGGCACGTGCGTTGGCGACACACGCGTTGTCTATTTTTGGCGATCACAGTGACGTGATGTCCGTGCGTTCAACTGGTTTTGCATTGTTGTCCAGTCACAATGTGCAACAGGCACACGATATGGCGGCAATTGCGCACGCGGCGACATTACGCGCACGCGTGCCGTTCCTGCATTTCTTTGACGGGTTCCGCACAAGTCACGAAGAATCCCGTTTGGAAAGAATTGACGACGATGTGTTGCGTGAAATGATTCCTGATGCGCTGGTTTTGGAAAACCGCGCGCGTGGTATGACACCAGACAAGCCGACCGTTCGTGGTACTGCTCAAAATCCGGACGTTTTCTTTCAGGGACGTGAAGCCGCAAATCCGCTGTATGCAAAAACGCCGGAAATTGTCCAAGAATGTATGGATAAATTCGCCAAACTGACTGGGCGTCAGTATCACTTGGTTGACTATGTCGGCGATAAAAACGCAGAAAATGTTATTGTCGCAATGGGCAGTGCCTGTGAAACAATCGAAGAAACAATGGCGCATTTGCCAGCGGGGCTGGGATTGGTAAAGGTGCACTTGTACCGTCCGTTCCCGCGTGATGCGTTTTTGGCGGCGTTGCCAAAGTCGGTAAAGCGTATCGCTGTTTTGGACAGATGCAAGGAACCAGGCAGTTTGGGTGAACCGCTGTACCAGGATGTTAAAACCGTTGTTGGCGACAGTGCAGAGGTGTTTGGGGGACGCTATGGCCTGGGGTCCAAGGAATTCAAACCCCGCGATGTCAAGGCCGTGTATGAAAACCTGATGCGCGGTACATTGCATCATAACTTTACCGTTGGCATAGAAGATGATTTGACGGGCTTGTCATTGAAAACAGATCCGGCCTTTGCTGTTCAAGATTCGAATTTCAAAACGGCAATTTTGTATGGTATCGGTTCCGACGGAACGGTTGGTGCGGTTAAAAATATTGTAAAAATTGTTGGTGAAAATTCCGACCTGTATCCGCAGTCATACGCCGTGTACGATTCCAAAAAATCTGGTGGGCTGACCGCGTCGCATATCAGATTTTCTGACAAGCCAATTCAAAGCCAGTATTTGATAGAGGTTGCGGATTTTATTAGTGTTTCGAACTTTATGATTGCCCAGCGTTTTGATGTGTTCAAAGGTCTGCGTCCGGGCGGAACGGTGATGATAAATACGTCTATGGCACCGGATGTGGCGTTTGCGAACCTGCCACGCGACGCACAGGAACATTTAATTCGTATGCGCGCGCGCGTGTTCTTTTTGAACGCAAATGCGGCGGCGGCAGAATTGGGACTGGGCAACCGAATCAATACGTTCATTATGTTGAACTTCTTTAACCTGACACGTGTTATTGACCCGGATGTCGCCGCAAAAAGTGCCAAGGTTGCAATCGAAAAAACATATAAAAAGAAAGGTATGGATGTCGTCCAGGCAAACTGGACCGCGGTGGATAAAGCGGCGGACTATTTGCACGAGTACACGTTGCCGTCGTCTGTGTCTAATTTTGCGCCTGATTTTGTGCCTGCGATGACGGCTGATGCACCGGTGGAAATTGCCGGTACATTGGGTGAAATGGCGGCGCAGCGTGGCGATGCGATTCCGGTATCTCGTTTTCGTGTTGACGGTGAATTTGGGGCGGGGCAGTACCCGGTCGGAACCGCCAAGTATGAAAAGCGTGCGATTTCCGAACGCATTGCGTCCGTAGATTTAGAAAAATGTATTCAGTGTGGCAAGTGTTCAACTTTGTGTCCGCACGCGGCGATTCGTATCAAGGCAATGACCGCGGACGAGGCCGAACGTGCCCGTGCAGACGGTGTGATAGTCGTTCCGATGAAAACACCGGAACTGGGACCTGATATGTATTATACACTGAACATTTCACCAGCTGATTGTACGGGGTGCAGTGTTTGTGTGAAAAACTGTCCGGTTCAGGCGTTGTCTATGATTGCATTGAAAGATTCCGGCGATCAACAGAAACGTTTTGATGCCGCACAGAAAATTCCGGATATTCCGCGTGAAAAACTGAATCTGAATATTCCAAAGCACGTGGAATTGCTGCCGCATTATTTTGAATTTCCGGGTGCGTGCGCGGGATGTGGCGAAACGCCGTATATCAAAATGATGGCGCACCTGTTTGGCGACCGTATGGTTGTGGCGAACGCGACGGGATGTTCGTCCATTTATGGGGCGAATTTACCGACAACGCCGTGGACGGCGGATGCAAATGGTCGTGGGCCGGCGTGGTCAAATTCGCTGTTCGAAGACAATGCTGAATATGGTCTGGGGATGCGTATTGCGCTGAATCAGAAACGCGACACGTTGAAAGGGTTGCTGTTCGAGATGAATATTCCTAATGTAGAAGAAATGTTCGCGGAACGCAATCCGGATAAGCAGCGCGAAATCGAAACATCACTGCGTGCGCAGTTGGAAAAAATCGATTCGCCGCGTGCGGCAATGGCGCGCAGTTTAATCGGTGAAATCGTTGACAAAGTCGTATGGGTAATCGGCGGTGACGGTTGGGCGTACGATATCGGATATGGCGGTTTGGATCACATACTGCACAGTGGCGAAAATGTGAATATCCTGGTTCTGGATACCGAGGGATATTCCAACACCGGTGGCCAGCAGTCCAAGGCGACCCCGTTCGGCGCCAGTATGAAATTTGCGATTGGCGGTAAAGAACACGCCAAAAAGGATTTGGGTATGATTGCGATGATGTCCGGTGCATATGTTGCGCAAATCGCGTTGGGCGCGAATCAGCCCCAGGCAATCCGCGCATTTCGTGAAGCGGCCGCATTCCCGGGTCCGTCAATCATATTGGCGTATGCGCCGTGTATTGCACACGGGTTTGCACTGCAAAACGGTGTTGAACATCAGATGCAAATGGTCAGCACGGGTGCGTGGCCGTTGTATCGGTTTGATCCGTCATTGATTATCGACGGACACAGTCCGCTGACGATGGATTCAAACGTTGACGCAACAACACCGTTGGAAGATTTCCTGAAAACGGAAAGTCGTTTTGGTGCGGCGCGTGCGGCAAATCCGCATTTTGATCGTCTGGTTGAAATGGCCAAGGAAAACAATCATTATCGCAGTGAATTGAAAAAGTATATTGCACACTTTGCGATGATGAATTCACCCGCGGTCAAAGAAAACGGCGAGGGATAAAAACGGGGCAATTGCCCCGTTTTATTTGCTGCGTTTGTGTTCAATTTTTTGTTGCGTGCGGGGCGACGTTTGGTGTACATTTGGGGTATGAAAAAATTATTGTTGATTTTGTCTGTGGTGGTGCTGGGGGCCTGTACGTTCCAGGTTAAACACCGTGGCTATGTTTTCCCGCCCGATTTGGATGCGGTTGTTGCGGATATTAAAACAACCGCGCAGTTGACACGTGAAATCGGTTCGCCCCAGGTTAAAACCATATATGGGGATGAAGTTTGGATTTACTATGGCGCGGATGAAAACTATCGCGGGCCGTTGCCATTGACGTATGATGACAAGACGGTTTTGTTGGCGTGGGTGAACGGAAACAAGGTCACGGATATCAAGGTTCTGTATGATGCCGATTTGCCTGATGTTATGATTTCCGAAGATGAAACGCCTATACCGGCCGCAATCGAATTGAACGCCATCCAGGAATTGTTCAACAATGTCGGGCGCTTTTCACCCGCGGGGTTGGGACAGTAATTAAAAGGTGTTTGCAAAAGTTATGAAAAACGTGTAAAATAAATACAAAAGAGAATTGTAGATGATGAAACGTATCTTATTTTCCATACTGTTTGCAAATTTTACGGTTTTTGCGGGCGCATATGCTGCCACGTCAAGTTCGGATTTTTCCTGTGGGCCGGGATATATATTAGTATCACACAGTGATATTGACGGTATTGATGCAATGGAATGCCAAAAGTTATGGTGTCGCGATTTGGAAACCGGTAAAACGATGGGCAGTGGTGATCGTGCCAATACTGGATATAAAACAACCGCGTATCCAATGGAATTGTGTGACGCAAATGGAAATTGCATAGAATGCTTTGGTGACCGCAAATGGTGCAGTGGCCAGCCAGAAGGATATTGGAACCCCGAATATGGCGCATATACGTATGGCGGGGCGGATAATGCCACGTATTCATCGTATCAGCGGGGCAGTTGCTTTGCCTGGAATCTGGGTAAGCCGGATTGCCCGGATGGCCAGACCGCCGTTGTCCAAAATGGTGAATGGGTGTGTGCGGTTTCCACGGGAACGACAACCGGTGGGCGTGGATCCAGTGTGCGCCGTACATCTGGGTCACTGCGACGTGTAATTCCGTAAATTATGTGAATAAATGCCCCCGTTTTGGGGGCGTTTTTATTTTTGTGTGCGGTATTTGTTTTTTGCGTTTTTTGTGCTATAATAAGTGGGACAGAGAGAATGGCAACCGTAAAAGGGTATCCGAATTATGCCAAGCAAGAAATTAGATTTTAAGACGGGTCAGTATGTTGTGTATCCGACCCAGGGGGTTGGAAAACTTGTCCGTGTGGAAGAACAGACCGTTTCCGGACAAAAAATAAAAATGCTGGTCATTGATTTTGAACGCAACCATATGACATTGCGCGTGCCAGTGGAACGTGCGGAAATTTCTGGTTTGCGACCACTGACATCCATCAAGAAAATGGATGAAGCAATCGCATCCGCCAAGGGTAAGGCCGGTGCCAAGCGTATGATTTGGGCGCGGCGTGCGGCGCAGTATGAAGAAAATATAAATTCTGGCGATCCGATGAAGTTGGCCGAAGTGGTACGTGACCTGCAGCGTCGTAATGCGACGGATACAATGACGTTTTCTGCGCGCCAGTTGTATTTGCGCGCCTTGGAACGTATGGCTCAGGAATTTGCCGTTTTGCATAAAATTGATATTGACGTCGCATCCGAAAAGATAGAAGATATTTTGGGTGTTCCAAAAGAAATTGACTTGAACGCCGTTGACATTGACGACGACGATGATGATGAAGACGAAGAAGAATAAAAACCGGGTAAATCCCGGTTTTTTTATTTAGAAAGCCCAAAGTGTAAAACTTTGCTGTTGATTTAATTGACGCCTGTGGTAACATAAAAAACGTTGATGAGTATTTCATCAATGGGGTGTAGTAACCCGTGCAAGTGTCAGAGATGACATAAAATATCGCCTCCACTTTTGGTTGGAGGGTTGCGAATATATCGAATAAGCAACACTATCTTGCATAGTTACTAACCTCCAACCACCTGAATTTTTTGGTGGTTTTTTCATTCGCAATGAAAAAAGGAGGTTTAGAATGAAAAAACATTTAATCATCGCCGGCATAATCTGTGTGGCATCAATCCCACCAGCGTATGCTGTTACTAAATGCGTAAGACTGTCATCATCAACAACGTGCGTAAGGCCTTATAGCTCGACCGGTCAGTCAAATTGGTCAGCAACCTGTGGCGGTATAAAAATTCAGGGCGTTGCATTTTGCGGTTCTCAAAAGGGTGGTTCAGCTGGCGCAACAACCGAATCTGTCACGACCAGTTCAAACCCTGACAATAACAAATATTGTTGGTGCAAAATGGTTTCACCCGCGGTTTCGTCTTGGGTGTTCTACAATTACTCGAGCACAACCGCCGGCTATTGCGCGTACAATTGCGCGTACGACTGTGCGACCGGCGCTCGGAACTACTCCGCTTTACGGTCGGCGCTGTTTAGTGGACTATCTGACTAAACGGGGGCGAATATGAAACGAATATTTATTTTAATTATGTCGATTGCGCCGATTGGCGCATTTGCCGCCGCGCCGTCCACTTCGTGTCCCGCTGGATATGTTACTGTGGTGGAATCGTATATGGAAATAGCGGACAGCACGTGTCCAGCCGGATATACATCCGCCGGTACGGCGTACAGTTGTTTGATATCGTCACCGGCCGGTTCGTGTATAATGTATGCACCAACCGGGGTAACTTATACCGACAGCAGCGGTTCATATGAATTTACATCTGCGTGTCCGTTGGAATAAATGGGGTGTCCCGCATTGAAGCGGGACCAAACCCCGCAAGATAAACATTTTCGTTGTGAGTTGCCGTGGTTACATAACGAAATCTTCGCCCAGATAGACCTTCTTCACCATTTCGTCTTTGACTATTTCCGGGGTTGTACCGTGTTTTAATATCTTGCCGTCGTGCAGAACATAACTGCGGTCTGTAATACCCAATGTTTCACGTACGTTATGGTCGGTTATTATAACGCCCAGACCACGATTTTTTAACTGGGACACCAAGTCACGAATTTCGTTCACGGCAATCGGGTCAATTCCGGCGAACGGTTCGTCCAACAATATAAATTTCGGGTCGTTTGCCAGTGCGCGCGCAATTTCAACGCGGCGACGTTCGCCACCCGACAGTGCGGTTGCCGGACTGCGGCGCAGGGCGGTTATAGAAAATTCGTCCAATAATGCATCTAATTTTTTTTGACGCTTTTTTTTGCTAGGTTCGACAACTTCTAAAATTGCCATAATGTTTTGTTCAACCGTCAATCCGCGGAAAACGCTGTTTTCCTGGGGTAAATATCCAATGTGCAGGCGTGCGCGCTGATAAAACGGCAGGTGGGTTATATCCTGGGAATTTAAGAATATTTGCCCGCCGGTGGCACTCAACTGGCCCGTTATGCAATAAAACGCGGTTGTTTTGCCCGCACCGTTCGGCCCCAACAGGCCGACCGATTCGCCCTGGTGCGCTTCTAATGAAATGTCTTTGATAACCATACGCTTGCCGTATGATTTGGATAAGTGTTCAACACGCAGTACCGATTGTTTCATAGTTTTATCACCAATTCGTCTGTTCTGATTTTATCGCCGTTGCTGGAATCAACGTGTACGTTGTCCGTCAGGGTTATTGTTTTGTTCACGCGATCGTATTCGCCCGCGTCGGCGGTTATGTTATCTGTTATTTTCTGGCCGTTGGATATTCGCGTTGTTGTGCCCGAAACGTATTCCAGTAAAATTACGTTTGGACGGTCGTATTCCTGGCGGCCACTGCGCGCGTGAATACGAAACGGTTCGCCGTTTTTGTCAGTGCCAGAAAAAGATGCGTTTGACATTTTGAACTGGTTACTGACAATGTCGGTCATATTTATCGCAGATATTGGCGTCCACAGCAACTGGCGCGTGAACAGCGAACCAGCAATCAACGCCGCCACCATAACCAGCCCCCAGCCGGTAAAGAAAAATTGCCACAGACGCTTTAACCGTCTGTGTTTTGTGAATATTATAAAATTGCGTTTATCGCCTTGCACGCGCACAGTTTAGCGCGCCTATAATCAAAAAGCAATTTTTATATTTATTCTAAACTTTTTTTATGCTATAATTTGTCCCAAGAGAGATGAAAAAGTTTTTACTGCTTTTTGTTGGTGGATTTGTATGCTTGGCCGGTACAACGGCCGGGGCGGTTACGATAAACAAGGCCGCGCCCGTCGCACCCGCGGAATCATCTGCGTCTGGCAGCGCGACCAGTTTGGTGCCAACCGTTCTGAATTTAATCAGCAGTGTTCAGCAGTTGAGTGCAAAACAAAAAGAACTGACCGCGGAATGTATCCCCAGCAGCCAGGAAATAGCTTTTGTTGATAATATTGTCAAGGAATGGGCAAAAACCGGTGCAATGACCGCGGACGAGGTAAAAAAACGACTGGGGCGTGAACGTTGCAGTGTTGCCGTCGGTGGATATCAGAGTTCGGTTGAAATTGCCGCCGGAACCGATTTAGATGAAACGATATGTTATGACTATTTCGGTGGTGACGGGAACGCGGGTATGGTGTGGGAAAACTTCCCAAAGGTTGGGGTGGCGACATATTGTTCCGATGGCGGACCTGCGTCTTCGTGTTCCGAAAAAAACAAGGTGACCGTTTCCAATATTTACGATATTTTCAACTTGGTAGATTTTAGCGAAGAAGATTATGCGCCGTCCGAATTGACAATGGCGGGACGATTGATGTCTAAAATAGAATCCTGTTCTTATTCCAGATTATCGGCGAAAAAGCGCGAAATGTGGGGTGAATTCCTGACGGGAACAATAAATTCACTGGGGCAGCCAACAAATACCAGTTCTATAATGGATGTAGTGTCCGGAATATCCGGGGGCGGTGGGGTGACATCGTCGGTTGGTTCCATTGGTGCATTTGCAACATCGTTATTTGCAAACTAATAAAAAACGCCCGTTATTCGGGCGTACTTTTTCACTTTACTCATATGTCAAAAAATCGTATAATGTAAGGGATTACAGAAAGGAAGTTTTTATGAAAAACAAATCTTTGACGTCAACATTTGTTATTTCACGTGTGCTGGCCATTGTGTCGGTTGCGACTTTGGCGGCCTGTGCGGGCAGTGGCGATAACACGGAATACGCCGGTGCATCAACGCCAACCGTCGATTATGTGGAAAGCTTGGATGTCTATTCCGCACCGCATCAGGATTCCTTTTTGAATCAGTTGGCGATGAATTATCGTTCGTATGCAATTTATAATGCGCGCACCAGTGGGTATCCTGATATGGGCGAATACTTCGCACAAAAAGCGGTTGCTGCGTTTTCAGGTGAATTGCCTTTTCCAGAGGCATTGGATAACTGGCCCGTGGCGGATGAACAGGAATCTTTTGAACTGTACACCGCATATAATGAATTGCTGGATCAGTTGAAAAATGACGCCAGTATGACTAATCCAGAATTGGCGGCCGAAGCACAGGCAAAATATGACTGTTGGTTGTCGGCGTCGGCCAGTGGTCAGACCGGTACCGCGAACGAATGCCGCGACAGATATTATAAAACTATGACCGCGTTGCGCGACTGCACTGGTGGCAAGATTGTAAAAACAACGTCTGAAACGACAACTGAAACAACCCAGACAACTATGACCACAAACGGTGATGTTATGGTTGCGGTTGAACGTGGTGCCACGCCAACAACGCAAACTTATTATCCGGATACACGTAATATGTCGGCTATGAACGGTACGGGCAAAGCGCGCGAAGGCGTGATTATCGTAAATAACGTCAATGTGCCGGAACATTTGATAAATCCGGTGCCTGTTCAGCCGATGGTCTTTAACCAGAATATTTATGGTGGTGACAAAACAATCAGTGACAGCAATAATGTCAATGACAGCAGTGTTACAGAATGCACACGTGGCGATGTGAATTGCGTGCCAAGCGCGACAACGCCGGCGTCCACCGATACAACCGCGACCCAGGAAATTCCACAAATCAGTGATGAATTGGTCACACGCGAAGAATTTATCAATATGATGATGGCTATGCGTGCGGAATTGGCGGCGATAAATGAACGGCTGGATAAATTGCAGGCCAGTGCAAATGAAAAAACATACGAAAAAACATTTATCAAAGTGCAACAGATTCCATTGGAACCGAAACAGCACGTGATGGAAGAAGTGTTCGAAATTATGTTTGACTTTGACAAGGCGACAATTAAACCAGAATACGAAGAAATTATTAAACAACTGGCCACCGCAACACAGGGCAGCAAGAATATCAAGGTTTCTGTTGTCGGGCACACTGATACAATGGGCAGCAAGGATTACAATTATGCCCTGGGCGGACGTCGTGCCGAAGCGGTTCAGAAAATGCTGATTAAATATGGTATTCCGGCCAGCCAGATTGTCGCGGTTTCCGCCGGTGAAGAAGGTCTGGCCGTCCAGACGGGCGACGGTGTTGCCAAGGCCGCAAACCGCCGTGTCCGTGTGGTCAAAGAAGTGCACTATACCGAAGAACCAGGCAAGCAAGTCCAGGTTCCTATTGCCGTAGTGGAAGAATATGTCGCACCAGATGATGCGTTGGTATGTGGTATGTACGGCTGTACACAATAATTTGTCGGGCAGGGGAATATATAAAAATACTTGACAAAAAATAATTATTGGTATATATTGACCCTGTCAGAGAGATGTTTGTAAAGAGGCATTGAATATGACGGAAAACACGAACAAGTTTGCAAAGGCAACGGCGACATTACAGGGAAAATCGCACGGTGCCGGATATAAAAAGGGTATTGCGGCGGTAAATTTGGCGGCCGAATTTATGGCGCGCGGTGTAAATGTGCATAATACCCAGAATGAAAAATAAGTTTTCTTATTGTTGAATATTTTAATGCGGGGATGATTTTCCCCGCATTTTTGTTACTTGTAACCAGTAGCAATATCAACTATTGCTTGCAATGTGGGGTGGGGCGCGGTAATATTATCTTGTCGGTGGGTGTTCCACTGATGAGGCGTCGAAACCTCTGCATTATGCGTCGGAATGGACGTTAAACATCTCCAACCCTTGATAGATATGGTTGGAGGACGACTGAATATCTTGAATAAGTCGTGCTATTTCATAATGTATAGTTTCGAACCTCCAACCACCTGAGATTTTTCCGGTGGTTTTTCTTTGTTTCCCGTCGCGCACTGCGCGGGGGGATGGCTTTCGCAAAAACAAATGAAATATAGGAGGTTTCATAATGAAACAATTTTTTTGTATGATAACCGTGGCGGGCGGATTGGCCATTATGGCCGGAAATGCGACCGCTTTGACCGTAACCCAATGTGCCAGCATATTCAGTGATCAGCATTGTGCAACGTTTGATGTTGCTGATGCAAATAACTGCACGTGTGATGCGTGTCAGGCCGATTACCCAGTGCGTTCGGGCTCTATTGTACGACAAAATGTTGTATTGAACAATTTATGTGGGTGTACGGGAAACGGGTCGTGCGGTATCAATCCTGATACTGCGTACAGATCCGGAACGTACACGTGTGTCAATGGACGCGCGGACTGGTCAACCTGTTTGCCGACATCCGGCGGTTCGGGGGGCAGCAGTTGCAGTGGTTATGAAAAATGTTCATCTGCATCATCGGGTGGATGTCGTAATTTTAGTATTACAGTTGATGGTGTGCTATATTGTAATACTGGCGAGAGTTGCAATACAACGGCGCCGGGTGTGGCGGCAGCCGTAATGGTGTCGCAATATTGTTCGGATTATATGGGGGTTGGTGGTGCGTGCGCCAGCTTTTGCGCCGTTATGGGATGTCAACCAGGGTGGACGCCGGCGCCAGGCAGACGCAGTTGCGTTTGTGCCCAGGGCTATTATCGCAATAGTTCAAATGATTGTGTACAGTGTCCCGACGGTGGAACAACTGGCGGAATCGGGGCGTCTTCTATCAGTGCGTGTTATATTCCAGCAAATCAGTCCATTAGTGACAGTACCGGCACGTATGTTTATACTCAAAATTGTTTTTATAAATAATTTTGTGGAATAAAAATCCCCCAAAAATGGGGGATTTTTATTTTTTTGACGACCAAAATAATGACCACAGCCATCCGATTCCCGTCCAACCGAAAATCCAACTGGCCAGTCGTACCAGAATCATATCCTGTTTGCTTTTGCCGGTTTGCCGTGCCAGCCACGCCGGCGCCAGTATGACGCCAATGACAATAAGCGCGGCCAGTACGTATTTTATTATCAGCAAAACATCAGACGCTGTTATCATCATTTGTTTGGTTTTTATATTCCGTATTTTGCGTTGTCGCCCAATTCTTCCTGGATGCGCAACAACTGGTTATATTTCGCCATACGGTCGGTACGGGACATAGACCCGGTTTTTATCTGGCCGGCGTTTGTCGCCACCGCCAGGTCGGCGATTGTTGTATCTTCGGTTTCGCCACTGCGGTGCGAAATGACGACGCCGTATTTTGCGTCCTGGGCCATTTTGATTGCGCGCAGTGTTTCAGTCAAACTGCCGATTTGATTTACCTTTATCAATATAGCGTTTGCAACGCCCGCGTCAATACCTTTTTTCAGGCGCGCCGGATTTGTCACAAACAAATCGTCACCAACCAGTTGGCATTTGTCGCCGATTTTATCGGTCAGTTTTTTCCAGTTTTCCCAATCTTCTTCGGCCAGGGCGTCTTCGATTGAAATAATCGGATATTTGGATATCAAATCCGCGTAAAATTCAATCATTTGATCGGCGGTGTATTCGTGGCCTTCGAATTTATAAATGCCGTCGGCATAGAATTCAGATGATGCAACGTCCAGACCGATTGACACGTCTTCGCCCGGTTTGTATCCCGCCGCGGTTATTGCCGCGATGATTGTATCCAACGCTTCGGCACAGGAATGAAAGTTCGGGGCAAAGCCGCCTTCGTCACCAACATTTGTGGAATTGCCACCACGCTTTAATATTGATTTCAGATTATGGAAAATTTCAGACCCCATACGAATCGCGTCGGATTCCGATTTTGCACCGTTCGGAATAATCATAAATTCCTGTGCGTCCAGACCGTTGTCCGCGTGTGCACCGCCGTTTATGATGTTCATCATCGGGCGGGGCAGTATGCACGGGTTTGCGTTGTCGTATATTTCGGCAATATATTTATATAATGGAATATTGCGCTGATTGGCCACCGCGTGCGCCGCCGCCAGGGATACCGCCAAAATCGCGTTGGCGCCCAGTTTGGCCTTGTTATCGGTTCCGTCCAGTGCCAGCATTTTTTCATCCAGTGCGGTTTGATCGGGCGCATCCATACCGGAAATTGCAGGGGCGATTATTTCATTTACATTTTTTACCGCGGTCAATACACCTTTGCCCATATATGCCGCGCCGCCGTCACGCAGTTCCAATGCTTCGAACGATCCGGTTGATGCGCCGGACGGCACGGCCGCACGTCCCATTGCGCCCCCGTCCAATGTTATATCGCATTCAATTGTCGGATTGCCACGACTGTCCATAATTTGTCGGGCGTGAACGTTCTTGATAGAAAACATACTTTTTTCTCCTTATTCCTAAAAATATTCACTTTTGTTACAGTTCCGTCTTGTCTTATTCGACGAATTGTGCAATAATATAATCATAAAATTGGTTGGAAAGAAATAGAAAATATGATGAAAAAGACAATATTTTTTATGTTGTGCCTGGCTCCGCTGGGGGTACAGGCGGCACCCTTTACCGGCGGCGTGATTGGTATCACAGGCGGGGGAAATGGAAATAACCAAAATGGTTATATCGCTAATGAAGGAATAAATGTTTCCGCAATGAACATTGGCGTTGATATCCCAAGCCCGTTGGAACCGAATACGCTATATGCTGGCACGAATATTATTCGTGATAATTTTACAATAACGTCTTATGCGGATATTACCGGCGGGGCGTTGTATATTAGCGACGGTTATTCGTTAAATCTGCAAAATACACAAAACAATAATATAAATATGTCGTTCACGTCGATAAACGCCGATGGACGTCTGACCGTGCGTGATGCGGACCTGTTCAAGGTTGACGGCAGTATCGCCGCCGCGAACGGTCTGTCGGTTACGGCCGAAACTATGCAGACCGGTGCAATAAATGTTACTGGGGGCGATACGGTTTTGGATGTTGCCGGTGCGTTGACTATGGGCGGTTTTCATAATTCTGGAAACGGAACAACGCAAATTTCGGCGGATACATCTATTGATGTGGCCGGTGGCGATATAGAAAACACCGATGGTGCCGGAAATATGACGATTACAACCGGTGGAAAACTGACGGCCGGAAATATTTATAATTCCAGTGGAACAATGAATATAACGGCCGGTGGGGATATTACTGTCAGTGGTACCGTTAAAAACGATTCCGCCACCAGCAATATGGTTTTGAATGCCGATAATCTGACCGTGTCCGGCGGCAACACGAACGAGGCATCGTTTGTGAACAGTGGAAATTTGACCATAAATGTAACTGGTACTACAACTCTGGAATATGGGTTTGATATCAGTGCAATGGGGATTGATAATACATTTTCACTGACGACTGGTACGCTGACATTTGGGTCGGGTGCAAATACGGACAGATGGCTGAATGTATTTTCAAATAAGTTAAATCAGTTCACGTTGAACATAACAAACGACAGTTTGAATATTGCCGCTGATGTTATAAATGGACTGATAAATTCTGATACGCAGCAATATAATGAAAACGCCAATATGACCATTACAGCCCAGGCGATTACCGCCGATTCTGTAACAAACCGTGGTAATAAATTGGTGATGACCGCAACCGAAATCGACGGTGACGGTATCGTTATTTCCGGTGGTGTCGAAGGGTTCGAGGGGGCTGATACCGATATACACTCGGCGGCGGTTTTGCAGGTTCAGGGTGACGTGTCCAATCGTGGGACTATGTCGTTGAACGGAACACGCGTTGAATTAGCAAATGTTTCAAATGATGGCGGTGAATTGGATATTACGTCACTGACGAACGATATTGGTGAAATAAATATTTCTGGCAATGTTACAAATGTTTCCGGAAATACACTTATAAATGCCAAGGATATTGTCATCGGCGGCACGCTGTCTAATCAGGCCGGTTCAACTATAATTGACGGTTCTGACACTGACGGCAGTGATTTGAAAATTGGTGCGATTGATGTTTCTGGTGGTGTGGTTGATTTAACCGCGTTGATTGGTGGTGTCAATGTTGACGGGGCGATAAATGTTACCGGCGACGGTGCGATGAATATTGACGGGTCAACGCATTCACTGACCGCGGGCCAGACAATACAAATAAACGGCGATATGACGCTAAGCGATGTTGCTGCGTCTGGCAATGGCAATGTCAATATTGCGGCGACTGGAAGTCAGGGCTTTGTTATGACGTCGACAAACGGCAATATCAATATTGACGGTTCTGTTTTGGCGACATCGGCCGGTTCACGTAGTGCGACGTTTGTTGCGAATATAATCGAGATTGGCGAATCGGTTACGGCCAGTGGCGCGAATAACAAACTGGTGTTTGGTGGCAGTGCGTCAAACCAACTGACAGTGGCGGACGATATGAGTGCGACAGGCGGCGCCACGATAGAGATTGTATCAGATGATGCAAATGTTGGTTCGTTGAATGTTGGCGCGGGCAGTACCTTGGTCGCGCGCGGCACGCAGATAACCGCCACAAAGGGCGCAATAGATATTGCCGATGGTTTGTGGTTTGGGGCAACTGGATTGACCGACAAACCAGACAACGGCCTGATTGTCGAAGCGGATACAACCAATTTAACGTTAAAATCCGATACGGCTCAGGTTGAAATTGGTGGCGCGTTGGATTTGGGCACTGGGCGTACATTGATGCTGAGTGCGGAAAATTCCGCCGTGACGGTTGGTGGCGCAGTTTTGACGGCCGGTACATTAAATGCAAACGCACAAAATATCACACTGGGTGATGTTACAAATTCTGGAACAGCAACCCTGACCGCGGATCAGCGTGTGGTTATGGGCAATGTTATGGCCAATTCTGGAACACTGAATATTACTGCAAATGGTACGGGATTGCCGAATATTCAAATGGGCGGCCTGAATATTGCAAATGGTGCATTTGTAAATATTGATTCGGATGCGACTGCTAATGTTGCCGCGACAAATGTTGTTGTCACTGGTGACGTTTCACAGGGCACGCAGGCCGGGGCATTAAATTTACTGGCGACAGATACGACGTTTGCGGCCGAATCGCTGACCATTACCGGAAATTATGATGCGACGGCGGGCAGTGCATTGTTTGAAGTGGCTGGCCCAATTACAGTTGGCGGCAATATAACGGTTGCAACGGATGCCGAACTGAATATGGGGGGCGACGGTATTACCGCAACTAATTTGGATAATAGCGGCACATTGGCGCTGCACAGTGATAATGGTATTACGTTGGCCCAGGTTACAAATACCGGCAATTTGACACTGGATTCCGGTGCAGGCGTGACAACGGTTGATACGTTTGCCGTGGGTGATGCGGGAACTATAACACTGATGGGGGCCGGATTGACCACGGACGGCGTGTTCACAACACAGAATACCGTGCTGTACCAGAATTATTTAGGGACACTTTCCGCGGGCGAGGTAAATGTTGATTCTGACGATTATACAATTACCGCATCTGAATTTAATGTCGCCGGCGTAAATCAGGTTTCCGGGCGTATGCAAATAAATGCCAGTGATATAAACGTTGCGGATGATGTGACCGTGTTGGATTTGCGGTTTGCCAAAAATCCGGCCAGTCCCGATTCCTGGATTGATGCGACAATCGGCGGAAATGTTTCCGGCGGGGTTGATTTCTGGGGACTGAAACGCTTGGATATCAAGGGAACATATACGTTTAATAATGACAGCGACCTGTGGGCGGCCATTATGCCGTATGACGAAGAGGGTACCGGCAATACATCAAAACAAAATTATTGGTCCACGGTTGAGGTTACCGGCGACAACAAAGTTGGCGAAATAACAAATGCCGCTGGTGGTGCCGCGATGATTACCGTTGGGGAAAAATTTGTTTCAAATGTTTCCGGTGTTGTGAACGGTTCAGCTGCGTCACAGCCACAGGTTGGAATAACGTTGTTTGACACCGTTGATACCGGTACGGCGATTTGGTTGCTGCACGCAGAAGAGGGTATCGATGTTTCGGATGGCTTTGATAAACTGCGCAATTTGGATGTAAAGTTCTGTAATGGCGATGGTTCGATTTGCATTGACTATGCCGATACATTGCGTCCGTCTGATGCGTTTAATGGAACCGATTCTGATTTGCCGATATATCTGTCGGAACGTGATACGGACGATGACGGTGTCGCAGACAGTTTGTATATCGTGTTTGATCCACGCTTTGGTGGGCCGGTTGAAGTATTTAAGATTCAGCCGATTGTTGCCGAAGTTGCCGATCATACGACTGGTGAATATGTTTCCGCCGGTGCATTGGACAATTTGATTGCGGGTCAGTTGTTGAATACAAAATTCTATAACGATACGCCGATTGAATTGATTCCGGAAATATTCCGTGGAACAAACTTTGCGACAATGGCAAATGAACTGTATGACCGTATGGAATACTATAATATGACCGGGGAACGTGATCCATTGGCGCGGTTCAGCCGTCTGTTCCAGGCACGTGAATTGGAACAAATTGCGGGTAACATTTCGTTAAACGAACACACCAATTTCCGTGATTTCGAAGACCGTATGTTCGACGAATTCATTTGGAATCGTAACCGTAATTTGAAAAAGGCCTGGTTGGATGTGGATTACGGTATGTTTAGCCAGGACGTATCCGACGGCAAACGTGCCAAGGGTAATCGTTTCAGCATTGCCGGTGGTTTTGACTGGCAGGATTCCGAAACGCTGATTCTGGGATTGACCGCGCGCGTATCCAATTCGTCCAGTGATAATTCCGATGCGGTTGAACTGGGGTATCTGCCGGGACAGTCGCTGTTGGGAACGGTTGATGTGACGGTTGATGATTTGAATATCGGCCTGGGCGGGTATTTGATGAAGATTCTGGGCGAAAAAACGCGTCTGTATGGAAACGCGTTCCTGGATATCCATTTGTTGGATACCGCACGCGACCAAACATTTATGTCGCATATCGACGGCAGTGGCAGTGCGTTCAGCTTTATCAGTGAATGGGGTTTGCTGCACGACTGGTTGAATCAGTACATTGTCGGCAATGCGTATGCGCGTGTCGGATATAATTTCGGATTTGATGTTACCGAACACGCCGCCGGCCAGGATTATATGGATATGCAATCCGATGGATATCTGATTTTGACACCGGGTTATTCGTTGATTGCGCAAAAGCGTATATATCCGTCGGCCTGGTTCCAGATTCGCCCGTATGCGTCGATTGGGGTTGAATACGATGTGTTGGGTGCGCCGGACTTCGTAAAGTACAAATTCGCACCGGCACATACATACACCAAGTATGATGTTGATATTGACCCGCTGTGGGCTAATATCGGTGGTGGTGTCGAATTCCTGTCTGCGGTTGGACTGCAGTTCGGTATCGATTATCGTTATCAATATAATGACGCGATACAGTTGCATAATATAAAGGTAACGGGATCGTATCGGTTCTGATAAAAACGGGGCATATGCCCCGTTTTTGTTACTAGTTACTTGTGGCTCGTTATTCGTTACTTGATGTCCATATATACCTTTTATCTTTTATGCTTAGTTCACCCACAAAATTTTTTAATTTTTCGGGGCTTGGACGCATTGTCATATTCTTTCAGCCCGTGGAACGGGGCATATATAACATACTGGATTGCCACGACGTCACAATGGGGGCGCGCAATGACAATGATTTATAAATACGGATAACGAGTATCGAGTAACTAGTTACTGTAATAACAATTAGACGTATATGTATATGAACCGGTACTGTCGCTGCCGGTGGTGCCAGACGGCAAATAACACGACGTGATTGCCGTTGCGCCCGCAGTGGATGAACCGTTACTGGGACAGCGTGTGCAACCGGACGTACCATTACTGGATGTGCCATAATATCCAGCGGCACACCGGTATTGAGCTGTTTTTGTGCATACACAGGTTGCCGTATTGCAACTGGCGTATGTGCGTTTTTGATATCCCGTATTGCCGGCCGTCCAGGCCGATGTTGTACAATCGCTGCACGTGCCGTCACAAGGTTTGCGACACACATTAAACAATATTTCGTTTGAGCAGTTTGGAACAGTGGCTCTTTGCTGAGTCAGCTCGTATCCTGTTTCGCAACGACTGCACGAGAATATTCCAGTTGTGTCATAGTATCTCATCACGCCTAATGTACACGTTGGCTCCTGCGCTCGGAGTATCACACATCTGCCCGCCCCGATGGGGCACACAGGGGTTCCAACACAGACGGCGTCGATACCTGACGCATTAGATATGACTGACGCGGCCGAAATTGTGGCGACGGTAAGTAAGGGTAAAAAATGTTTCATAGTTCAATCTCCTGATTTTTTGTTGAAACAAAAAACCACCAAATCTTTGGTGGTCAGGAGGTTGGAAACAATCCTAAGAATTGTGCCGCGTATTGGTTATTTCGCGACCCTCCTGACCCGAAAATCAGGAGATTTGTTTTTCGTCGTAATACTGCAAAACGTGCGCACATTTTGGCGCATTGCGTTTTTATATTCAGACGCTTAGGCAGAGGTTTCCACACCCCATCGACGGAACACCCGTCGACAAAATTATGTTACCGCGCACGTCTGTTTAATGCAAGATGAAAAAAGTTACTTATTACTTGATATTCATAATGCTGCGTGGGTAATAAAAATCCGCCGGTTGGCGGATTTTGTGGTAAGTGGAACTGATATTGTCACCGGGTGACGCCACCCCATTAAAATGGGATGTCGCTTGTGACATATGTCACGGCGCGTATCCTCGTAGTTGTTCAAACTGCGCTGACGACACCCCATTAAAATGGGATGTCGTCACCGATGTCGGCGACGGAGATTTCTTCACGTGGGGCTGATGCCGGTGCCGCTGGCTGGCCATAATCGCCACCAGATGCTGCGCCGTCCAAACTTTTCGCGCCAGCCAATATTACCATTTGACCCGCAAATTGATTCAGAACAACTTCGGTTGTATAAACGTCGATACCCTGCTGATTTTGCCATTTGCGTGTGCGCAGGGAACCCTCCAGATACAACTTCGTTCCTTTTTGTAACATACGTTCGGCAACATCAACCAAATTTGGGTTAAATATTACAACACGATGCCATTCGGTTTGTTCCTTTTGCTCGCCGGTTTGTCTGTCGCGCCAGCGGTCTGATGTCGCCAGTGAAAAACTGACCACTTTCTGTCCGCTTTGCATTGTGCGAACCTGGGGATCCTGACCCACGTTACCAACCAAGATTACTTTATTTATGCTGCCTGCCATTGTCGCTTCCTTTGTTTATAATCTTATATATCATTTGAGCAATAAAACCCGTAAAATGCAAGGAAAATAGTTTCGGTGTACTGCCGATTGTGTTTATATTGTTTGTTGCCAATACTTGACTTTTTGTCAAAAAAGGCGTATAATAAATGGGTAAATCAACAAGGGGGGCGAATTCTCGCACTATACCCCGTTTCCAAAAAGGATTTTTTATGCATATAAATGAATTGAAGGCAAAATCGCCGCAACAGTTGTTGAAAATGGCCGAAGATATGGGTATTGAAAATCCGGCGCAGTTAAATGTTCAACAGTTACGATTTGCGGTTATGCGTGTCTTTGCCGCAGATAACAAGGTTACTTTGATTGGTGACGGCGTTTTGGAACGTATGTCGGACGGCTTTGGGTTCCTGCGTGCGCCGGAAAGCAATTATTTGGCTGGCCCGGACGATTTGTATGTGTCGCCGGCGCTGATAAAAAAATATGGTCTGAAAACCGGTGATTATATCGAGGGACAAATTCAGGCGCCACAAAATGAATCTGAACGCTATTTCGCGTTGGAAACGATAGAACGTGTAAATGGTGGCGATCCAGAAAAATTGCGTCATCGTGTGTCTTTTGATGATATGACGCCGTTGTACCCCGACGAAATGCTGAAGATGGAGGTCGTTGACGACAAGGACAAGGGACGCAGTTTGTCCGCACGTGTTATCGATCTGATTGCGCCGACGGGAAAAGGCCAGCGCAGTTTGATTGTTGCGCCACCGCGTACCGGTAAAACCGTTATGTTGCAAAATATTGCACACTCGATTGCGACAAATTATCCGGACGTAAAGTTGATTGTTTTGTTGATTGATGAACGTCCCGAAGAAGTTACCGATATGCAGCGCAGTGTAAAGGGCGAAGTCATATCGTCGACATTTGACGAGCCCGCCGCGCGCCATATCCAGGTTGCCGAAATGGTTATTGAAAAGGCCAAACGTTTGGTAGAAGCCGGCCAGGATGTGGTTATTCTGTTGGATTCTATAACGCGTCTGGGGCGTGCGTATAATACGGTTGTTCCGTCCAGTGGCAAGGTTCTGACCGGTGGTGTCGACGCGTATGCGTTACAGCGACCAAAGCGTTTCTTTGGTGCGGCTCGTAATATAGAGGGCGGCGGTTCGCTGACCATTATTGCGACCGCATTGGTTGATACCGGTTCAAAAATGGACGAAGTTATTTTTGAAGAGTTCAAGGGCACCGGCAACAGCGAAATCATTTTGGACAGAAAATTGTCTGACAAGCGTGTTTATCCGGCAATCGATATTACTAAATCCGGCACGCGCAAGGAAGATTTGCTGGTTGGCAAGGATACATTGGCAAAAATGTATGTCCTGCGCCGTATAATCAATCCAATGGGCACACTGGAAGCGATGGAATTCTTGTTGGATAAATTACGCCTGACAAAAACAAATGCTGATTTCTTTGCGGCAATGAATCAATAGGTTTCAAAATCCCGCAATGCGGGATTTTTTGTTTGTTATATATTGTAAAATATGATACAATATATTGCGTGAATTATAAAAATGCTGAATTCAAAGGGACGTTTGGATTCAACAATTTTTTTGCGCCAAATTTCAGTAAATTCCACATTTTTTACCTCGGTTTTATGTTGAATCCAAACGTCGGTTTTATTGCGGCGTGTTTTTTTATGCTGTGTGGCGGTGCGATGGCAGAGGTTATTGATATTTTCCCAACGGGAACTGGGTGGCAAATACAACGTGCAAATGGTGAAATATTAGGAAATATGAGTTCGCGTGAGGCCGCACAACGGGCCGCCGATGTTTATACGCGTCGCGGGAATACGGTGAATTGGCGTACCAGCGCGGTTACCACGACCACCAGTGGTGTAAATGGTGGCACTTCTGCAACAACCGGTGGCGCTTCAAATGTTCCGCCGTCACGTCAGGTGACTGGCGGTGGAACGGCACCGCGTCAGATTACTGGTGGTTCAAATGTTCCGGCTACAACAGGTGGTGGTTCAAATGTTCCAGCTACAACAAGTGGTGGTTCTGGCGGTGGTAATACCGGGGGTACAGCGTCCGCAGCGTCGCGTGTAAATGTTGGTGGTGCTGCGCTGGGGATAATAGGAATGGTCAGCGGCGCTGCCGGGTTGTATGAAAGTACCGCCGGGACGGATAAGGCCACTTGGGCCGATGTTGGGACGGGGGCATTGTCTGGTGCGGGGGTTGCTGCGGGCGCCGCCGCATTTGTCAATGCAATTCCAGTTGGCGGCCAGATTGCGTATGGCGGCGCGGTACTGATTGGCACGGCTGTTGGTGCATTGGGGGCGGGGGCGGAAATGTTTTCTGAAACTGATTGTGAAATGGACCCTGTGTTAGGAATATATGCGTGTTGCAATATTTCAAATTTAAGCAATATTGACGCATATCGTGCCGAAATTGGGGACAGAATGTTTACCGATACTTTCCCGTATGTACGTTACTGTGTACAGGGGAAAAAAGAATTCAAAGAAGAACAACCGTGGTTAAAGGGACGCTTTTTAGATGACCATTGGTCTGATACGGTCGAAGTCGGCCTGTGCCCGGGATATTCAATGCCGGCAGATGGACTAAATCAAGAAGAAACAAAGATACAATTATATGCCGCTAATGATGCAAGTGTTGGATACTGTTGGGCGTGGGAATGTGCCGACCCGGGGCGCGTGCGCAGTGGCGGGGTCTGTATCGGCAGTGATGTTACGGATGCCAGTATGATGGGGCCATTTTTACCGGAAAACTTTGAAGCGAATTCAAATCACGATAGTGGCGGAAATACTGCTGCTAATGCAATCGGCACAAATTGTAATGCCGCTGATTTACCGCAATATGCAACGACCGGAACGTACATTGACAATGGCGTTGCGATTGTGTGTGTCGCCACCGCGTGCCAAAGTGGTACTTATCTGGTTGTAAATGCATCCGGGGTGTCCCAGGGGTGGTGTGTGGCGTCAACATATTGTAATGACGCAAATACGCATTTGAATATTATTGATGGAACAAAAACTGACCTGCAATGTGTTTCAAATATGGTATCAACAGTATCAGATGATGCTGAATTTGGGGGCGAATTGGATGCTGCGGTTATTGTTGCGTGCAGTAATGCCGCATTGGACAGATTAAATGCGACAGCCGCCGTGTATAATCAAACAGTTGATGATTGTGTGCCAACCAGTTGCAAAAACGGTTATCGTTTGGACGGGGAGGGCGAATCTGCAAAATGTGTGGCCAATACTGATAACGAATGTGAACGTGGCGTCACAGGTTACGTTATGTTCGAAGGTGTTTGTATGCCAATCGCACAAATGCAACAAATTCAATCGCAACGTGCCGAACAACAGGCCGCACAGCAAGCAGCACAAGAATTACAAAACTTGCAGTCGCGAATCGACGGCTATGCAAAAACAATTTTGGATATAGAGATCGCACACGCCGATGATAAAGTGTCTGCATGGAAAAATGCAGATGGTAAATTTAATACGTCGCGTTTGTTGTCTGATTCCATTGCCGGAATTGCATTGGGCACTGTTGGCGGTTTGGTTGTGAACAAGGTTGTAAAAGATAAGCACGTTGAAACCGGATTTGAAGAAATTGGCTGTGCCATAGATGACGAAAGAATCGCCGACTTTGACGATGTATTTGTAATCAATGGTGCCGTTGATAAAAATGAATGTGTCGGCAATAATACCGGGTACGGTAATATATATGTGTGGGCGTCGCGTAACAGTGACGGCAGTGATTATACACGTATGGTCGAAGACGTGTCCAATCCGGACAATAACGCGTGCTGGGTTCGTGTTGATATAGAATCTGATAACCCAAATATTCGTGTGTCCGATGTGCCGTCGCGCTGGTTTATTGTCGGACAACAGATTACCTGTGGTGATTGGACCGACAGAAACACTTTGCGTCAACGGGCACTGGATGCACGAAAATCCGGGCGCACGTGGGCAACAGTTGGTGGTGCCGTCGGTGGCGCGGGCGTTGGTGTTGGAATTATGGAATTGTTTGGTAATCGTTTGATAGGGGGCAAGGTTATGGGGCAAAAAGCCCTGGATGAAGCGGAGCTGTTGTATTCACAAATGTCCGAATCCGAACGGCGCGAATATGCGACGGCGATTGAAAAAATAGACGAACTGTGTGCTGATTTACACGCCAGGGGTGGAACACATTCCGCGTGTGGTGACTAAACTAAAATTGGATTGTTGATTGTAACAAAATAACGGGGTCGTTGCCCCGTTTTTATATGGTGAAAATATGAAAATTTATATTTTTTTGTTCTTTGTTTTTATCGTCGTGGTGGCGGGTGCGTACTGGGCGGGGGGACGCGTTGCAGCGCAAAAATGTAATGCACGTGCCGCAGAAGTTGCCGTCAAACAAAACCAAGAAATTATAAAAACAATGGGGGCGATAAATGAGAAAACTTTTAATACCGGTGTGTGTGATATTCGTCGCGTCCTGCGCGAAAAATACACCATTGCAGAATAATTCGTGCCCGCCGTGTGTGCCGATTTATGGGCGCGCCAATGACTGGGACGTCATTAGTGATGATTTGGCGCGTAATATCTATCGGCATAATTTATTATGCGCGGAATTTGCGGGCGAATAAACTGCTTGCGATATATAGAAATATTAGATATAATATAAAAAATGCTGAAAATAAACCACCGATTAAAATCGGTGTTTTTATTTTTGTAAAAATCCCAGATTTCTGCATTTTTTTATTCTCCATTTTTGCCGAAATAAAACGGTGGTTTAATATTGTGTGGTGTATGTGGCAATAACGCATTTGGTGATTGTGGCGGGGATATTAGTTGTATTGGTTTTTCTGGTGGAGCGATAGACGGGAATACGGAAAATTGTGCGTTGAAATTGAACTCATCAGGAAATGCATTAGTTAGTGATGTCGGGGAAGAGTGTTATGCGGATCTTGTGACGCGCAAGCCTGCTTTTAAGATTGAAGAATGTAATGCCTGTACGTGGGGGTACGAAGAACAAGATTCTACGCAAACAATTCTTACACAGTGTGGAAATTTTAAGGTTCGGGCGTGTTTACCAAAACAAATGGCTGAAGTAGAGTGTCTTGACTATCCTATGTATGTAGAAACATTTTCTAATGAAAATGGCTGTGCCGATGGAGAACGCTTGTGGTTTCCTACAGACAATCACGGCTATTTGGGGCCAATAGAACATTGTAAAACTTGTCAATCTGGATATAAACTAATTAATGGGTCTGTAGATATAGAAGGGTGTAGTAATGGACCGTTTGATGTCGATTATTGTGAGAGCACGAGAGAATGCACCCGGGCGAGGGATTGTGAAGGATGGGTTATGGGGGGCGCGCCCGTAGATCCTGTTAAGAAACCTGGCTTGTTAAAAGTGATAACCTGTACCGAAGCTGGTAAATGTTCTTATCATTATCGGTGTGATGAAGATCCAGGATATTATAATGGTCCGGCTTCTTCAAATTTGGGCCCAACCAGTTGCATTAAATGTCCGTTGTATCAAGGAAAATACGGCGACGGTCATATAAGACGTTTAACACGAGATACATCTATAACAGGTTGTTTTATTGAATCCGATACGACTATTAATGCTACCGAAGGAACTTTTGTACTTGATAGTCATTGCTATTATTAAACAATCCCCAATTTATTTGGGGATTTTTCTTTGCTTGGTTGTGTGTGGGGGATTTATTCCATATCCAATGCGATGCCAACCAGTTTTTTTACAATTTCCGCGCTACGTACGTCGCCGGTTGGGGCGTATTCCACGAATTCAAAACTGTGTGCGTCGGGGGCAAATGCGCGTACAAAATATTCGGCGGCATCGGCACTGATTCCGTTTGATTCCGGTACCAGAACATCGTGAAATACTTGCGGGTCAATCGCGTCAAAATCAAAAGACACAACATATTGACGTGTACCAATTTTGCGTCTGATTTCATCAACCGCATTTGCCCAGGCGTCCGATGTTTGCAGTTCATTCGCGGGTCGGATATAAATATTTTTATCCCGTGCAAATTTTATTTCCGACGGTTCAAACGATCGTGTGCCCAGGTAAAATATATTTTCAGGATACAGGGCGGGGCGGCGTGTCTGCAACGACAGCCAACGCGAATCGCCGTCACCCAACAGGGCGCGAACGTTTGTGCCGTGTGGGGCGCCCGACGCTTCGGACCGGGATGATTCGGGCGTGTGTATATCCAAATGGGCATCAATATATATCAGACATAAATCTTCATCGAGCATACGATCCGCCAATGCGGCAAAGTGTCCAAAATTTACGGAGTGATCACCGCCAATCATTATATGGGGTTCAAATGGTGTGGCCGCAACAATCTTTTTTTGAATCTGGAAATTTTCGCCGAATCGATCGGATTCACATAATTTTGCATCGTATGGATCAGCCACAACGGTTGTCCAGTCGGCGTCTGGATACATCTGTTTTACCGCCGCTGGCGCCAATGCTGGGCCACCATCGATAACAATCGCGGCTGTGGCGCCGCGTCCGTATTCTATACCCATTATGTTTTTCATTTATATGCCTCTACTATACTTTCAGCTGCATTTTTTAATTTCTGTAGTGATGATTCATATGTCGCACAATCGCGCGCAATTTCTGAACGATATGCGTCCCGCATATTTGTTTGCATATAAGCACAGCCCGTCAAATGCTGAACACAATACTGGTGCCCAATGGCAAATGCCTGTTGGCCACGTACGGTGCTTTCTGTACTGGACCAGTCGATATCCAGTGCATCGTCTAAATTTTCCCACGAATTGTCACCCGTGTATTTACCAATTGTATCCATCCAGTATTCGTTCATTTCTTCCTCTGTCCAGTAGTTTTCACTTTTCAGGGTCAGAATTTGTTTAATCAGTGTATCTATTGCCGGTTTGTATTGAGCATTTATTTGTGCCAGTTGCGCACTGCAGTAACAGCGGTTATATTCCGTATCCGCGCGTTCGCAATAGTCGTTCATACAATCTGTATAATCCGCCATACAGCGTGCCGACGATATCGCTTCGCCCGTGGATGTGTACGTGACGCCTGATGACTGGCGCACGGTGGATGTGACACCATCGCCACGTGATGTGCGTGATGCAGCAGTCCCAGTCATTGTGGCAGTGCCGGTGGCAGAACGCGTAACAACACGACGGGTCGATTGGCTGGGGGATGCCGCGCGTGCTGTATTCGTGGCGCCGGCGGTTGTGCCACTGCGTGCAGTTGTTGTATTCCGTGACGATACGTTCCGTGTTGTAACCCCGCGGGCCGTGCCAGTGGCTGCGCTACGCGCATTTGTTGTACCAATGTTGGCCGCGCGTGCGGTGCTTGTGTTGGTTGCGGTTGCGCTGCGGGCCGTCGCAGTTGTGGTTGTGGCGCGTCGTGGCACAACATTGCGTGTTGTGGTGCTGTCGGATGTTTTTGTGCGTGCCAGTACGTTTATCTGGGCGCCCGATTGCGACGGGGTGGTTCCGGGATTCAAACCAGTTCGCATAGTATTGTTCATATATGGATATAGGTTATTGTATGTGTTTGCACTGACATAATCAGATGCACGCGTTGCAGCGTGCGCCATCGGCAATGCCGATATAGCCACGATAGACAAAAACAATACAAATGTGAACCGCTTTAACATCAATTATATTGTAAAAAGTTTGTGCCAATCAGACAAGCATAAAATGCATATAAAAATTTGCATTTAATAAAAAAGTTGATATAATTTGGCGTGTTTCGGGGCGTAGCTCAGTCTGGTAGAGTGCTTGCTTTGGGAGCAAGATGTCGAAGGTTCGAATCCTTTCGCCCCGACCAGTAATAAGAAAAGCCGTGGTTATCCACGGCTTTAATCGTGTGTGGCACCGAAATTGCGGGATTTTATATTCAAAAATGCACTGTATGTGATTTTCAGAATGTCAAATCCGCCCAATTTTCAGATATAACATACACCGGCAAATTTAGGACAGTCAATGGAGCAAATAATTATTTATTAAAAAATACTTTTTCTTGGTCAGTAAAATTTTCATATTTTTCTGCGATAAGGAACAGTTCTTGTATATTTGTATGATTGTGTAATTCTCCGTTTAGAGCACTGTTTATTATCTTTGGCGACAAGTAAGCTAGGTTCAGATATTTATAAATTGTTCGCAGATCGCGCTTTTCATATCTGGCAATTTTCTTTATCCCAACTCCGCGTTCATATAATTCCTTATATCGCCATGCTGTTGCAAAGGCTTTTACTATCAGGTGATTGTTGTCGGTTATACTTAGCACACCTGTCTTGGCATCTTTATCAATACGAGTCGTTGCATATTTACGCAGAATAACTGGGACGGTTATTATTACTTCGTCTTTGCTTGTTATGAAGTCCATTGGTTCTGCTGCTTCGTTTATGTACACTTCACTGGTAAATTCTTGCCAATGCGTTGGGGCAGCCGAGATATGCATTATCAGTTTCTCGTTTGAATAAATAACTTTCTTTGTGACGGATTGTATCAAGTTGCGCTTTGTGTCGTATGTCATACGTGTCCAATCTATGCGCTTAATCGCGTCTTTAGATTCCGGGGGCATGGCGGCTAAATCAGAATCTAGAAACTTTGCAAAAGTGCCCAGAACAATGGCGTCCAGTTGTGGTGCAGGCAGGTAAAATCCTTTGGAGGCATAGTAATATTTTGTCTTTTGATTTTTACCTGAATTGCGTTGGTTCGTGAACTTGATGCCGATATTATTGAATAGTTTGCCGGTCAAAAGGTTTGGGGAACGAAGTGCTTTTGATTTGTTATTTGTATTGTTTTGCAGGGCGTTTTGTACGGCGTTAAATAACTCGTCTGATATGATTGGTTTGTGCGCTCCACGGGCACAAGTTCCGTTTGCTTTGTGTGATATGAAACCGATATAGGTTTTATCGCGCAGGATTCTGTGCATACTCATTTGGGTAATAGGCTTGCCACCACGCCAATCGCCACTGCGTGTTTGCCACTTTTTTGCCCAGATTCCATTTAGTTCTGCAAATTCAGTCAATGCGCTGACCGATTGAAATTCCAGATATTGTTCAAACAAGGTCTTTACTTGTTGGGCTTCGGCTTCGTTTATAACCAGTTTTTTGTCTTTGATATCATAGCCCAATGGCGGAATTCCACCCATCCATAAGCCTTTGGCTTTACTGGCGCGTATTTTATCGCGGACGCGTTCACTGGATACTTCACGTTCAAACTGTGCAAATGACAGCAACATATTCAAGGTTAGTTTGCCCATAGATGTAGATGTGTCAAATGCCTGGGTAATAGACACAAAGTTGCAGTTATACTTATCAAAGTACTTCATCATATTGTGAAAGTCCAAGATAGAACGTGACAGGCGGTCAACCTTGTACACGACAACGGTGTTTATCAACCCTTTGGCTATGTCGGACAGCATTTCTTGCAGCCCGTGGCGTTCCATTGTTCCACCAGATATACCACCGTCGCTGTAAGTTTTTGTATATTCCCAATTATTAAAGGCTTGCGATGAAATGTATGCTTTGCAAGATTGTTCTTGGTTATCCAAAGAGTTAAAAGCCTGTTCCAATCCATGTTCAGTGGATTTCCGGACATACACCGCACATTTAATTACTGGCATTTTTGCACCTTTTTTGTTGTTGCAATTACTGCTTACAAAGTGCAGAAAGTCAAGTTATAATAAAAATAATAATGTGAAATAGAGGCAAAATAATGGCAGTTCTGTGTATGTCTGTTGATTCAAATGCGATTATGAACGATAATGAATATTACTTATGGTATAAAGGTATTTATATTAAATATATGCGAAAAAATAAACCAGATGGAACCCAAAATTTTCATTACACAGACTCTATTTTTACATTTTCAAAATCTTCTGTTGAGGAAAAAGAGTTGTGGAACAAAATGGCTGAATGCATGAGGGCTTGGGCTTACGCAAATGATATGGATATAAATTTGGTGCCTGGAATAATAATTCATTGTTTTACAACGCCAGAACAAATTCTTACATTTAAAAATATGTACTCTGAACCTAGACGGTGTGCATTGGGGAGAGGTTTTATTCGAGGAGCAGAATTTTTAAAGATAGCAAATATAGATACAGAAGAAAAAGCGACTTTATTAAGGTTGTATACAGAAGCAAATTCGAATTTTAATATATATTTTCAGATTCTATTTTTCTGGCATACAATAGTATATCCTTCTGGAAATGATGATAAGGCGGTAAATTATATAAATAGTCATATTGATGACGTTGAAAAATTTGTCGAAAAAGGCTTTTATCGAAAAAATATTTTTCGTGGCGCATTTGATAATGAAGATACAAGTGATTTGGGATTATATATAAAAAGAAAAATAAGACATGCTATTGCTCATATAGTTCGACATGGTCATCAAAATTTGATTATTGATGATATAGAGCAACTGCATCATTTAAATTACATTAGGCTATTATTAAAGGATATCGCAAGATATAAACTTGATAACGATTATGGTTTTAAAATAAATGCACCAAAATCTGTATGTAGGATAATTAATCCAGATACAGAGTTTTGTATAGAAAGTTGAATTACTTCTTCCTTTTGTTTAATCCGAAGAAGTCGGGACCAGATATTTTTATCCCAGTTATTTCTTTGGCAACGGCGGACAAAGTCGTAAAGATTTTGTCGTTGTATAAAAATGTTTTGTCTTCTTGAACCAAGATTTTGTGGTCTATGCCACGAAATGTTCTGGTGATTGTTGACCCTGGGCTCAGGTTGTATCTATGTTGGTATACCACACTAGCGCATTCTGCTGGATTGGCTTTATACTTTTTTAGTTTGTTCAGATATTTTGTTTCCAGATGAATGTGTGAACTCTTGCATTGCAGGTAATACCATAAAGCGCGCAATTGCCCATTAAAGGGGTGGGGCGAATGCCGCGCCCATAACTTTGCCCGTTCTGAATACGGCAATGCCTTTAATACGTCCATGGTTTTGGGTAATTCCCTTTTTCTCATTTTTGTGCCTCTATTTCAACATTAAACCAGGCCCGCACAGCCGGCACTAAGCCCATCTGTGCGATATCGTTTATAAACTCTTCGGCCTCGGCCTGAATTTCGTATTTCCAGAAGATATCAAGACACTGTAAAACCAAGCGGGTATTGTCAGTCGGTTGAGTGATTTTAATAGTAATTTCAGGATGTTTTGGCATATTCAACTCCTTTGCTTAACATCACGCAATTACTGCTTACAAAGTGGCATTAGTCAAGTTATTTAATTGAAATGTATGTGAATTTTGTTTAGCCTGGTTTTAAGATGAAAATGGATTAAAAAAATGAAAGTAACTGCTGCGATTTTTAAGTGTGGGGATAAAGTTCTGCTGATGCGACGGGCGGCTGACCAGCCATTGGCGGGGACGTGGGAATACCCCGGCGGTAAGTTTGAATACGGTGAAGACGGCCCAACATGCCTGCATCGGGAATTGTTTGAAGAACTTGGCATTGACGCAGAAATTGGCGACCTGATTACAATTGCAAAACACACAACAGATTCAGGCAAGGTTATTGAACTTCATACATACGAAATCAAATCCTTCACCGGCTAAATCCAACTGCACGTCCACGATGATATGCACTGGGTGTCAATTCCAGACCTGCCAGTGCATCCACAATTACCAGCAGATTTAACCGTGTCGCAAATCTTATCCCAAAATCCAGATTGATTTGTGGGGATTTATTCATTAGAATATGAAAATATAAAAAGGAGTCCCCATGAAAAAACTTTTGATATTATTAACATTATTGCCATTTACTGGTTGTACAGTTCCTAATCATGCAATTCAAGAAGAACAAATGACTGTGGCCAAGGCACAGCGCGAAATTAAAATCGGTATGTCTGGAGCAGAAGTTGTGGAAGTTTTGGGTTCCCCAAATATGGTAACCACAGATAGCAAAAGACGCGAAACATGGGTCTATGACCGTGTGTCTACTAACGTTCAAGCCAGTTCTTCAAGTGCAGGGGTATGGTTGTTGTTTGTTTGTGGCGGTTCTTCAAAAGCGTCTTCATCATCCAGTCAAAGAACTCTGACAATAATTGTCAAGTTTGATGAAAACAACCTGGTGCGTGATTTTGCGTACAGAACATCCGCATTCTAATTTAGGTTGAACAATGAAACGTTTGCTCGCAATTATTTCAGTGTGTTTTCTAACAGGCTGTGTATCGTACAGAAATTACTATCAGTTGCCTGTTGATTATTTGGAACGTCGTCAAATAGAAACAAGACGATTTGAAACAGATAATGAAGAAGATATGCTGGTGGCATCAGCTCAGGTTTTGCAGGACCTAGAGTTTACATTGGAAACCAGCGATACGGAACTGGGATTGTTGACCGCAACCAAAGACCGTGAAATGGGCAATACGGCAGGACAGGTGGCGCTTGTTATGTTGGCGGCTTTTGGTGGAACTACGCCAATATATGATGTTGCCCAGAAGATTTATGTAACACTTGTGTCTAATAAAAGCGCTGATAATCAAGGATACAATGTTCGCGTATCTTTTGCCAGAATCATTTGGAATAATATGAATGAATCCAGGGTTGAGCAAATAACAGACCCACAGATTTATACTGATTTCTTTGATAGGTTAAGCCAATCTCTGTTTTTAACAGCAAATAATTTATAAGGGGAACAAATGAAAAAAATTCTTGGTGCTTTGTTTGTTATATCTTGCCTGACAGGATGCGTTTCAACGCATAATGATGTGTTGGGGACAAGACATTCACAGGTTCAGATGAGAAATTATCAGTCTCGTGCTTTTGAAACAGAAGACAAAGCAATGGTTTTGCGTGCAGTTATATCAACGATGCAGGATTTGGACTTTATTATTGAGCGTGCAGATGAAAAACTTGGAACAATCAGTGGCACATCATTTAGTAATGCTTCTAAATTAACCGTATCTGTACGTATTGTAGATGGTATGACGATTGTGCGTGCAAATGCTCAGGCTGGATTACGTGCAATAAGCGACCCAATCCCATATCAAAATTTCTTTAACGCACTAAGTCAATCACTGTTCTTAGAAGCATTTGAAGTACAATAACGATAATACCGCCCACAAATGGGCGGTATTTTATTAAGAACAACAAGGAAATGTTATGAGAAATAAATGTTTTTATGAAAAGGTATCTGAAATCAGCGTTTGGCGTAGGTTTCGGGAAGCTGCTTGTATTTTATGTGCAGGGTCTGACAGTTTGAACGAGAGGGTGTATCGTGCCTTTTATGATGCAACGATTTTTCATCTAAATTACGAAAATTTTGATGATAAGTACTTTAGAGATACATTAAAAAGAATTTCTGATATTGTGCATAGTGGTATACCAAAGCTTAGTTTGCCTGCAGGTGTTTGTATAGATATCAACCGATTGAATTTACCTTGGAAAAAAGCTAAGTGTGTCGCAGAATCCATATTAGATTTATATGAATATTTAACAAAAATACAGATAAACCAACACTAAATATACTAGTTCTTATTTTGCGCGCACTACTACTAATGTTTGGTTTTATATGTGATATATGATACAATTCCCCACAATAGGAGATGCGTATGGGATTTAGATTAAGAAAGTCTATCAATTTTGGCGGCACAGTACATATTAGTGGCTCTGTTGGGGATAAACGTGTACTGGTTAGCAAAAACAACATTGGCACCCGATCGTATATATCGGGCAAGATCGGCAATGCCGGTATTCGGGCAAGTGTAAATAAAATTGGAACAAAAAATTACACAACCGGCAGCGTTGGTGGACGCCCCGTTTCTGTAAAAAGTAATACATTTGGTGGTAAGACATCTTATAATTTTTAGTTATTGCTGTATAACAGTTCTTTGAATTTAGATAGCGTGGATATAAAGGCGGGACGCCGGGCATTTATAACCGCGAAATCCAAACGGTAGAACTTGTTCATAACTTTGTATGGTGTTTGACCTTTTATTAAAAATTCTTTCAGGCTTTCTAATAGATAGGACAGTGCTGGCTTTGCTTTTGGTCCCTTTAATGTTGCCTGTAATTTTGATGGGGTAAACCACATACTGTCTGTGGACAATTGAAATAAAGATGCCGCGCCCGGAATTCCAATAGAAACCTGTTTGGTTGCGGTTTTGGTGCTGAACCCCGCCGAATGCAATGCGTCAAAAAATGCGGATAACATATCTGGGGTAATTTTAGGGTTATGGGTTGTAAATTCGGCTATAAAATCTTCCATAGGTATCTGAAAGTATTTATATTCAGTGGCGGCGGGGTGTGGGTTCTTGGTTTCTGTTGCGATAATTTTTGAATCTTTGATTGTAATGACTGCGCGTTCTAGTATTTTGGTGGATGTAGTTAGACGCGGAACAATTAAAAATTTGTCCGCAATTTTATATGTTGTCAATTCGCAAAGTGCCAATCTGTGGTGCATATCTATTGGGCTGTTTATAAATTCGGCTATTTTATCGGCACTGGGGCGTATCGTATCGCCAATAATCATCATCAGAAAGTCTGCCCGGCGTATAGAATCATTTACCAGATCAATAAAAACCTCTTTGCTGGGAATGTTCGGGTATTTGCGCTTGATATCATTATATAAATCTTTGCCGTGGTATATTTGATTTAGCTTGTCCCAATTCCATTGGTTTGTGTCGTGCAGACTTACAGCATAATCTAAAACCTGACCAATTACTTGGCGGCTGGATTCCGGATTACGGTATAATTTAGTTCCAACAATTACTAAATTACCATTGGTGGACAGATACAGAATATCAATATGACCCTTGCCGATTTTGGTTGATTCTGTTGCAACTTCGCGGGCGATATAAAATAGTTTAGCATATTTGGAATCTATTTCTGCGGTTGGCAGGATTTCTGGACAAGTCGGCAATAATTTTTGCAGCCATGCTTCACTGGGCATTTTGACCAATTCTGGGAAAACAGTTTTACCTGATTTGTCTATGATTATTGGTTGTTGCACAATTCTTGCCGTGGACATTTATCCCCCCCATTCTGTTATTTCATAAAATAACCACAAAGAATCTGGTGGTTGGAGGTTAGTAACAATTTACGAGAATTGTGTTGCTTATTCAATGTATTCACAACCCTCCAACCACGGGCGGTTGGAGCTTTTTATGTCTCTGCAGACACTCGTAAACGGGTTACTACACACCAATATCAGAATACCTGATATCGTATATCAGTTTATCATTGATGGGTTGGTTTATCAACTTATAAAACGACTACGTGTGGTGCTGGTTTTGTTGCGATTGGTGCCGCAACGTGCAGACATTGGGAAAATGCGTCGCATTGGTCTTTGAATGTGGTATTTGGAAACGTGAACAGTTCATTGGCGAAATCTGTCCACCAATTAGGCGCCGCAGACGGAAACAGTATCAGACCGTTTTCAATATAACTGGATACGCTTTCCAGACGTGTGATTTTATCTGTATTGGGTTTTACCAGTGTTATTTTCATATCCCTGTGTTCATATCGTAATTGTTGTGCCAAAGATGGTCCGGATGATGCGTCTTCTATCAGTGTGGTTATAAGCGCCGAGTGGTATTTTGTTTTGTATTCTGTGTGCAATGTGGCAATTTTTCTGCAAAGTTCAGGGAATTCCAATCTGTTGCGATAAATTTGCAACAAATATAATTGTTGATTTTTAAGTCCAATAATGCCGCACGCCGTGCGGGTGGGGCAGTTAAAGCGAAACACGCCTGTTGACGCATTGGCGTATGTAATAACATCGCAATTATATGGAATGATGACCGGATGGTGTATGTCGGACGGGGAATTTAATCCGGCCGATTGGTCGAAAAAGTTTTGTGATTTGCAACTAAATCAGATGTTGCGGCCATATATTATTAAATAAAAACGCGCGCCGTGTCGGGCGCGTGTTTTTATTTTGACATTTTTTCCATACAGCGACGCAATCCGTCGTACCAGTGCGGAATTTCCAAATTAAATGTTTGCTTTATTTTTTCCTTGTCCAGCACACTGTAATACGGGCGCGTTGCGGCGGTCGGATATTCCGATGTCGGGATTGCGTTCACGTGACAGTTGCGTCCACCACATTGCATAATTGCGGTTGCAAAATCGTACCAAGAGCACACTCCGGCATTTGTATAATGATATATGCCCGCTGTTTCAGTGCTTATTTGTGGTAAAATCTTCAAAATTGCATCTGCCAAATCGCCCGCGTACGTCGGGGTACCGATTTGATCGCATACCACGTTTACAGATTCGCGTTCCGCCCCCAGGCGCAGCATAGTTTTTACAAAGTTATTGCCGTTTGGTGAATACAGCCAAGCCGTGCGGATTATTATTGCGGTATTATTGTTTTTCAATACTGCGCGTTCGCCCGTCAATTTTGTTTTTCCGTATATCGATGTCGGGTTTGGTTCATCGGTTGTTTTGTACGGTATATGTGCCGTGCCGTCAAAAACATAGTCAGTTGAAATATGCACCAATTTGCATCCGGTTTTTGCCAAATTTTCTGGGCCGGTCACGTTCACACGTGTTGCCGTATCCACATCGGATTCGGCGCGGTCCACGGCGGTATATGCAGCGCAGTTTATAATTGTATCTATGTTATTTGCACGGACAAAATTTTGCACCGCGTCAAAATCGGTTATGTCCAATGTATCCGCATCGGTCGCAATGGCGCCCGGAATGCGTGCGGTCAGTTCGTGGCCCAACTGGCCATTAGAACCCGTAATCAGGTACATCTTTTAATCCTTTGGCTATTCTGTCCTTGTCAGATGTTATTACTTTGTCGGTCGGTATGCGCCAATCGATTCCTATTTCCGGATCATCGTATCTGATACCGAATTCAGATTCCGGATGATAAAAGTTGTCGCATTTATATGCAAATATTGCAGTGTCACTCAATACCGAAAATCCGTGCAGGAATCCGCGCGGAATAAATAACTGGCGCTGGTTTTCGGCGGACAGTTCAACCGCAACGTGGCGGCCAAATGTTGGTGAATTTTTACGTATGTCAACCGCAACATCCAATACCGTGCCGTGTAAAACACGCACCAGTTTTGCCTGGGCGTGTTCACCCAACTGGCAGTGCAGGCCGCGTATCACACCATAACAGGATTTTGACTGATTATCCTGAACAAAATGGTTGGCAATTCCATTTTTTATAAATTCTGCTTCATTATAACTTTCAAAGAAATATCCGCGCGCATCGGTGAATATTTTTGGCTCTATGATAATAACGCCATCAATGTCGGTTTTTATAAAGTTCATATTCAGTTTCCTTCCGTTGTTTTTACTGGTTAGTATTATAATCATACTTACTGTAATCGGTCAATGCGGAAAAAAGTTTTATTGAATTTTGATACGGTGCGTATTATAATAATATACATAATATGTAGAAGGGAGATTAAAATGCCTAAAGTCAAAAATACAAAATCTAAAAACGTAAAATCGGAAAGCAAATCGTTTAATCCGGTGGCTGCGTCGGTAAAACATTTGTATAACAAAAGTGCACCATTATTGATATGTGAAGCATTGTTGTTCGGTGTTGCTGCGATATTGATGGTTTTCAAACCGGTCGCAATTTTGACGGCACTGACGTTTGTTATTGGTGTCGCGTTGGTTCTGTTTGGATTATACAGAACAATAGCTGGGTTTGTTGTTTCGCGTGATGCGGGTGGCGGATGGCTGGATGTGCTGTTCGGATTGATGAATGTTGTGTTGGGTGTTCTGTTTTGCATATATCCGGTCGGCTCAGTTACGGCGATGGTTTATATCTTTGTCATATTGTTCTTGTTCAAATCATTGCGTGCATTGGTGTTCTCGATAAATATGATACGCGCAAAGTTCGGGCATTATTGGTTTGATTTGATTATGTCCATCATACTGATTGCATTGGCGGTATTCTTGATGTTTTATCCGATTGCTGGTGCGGTTGTAATGGTGTACTATTTGGCAATAACGCTGTTGTTATATGCGGCGGCGGACGTTTATATGTATATTGAAATATTGCGTCTGAAAAAACTGACCAATGATTAAAGTCAGAGGAGAGAGTAAAAAAAACCGCCCAGTTTGGGCGGTTTTTTATTGAGTAAAGTAATCCGCATACGACGAGATGTTTTTGATTACTTGAAATTCGTTGGATTATGATATAATATAGCATCAACGCGCCCTTAGCCCAGCTGGATAGAGCATCGGATTTCTAATCCGCAGGTCGCAGGTTCGAATCCTGCAGGGCGCGCCAGAATAAAAATATCACCCAACGGGTGATTTTTTATTATGATGCAAGCCCCAGGATTTGAACCTGCGAGAAAGCAGTTCGAACCGCCGCAAAAAGGCGGACGGCAGTACGCCGGTTTGCGCCAGCAAATTTTGCCAGGTGGCGCAGCAATCCTGCAGGGCGCGCCAGAATAAAAATATCACCCAACGGGTGATTTTTTATTATGATGCAAGCCCCAGGATTTGAACCTGCGAGAAAGCAGTTCGAACCGCCGCAAAAAGGCGGACGGCAGTACGCCGGTTTGCGCCAGCAAATTTTGCCAGGTGGCGTAGCAATCCTGCAGGGCGCGCCAGAATAAAAATATCACCCAACGGGTGATTTTTTATTATGACATAGTTGCTTGTTACTGGTAACTCGTTACTCGTATTTTATTTGCATTGAGCAATGGGTGCACCAGTGCGGCTGTGAAATCGTTCCTGTGGGGTGGGGCGATGTGGTGTGATATAATTATATTCGCACAGATATAAAAAGGAGAGAGTTTATGAAAAAGTTTTGGTTGTTTGTTTTGGCTGTTGTTATATCTTTTCTGCCGGGGTTGATAGGGTTGATTTTCTCGCCGTCCGGGGCGTCGGATTTATGGTATAACGCATTGAACAAACCTTTTTTAACTCCTGATGGTTGGGTGTTTGCCGTTGTTTGGCCAATTTTATATTTCTTGTTGGGGGTTGCGTTGTATTTGATAATTGTAGATAAAACGCGCTATAGCAAGGCAAAATCATACGGTCTGTTTGCAGTTCATATGGCGTTAAATGCATTGTGGACGTATTTTTTCTTTGGATTAAATTTAATTGGTGGCGGATTGATAGTGCTGGTGCTGTTGATTGCGTTCACAATATGGATGATGCGCGCTTTTTCTCAAATCAGTCGTGCAGCATATTACCTGGTGTGGCCGTATCTGATATGGTTGCTGTTTGCGCTGTATTTGAACGGTTCAGTGTTGTTCCTGAATTAAAAAAATCCGCCATTTGGCGGATTTTTATATCTTTAATATCTTATATTTAGCGTCGCCGATATTCAGGTATTTCAGTCCCAATTCTTCGACATAGTCGGCACTGTATCCCTGTAGCAGTTCAATATGTCGCTGAATTTTCTGTAATTTTTCCTGCTCCGCGGCCAGTTGTTCCTGTTCCCCGTGCAGGCGCCATACGTTTATTATCAATTTTTGCACGTTCACGTCGCCCCAGAACATACGAACAAATATAAACAATGCAAATACCAGCATTACTATGCCGAATTTGCCGTATATTCCATCAGACCACGCGCGGCCGATAAATCCAAAGAAATTTTTGATTTTTTCCTTCATCGGTGGCATTATATCACAAATGTTCGACAATAATCAAATTTTTGGTGCGCCATTGGCTGGCATAACAGACAAGCCGTTTAGACGGATTGTTCGTATGTTCGCGCCGTCGGCACCATTATATACGGAAATGATTTCCTGTCATTCATTGGTGGAAATGCATAAAAACTGTCCGCGAAACTTTGATCGCTATGATGACGAGGGTAATATCGGTACCCAAATTTTCGGCGCAAATGCGGATTTGATGGCCGATGCCGCGCGAATTTTGCAAGATGCTGGTGCTGCCTGGATAGATATAAATATGGGGTGTCCAGTGCCAAAGGTTGCTACACGCAGTGGGGCGGGGGCAAACCTGATGCGTGACCATAAATTGGCCGAAAAAATAATGCGGGCGGTGGTCGGTGCCGTACAGATTCCGGTGTCGATAAAAACACGCCTGGGGTGGGATGACGCGCATCGTGACTGGGCAGATTTGATTCATATTGCGGCCGACTGTGGGGTGCGCTTTGTCGCGTTACACGGACGTACACGGGCACAGTTGTACACCGGTGTGTCCGAATTGCCGCAGATTAGCGATGATATAAAAATACCGGTGATTGCCAATGGAGATATAAAAACATCGGACGATGTTCGGCGTGTTACGGATTTGGGATATAGTGGCGCAATGATTGGGCGTGCTATGCTGGGGCGACCGTGGGTCTTGGGCGTATTGTCGGGCGAAAGTACGGTGCCGCGCCACGTCGGTGCAATAGTGTTACAGCATTTTGAATATATGTTGGAATACTATGGTGGCCGTGCGGCAACGCAAATGTTTCGTAAGCACGCGGCCTGGTATTCCAGTGGGATGCCAAATTCCGCGGAATTCAGAATACGTGTGAACCAAATAAACGATATAGATGAAATGCGGATGGAAATTTCTAAATTTTGGGGTTGCGCGTCGGTTATATAGATTCTATGATTGGATAAAAAGCAGGGGACTGAAAGATATGAACGAAAATACTAACAATAATAATGCGGAACTGCATACAGAGGCAACAGTTGGCGAAATTCTGCGTAATGCGCGTACCACCGGCCGGCGCAAGCGTGAAATTCAAACAATTTCCAAACAACTGTGTATTCGTGAAGAATTTTTACAGGCGTTAGAAGACGGAAACTATAAAGTTATTCCGGAAACTGTGTATATATTGGGCTTTGCACGTAATTATGCAATGGAATTGGGATTGAATCCGGATGAAATTGTTATGAAATTAAAGCGTGAAATGGGCTTGGTGGATGTGGACGACGAAGATGACAATCGGGACGATGCGGACAGTGATGTAACTGTGGATGTGCCTGGGGAAAAATGGTATCGTCGCGTGTGGCGTTTTGTGCGTCGTAATTGGATATGGTTTGTTGGCGGTGCTGTGGCGGTGCTGGTGATTGCTGGGGTGTTGGTATTTTTGTTGATGCCGCGCGATGATGTTGACACGCCGACGACAACTGGACCGGAAATTCCGGTCGTCGCGGTGGAAGCTGAACCGCAATATAATGTCGCGGTGCGTGAACGCTTTGGTACCGATAATGCGGAAACGGCAAATATAATTCTGCAGGCGGTTCAGGAATCCTGGGTAAAGGTTGAAGATAGACGTGGCAATACGGTATTCAGCCGTGTTCTGGTTCCGGGTGATATTTATTATGTGCCCGATGGCGACGGATATACCGCGGTGTTTGGTAATGCGGGCGGCGTTGATATATGGGTTGACGGCGTTTTGGCACCAAAGCAAGGTGGCGACCACGTTCGGGTTGCAGATATTGCATTGACACCAGAAAAATTGTTGCCAGCGGCAGAATAAAAAACGGGGCGTTTACCCCGTTTTTTATTTGTCAATCTGTTTATTGATAATAATCGGTGTTTTTGTTGGCATTGGGGTTGCAATTTTTTATATTTTTTCTATATTTATCCTTGCTATGGCTGGAATTATAAAAATTCGCGGTGCACGCGAAAATAATCTTAAAAATATTGATTTAGACATACCAAAAAACAAATTGGTGGTCTTTACTGGTGTTTCTGGTTCTGGAAAATCGTCGTTGGCTTTCAATACCATTTATGCCGAGGGACAGCGTCGCTATGTCGAATCTTTGTCGTCGTATGCGCGTCAATTCCTGGATATGCAGAAAAAGCCGGATGTTGATTTAATCGAAGGACTGGCCCCAGCAATTTCAATAGAACAAAAAACAACGTCTAAAAATCCGCGTTCAACCGTTGGTACCGTGACGGAAATTTACGACTATTTGCGTCTGTTGTGGGCGCGTATTGGTGTGCCGCATTCGCCGGTGACGGGATTGCCGATTAAATCACAGACAATCGCAGAAATGGTTGATTGGACTATGAAAATTCCCGCCGGTACGCGCGTGTTTATAATGGCACCACTGGTGCGTGAACGCAAGGGTGAATATAAAAAAGAAATCGCGTTTTTGGTAAAGCAGGGATATCAACGCGCCATTATCGACGGCGAATTACAGGATTTGTCCGCCGTGCCACCATTGGATAAAAATAAAAAGCACACAATATTTGTAATTGTTGACCGTCTGCAAATGCCAGCGGCGGACGCATCCGATTCCGATGTCGAAGAATTTCGGTCGCGTATGTATGCGTCGTTCGAGGGTTCGTTGCGTCTGGTGCCTGGATCGGTGTTGGTGCGGCGCCTGGACACAAACGAAGATATTTTGTATTCACAGAACTATGCTTGCCCGGTCAGCGGTTTTACCGTCCCGAAAATAGAACCGCGTCTGTTTTCGTTTAATGCACCGATGGGTGCGTGTCCGGCCTGTGACGGATTGGGGGTTCAGTTGAATATGTCGCCCGATTTGGTGATTCCGGATCCGTCTAAATCTATTTTAGATGGTGCCATTGCCCCGTGGTCGCGTGGCGGTATGTTGAGTCAGTTTGACCACCTGTTGGATGCGCTGCACAAGAAATATAAAATTCCATTATCAAAGCCGTGGCATACGCTGACCCAACAGCAAAAGGATATTATTCTGTACGGCAGCGGGGATGAACCAATAAAAATAAACTGGAACGGTTTTGTCTATGAAAAACCGTACGAGGGCGTAATTCCAAACATTGAACGTCGCTGGCGTGAATCGGATTCCGAAGCCGTACGCAGTGAACTGGCCAAATATCAATCGGAAACGCCGTGTCCGATGTGTCACGGAAAGCGTCTGAATATCCAGGCATTATGTGTAAAAATTTATGGTTTGGACATTATGGATGCCTGTGATATGGCGGTTGACCAGTCACTGAAATGGTTCACGGATTTACCAAATCATTTAACGCAAAAGGAAAACGATATAGCGCGCGTCATCTTGCGCGAAATAACCAGTCGGTTGCAGTTTTTGCAAAACGTTGGCTTGGGATACCTGACGATGTCGCGTATGGCGGGTACTTTGTCTGGTGGCGAAGCGCAACGTATACGTCTGGCGTCGCAAATTGGCAGTGGGCTGTCCGGCGTGCTGTATGTGTTGGACGAACCGTCAATCGGCCTGCATCAAAGTGATAACGATAAGCTGTTGGATACGCTGAAAATGCTGCGCGACAAGGATAACAGTGTTATTGTTGTCGAACACGACGAAGATGCAATGCGTGCGGCAGATTTTCTGGTTGATATCGGGCCTGGGGCTGGTATAAACGGCGGACAAGTTGTTGCGGCTGGAACCCCGGCACAGGTTATAAAAAACAAGGATTCCCTGACTGGGCAATATTTGTCTGGAAAACGGAAAATAGATGTTCCGAAAAAGCGTCGTCCTGGTAATGGTCAGATGATTTCAATCCAGGGTGCGCGTGAAAATAATCTGAAAAACATAAATGTAGATTTTCCGTTGGGCAAATTTATTGCGCTGACTGGCGTTTCTGGGTCTGGCAAATCGACATTGTTGTTAGACACGTTATATCCGGCACTGATGCGTGCATTGTATAATTCAAAAATTGAAATGGGCGCGCACGATATAATTCGCGGTATGGAACACGTGGACAAGGTTGTTGATATAGACCAATCGCCAATCGGGCGCACGCCGCGCAGTAATCCGGCAACATATACCGGTGTGTTTGCAAATATTCGTGATTTCTTTGCTGGCCTGCCAGAGGCCAAAGCGCGCGGATACGGGCCAGGACGCTTTTCATTTAATGTCAAAGGCGGCCGGTGCGAGGCCTGTCAGGGCGACGGTCAGATAAAGATTGAAATGAACTTCTTGGCCGATGTATATGTTGAGTGCGATAAATGTCACGGTGCGCGGTACAATGATGAAACACTGGCCGTTAAATACAAGGGTAAATCAATCGCCGATGTATTGAATATGACGGTCGAAGAAGCGTATAGATTCTTTAGCAGTGTGCCGCAAATTGCCCGTAAATTGGAATTGTTAAAGCGCGTAGGTTTGGATTATATCAAACTGGGACAAAGTTCACTGGACTTGTCGGGTGGCGAAGCGCAACGCATCAAACTGTCCAAAGAATTGGCTGCGCGCAGCACGGGACAAACAATATATATATTGGATGAACCAACAACAGGATTGCACTTTGCGGATATAAAACTGTTGTTGTCGGTGTTGCACGAACTGGTTGACCAGGGTAATACAGTAATCGTTATCGAACATAATCTGGAGGTTATAAAGACCGCGGACTGGATTATTGACCTGGGGCCCGGCGGTGGTGCAAACGGTGGACGTGTCGTTGCCGTTGGTACGCCGGAACAGGTTGCGGATAATCCTGATTCGCTGACCGGAAAATATTTGAAAAAGTATCTGGACAACGGGCGTGCGACAAAATAAAGTTTCTAGTAACCCCAAACAACACAAAGGAGAAACATAATATGTTTGGATTTGGCAAGAAAAAAGCGGATAAAGTCGTCAATACCACCGCAACAGAAAATACGGCGGCACCGGAATTGGACGAAAAAGAACTGAAAAAAATGGAAGAAAAAATCCCCAGCGGGATGAAGGAAACGGCGCAGCGTATGATGTCTGGTCAATTTGATATGAACGATATGCTGGCGCAATTAAAGCAAATTAAAAAAATGAGTAATTTCAGCGGACTGTTAAAAATGGTTCCAGGTATGTCGGGTGCTGTGGCTGCGATGAAGGAAAAAATCAAGGATGGCAGTGTTGATGCGCAAATAAAAATATTGGAAGCAATGACGCCAGCTGAACGTGCCGAACCAGAAAAGATTTTTGCAAACGCCAAAACGCGTATTGCGGACACTGCTGGTTGCACTGTACGCGATGTGGAACATATTATTAAACAATATACTAAAATGCGCCAACAGATGGCGATGCTGCAAAAAATGGGGGGAATGGAGGCAGTTATGCAGAAAATGCAAAAGCCGGGTAACTAAATGCAGTGGAAAAATATTTTCTGTTGGGAAAAAATACGGCAACATTTTGACTGGACGCCGGTTGCAGTTAGGGGACCACGCCCACGGTATGAAACATATAAAGATGTTGGACGTGTTCTGTTGGGGTACGAGGTAGAAGTTAAATACCTGTACCACGGTGTAAAAAAGAGAATGTTTGTCACGGATGAAGAAAAATTGGGCCTTGTTTCAAGAAAACGTGCGCTGGCCAATGCAATTTCTTTCTATAAAGATACCAAGGGAAAGATCTTGGAATATAAAAAGCAAAAGGAACAGCAAAAATGAAATTAAATTTGCGTAAAATTTTTAACTGGGACATCCGTCACGTCGCACCACCAATGCCGGTGTATGATATTGACTATTGTAATCCGTGTTTAGGGCGTACTATAATTGGTTATGATGTTACTGTGCAATATGAATACCACGGTCAGGATACATATTTTTTCGATATGGATTCTGAAAGATTGTGGGCGTTGTACGGTCATCCGCGTCGCGCGGCGGAAAATTTCTATCAGCAGAAATGCCGTGAAATGGAACGTCAGCAGCAAAAACGGTGTGCACGTCAAAAATAATCAGAAATGAAAATACTGAACAAGAAAATTGCATCGAAAAAATCATCCGCTGCGTGGATTCAACGCCAAGCGGCTGATCCGTATGTCGCGCGTGCGCATCGCGATGGATATCGTGCACGTGCCGCGTACAAGTTGATTGAAATGAACGAACGGTACAATTTTCTAAAAAACGGTCAGGTTGTTGTCGATTTGGGTGCCGCGCCTGGTTCGTGGTCGCAATATGTTACGCGCGCGTTTCCAAAATCTCGCGTATTTGCAATGGATTTGTTGGCAATTACACCAATACCGGGTGTCGAATTTTATCAGGGCGATTTTACAACAGATGATGCGCTGGACTGGTTGGTGGAAAAACTGAAACTGCCGGTGGATGGTGCGGCGCACGGTACAGTGGATGTTGTTTTATCTGATATGGCACCGAATACTGTTGGTCACAAGAAAACAGACCATATCCGTCAAATGGTATTGTTGGAATATGCGTTTGATTTTGCTGTCCGCGCATTAAAGCCAGGCGGAACGTTTGTTGCAAAATCTTTTACTGGTGGAACAACAAACGAATTGCTGAAACAAATCAAGGAAAAATTCGAATCGGTGCACCATATAAAACCACCTGCATCGCGTAAAGACAGTGTCGAAATGTTCATCGTTGCAATGGGATTTCGCGGGTAAATAAAAAATCGCCGTTTCTGGCGATTTTTTATTTCATCTTTTCGGCGGCTGTGCGCGCCAATTCGTCGCACCGTTCGTTATACGGATTGCCAGCGTGGCCACGAACCCATACCCAATGTATTTCACGGTCACGCGCCAGCTCATCCAGTTGCTGCCATAATTCTTTGTTCTTTACGGGCTTTTTGGCGGCCGTTTTCCAGTTATTATTTTTCCACTGGGGTACCCAAACCTGCATTCCGTTTTTTACGTATTGACTGTCGGTGTGCAATTCAACCGCGTGATGATGACGCGTCGCATACAGTGCACGTATCACCGCCGTCAATTCCATTTGATTGTTTGTTGTCTGGCGCGCGCCGCCACTGCGTTCGGCGGCGTTTTCACCGTCCGTTGCAATAAATGCCCAACCGCCCGGGCCGGGGTTACCCAAACAACTGCCGTCTGTCCAAATTTTTAGCATTTCTTATAACCCTGTTTTGTGATATAATATCATAAAATGAGATTTGATGCCAAACAATTACAGGAAATGTCACGGGCCGTGCGTGCGCACGCGTTGGACGCCATACGTCACGCTGGGTCGGGGCACGTTGGGATTGTGTTGGGGGCGTCCGATATAATTACCACTATTTATGCAAATTTTTTGCGCCGGGGACGCGACCGTTTTGTTTTATCCGCCGGCCACGGCAGTGCGATGCTGTATGCCGTGTTGAAGTTGGCCGGGTATAATGTCGGCGATTTGAACAGTTTTAGAAAACTGGGCGGATTGCCGGGACACCCGGAATATGGGATTGACGGTGTTTTCGCGACAACCGGCCCGTTGGGGCAGGGTGTCGGTAATGCGGTTGGGATGGCACTGGCTGAAAAAATACGCGGTACGGACGGGATTGTATATTGCCTGTGCAGTGATGGTGATTTGAGTGAGGGTGTCGCAGCTGAAGCAATTACCTTTGCCGGTCGGTATAAATTGGATAACCTGGTTTTGATTTGGGACGACAACGGCGTCAGTATCGATGGTAACGCATTGACAGATATTGATGTACCCGAACGTATGCGTGCGGCCGGGTGGCGTACAACCAGGGTTCGCGGTGATGATTTTAATAAACTAAATCGTGCGTTACAGGGGGCGCCCGGAAATGGTGCACCGGTGTTTATTGCCGCTAAAACAATAATTGGACGTGATTCCAGTGTTGCGGGAACACCCGCGGCGCACGGGTTGGGGCTGTCCGATGCGGAAATGATGTTGTTGGTGGAAAAGAATATTTCACCAACGGGTGATGATTTATGGACCATAGTTGCGGGTGAAGCAACCGCAAAATACGCACTGCATACGGCCCAGGTTTGTCCGACTGACGTGCCGGCACCGGATTTAGGCGATATGACATCAACGCGTGAACTGTCGGGTGCGTATTTGCAATCAATGATTGCGGCCGGTTGTGCTTTGATTGGTGGCAGTGCGGATTTGGGACACAGCACAAATGCTCGGGTTGCCGCCAGTGTTGATATTAAACCGTCGAAATATCGTGGTAATTATATAAACTATGGTGTGCGCGAACACGCAATGGGTGCCATAATGAACGGACTGGCGTCGGCGGGATTGCGTCCGTATGGTTCAACGTTTTTGGTGTTCAGTGATTATATGCGTCCGTCGATTCGTTTGGCGGCAATGTCCGGATTGCCGGTTATATATGTGTTCACCCACGACAGTGTCGCTGTTGGGGCGGATGGTCCGACACATCAGCCAGTTGAACAGTTGCCGGCGTTGCGACTGATTCCGAATTTGAACGTGTATCGCCCCTGTAACGGGGCAGAGGTTGCCTGGGCCTGGTCGGCGGCGATTGCGGACGCAAAGCGCCCCAGCGCAATTATTTTGTCGCGACAGAAATTTATACAAATAAAAACACCCGCTGGGGCGGACATTTCGCGTGGCGGATATATAATATATCCGGCCGCCGCCCGTCGCGTGCGTGCAACAATTTTGGCCACTGGGGCCGAAGTGGCGCTGGCCGTGGCGGTGGCAAAAAAACTGGGGGATGCGGTTCAGGTGGTCAGTATTCCGTCCGTGGCGGATTTTCGCGCCCAGGATGATGAATATAAATCAAAAATTCTGGCCGGATATGTCGTTGCGATAGAAGCCGCCGCCACCGCGCCGTGGTTTGAATTTGCCGATGCGGTTGTTGGCATCGATTCATTTGGTGTGTCAGGGGCGGGGAGTGCGGTTTATTCACACTTTGGATTTGACACGGACGTAATTGCGCGCGATATTTTGAAAAAAATAAAATAATACCTATATAGCATATATGTCTGAATATGAATTTGTTTTGTCGTCGGGTGAAAAAATACCGATTGTCATTACAACGCGCCGTGGGCTGCGTAATATCACACTGCGTCCGAAAACGCGGCCGGTGCGTGAAATTCACATATCAAAACCGTGGCTGACCCCGACGGCCGCTGCGTTGCGTTTTTTGGAACAAAAGCGTCGCTGGTGCGAACGTGTGTTTGATAACGCGCCGCAAAAGGTGCATATAAAACCAGGCGATGAAATTGAATTTCTGGGTTGGCGTGTGACCGTGCAGCACGATGCGTCGCGTCGCGGTAATAATTTTGTCGTGTGTGACGACGACGGTATCGCTGTTTTAACCGTTGGGGGCGGGGCGGATATGTTTGAACGGCGTGTTCGGGACTTTATCCGCACCCAGTTTTTAGTTGCGGTGAAACAAATGATACGCACAGCGCCGCGTGAACTGTGGCCACAGCGGGTTGCAATTCGCGATACAACGTCGCGGTGGGGCAGTTGTTCGACCAGTGGGACTATGTCCTTTTCGTGGCGATTGGCGTTTGCGCCGCGTGATGTTATGCGATATGTCGTTATGCACGAATTAGCGCACCAGGTACATATGGATCATTCACCGGCGTTTTGGCAGACAGTTTCCCAACTGTACGGTTTTGGTGTTGAACGCGCAAAGCGGTGGCTGAACGTGCACGGTGCAGAACTGCACAAATATTTTTAACTTGTTTATTTATATCAATAGTTTATACTGAATATTGAATCAACAGGGATGTTGGTTCGGGGACTTAGCAAGCCCGTATCTGTATGACGCGAAAGCGTTAAAATCCGCCAACGGCGCGCCGTTGGATTGCCTGGCCCGTGGGTCGGGTTGTGTCGGCCATACAACAGATTATTTAATATAATCGAAAACCGACAGATCATTTACAGATATGATTTGCTAACTTCCCGACCACCAAGAAATCTGGTGGTTTTTGTTTAACTGTTAGACAAAAAAGGAAGAGGCAATGAAAAAAGTACTATGTGGTTCAATGTTTGCATTGGTTGCGACCGGTGCAATGGCAAATGGGCTCTATATCAATCCGCAGGTTGTGTACAGCATCACGTCGGTTGAAGAATCACGTGTTGAAAAATCCGCACAAAATGGTTCTTGGGCTGAATTTGTGAATAACAAGCACGAATCTTGGGCTGATAAAGGACATCAATTTTCACCAAAAATTGCGGTCGGTTACGAATTTGATATGGATAAGGCCGGTATTTTATCTGTTGAAGCCGAATATGGCGAAGTAGATAATTTCTTTAATGCGGTCGGGTTCGATATGGCAGAAAATGGTGATATGCCAAACGACACGGATGTCAGAAACTTTACATATGACGAACGTACGTTGGGCTTGAACCTGAAATATGGATATAAAGTTTATAAATTTATTCCATATGTAACGGCAGGTATCGGGTACACGACAATAGAATCCGAAAACAATTTCCGCAGTGGCCGCTATTTCTGGGAAACACCGGCAACAACGGAAAATATGTCGTGGAATATCGGCGTTGGTGTCGAAGTGCCGTTGACCGATAATGTTGCGTTCAATGTAGCGTATAAATACACCGACCTGGGCAGTGTCGAATATACAAACGGTATGTTCTATGACAATCATACCGCGGGCCAGGGCGGAATGACGCGCGTGTTTGATTCAGATGTCGATTTGGACAAGCACGAAATCATCGCTGGTGTTAAACTGTCGTTCTAATACACGCAATATGGTTTGGTTGATATGCCCCGAATTTCGGGGCATATTTTTATAAAAAAACTTGAAAATCGCGGATTTTGGGGTAATATTTTAGTGTGAATATTCAAAATTTCATTTTTTTCACGCTGCATCACGCCCGTTGGGCGGGGTGTTTATAGCGTTTTGCGATTTCATATGATATAATGCGTTTATGTATAATTATCCGCGTTGGTGCGGACACAAATGGGAAATAAAAAAATGGAATTAAAACCAACAAAAACTTTATCGGGATTTATAGAATTATTGCCGGCACAACAGCGTTGCTTTGACGAATGCGCGGCGCGTATGCAGCGTGTGCTGAAAACAGCTGGGTTTGCACATCTGGATTTGCCGGCAATCGAACGGGCCGAAGTTTTAACTGATAAAGACAACTGGGACGAAATTGAAACACAAATGTTCCTGTTTCAAAAGGGTGATACAAAAATGGGACTGCGTTATGACGGAACGGTCGGATTGTCGCGTTATGTCGCAGGACACCTGAACGATTTAGCGTTTCCATTTCGCGCGTATCAGTTTGCACGTAACTATCGCGGTGAACGTCCGCAACGTGGCCGCTATCGCGAATTTTACCAGATGGACTTGGATATAATGGGCATAGATTCGCTGTCTGAAAATTATGACGCGGAAATTGTCGCAACATTGGCACGGGCATACGAATCAGTTGCTGAATTTATTGGTCCGGTGAATATCCGGGTGGGGAATCGTCGTTTCTGGAATGCTATGTTCGCGCATTTGAATTTGACGGATGAACAAAGTCGCGCGGCGTTTGTCTTGATTGACAAGCGTGACAAGATTCCTGATTTCTATGACGGTTTGGTTGAAACTGTTGGCGCGGATGCGGCAAATGAAATAAATAACGTATTTTCAAACGGATATAAATCGTTCGCCGGTCTGTCTGATGCTTTGGATGGGGCAATAGGCGAAATGGACGCGTTTATGAATCTGTTGGATTCAATGGGAATAAAAAACGCGGTTATTGATTTGGGTATTATGCGCGGCCACGCGTACTATACGGGGATAGTGTTTGAATTTTTCCTGGATAACTTTCCGGAATTGGGTGCGATTGGCGGCGGCGGCCGTTATGAAGATTTGGCGTCCAAGTTTTCAAAAACAAAAATCATTGGCGTCGGTGCGGCGGTTGGCTTTTCGCGCCTGATGGTGGCGTTATTGGACGATAATCGTATAGATTTAATGCAGTTTATGCACCCAGTGCGTGCCGCGGTTCTGTGTATGGGAAGTGCGCAGGTTGCGTATTCTATGCGGGTCTTGACCGAATTGCGTAATGCCGGAATTGTTGCGGTACCGTATTTGGATGCGAACAAGAAATTCAAAAACCAGATTGAATTTGCCGATAAAATCGGTGCCGATTACAGCATTATAATTGGTGATGCGGAACGCGAATCCGAAATGTTGGCCGTTAAAAATATGCAGACCGGTGAACAGCAGACAATTACGCTGACCGACACAATAAAACTGTTAAAATAAGATTATAAAAATGGTAATTGACGACAAACTGAAAGATATTCAGCGCCGTGCGGCGGATATTGCGGAACAAATGAATTCTGGCAATGTATCCGGCGCAGAATTGACTAAATTGTCCAAGGAATATTCGCAACTGACGGAAATTTTGCCGTTGATAGATGAATATTTTCAGGTACGGCAGGGCATAGATGACGCAAATGAAATGCTGGGCGATGCTGAATTAAAATCCATCGCGGCGGAACAGTTGACGGAACTAAATCATAAATTGCCGGAAATTGAAAAAAAACTGCAAATTGCGTTGCTGCCCCGGGACGAGGCCGACGACAACGGTGTTATTATGGAAATTCGTGCCGGCGTTGGCGGTGAAGAATCTGCATTGTTTGCGGGGGATTTGTATAATCAGTATAAATCGTATGCGATGCGTCACGGCTGGCGGACAGAGGTTATAGAAGAAAACCCCACGTCTCTGCACGGGTACAAGGAAATAATTTTTAAGATTGATGGTGTCGGCGCGTATGCGCGTATGAAATTTGAATCTGGCATTCATCGGGTTCAGCGCGTTCCTGAAACCGAGGCCGGCGGTCGTATTCATACCAGTGCCGCATCTGTTGCCGTTATGCCAGAAGCCAAAGATATCGATATCGTCATAGAAGATAAAGATATTCGTATTGATGTGTTTCGTGCGTCTGGTGCTGGTGGTCAGCACGTGAATAAGACCGACAGTGCGGTTCGCATAACACACTTTCCAACTGGCATAGTTGTTACGTGTCAAAATGAACGCAGCCAGTTTCAAAACAAGGCCGCGGCGATGGATGTTCTGCGTTCAAAATTGTATGAAAAACAACGGGCAGAGCAGGTAAATGCCAGCAATTCTGCGCGCAAGAGTATGGTTGGTTCCGGTGACCGCAGTGAAAAAATCAGAACATATAATTTCCCAGAACAGCGTGTTACCGATCATCGTATAAAGTTGACTTTGTATAAGTTGGACGATATTTTGGCGGGCGGGGCGGCATTGGATGAAATGATAGACGCATTGACCGCGGCCGACCAGTTGGAACGACTGGCAAATATGGATTAAAAACGGGGCGGGGCCCCGTTTTTGTTGCCGATTACCAGTTATTCGCATTTATTGATATGTACGGAAAAATAATATTGACGTAAGTGTATGTTTTAAGTTAGTATATTAGACATAAACAAATGCCGAAAATAAACCACCGATTAAATTCGGTGTTTTTATTTTATTAAAAATCCCAGATTTCTGCATTTTTTTACTCCCCATTTGTGCCGAAATAAAACGGTGGGTTGTTTATGGCGACGTTGTGTTTTTGTATGACAAATAATGCAAATGCGGCGACGATGTGTATAGAGGGTTCGGTTGGCAGTTCGTGTTCAGCAACCGTTGGAACAATAGGGCCACTGGAACCAGAAAATTGTGCGTTACTGGGTGATGCCGCCGGTAATTATGAAAAAAGAGTTGTTCGTCAATGTTTTGGAACGGCCCCCGATAGACCAACTATTGCATATCGTGAATGTGAACAATGTACGTGGGGGTATCGCAAGCAAAAAGTTACAACCCCACTTACTGGTCAGAATTGTGGTGATTTGTATTATTACGAATGTGTACCATACAGTATGGCCGAAGTTCGATGTTTTGATAGCGGACTTGTTGAAAATTTTACAAATGAAAATGGATGCGCCAGGGGGCAACGTTTGTGGTACGATACAACAACTTATGGTGCTTTGGGTCCCATAGAGTTTTGTCAAACCTGTCAATCTGGATACACGATGGAAACGCAATCTGTGGATATTGCGGGGTGCAGTAACGGGCCGTTTGAAGTAGACGTGTGTGTATCTGATAGTGAATGCAGTCGTGACCAAAATTGCCCCGGTTGGAGCAGATTGGGAACCGATGTATCTGGGAAACCGGGGTTGAAGCAGCGGGTAATATGTAATGATTCTGGTAAATGCGATTTTATCTATACTTGCGATGGAGAAAAAGGGTATTATAATGGGAGTGTTGTATCAGAAAAAGGTCCAACCAGTTGTAACAGATGCCCATTATACCAAAATAAATATGGCCAGTATGGGGGTAGTGGAATCAAACGTATGAGTTATATTACATCAATAACGGGATGCTATATTTCCCTCTCGTCTGAAATAACCGCTGCAGAAGGGACGTTTGAAATTGTAGATGAGCATTGTATGTATTAAAACCAACGTCCGCCATTTGGCGGACGTTGGTTTTATCAGAATATATATTTCAGATTGAATCCGCCACTCCACCCACTGCGTCCACCATCACGACGGTGTATGTTCAGGGCGATGTTAAAACGGTCAATGGATTTTTCAATGCCTATGCCATATTCCGCGTAATCGCGCGTATTCAAATCATCGTACTTTATTCCGTCAACAACGACATCACCGCCGTGTCCCATCATAAATGCGTACTTGAAATCAATAAAGCCGAACCAGCCGCGTCCAATATGCTTGATTGCGCGAATTTCTGGTGCCACTTCAAACATATTGAAGTTTTGATTGGCAACAGTGTTGCCCGACATAGACATATAATTTGCTGAACCAACCCAAGTATAGCCAGCATATACACCCGGCTGAATTGTAAATGAATCATCCAGCGCAATATTATATGTCGCGTTCATTGCAACGCCCGCCCACATATTTGCAAATTCATCGGTGCCGTATTCATTTTCGGCATTATTATACAATGCACCCGCATTTGCCGCTAAAGACAAATTAAACTTTTGGATGTTATACCCTGTGTACAGGCCGATATAACCACCGCCTTCTTCTATGTTTACAAAATTATTTTCCTGGGTGCTGCCAACATATCCGCCAAAAATTCCCCATTCGGAAATGCCGATGCCACGTTGTGCCTCGCCCCCCGCCAGACCGAACATTATTAAATCCGTGTCCGTGTTCAGTTCATCATAGCCACTGAATTTTACATCGTCATTAAAATGTTGCCAATTCAGCCAAGAACTGTTCAAAACAGGGCGGTTTTCAGCATATTCAATATCACCACCATTACGGCCAGTTTGTTCGGGTTTAACACTGCCGTCGTCACCGTATTCGCCGTACAAACGCGGCCAGCCGTACATCGGGGTCGTACCATATAAGTACTTTGAATCCTTGTCATCGTGCTTTACTAATTTTGCGCGACCGCCCAGTGCCGCGGCGGCGGTACCTTCAAACGTTTGCATCGCTGTGGTCATAATAGAGTGCTGAAACGCAGTTATATTATTTGCCGTGAAAGTATTCGCATATATGTGCGAACCCGCCGCAAACGCGCCGTTCGCAGACAGTATAAATGCGCATAATGCCAATAATGATGCTTTTTTCATACTTCTCGTCCCCCCGTTATGCTTATTGTCTTATATATTATAGCATACTTTTTATTGTTTGAAAAACAAAAAGCAAAAAAATCATACTTATATATAGTGTCCTGGATTTTTATTGAGTATTTTTGCTTTTTTTATTAAAATTGGCGGTATGAAGGAAAATATAAAACTGGATAAGCCGATTGTTATGGTCGGATTGATGGGGGCGGGCAAAACCAGCGTTGGACGCGCATTAGCGCGCCGATTGGGGGTGCCGTTTGTTGATTCTGATAAAGAAATTGAGGCCGCCGCTGGGGCCAGTGTTGTGGATATATTCTCTATGTATGGCGAGGCCGAATTTCGCCGTGCTGAACAGCGCGTAATTGCACGTCTGTTTGATACGCCGCCAACACAAAAGGTCATTTCCACGGGCGAGGGCGCCTTTATAACCCCGGCTGTACGCGAACTGGTCTTGCAGCGCGCTGTGTCGGTGTGGTTGCTGGCAGATTTGGATTTGTTGGTAAAACGTACAAACTTTCGCGATACGCGTCCGCAACTGTTACATACGGATAGTCGTAAAATTTTGGCTCAACTGATAGATGAGCGCTATGATATTTATGCTATGGCCGATATAACTGTTGAAACGCGCGACGAAAGTTTGCGTAAGACGCTGGACAAGGTTGTTGACGCTGTAAAGGATTTTCAAAATAAAAAGGAAAAAACAAATGGCTAAAAGCAAGTTTTTAAGCGAGTTTAGAACTTTTTTAGAGCGTGGCAGTGCGATAGATATGGCCGTCGGTATAATCGTCGGCAGTGTGATGACCAGTATGGTAAATTCGCTGGTCAAAGACGTTATTATGCCACCCATAGGAATGTTGTTGGGGGATATTGATTTTTCGCAGTTTTTTATCGTGTTGTCTGGGGGTGAACCTGGCGCGCATTATAATACCGTTGCCGAAGCGCAGGCCGCTGGGGCTGCCACAATGAATATAGGGGTGTTTTTGAATACTGTGGTCAGTTTCTTTATTACGATGTTCGCGGTGTTTATGTTGGTTAAAATTATGAACAAGGTGCGTTCTAAAAAGGCGGTTACTACACGCACGTGTCCGTATTGTAAGTCGACTATCAATGCCGAGGCATCAAAATGCCCAAATTGTTGTTCGGCTGTAACGCCGGAAAGTGTGGTGCCGGCGCAACCCAGTGATTTAGAAAAAAATCTGGATAAATTGACCAAAATAGCAAAGAAAAAAGTTTCAAAAATTGTAAAAATAACAAAGGGTTCAAGGTAAAACTTAAAGTTTATATTTAGAGCGGGGCAAATGTTCTGTTTGACCCGTTTTTTTATTTAGTTTTTGCTTTATTTCGTTAGCGAATTTATAAGCGACGATAGATGCAGAGTGGGATGACTTATGGATTATGTATAGTTGTGACAGGTGGATGTGTATGTGTATGCTGCGCGTGCGGCTGGTTGGTGTAGTTGTCTGGCTGTGTCGTTTGTGTTTGTAAAAACTATCGTGCCGTGTTTTTTTTGTTTGTGCGGTTGGCTTTGGTGCCTTTGTGTGGTATAATGTTGTGGTATCGTTAGAATAGGCGGCATATAAAGCAAAGTTATGTTTTTGCTGTTTTTTATCGGTGTTTTTGTATACCAGGGCGGCGGTACACAAAAGGCGCATAATGTATATTATGTATAGTTTGGTGTTCTGAAAAGAGCTTTTGTGGCGTTTGTTTGGTTGTCTGTTTTGTGGTGTTTGTTTTCTGTTTGGTGATGTTGGATCGTTACTGTTTTTATCTTTTTTGTCTGATGGTAAAATCTTTGTATGGATAATTATTTTGTATGCTGTGTAAAATTAAAAATATTTATTTGGTAATTAAAATAACAAATTGTTTTTAGCGTTATAATTCAAAAAATGATTTTTGTAATATTTGTGCTGAAACCGTGTGGGATTTGTTGTTTGGTGCCCTTTCGTGTTGATTTTTTGCTTTTTAGCACGTTTTATCAGCTAAAATGCGCAGAAATCCGGGCTTTTTAATGTTGTTTTGATGTGTTTTATAAGATATTTATTGCATTTTATTGTTTTTACACAGTATTTGCTTAAAATTATTATGTAAAATTATTGGTGTTTTTTGTTGGTAATATGTTTAGTGAATAAATATTAAAAAATATAGTGTTGTTTTTGTGTTTTTATAATTTACTTCAATAAATTTTAGGCGTCAATTTGACGCCTAAAATTTTATTCCAGTGGGCACGCGGATGTAAATTGATATGTGCCGCTGCTGTCGGTATAACTGATGCCTGTTGGTGCGTACATCATACACGAACCAGATGGTGAACTTATTAAACAACTTGTAGCTGTACCAACAGAAGTGTATCCGGATGGACAAGAACTGTTGGCGATTTCTATATATGTTTCGGTTATTGTTTCATAACCGGATGGACACGAAGTTGATGGTTCGTCCGCAAATGCACAAAATGGGAGAAGTGCCAATATAAAAATAGTTATTGATTTCATTGTGGTTTCCTTTGGTTCTTAGTCAGCCAAGTTGTTAAATATTGCGTTCCTGTAATCCTCTTGATTTACGCCGAATCTGGTGCAGTAACCCGCGCAATATTGCGCACAGGTGGCTGCATCGCTGCCCTTGTAACGACGTACCCACGGTGATACGGCCGGGGTGGTCATTTTGCACCAGCAATAAATGTTGGCGTCTAAATTTGATGATATGGTCACAGATGTTCGGGTGTCGCCAGTATCGCCGTCGGTGCTGCTGCAAATACTTGTGCCACTTAGTGGCATACTTTTGCCGTTGATAGTGCAAGATACATTCCAATCTGTCTTATTGTATAAGGACGAAGCGGTCACACTGGAACACGATCCAGAGTTTATTTTTGCTATACATTTGGTGCTGGCCGCCCAAGCGGATTGGATTGGCAGAAATTGCAAGATTGTGTTGATTATAAATAAAGATATAAATATGTGTTTCATAGTTCGTTCCCCCCTTGGTCTTAATCAGATAAATTACGAAATAGTGCCGATCGATAGGCGGCGGTTCCTCCTGCAAGCTGTTCGCACTCGCTGGCACAGGAGTAAAAACAATTGGCCCCATCTCTGTTGGCGTAAACGTATACCCATCGTGATACGGCCGGACTGGTCATTTTACACCAACAATATTCGTTTTCTGTCGTCATAGACGATCGATCTAATTGGGTTGCCGTTGTATAATAAGAAGAGCCGGCGGTACTGCTGCACATACTGACACCTTGGACGGATATGCTTTTGCCATTTGTGTTGCATGTAATAGACCAATCGGGTTGATATCTGTAATTGGCACTGCGGGCGGTACACGTTGTGTTGCTGCCCAATGCCACACACTTGGTGACGGCGGTGGCGGGCGGAATTGACGCGACACAAATTATGCCGGCAATAATTAAATGTTTTCTCATATTCTTATCTCCTTTTTCTTTTGTTGAATAAAAGAAAACCACCGGATTTTCAGGTGGTTGGAGTTTAAGAACAATTGAGTGAATTGCGTGACTTATTCTGTATATTCGTCACACTCCAACCAATTGTTTGGTTGGATTTATATTTTCGTCTGTTTTTACAGACGCACTCAATGGGTTCTTAAGCCCAACACGGGAACACCCCGTGTCATAAATATATTACAGTGCCCCGCCCCCAAACGCAAGAACATAATGTTGATTTTACCGTGTTCGGGTTGTAAAATTATTTGTATGAGATTAGACCAGGAACTAGTTTTGCGCAATTTATATCCCACGCGGGCCAAGGCCGTCGCCGCAATAAAGTCGGGTTTGGTTTCTGTAAATGGTGTAATCGCGCAAAAGGCCAGCCAATCGGTTTTAGATACAGATAATATTGTTGCGGGGGCATTGCCCTATTCTGCTGGCCGTGGGGGTGTGAAACTGGCGGCGGCGTTGGATGCGTTCGGTGTAAATCCGGCCGGATATGTTTGTTTGGATGTCGGGGCCAGTACTGGTGGTTTTACAGAAACTTTGTTGTCCCGTGGTGCGGTGCGGGTAATTGCCGTTGATGTTGGAACAAACCAGCTGACCGATGAGTTAAAGCGTGATGCGCGGGTTTTGTCGTTGGAGCAAACGGATATACGTGCCCTGCACCCGGTGGCGCCAGTTGATTTGATTGTGATTGATGTATCGTTTATATCATTGATAAATATAATGGACGCGTTGGTGGCGTGGAAATCGCCACAAATAATTGCATTGATAAAGCCGCAGTTCGAAGTTCCGCGCGCCGTTGCGGCGCGCAATCGTGGTGTTATAAAAAGCGCGGTCGACCGGCAAAACGCTGTTCAAAACGTTATTAAAAACTTTGAAAAAAACGGCTATAATCAATATGGATTGATTGAATCGCCCATCCGCGGCGGCAGTGGCAATGTGGAATATCTGGCGTGCTGGCGTCGTGTTACAGATGAAATGTAATAATTCCAAACAGTGTTACTTTATCGTCATAAATTCTGATGCCGGGAATACATGATTTTGTAGATTTTTGTTTTTTTATATATTTTTGTTCAAGTTTGGCGAATTCGTCGGGGTGCATGCCCAGTTCTGTTGATAATTTGTAAAACAAAGAATACATGGGAATATGCAAGTATATATACGGTTTTATGCTGTAAAAATGCAGAATTGAGTATTTTTTGTGTTTAATGGTTTGTATTTCGTGGTCTGAAAAAAATGTCGGGATGATAACGCCTGGGGCATAGTTATATTTTAATTCTAATGGCAATATTTTATTGTGAAATGCGGCGTTTAATAAATCTTGGTCTGGATATTTAAGGGGAATATTGATATTTAATATTTCTTTGTTTTTACGCATGTTTTTTGCGTTTATTAAAAGTACGCCTGAATTATAATACGGGTCGTCGTTCAAATATTTGTGTGCAAAGTCGTAAACGTATCGACCGTTTGGGTGATTTTTATCGTATATTGGCGCCATGTCACGAACGGCACCCATTGCGTAGTCTGATATATTTGTGTTATACAATTCTGTTAAATCGCTGCAAATTATTGTGTCTGAATCCAGATATAATATTTTATTTAGTTCTGGAAAAATATCACATGCAAACAGTCGATAGAATATGACGGGACTCCATCGTGAAAAATCATGTTTTCTGAACGGGTTTTCATTGTGGCGGATTGTTCGCCAAATTATTTTGGCATGTGGAAATTTATCAATGACTTTTTGTATTTTGCGTTTGCCATATGTGTGGGGTGCAACCATACAGTACAGGTTTATGTGTGTTGTGTCGTGTTTGTTTTTTAGTAGCGAATAAATTGACACAGTGGCCAATTTAGAAAAGCGCGAATCAAAACAATATAAAACATTTATTTCAGACATAGCATAAACCAGCGTAAAATTCTTTGTTTGAAAGTTAAATATCGTGGTGGGATTTCGCGGCAGGATTGTATAAATGCACGTTTTGCTTCCTGTTGATATTTGTTATATTTTTTTGGTTTTGAAATTGTTTCCACCATCAGGTAATAAAAAGAATTTTGAAAAAAAGAACGCCAAAAATTGGTGTCATATTTATCCAACAAATTTTCACGAATATATTTGAAGTATGTCGGAAACCAATCAAAATAATGTGGGTCAAATTCCGATGTGGTTATTGCGTTTGGGTGTGTGCGATGGTATACAGATACATTGTTTGTTTCAACCATCAGTTGTGCGCGATAGCATATTTCTAGCATAAATGTTAAATCGTCGCCAAATGTTGTGAAGCATGGTTGAAAACGCGTTTGGTCGATAAAAGAACGCTTGTAAATGCGCCGCCACAGCCAACACCATTTATGTGCGGTGGGGGCCATTAAAAACAGCGATGGTTTACTGATTCCGCCCGTCATAGATACTGTCCATGTTGTATTTTTTGTCGGAATAAAATGGAATTGTTCTGGTACCATTTGTGCACCGCCACCAACCATATCAGCATTTGTGGAACGTGCCAAATGCAGCAGCATTTCTAATGCATATTCGGTAAAACAATCGTCTGAATCCAGAAATGCGATATATTCGCCGCGTGCGGTGTCCAGTCCCCTGTTCCGTGCCGCAGATACGCCCATATGTTTGGGTTGCTGAATCAAACGAAAACGTTTATCGCGATTTGTGTATTCAGTGATAATTTTTACGCTGTCATCGGTGCTGGCGTCGTCAATTATTATGCATTCCCAATTCTGCAATGTTTGTGCCAATATGGATTCTAATGCGTCACCAATAAAGCGCGCATAGTTGTAATTAGCAATAATAATGGATACGTCTGGGTGTTTTTGCATATTGAATTTATTTGTAGAAGCAAGAGTTTGTAAATTGATAACTGCCGGCGGTGTCGCGATAAGTATGGTTAGCCAATAGAAAACAGTTATATATGTTTGCCCAATATCTTTCTGTGAAATATTCACAATCTGGTTCAATAACTTGCATATATGTGGCGCCTAAACTGCGGCCGGTTGGGTCTGTGTTGGAACAAAAGTATATTTTCCCACCGTGTTGTACACCCCAGGATACGGTTCTTGCTGATCGGCCAGTTACCCCACTGTTTGGGCAACTGGAACATATATAGCTGTCGGCACATAATGCTGGGTATAAGGGGTTTGTAGCTATTTGACCGTTGTGCTTACGACACTTTCCAACGTATAAATTCTGGCCGCAAATGGTGGTTATTTTTTCGCTGCCATCGTATTCGGTAATGCGATTTGTCCATTTGGCACCACAAGTACCGCCGTCGCAAATTGTTGCGGCACTGCATTGTGCGTGAGTGGTACCAATAGTATTACCGACTACGACAGACTGGACAACTGGGTATGTGCAGTATTCAACCGCGTATGCGTCTATCTTGTATATAACACAAATAAATGTGCTTAAGAAACCCCATAAAATTTTACTGATGGTGTGCATCGTTTTTCTCCCCTGATTTTTGGCGGTTGTATGAAACCGGAGGTTTGTTTTCGGCATTTTATTTGTTGACAATGTGGCGGTTTTTCAATTAAAATATATGGTGTATTTGGTCGTATGGTAACCTCCGGTTATTTTCGGCATGTTTTATTTGTGTATTTGATTGATTTTTCAGTGTTTTTGTTGAATTTCGCTTTTTGTTAAAAAATCTTGAATTCAGCGGTTTTTATGTATAAAATTGCCGTTGTTGAAACATAAACGGAATAAAAAATGGCAGACGATATTAAAAAAATTCATGAACGCGAAGAAAAATGGCAACGCCGTTGGGCTGATGCCGGTGTTTTCACCCCTAAAAATGATGGTTCAAAGCAACCGTTTTATATGTTGGCGGAATTTCCGTTTCCATCGGGTACTGGGTTGCACGGTGGGCATATGTTGAATTATACTGGGTGCGATGTTATGGCGCGTTTTCGTCGTATGCAGGGTTATGATGTGTTATATCCGTTGGGGTTTGATTCACTGGGGATTTCTGCGGAAAACTATGCCACCAAAATTGGCAAGCATCCGTCGGTTGTCGTGCGTGAATTGGTAGAAAAGTTCACAAAGAATATGGTTGAAATGGGCTGGTCCATTGATTTGAAATCTCAGGTTGCTACATCTGACCCCGAATTTATCAAATGGACACAGTGGATGTTTATTCAGTTCTTTAATGCGGGGCTGGCGTATAAATCTATGCTGCCGATGAATTGGTGTCCGAATTGCCGTACTACGTTGACCAATGAAGAATTGGAAGATGGCAAGTGCAATCGTTGTCACGGACCGGTGGAAATTCGTGAAAAAATGCAGTGGAATCTGGCGATTACTAAATATGCGCAACGTTTGCTGGATGATTTATCGTTGGTGGACTATCCAGAACGGGTAAAGCGCGACCAGACAAACTGGATTGGCAAATCAACGGGGGCTGATGTTGATTTTATGGTTGGTGACGATGTTATGACCGTGTACACAACGCGTCCCGACACTATATTTGGTGCAACGTTCTGTGCGATTGCGCCGGAACATAAACTGGTTGCCAAATGGCTGGCCGACGGCAGGGTTAAAAATGCCGATGCCGTGCGTGCGTATATAAAAGAAGCCGCGGCAAAATCAGAAATAGACCGCACCGACGTTACCAAGGAAAAAACCGGTGTTCAACTGGACGGCATAATGGCCAAGAATCCGTACACTGGTGATGAAATACCGGTGTTTGTTGCGGACTATGTGTTGGTGAATTATGCGCACGGTACGATTATGGCGGTGCCGGCGCACGATGATCGCGACTGGGATTTTGCAAAAAAGTTCGGATTGAAAATAGTGACCGTTATTGACGGTGGTGAACCGGGAAAGGTTTGGACCGGGGACGGCCCGCATATCAATTCCGGCTTTATGGACGGTATGAACAAAGCCGATGCAATCGCCGCCGCAATTAAATACGGCGAAGAACACGGGTTTGCACGTCCAAAAACACGTTTCAAAATGAGCGATTGGGGATTTTCACGCCAGATGTATTGGGGTGAACCGATACCGTTGGTGTATTGTGAAAAGTGCGGTTGGGTTCCGGTGCCGGAATCTGAACTGCCATTGATGCAGCCGTATATGGAAGATTATCGTCCGACCGAGGATGGTGAAAGTCCCCTGGCCCGTGCGACGGATTGGGTAAATACCACCTGTCCAAAATGTGGTGCGCCGGCTCGTCGTGAAACGGATACTATGCCGCAATGGGCGGGATCGTCGTGGTATTATATGAGATATTTAGATCCGCATAACGATAAAGAATTTTGTTCGCGCGAACAAATGGAACGCTGGATGCCTGTTGACCACTATAACGGTGGAAATGAACATAACACCCGCCATTTGATTTATTCGCGTTTCTGGCACAAGGCATTGTACGATTTGGGCTTTGTGAATACGGTTGAACCGTATAAAAAGCGCACCACGAACGGGTTGCTGATGGGGTCTGACGGCAAAAAAATGTCAAAGTCCGCCGGCAACGGGTTCCAAGTGGACGAAATGGTCGCGCGTGTTGGTGCCGATGCCGCGCGCACAACGGTGCTGTCACTGGGGCCGTGGGATACAAATGTCAACTGGTCCGACGGTGCGCTGGCCGGGGTTCAGCGGTTCTTGAAACGTGTTGAAAATATGGCGGACAATCTGACCGATGCGCCGATGAACGCGGAACAGGAACGATTGGTCAATCAACTGATTGCCGATATGACGGATAGATTGGAAAATATGCGCTTTAATACGGCGATTTCCGCGATGATGGAATTTATCAATCAGTTTGACGGCAAAATGCCCCGCCCTGCGTATGAGGTTCTGGTTCAAGTTCTGAATCCGTTCGCGCCACATCTGACCGAAGAAATTTGGCAGCGTTTGGGGCACGATGATATGTTGGTGTTTCAGCCGTGGCCGACATATGACGCGTCAAAGTTAGTTAAAACAACAATGACTATGGTTGCGTCAGTGAACGGTAAACGTGCGGCAGAATTTCAGATTGGTGTTGATGCCACCAATGATGAAGTTATTGCAATGGCGCGCGACGTGGCGGCTAAAAAATTGGACGGTATGCAAATAATTAAAACAATTGTTGTACCGAACAAGTTGGTGAACTTTGTTGTAAAGAAGTAAAAAAATCCCGCATTTGCGGGATTTTTTATATTTTGCCACACGTCTGAAATGTTATATTGCACCCTTGATATGCCGTTGTGCGGGTTAGTATTTCGTATCCAGACGGACACGTGGCACAATGTGAAAAGCACATACCTGTTTTTTCATAGTGAATATATTTTGTCGTTCCGCAATTCTGTCCCAATATGTATGTTGAATAGTCAGATTTACACGATGCGCCGGGGGCCAGTTCTTTAACCTGGCAATCGCCAGATTGGTATGAATAATAGCACGGACTGACAAATATGTAATTACCCGTTTCGTCATAAAATTCGGTTTCGCCGTCATATTCCACAAAGCAATCGGTTATTTCTGTTGCGCCAACAGCAGATTGACCAGTAATTGTATTGCCGTCACCCCCGTTAAAGGTGGGGCATTTGTTGCAGCCACTTGGAAATAATGTTGTGCCGGTGGCGGTACCGTAATATCCAGCGGCACATCTGTATTCTTCGGTACGAACGCATTCCTTTTTATACAGACCTGAATCTTCATCAAGAACAAATTGGCATTCTGCATTTGTTCTGACCTGATATCCTGCGAACAAGGCATTTTCCCAATTCGTTGGCTCGCAATCTGCGCACGGATCTGTCGGATCTGTTCCTTCTGAAACACAAGTTCTATAAGTTGTTGTGTTTGTGCAATTATCAGATTCCAATGTCTGCGTCGTCAGGGTATATCCATTGGGGCACGTGGCGCATTCTGTTACGTCTTTATCGCCCCAGCAAAAATGCTCTGTCGTTGCGCAATTCGAACCGGTGATTTTTTGTATTTGTCCGTCAATTCCGTAACATAGTGATGCAGTAATACTTTTGGTGCATTGTGTTGCAGCAAAAGCCCCCTGTGAAATTACAGAAAGTGTAATGGCGCAACAAACGGCATATATTAGTTTTGTGTTCATAATCAATCTCCTGATTTTTTTGTTGAAACAAAAAACCACCAAATCTTTGGTGGTCAGGAGGTTGGAAACAATTACTGGAATTGTGTCGTTTATTTGATATTCGCGACCCTCCTGACCAGAAAATCAGGAGTTTTTTTATCGTCGTAATATTAAAACCGGCGCATTTGCGCGCCTGACAAGTGATTGCGACGCCAGTATAGAGGTTTCCACACCTCATCAACGGAACACCCGTTGACATATTTATGTTATCGCGCACGGCGGAATAATGCAAGAATTAAAAAATCGCCCAACGGGCGATTTTTTATTATGAAATTTTCTTTAATCTGCGAACACGGCGTTCGGAATCGTCAAACGGACTTTCCAAAAATGCACGTGCAACCAGGAAAGATACCTCTATATCAATATCGTCCGCGGCCAGCGTCAGAACATTTATATCATCGTGAAAGCGATCGTCACGTGCCTGGTCGGGTCTGTCACAGCGCGATGCGCGCAGGTGACGATATCTGTTCGCGGCAATTTGCATACCGGCACCAGTGCCACATACCAAAATGCCCCGTGATTTGTCATCTGATAACATTGTGTCGGCCAAGGTTTTCGCAATGTCTGGAAAATCAACCGGCGTATTCACGTCATCTGTTCCCAGATTTACAACCGTGTATCCGATTGCCGACAACATTTCAATCAGATATAATTTTACCCCTACCCCACGGTGGTCGGCGGCAATATAAACCTTGGATATTGTTTTATTCATTTTTCTTGTCCTTTCGTTTGGCCAGTTTGCATTCCAGCCCAGTATTTCCGGTTATGTTTAATGTAAAGTATGATAATGTCCCGGTCATTTGCGCATTGCTGAAAATATTTGCGGTGTTCACCGTCGCTGGACCGTCCAACGTTCCGTGCAGAAATAATGTTGTTGCGGTGACACGGCCGACGACTTTACCGCCGCGACCAATCACCACAGTTTCAGCAGTAACGTTACCGACAACGTGACCGTGAATCTGAACTGTGTGGTCTGTTTTCATATCACCGGTCAATTTGCACCCAGCGCCAATAATTGTCGGTGATGTTTTTTCTTTTGCGTTTGTAAATGCCAGCATTTTTTATTCCTTTACAAATTTTGCCGGGTCGAACGGAACGCCCTTGTACCGGATTTCATAGTGCAGATGTGGTCCTGTTGAACGCCCCGTCGAACCCGCCAGTCCGATTACCGTTCCAGGACGCACCCAATCGCCACGCGTAACCAGTATTTGTGACAGGTGTGCGTACAAAGTTGTGAATCCCAATCCGTGGTCTATTTCAACCGTTGTACCATATCCGACGCGTTCACCCGCCGAAACAACGCGCCCAGGCGCAACAGCCATTAGTTCTGTGCCTATTGTTCCGGCAAAATCAATTCCGCGATGACGTTTGGGTTCGCCAGTAAACGGGTCTTCGCGGGTTCCAAAATTAGATGTTACGCGAACTTTTTCCACCGGTGCACCCAATGGCAGCATTGTGTTTAATTTTGTTAAACCGTTCCACAGTTCCAAATCGTCGGCCAATTTCTGATATTTTGGATCCATATCTTTATCGAATTCAATGGGACTGAATGCCGCACCGACCAATGGGTTGGAAAACTTGTTAGCATTGTTTATCAGTTTGTTTTGCGTCAGCCCCAGCGATGCAATGGTGCTGGTTATGCCCTTGATATTATCACGCAGTGCGTCGATGTTTTCGGTGGCAAGTTTTGATACCATATCCACAATCTGTGTGTCAGCAGTTATAATTTGCTGCATAGATTCCATCATTTGACTGTTGCGTTTTTTTAATGACTCGTTTTCAGCACGCGTTAGTTCAAATTCTGCAGACAGTTCAGATATTTTTGTGTATTCTGGCGAATAATCTTCGGTCGTGAACATTTCTGTCAAGCGGGTTCGCAGAAAATCCAATTCACCCCACGTTTTTAATCGGCTGTTCATCAGTTCTTCTTTTTGCGAATCCGTTAAATCTTCAGCATTTAGGATTTTGTCGTCGATTACGTTCAAATTACGTGTCAGTTCGTTGTATTTTTCCAGATATACTTGTAAATCAGTCATTTGACGTGCGTGCAGTGCACGGGTTTCTTCTAATTCCTGGGTTCTGCGTTGCAGCATCGGACGGTGATAGATAAATACGTATGTTGACCACGTTGCCCACACAATCAAACCGATTTTGCCACAAAATTTTGTAAAGCGCCAAAAACTGCTTTGCTGGAAAGTATAAACATTGCCACGTGGTGTATCCATAACGGTAAATTCACGTGGTGGAAATATGCGGCATATTACGCGCCACAGCGCACGAAACGGTGACGTTATAAACGCCCATAAAGACGTAAAATATCTGGTTATAAAGTTTATCATATCCAGCCCAGTGTAGCCAATACCGTGTCAATAGTCAAGCCGTCGCGTAAAACCGCATCGTAGTTCATCGGTAATCCTGCGTACAGTCGCGTACCGCCCCGTGTGCCGACACGCCCCCGCATCAGAACGCGTTCGGCTGATTTTTTTGCGCCAAACAGCGGCATTATTTCTATGTCGCCACAATGTGCGGTCATTTCGGCCAGAACCTGGGCCATACGGTCGGCGGCGATAATTGTGCAAAAATAGCCACGTGGCCGCACGCGTGCGATACTCCGGCGGGTCCACAATGTTAGATCTGCGTTATGATGCGCATTATGTGCGGCTGGCGTCCCGCGAAAATACGGCGGGTTTGTTATAACTAAATCAAATGTGCGCGCTGTGCGCCACGTTGTTATATCCGTACGTATCAATTCCATATCGCAATTATTTAGCACGGCATTTTTTTCGCACGCGGTCAACATTTCTGGTGATATATCAATGCCAGTGATTTTTGTTCGTGGGGAATTCGCCGCAACACAAAGCCCCGCCCCGCCAGTGCCAACCCCTACGTCCAGCACGCTTTTGGCGTTCTGTGGGGCAAACGCGGCCAACCATACCGCGTCTGACGTCGGATTATATTGGCCACGCCACATACGTACGCGTCCGCCCATCAGGGTAAAAATTGCTTGTTTTTGCGACATACCTATATAATAATTTATCAAAATAAAAAGGCAAGTTTATGTTTGAAAGTACTGTGATTGTGCAAAGTGCGGTAAGTGCATTTAATAATGCTGCGTTGGTGGCGCCTGCGTTTTTATGGTGGGCGATTTTGGCGTTGCCGTTGTTTTTTATGACGTGGTTTTGTGCGCCTGCGTTGTTGGGACGGCTGGGGTGGAACGCAAATAATGCGTCTGGCCGGGTGTCGCTGTGGGTTGTGTTGTTGACATTGGCGTGGGTGGTAATGTTTGGTGGAAATTACGGTGTTCTACGCGATAATGCAACCGTATTGCCCTTTATGATTGCAGCAATCGTATTTGTTGCGTCTGTGTTTGTTGGTTCAAATCTGCGAAATTTGAATTTGCCTGCGTGGCGGGGGGCGCCACGACGCCAGAAATTTGGAATTGCCGCGGTCTGGGTTGTGATTCTGGCGGCAATCGGTCTGTCTGATATGCACGCGTGGTGGGGGCCGTTGTTACAAATTGGTGCGTTTTTAGTCGGTATCCTGATTGGGCGCGCGTCGCGTGTTGAAATGCGTCCTGTGGCGGGGACTACATTGGTCGTGTTAGCCACAACCGTTGCAATTTTAATGCAACCAGAATTTTTCCGATTTGGTCAGTTGGGGGCGTTGACGCCAGTGCATTTGGTTGGACTGATTTTAGTCGCAATGGCTGCGGCGGCAACAGTTGCTTTGCGTAATATTCGTCCACGTGGATTTATACGGCACAGTGCGTATGTCAAACTGAAATGGCTGGGGCGCTTTTTATCGGTGCTGTGTATGGCGTTGTTTATTCTGACGGAATCAGTGCCTATTTTCCTGGGAATGACGTTGATGTTTGGCCTCTTGTTTGCAATGTCTGTATGGCACGCAGAAAAGTTGCCGGAACGAATTGATGAAAAAATTTTCGCCGTTACAATCGGACTGTTCGGAATAATAACGACTATGCCGGCTGTTACTGCGCTGGGGATTTTATACTGGGCCGCACTGCCACGTGGTGGTGGCGCACGTCAGTTCGGATTTCTGTTATAATTCGTTATATTTATTGAATACAAATTTTTGCGTATATAATGTATTATTCCAGGCGAAATAATAATAAAATATAGGCCTGTAGTATGATAATACATCCAACCGCAATTATTCACGAAGGTGCCGTTTTGGGCGCTGATTGCAAGATAGGACCATTTTGCATTGTTGGCCCAAATGTTGTTCTGGGCGACCGCGTGGAATTGGTTTCAAATGTTGTTATTGATGGAAAAACATCTATCGGTGATGATTCTATTGTGTACCCGTTTGCTGTGCTTGGCGTTATGAGCCAGGATTTGAAATGGCAAGATGAAAACACTATGACGGGTCTGCGCATAGGTAAGCGCTGTAAAATTCGCGAATATGTGACGATCCATTCGGGTACGCCTGCGTCGGACGGAACAGTTATCGGCGACGATTGCCAGATTATGGTGAACGCGCACGTTGGACACGACTGTAAAATTGGAAACAGTGTCGTTATGTCCAATCTGGTTCAGGTGGCCGGTCACGTAGAAGTCGAAGATTTTGCAATTCTGTCTGGTGGCGTTATGGTTTTACAGTTTGCACGTATTGGACGTAACGCATTTATTGGCGGAATGTCTGGTGTTGGAAATGACGTGTTGCCGTATGCGATTTACGATGGTGCGCGTGCGGTATATCGTACGATAAATCGTGTCGGATTGATGCGTCACGGATTTACAAATGAAGATATGCACGCAATTCACAGTGTGTATTCCGCGGTTTTTCGTGAATCTGACGGTACCGTGGCGGAACGTTTGGCCCGTGTGCGTAAAGAGGTAAAAAATAACAAGTACGCGATGGATGCGATTGACTTTATAGAAAATCGTTCAAAGCGCGGTATTGGCACGTCTAAAAATGCAGAATAAAAAAATCAAGGTATTTATTATCGCCGGTGAAGTTTCTGGCGACGTTCTGGGGGCGCGAATTATGCGCGAAATGCCAGATGCAGAATTTGTCGGCGTTGGCGGTGAAAATATGATTGCCGCTGGACTGCAGTCATTATTTCCGATGTCTGATTTGTCTGTTATGGGCGTGATAGAGGTTGTCGCCCACGCAAAAACATTGACGCGGCGCATTCGGCAAACTGTTGATGCAATAATAAGCACGCGTCCGGATATTGTTTTAACTATTGATTCACCTGGATTTGCCAAAAGTGTTATAAAACAGATAAAGAAAACACCAGGTGGTCGTGCGTTGGTTGCGGGCGGATTAAAATTTCATCACGTTGTTGCACCCCAGGTTTGGGCGTGGCGCGCGGGACGTGCAAAGAAATATGCGCGCACGTTTGATAAACTGTATGCGTTTTTTGATTTTGAAATACCGTATTTTACAAAATATGGTTTGGATACCGTGGCGGTTGGGCATCCGATTGCGGACGGACTTATCGGGCGTCGCGCACCGCGTCGGTCATCGACTGATGAAAAAATTATAACATTGGTTCCAGGCAGTCGTATGTCAGAGGTAAAACGTCTGATGCCAATTTTTCGTGATGTTGCGCATCAGTTGGTTGCAAACGGATATTCCGGATATAAATTTGTTATACCGACAGTTGAAACAACCGCTGGCTATGTCCGTGACCAGGTTGCACACTGGGATGTGAAACCGGAATTGGTGCCATCATCAAAGCGATATGATATTTATTCTAAAACATATATAGCGATTGTGGCCAGTGGTACAGTTTCGGCGGAATTGGCAATGTTGCATATTCCGGCGATTGTAATGTACAAAATGAATCCGATAACGACGTGGCTAGTTCGCCAGGTAATTCGTGTGAATTGGGTGTCGCTGGTAAATATTCTATTAAAACGTGGCATATATCCAGAATATCTGGGAACGGATGCAACATCGGAAAATATTTTGGATGCAGTGCAACAACTGACTATACCGTCCGTGCGTGAAAAAATGATTTCCGCACTAAAATCTGCCGATAATTTATGGCGACGCCCAGACGGCGCGCCAGCCGCATTGATTGCGGATTCTGTACGTCGTGCAGTAAAATAACATTATATAATAATATTGAATTGAAAAACGACCGCCCTGCTTTGTATCGGCGGTCGTTTTATTTGTGCGCCAGAACACACTTGTGAACACGGTGCAGTTATCAGATTCCCAATCCTTCGGGCAGATTGTTCAGTTCTTCACCGTCGTACACGCACATTTCATTTTCTTCTTTGCCCCCGTTCAGACCAATCGGGCAAACCTGGTTCCCAGACGTCAGTGGCATTGTGCACCATTTATCAATTCCGGGTGTTCCAGTAACAGTTGATGTAAGATCCGCTGCTATGCAGTTGGCATCATTTCGTGCGGCATCGGTTGGTATGCCGGCGACACATTTCGGGCTTTTCCCGTATTTGCTGCGTCGTCCACCGTTTTCCCAGCACAGGCACGCCCCCCACGATTGCGTATCTACATTCAGGTCATAGTCGCGCGGGCACATATTTTCATTATCACCGATTTTATAATATTCAACCAAGTTCGGGTACAACGACACTTGGCCCGGGGTCGCAGAACCGCCGTATTCAATGGATGCACCAAATTGTGCATTGCACAGGGCGGCTTCGTTGTATAAATTTGTTTTTATAAACTGTAATTCTATGAAACGCCCCTGGACGTTCATACACTGCGTTGTCAATGTATCGACAATTTGATTGTATATTTCTGTCGCAACACCCGTTGGACGTGGCGTATGGTGCGCCAATAAGCGTTGAGATGTATTTTCTGCGCCGGTTTTGTCCGTTACGCCATCTGTTGCTTCGTCATCTAACAGGCCGTATCGTCTATGCTTGCCATCGGTTCCGTCTTCCTTGTAATCACCATCGGGATCAAAGTAATAAACTGTTTCGTTGCTGTGTATGCCCTTGGATGCTGTTATGACATCAAATCCACCAAATGCCGCCACCATCATATCTGGTGAACTGCACGATGAAATATCCATCAACTGCTTTGCACATTCTGATACTGGTTCGGCTGTGTTGATAGTACCGTTTTCGTCGTATTCGTACAGAGTGAACCATTTTAGTGCTTCGCCAGTTTTGAACAGTCCGCTGTACGGATAATAGAAGTTTTCGTAATTTGTTCCGCCAAAATTATCAAAGCATTGTTTTACAACCGCGCGACACGCTGTAAGAGTATCTGTTTCTTGGCGGTTGTTTATATAATCGGTAATTATGTTTTGACCGTCGGTCTGGTCATAGAACATCATATTGCACGAATTGATGTAATCGCGGCACATTTCTGTGGATAATGTAACCTTGTCCGGTTGCAATACAACCGTGTCGTCGCCGGTCAGTTCGGCCATTGCCGCCGTCAGTGCGGTATCGCCGTTCATATAACAGGCCGACACAAAATCAAAACATCCCTGTTTAATTTCGTTCACTTTGGATTGTTGGGCATAGTATATGTCCAACATTGCCTTGTCCAAATAGTCGGCCCAGACATCATCTGCGATTTCTGTACATTTGTCCAGTGCAGGTTCGGCAAATTTTTTTACACGATTTTCAAAGTTGTTCACAAATGAACGATTGGACGTAATCTTGGACAGTTTTTGATCGGCCGCGTCAACCCCATCCGCAAATTTCAACAAGTTGCCCAGTTCATAGAAATTTTCCACCCCGGCGATTGGTGCCCCGGTTGATACGTCGATAAATTCGCCGTTGTCCAAGCATTTGTGATATCCGGCACCACAGACCTCTTCACTTAAAATAGCATTTTCAACTTCGGTCAGGCAGGTTGCCATATCACTGGAATTATGATTCTGGCGATTTTCTACACGGGCCAAATCCAGCATAGCACTGCTTTCGCGGACGGCGGATTTCATTTGTTTCTGTTGATTTTCCAGCGCTGATTGAACAGTGTTACAATCTTGTTCAACAGCCATCAGATATGCAGTTATTGCGCGTTGCAGCTGTGCGTCGGTACAGTCGGCACGTACTGCCTGGCGACATTGGGGATATACCGCGTTATATAGGTTCAGGCCGTTATATGTTGCAATTATCTGGCCGGCGTCAGCGGTACCAAATGCGTTCACCGTGTCAAATGACAAAGTTATACTGTTCAGGTCAGAATATTTGCCGCCAACCGTTGCGTCGTCACCACGGATAGAATTCATAATTGCTTGTAATAACTGCTTGGATGCCGAAGTGTCAGATGTCAGGGCATTTTCACCCTCGGTCGCGGTTTTCATCGCGGTCGCTTGGGCCGCGGTCATACCGACAACGTCCAGGTTTTCCGTGAATACGGTCAGTTGGTCACTGGCGTCTTGCATAATGCTGCGTGTTTCAGCCAGGTCAAATACGCGGTTGCTGCACGAACAACGGCGATAATCATCGTTTTTTAACTGGCAAAATTGATCCATACAGTTGAAATATGCGGTTTTACATTGCTCGTATTCTGCGCCAGTGCGCGTGTTAGCGACAACGTCGGAAACAGTGTCAATCGCGGCGCGTGATACAGTCACACCACTGCGTGCCGTTGTTGTGCCGCGTGTCGATGCTGGTACGGCCGTCGCACTGCGTGATACGGTCGCGCCACTGCGCGCCGTTGTGGTTGGGGTGACGGTCTGGGTCGTACGTGCGGTTGCGCTGCGCCCAGTTGTTGTGGAATCGTTGCGTGATATTGTTGCGCCCTGTTGTGCCGTACGCGATGTCAGCGGTTGTGACGTGGCGGTGCGCGCGGTTACGTTGCGTGCGGCGGCGGCCTTGGTCGATGCGGTGCGTGATATTGTTGATTTGGATGCAGAGGCTGTTGCAGATTGTCGATTCGTCGCATTTTCATCACGTACAGCCGCATTGGCGACGCCAATGCACACGGCGAAAATACCGATAAAATGCAGAATTTTCTTCATCTCTGATTAAATGTTAGCAAAATTGCAAATTTCAGGGCAAGCGTTTTTATAGATTATCTATCGATGATTGTTACTTATTCGTTCCGTTTGAACAAAATATGATTTTCTTGTTGCAAAATAATTAAACATAATATATTATATTCAGACGCCTGCGGATATGGCGGAATTGGTAGACGCGCTAGTTTCAGGTACTAGTGGCAGCAATGCCTTGGAGGTTCGAGTCCTCTTATCCGCACCAGTTATGGGGTTGTAGCTCAGTTGATAGAGCGCTACGTTCGCATCGTAGAGGTCGTGGGTTTGAGTCCCATCAGCTCCACCAAGATTTTAACCGTCCGTTTGGGCGGTTTTTTATTGCTTTATTTTTTCGGTATCGCTATATTTTTTGCGAATAAATTCAGGGGGAAAGTATGAATTTTGGGATACTATCCAGCACGTCTATAATCGGATTTATCGCAATGGGGATTTTGTTCGTCCGGTATGCGATGTTTTCTAATGTGCCGTGGTGGGGAAAACTGATGATGCTGGTTCTGTTTACTGGAATTGGATTTTTGCCACAGTTGGGACGATATGAATTTGAAGATTTCTGGGGGCGTGCACATCCGGTTATCTGCAATATAATATCTTTTGTATATATGACCGCGATTATATTGATGACAATAACGCTGTTGCGTGATGCGGTTTGGATAATTCTGTATCTGTGTGGTGTGGCGCCTAGTCCTATGGATATTACGGTTGTCCTGCGGGTCAACTTGGTGACAGTTGCGGTGGCGGTTGTTATGGGGGCGTACGCATTGTATGCGGGACTGCGTACGCCGGCTGTCAGGGTTGTAACCGTAACATCGCCAAAAATTACGGCGGAATATACGGTTGCCGCCCTGCCCGACTTGCATTTTCAGCGGACTATGTCGCCGCGCCGTGTGCAAAAAATTGTCGATAAAACTAATGCACAGAACCCGAATGCCGTTATACTGTTGGGCGATACAATAGATGACGCGCTGGAACGTATTACGGTGCATATGGCACTGTTACAGAACTTATCTGCGCCAGATGGCGTATACTTTGTCACCGGCAATCACGAAACATATTCCGGATATGACGCGTCGGTTGCGGCACTGAAAAATTTGGGATTTACATTTTTGGAAAACAGTGGTGTTTCCCTGCGATCGGATATCTATTTGGGTGGGTTTCCGGATATACATTCGTCCCGGCGCAGCGGCCACCGATATGATATGGCAAAAACATTTGCAGATGCCACACCGGGGCAATTTAGATTGCTGGCGTCACATACACCGGGCAGTTTTCGTGAAAACGTGTTTGATTTCGAAATTGCTGGGCATACACACGGCGGCCAGATTATACCGATTATATTTCTGATGTATCTGCACGCCCCATATCTGGCCGGGGAATATGATTTGGACGGCGGTGCGCGCCTGTACGTTTCGCGTGGAATTTCCCAGGGCGGCCCGCAAATGCGTCTGTTTGCACCAACGGAGATAACAATTATAAAACTGACACCACAAATAAAGGAGTAAAATATGAAAAAACTGATTGCGCTGGTTATGGTTGCGTTTTGCGCGATGGCGGGATGCTCGTCCGATTCCGCGGTTGATACGGCCAAGAAAATGATTGCGGACGGTCGTGCCGAATGCATATTGGTGCGTGATAATGAAATAGTCGCGTTTGAAAGTGGCGGTGGTGTAAATCCGCTGTTACATTTGTATGATACAGCGGCGGACAAAATGGCCGGCGCAACGGTTGTGGACAAAGTAATCGGTCGTGCGGCGGCCTTTATTGCCATAAATGGCGGGGCGACCGCGGTCTATGGTGAATTGATGAGTCAGGATGGCGCAGAATTATTGGCAGCGCATAATATCGCGGTGTCATACGGCACAATGGTTCCGCGGATTTTGAACAGGAACCGTGACGGTCTGTGCCCGTTGGAACAATCCGTGTTGGGTTTTGATGATCCGGTAGCGGCATTGGAAGCGTTGCGTGCGCGGATTGCAGAAATGCAGCAACAATAATAAAACGCGCCAGATATTCAGAAAAATATTGACAAGCGCGCCCGTCGCGCGATAGTATATCTGGCAGATTTGTTGTCCGGGGATATGGCGGAATGGTAGACGCTGAGGACTTAAAATCCTTTGGTTATTGCAACCGTGTGGGTTCGAGTCCCACTATCCCCACCAAATCAATCAAATTTGTATAAACAAACGGGGCAAAATTTCGCCCCGTTTGTTTTTTAGTATAACCTGTGTTTTGTTTCCATTGATACTTTTATCAGGTATTTCTTGTAATCGCTGTCTTTCAGGCCGTCTATTATGCGGTTTAACTGTCTTTTATTGATAAAACCGCGGCGATATGCAATTTCTTCGATACAGGCGATTTTCAGCCCCTGGCGTTCTTCCATAATTTGAACAAAGTTGCTGGAATCCATCAAACTTTTTGGCGTACCCGCGTCCAACCACGCGTTACCGCGCTGCATCGGTACAACGGACATTCTGTGTTCCGCCAGGTACATATTGTTCAAATCGGTGATTTCGTATTCCCCGCGGGCAGACGGTTTTAATGATTTTGCCTTTTCAACCACGTCGCCGGGATAGAAATACAATCCAACAGACGCAAAGTTTGACTTTGGATTTTTGGGCTTTTCTTCGATTGATACGGCGTTCAGTTTGTCGTCAAATTCAACAACACCAAATCTTTCAGGGTCAGATACGTGATATGCAAAGATTGTTGCGCGTTGACCCTGGTTTTTCTGAACCGTTTTGCGGAACCAGGGGAACTGTTCGCCCATATGGAATATGTTATCGCCCAAAATCAGACATACGTCTTGGTTGTTGATAAATTTTTCACCAATGGTGAATGCCTGGGCAATCCCCTGGGGGCGTTGCTGTATTTCGTAATGGATGCTCATCCCCAGCGTGTTGCCATCGCCAAACAGACGTTCAATGTTCGGCGTATCTTGGGGGGTGGATATAATCAGAATATCGCGGATGTCAAACTGCATCAGTGTTGACATAGGATAATAAATCATTGGTTTGTCATATACGGGCAGTAACTGCTTTGAAGTCGTCTTGGTCAACGGGTATAAACGTGTTCCGCTGCCGCCCGCTAAAATGATGCCTTTCATCAAAGTGCTCCCTTGGTATAAAGTGGTGTTTTTTGAAATGATAGACGAATAATGACAAAAATCAACTTTTTGTATATGTTTTTTACTTGCGCCGAATTTGCCAAGGTGCTAGAATACAGTTCGCCTTGTTTTGGGGCGTTGTTTTTGGATGTGTAGCTCAGTTGGTTAGAGCGCTTCGTTCACATCGAAGAGGTCGTTGGTTCGAGTCCAATCACATCCACCAGAATATTAAAAATCCCGCCATTTCGGCGGGGTTTTTATTGAAAATTGGTTTAACGCAATCCCTTGGCACGGCAACAGGCGGACGCCGCACTGCGCCAATCAGAATATTTTTTGTTCGGGGTGCGTAAATCCTGCCACGCCTGCCAACCGTTACAGGTCTTGTTAGTGCCAGTGCCTGTGCACTTTGCATAGCGGCGCAGTGTACACGTCTGACTTGACGTTTTGCCCGTATCGGTTGTGCATTTTACAACAACAGTTTGATTCTTGGCATCGTTTTTGCCCAATTCTTTGGATGACAATAACTGATAAGCGTTTGCACCGCCGACGGAAACGCCGACCAGACACAGTGCCAATAATAATTTCTTTAACATAACGACGCGCCCCCTTTCATTTGTTATTATAAGTCGTCGCGTAAAAAAATACAATGGGTAATTATTCGTCCGTGTTGCGTGTCGTCCACGGTTCATCGTTCATTACCAGATAGTATAATTCCGGGGTGTCCGAACCAGGATTTCTGATAATCGGCCGCACAACATAAATATCAACGTCGCACGCTTGATTGTTTTCGTCCGCCTGAATTGTGTCCAGGTTAAAGTGGAATTTGTTCGCAAAATCCATTGCCTGTAAAAACGCGGCGTCGTCATCGGCGGCCGTGTATGCGTCGCCCGCCCACATCAACCACATTCCGTGATTTATAACGTTTTCTTGACCCTGTAAATCGTCGGCGGATAATAATGTCAATGGCTTGAATTCTATACCGCTGGTGAAATCACCGGTGCTTGTTTCCGTCCAGTCATACATACCGCCGACAAACTTCAGCGCGCCGTATATAAATCCGCCGGCACGTTCCAGGCGCGCCAGTGCCCCGACATTTGCCAATGTTGATTGAAACAGCCAGTCGCGCACACGTCCGGACAGCGTACTGCTGCGCGCGACACGGGCCGCGCTGCGCAGTTGCGTTGCGCCGGTATTTGCCGCACGAACCGCACGCCAGGTACGCGCAATAATATTGCCGCGTTGCGGAATCCGCCATCCGCGCAGTGTACGTCGATATTGATTTAATGATGAAAATGTTTCTGATGCCTGGCGATATTGGCGCACGTTGTCGTCAGTGTTTTCCAAATTGCGCATTGTGCGGGCATAGTTTTCGACCTCGGCCGATTTGCGGGCGTAACCAGCCGCGTCCGCCACACGGTCAATATTGCGCAGTTCTTCGGCGGCACGTGCATACTGTTGACTGATACGTACATAGTCACGCACAGAATCCGTTTGGCGCAATGTGCGCAATGTGGTACTTAAATTCTTTAATGTTCGTGATGCGCGGGCAGCCTTGGTCGCACCCAGAACAACCGTGCCACCGCCCATTGTTGCAACGGTTATCGCAACGTCCAATCCGATTTCTAAGTATGAAATCCATTGTAAGTTGGCGTCGCCCGCAACATAGTAGTCATTTGTGTCATCGTCCAGTGCAACCGTTTCGCGCATTGCACGATTTATCATAGTGTTATCATTTGTCAGTGCCGATTTACCAGTGCACTGATTGCCCCGGGGAAATAACGTATCGATATTATCGTTTATGTATTTTAGCGATACCGTGTTATTCTTGTTTGGACCGACAAAGTTATCTAACGCTCCGGATTGTACCACCATAATCCCGTACCAGGCGGGATCGGTATTTGTCCAGATTGCGTCGTCATCAGGTGCGCCGACCCGTGGGTTTGGATCGGATGACGGCAATGAACGCTTTTCTGACAGTGTTACACGCTGTTTTAATATTTTGGGCTGTGTTTCGTAATTTACAACAATTTCACGACCCGCTGGAAAAGTATATGTTATCGGCAGAAATTTAATTGTTTCGTCGTCTGCACGTGACGCAATTTCTGGACAGGACAATACAGCACGTAACACATCGGCGTTATTAAAGGTCTGGTATATCCACTTTTGTATATCCGTTTCGGAATCTGTTTCAGAAACAGCACCGGCGTTTTCACGCAGCGCATTCGCGAACACGGCCGTTGCGCACTGTGTTTCGTCCGGGAGGCGCGCCAGCAGTTCAGACGCCGGTATAAAATCGGACCCAAAATCCGATGTTCCGTCGCCAATAATTGAAGTTGTGTTTGTTGATGCAGACGCGGAGATGTTTTGCGCATCTGCACAAAACGCCACACGTGTGGCGCAAAGTGCAATTACCAAAGATGCAATTATACGAATTTGCATAAAAATTTTATTTATTTGTACCCAACATATATCCGCACATTCTGATAATATTTGTGCGGTACTGCTGCAGTTGTTGTATCAATACATCGTATGGGTTTGCATTTGGGCTTTCTGGTGTTGTGTATGGGTTGACCGGTTCGTTTGTTGATGCGGCGATACAGGTGTTACCACTGCGCGTATAGCCGGAAACGCAATCCCAGTTCCAACAATAGTTTGTTGTATCTGGTATGTATTCGATATATGATTCTATGCCTTCGGCCGGCGCGCCGGATTCCGTACAATAGCGAGCCACGCATTCTGGTTGCCAAAAATCATCAACCCACATTCCGTCCCACCACCCCGCGGCGGTATCGGACCAAGTGGATTCGTCTTTCATTTTTCCCTGTAAACATTGGCGGACACCCGGTGCGGCGATAACATTGGTACCATCCTGTTCCACGCCACAAAACATATAATCGCCGATATTTGCCTGGCGTTCCCCTTGATTGAATACCGTATTACAGCAAGTAAAGATACCTGTCACGGGGTCATAAAGACAATCTGTTTCCGAAAACAATTGGGAACCAGATATTAAACCACCGATAACCGCGCCAGCAGCTGCCCCGATACCAGTACCGATTACTGGGAATATACTGCCAATTGATGCGCCGGCAATTGCACCACTGGCCGCGCCACCGGCAACATTCCAACCACTGTGCTCGCCCTGCCCCGCGGTTGATGCATATACGCCGGCTGCGCCACCGACAATACCCAGTGCGGCGCCCGCCCTTGCAGCCTTTGTCATACTGCCCCAATTTGTGCGTGGCGTCGTAGTGCCAGACGAACTTGGTGCAGGACTTGGGGTCGGTGCCGGAGAAGGAGTTGGGGTGGGGGTTGCATTTGGCATACCCGTAACATTTATCAGGCGACCAGTGTTCGCGTCACGCCAACGGTGATCAGAAATGCTCTGTACCGGGGTTACGCCAGGGTCGTTCCACATCAAAGCATTTGCATCATTTGCAACGAATAACAATGCAACTGTGGCAAAAAAGACGGCCAAATTTTTGCGCATTTTTAATAAATTCCCTTTAATAATTTTTTGCAATCGTTGAACGGAGTTCCGTCGTTTTTACATTTGTATAGTGTTGCCAGGTCTGTATCAATTGTTGTAAGTTTGGCAATTTCAGATGAGCAATATGCATTTGTACGCTGTTGGTATGCCTCTTCACTTTCTATGTTGATTGTACGGTATGCAGATTTGCCCGTGTATGGGGCATAGCCCGCCGCGTCGTTTTGAATCCGCTGGGTAAATGTCAAATCTGATGCCGATGACGGAAAGTCAGCACGTGCCAATGTTGTATCGCCACCAGTGGTCGCAGATTGCAGTTGTTCCAATTCCTGTTTGCGTTCAAGCATATCCTGCATCCACGGTTCGCCGTTCCAGGTTGGTAATTGCTGCTGATATGGGTTTTGAAATTCCGCCGGTTGGCTGTTCGTGTTTGTGTTTGGTGTTGTTGCCGTTGGAAATGCAACCGCCCCGCCCGTCGGTACGGCTAGTGCATTTTGGGATACATATTTGCTGAATTCCGTGTCGATATATCCAGCACACGGTGTGACATAGTTATGGTTAGGCAAACTGGCCAACTGTACGGTCAACGTCGGGCGCGCGTCGTCAACGTCAATCCCAACACAGTTGTTGCGCGATGCACAATATGCCGACACCAATGCCCCAACAACCGTTTGACAATCGTTTGTATCCACATCGGTACCCTGAACATAAACTGGTACGGGCATACGCTGGTTATACGGGCTGTTCGGGTTCCAAAATGGATTTGATGAATAATTTTGAACATTTTGAATTTGGCCATATTGTGAAAAAGGCGTTGTGGTTGTCGGAAATGTCGTTGCCATTGCCGGCATTGCCCCCAGACCGAATACGGCACCGATTATGGATAATATTTTCGATTTCATTTCTCTGTCCATTATTCCCTGTTTTTAGATTATTATATCAAAAACACCATTGTAATTAAAGACAAAATTCCACCAATAATAAAGAACGGTGCAAACGGGATATATTTTTGTTTCCGGCACAATCCCCATACTATTCCGGCCACGCACGCGACAATCAGTGCCACGGCCAGTCCAACTGTCCCCAACCATATTCCGCCCGCCGCCATCAGTTTTATATCGCCCATACCGATTGGTGCAGGTGCGACGTTCGATTTATTCTGGTGACGTTGGCGAACGTCAAAAATAAACCCAACACACGCGGCCAGTGCATATCCGAATATTGCCGCAATTACCCCGTCGGCGGGGGATGTCGGCCACGGGAAAAAGTGCGTTATAGCCAATCCAATCAACAGCAGCGGGAACAAATACGCATCTGGTATTATTCGACGGCGCCAATCGGCAATGCAAATACGCCACGCGCATATGGCCGCCACCGCCAACAGCACAATGAAAAAGATATTGTAAATCATATTTTTCCCCCTTGCCTTTCGATTCGAAATTATGTTACAATTATGACGTTATATATAACAAGGATTTTTTGAAATGAGTAAAGGTTGGGATAACGCAACACTTAAAAAGTTAAAGGCGCTGACCGGCAAGGGGCTGTCCACGGCTGAAATTGGTAAACGTCTGGGGATGAGTAAAAATGCCGTTGTTGGCAAATTGAACCGTTTGGGCTGGAATTCCAAGGCCGGTGGTGTTGCGGCGGCGGATAAACCAAAAAAAGCAGAAGCGAAAAAATCGGCTGCTAAGTCAACTGCTAAAAAGACCACGGCGACACGTGGTGCTGCAAAAAAAACGGCAGGCACATCGCGTACGGGGGCCGCTGCTAAAAAGTCAGTCACTAAACCGGTAAAACCGGTGGAAAAGAAAACTTCGTCCCCGGCCACTGGTGCCAAATCAATGACGAAAAATCTGGCGATGCATCAGCGGATTATTCAGCATTCTTTGGAAATGGCAAATTTGAAGCCAAACCAGTGTCGTTGGCCAATAGGTGACCCAGATTCCGAAGGTTTTCATTTCTGTGGGGCACCGGTGTTTGTTGGCAAGCCGTATTGTTACGAGCACTGTAAACAGGCGTATCAGTTCACGCCACCAAAGAAAAAGCAGGCATAACGCGCACTATCGTTGGACGCGAGTAAAGTGAGAGGGAAAAATGGATAAATCTGTTTTGACGTTCAGGGAATACAATATCGCCGGAAACGTGTTGCGTGCGTATTATGATGCCGATGATAAGTTGGTGTTTGTTTTGGACAGCACGCTGGACGATCGCAAGCCAAATGCTCTTTTGGTGATAAATCCGGTTGGTGATCGCAAATGGGATGACATTTTGGCCAATGATTATAATGTTGATTTGGAAACTGTGCGCCCAAAGAAAAATAATAAATATCAAAAGTTAGATATTGAATACAGCGGCTTGGCCGAATACGACAATTTAATCAACGCATATGAAAATGGCGATGATTTGACGGCGGCGCTGACGGCACTGACTGCTTTTCGTGAAGATTCCGTCCGGCGCGCAGCGACGGAACGTTTGGCCGTTGCAGACGCAAATGCCGAAACTGCACGCGAAACAATCGTCAGAACACGTGAAAGTATTGCCGAACTGCAAACGAAATTACGCCAGTTGCGGGCCAAGTTGTCGCAACAGAAAAAACAGGTCGGACGTGAACCGACAAAAAAGTCGGCGTCTAAAATATTGCGTACTGATGCACAAATTGATGCAACAAATGAAAAACTGCGTCGTGCAAAAAAACGTCTGGATAATGCACAGCGGCGCCTGATTGTTGCGGATGAAGATGCACAAATTGCGCGTGAAATTTTGGCGCGTGCACCGGTTGCTGTTGTGCGTGATGTCGATGTCCCACAGGCACACGATGCTATTCCATCGGTTACAACAACATACAATGTGTCTTATGATACGGATGTGGATTTTGATACGGATGACAAAGAATCCGTGGCTGTTGATTCTGCGCCTGTTGAATCAACTGCGGTTGGTGCACCTGCACATACCAGTGTTGCGGCCGTGGCGTCTGATGATGCGGTTGCACGTATGCCTGTTGATGAAGAAGAACGCGTGGAATTTACAGAAAATATAAATGAAGAACCAAAGGCGGAAATAATGGCCGATGAAACAAATAATGATGCGGTAAAACCACTGTTTGATAAAGACCCGGAAATATTGGACGAAGAAATCGCGTTTAAGCCGATTGAGTTTGGGGTTTCCAGTCCGGTGTCTGATGAAACAAGTCCGGTTGCCGACAATCCGGAAGTGTATGAAAATATTATTGATGACAAACCGTTGTCGTTCACACCACCGTCTGATAAGCGTGCGGACAACGCGCCAATAAATGTCAGACCAGTAACTGGTGAAGAAGCACCGCGTGTATCAGATGAAAAAGCAACAACACCGGTTTTGGATACAATTACGTCCGTAAATATGCCGACGGCCGCGGATAATTCTGCCCAACAATTAGATTCTGAACTGGTGCCGAATATTTCGCCAGTTGTACCAGATGCAGAATCTGAACCACTGCCAGCGGCACAAAATCCAGAACCCCAGGCGCCCGCCACGGCGTCGCCAGCGGTAGATGCGGGGGGGCGCCCTGTCCCGCCGGCGTCAACTGTTGCGGCCGCTGCGTCCGCGTCGCGTCCTGTGTCGCCGATTACTGGTAATGTGGCGCCAAGTAATCCAGCACCGCGTAAACCTACATTAGTTTATTATATAATGTTGGTGTTGTTGATTGGGTTGTCTATATTTACATTGTGGTTGTATCAAAAGAACACCAGTGAAAATGCACCTGATTTAACCGCAACAGTGCCAACCACAACGGAAACCGCACAGGCAGATGATTTAACTGATGCGGACAGTCCGTTTATACCGGAATTGGAAACGCCGGCCGCAGTTGAAACTGTTGAAACGCAAATAACAGTGCCCGTTCCTGTGGAAGAACCTGAACCAGAACCTGTTGCGGAAGAACCGGCCCCCGTGGAGATTCCGGAACCTGAACACGTGACAGAACCAGAACCGGAACCTGTTGATACACCGGAAACGCTTGCTGAACAAGTGCCAGCAGCTGATGTGGTTGTTGAATCTGTTGCCGTAACCACACCAGTTTCAAGCACTGAACCAAAGCCGGAAATTCCAACTGAAGAAGAAATTTTGGCCAGCAAACCTGCATATAATGTTTCACAAAATGAAAATATGTTTGTCGCAGATGAAAATTACGATACTGAAACATTGCGTCAAAATAATATGCAGGCCGTTGATACAGTCGGTCCGTCGATTGTCAGCGCGCCGGTGGAAAATCAATCTGGATTAAATTCATCCCAGGCATCAGTGGCGTCCGATGACGGATATGTTCCGCAATCTGTAACGTCCGTGGTGTGGTCGGACACGGTTGAAGATTTGCCGACCTGTCCGGACGGTACGGCGCCGGACGTGAACGGGTGCTGTACTGGTGAAGTTTATACAGATATGGGTGATATGGGATTCAACTGTTGCCCAGAAGCCGGTGGCGATTGTTTCCCGCCGTTGCTGTAAGAAAAATAAAAACCGCGAAATGCGGTTTTTTATTTTGCCTTGAATATTCAAATACTATGCGATAACATATAAAACGTTGACGGGTGTTCCGTCAATGGGGTGTGACTACCCGTGCATAGGCGTCGGAATATAAACCTGTGGCGCGCAAAAATGCGCCCGTTTTAGTATTACGACGAAAAACAAACTCCTGATTTTCGGGTCAGGAGGGTCGCGGAATATCAAATACGCGGCACAATTCCTATGATTGTAGTCAACCTCCTGACCACCAAGTAAAACTGGTGGTTTTTTGTTTCAACAAAAATCAGGAGATTGAATTATGAAATATTTTATTTTACCCACTATAATTATTGCGATACCCATATTTATATCGAGTACGACGTTTGCTGTTGCTGGTATACGTGGAATTTGTGATGGCGGCCTTTCCGATGGACTGGCGTGCTCGGTGGACACGGATTGCCCCGGTGGAACCTGTGTTATGGCTGGTGGTGGTACACAATGTACATCACTCAATTGTCGATCCACAAATTGGACTGCATATGCAACAGGTTATGAACGGCGTACATATAAATATTGTGCAACTTTAACAAGGTGTGCATCGTCAATTCAATTCAGATGTGCCGCCGGATATTATGGCAGTTCAACAACGGGCACTTCTGGTTGTACACGGTGCCCAAACAGTGGGGTGTCTATGGCTGGTTCAACCGAGATTACGTCGTGTTATTTGCCGTCCGGAACAACTGGAACTGACACAAGTGGAACATACACGTACACAGCAGATTGTTATTATAGCAATTAAAACAAAACCGCCATATTGGCGGTTTCGTTTTTATAATTTTTCAATTACAACGATTGCGGCGGAATAATCGTCCTGGTCGGTTATTGACAGGTGGACAACTGCATCACCACCAGCCAGTTCCTTTAACGCTGCCTTGGCACCGCCGGCCAGCATCAGTTCCGGACGTCCCGCGTCATTATGTGTTACGGATACATCGGAAAAACCAATGTCGTCGCCAAATCCAATCCCCAGTGCCTTTAGACACGCTTCGCGTGCGGCCCAGAAATTTGCCAGATGTTTTTCGGCATTTGCATTGTCGGCGTCGGCATATTCCAGTTCTTTTTTTGTAAATATGCGTTGTTTTTTGAACGCGGACCAATCCAGAAATCTGCCGCATTCGACCAAATCAATTCCAATACCTACTATCACGAATGACTCCCTGGTTATGTTTATTGATATGCGAATACTAGTAACATTTTTCCGATTCGTGCAAGCATAAAATATATTCTTGCTTTTGCGTGAATAGAATTGTATAAATATGCGTACGTCGGGGCGTAGCTCAGCCTGGTAGAGTACTTGCATGGGGTGCAAGGGGTCGCAGGTTCGATTCCTGTCGCCCCGACCATAAATAAAAATAAAACCGCTGATGCGGTTTTGTTTTTATTTACAGTGGGTATAACGGCAATCGGCCTTGCATTATTGAAAATAATGCAGTGGTTCGACAATGAGTAGTTGAGCACAAGCAGTGCGCCGTGCGAAACGTCACGAATGCCCCACAGCCACAACGATATTTATATATCGTTGTGCGCGCGGGATTCCTGTCGCCCCGACCATAAATAAAAATAAAACCGCTGATGCGGTTTTGTTTTTATTTACAGTGGGTATAACGGTAATCGGCCTTGCATTATTTTTATGTATAAAACGGATTTATTTGCACTGTTCGGCAATCATATCGGATATTTGTTGTTCTATTGCAAACTGACGTGCCGACCCCAGTGCACACGGATCACAGTCGCGCCGAATTTGCCCCGGACGGCATACAAATCTTACATCATTACAGGAACCGTTTATACGTGTTGTAATTTTTTCATTTACGTATTGTGTCACCATATCACGGTATTTCTGGGGAATGCTGGCGGCATTATATGCCCACATTTGTGAAACAGCGTTATTTACGCTTTGCACGCACGGGTCGGTGTTTGTTATGCGTATAACATTTTCAACGGTGCCAGATGTTGACTGGTCTGCGCGATTGCGTGCAATAAGTGTCCACGTTATTATCCCAATGCACAGCACCAAAACCAATGCCAGCAATATATAGCGTGCAATTTTGAACGAAGTTGTCTGTAATGCCATTTTTGAATCCTTTGTTATAATATTATCATAAATTGATGATACAATATATTTGTATTTATTCCTGGATAAGGTTTGATTTTTTGTGGTTTATATTTTACAATACCACCCGGCAACAACAAGGAGGCGTCATATGTTTGTAACGGAAAAATTAAAAACGTTTTCTTGGATAAATGTCGGCAACCCCGACCACGATGATTTTGAACGCCTGCAAAGTGAATTCAAAATCGACGAAGATACTATTTCAGATATTTTGGATCCAGACGAACAACCACGGTTCGAGGTTGAAGATGACTATAAGGTCATTATTGTGCGATTCCCGATTATAAATCGTGAAACGGACACATTGTGGCATACTGAACCGTTGTCTATAATTTATTCTGCAAACCGTGTTATAACCGTTTGCCGCAAGCGTTGCGATTTGTTGGACAAAATTAAAAAAGACGAAAAAACATCGCGCGAAGAATTTGTTTTGAATATAATTTATTATATTGCTGAATCTTATTTGCGTTTCTTAAAAGAATTAAATAAGCGTGTTTTGGCGTCTAAAAAAGTATTGCAAGAACGCATACGCAAAAACGAATTGATGGCTTTGTTAGAGGTGGAAAATAGTTATACCTTGTATATGGCGGGACTGAAGGGAAATGTTGCGGTGCTGGACAAATTGGAAAAGGTGCGCGGATTTGTAAAAACCGAAGAAACCAAAGAACTGGCCGAAGATGCGCGTATTGAATTATCCCAGGGTATAGAAGTTGTCACTTCGTACAGTAAAATGTTGAAGTCCATCAAAGAAACGTTTGAAAGTGTCATCAATATGGATTCAAACACATACATCAATCGGTTGACTATGTGGAATATTATACTGGTTGTTCCGACGGTGATTGTTGGGTACTATGGTATGAATATGGAATTGCCGTTTGCAGAAAACGAGCAAACCGCCACAGCAATATTTGTACTGATAATGGTGCTGCTGATTGGCTTTGCTATGTTCAGCCTGATACGCCGCCGCGTAGTTTAATTTTATTGTTCCAATGCGGTTAGTATATCTTTGAAGTTTTCATCAACCGGACCGGTGACATCAACGTCCGAAAATCGGATTCCCGGTGCGGTGCGCAGCCAGTCAATAGCCGGCATTGTTGTGTTCCAAAAAATATCCAACCGGTTGCGTATTGCCGCATTGTCAGCGTCGTCGGCGCGTCCACCACCGTCGCGGATTCGTTTTTGTATACGCTGAATCATTATTGATTCCGGCACATTTAGATATAATACGTGTATGTCAAATTTATCTGCGTAATTTTCAACCAACCATTGTGCCTGGGCCAGTGTGCGTGGGAATCCATCCAGTAATAAATCGCGCGCCGGGTCGATGTTTTGCGACACCAGTTTTATCAACATTTCAAACGGCAACAATTCGCCACGTGCCATAATGTCCGCAACGCCCCGGTCGGTTGTGGCCGCGTCGCGTAACATCTTTCCTGTTTCAATGTATTTGTAATCGTGGCGTTCACATAACATACGGGCAAATGTGCCCTTGCCTACGCCCTGTCCACCCATAAGAATAATCATTTTTTTCATATGTAGATTTTAACATAAAAAACAGAATCCGGCAAGTGTCGGATTCTGTTTGCAAGAACAAAATATATTTGTCTTATTTTTTGCTGTTTTCAATCGCAGCACCCAGAATGTCGCCCAGAACAGAGCCACTGTCGGCCTGGTTGGCGTATTCTTTGACCGCCTGCTTTTCCAGCGTCACCTGCAGTGCGCGGATAGACAGTTTGACAACGTTGTTGTCAACGGAAACAACAGATGCTTCGACTGTGTCGCCAATTTTGAACTTGCTGGTGTCCTGTTCGGACTTTTCACGCGACAGGTCTGTACGACGGATTACGCCCTTGATATCGTTCGGCAATGCCAAAATCAATTCATCAGGTGTAACTTCGGATACAGTACCGGAAACAACGGCGCCCTTTTTCAAAGACGCATTGTTGCTGTCTGCGCCCTCGGTCAACTGTTTGATGCCCAGGGTGATACGTTCTTTTTCCGGATTGATGTCCAGAATCTTGGCGGTTACTTCCTGGCCACGAACGAACTTTTTCAGTTCTTCTTCGTCCAGTTTATTCCAAGACAGGTCGGAAATGTGAACCATACCGTCCAATTCCGGTGTCAATGCCACAAACAGACCAAATTCAGTCGTGTTTTTAATTGGACCAGTGACAACGTCGCCAACGTTGTGGGTTTCGGCAAACTGCTTCCACGGATTCGGCTGCAGCTGTTTATAGCCCAACGAAATACGACGCTTTTCCTGGTCGATACCCAGAACAACAACGTTCACATCCTGGCCCACCTGCAAAACTTTGCTGGGGTGGATGTTTTTGTTTGTCCAGGACAGTTCAGACATATGAACCAGACCTTCGATATTATTACCCAGGTCGATAAATGCACCGTAATCAGTCAAAGATGATACTTTGCCCGATACTGTGTCGCCGACGTTGAACGCACGGGACGCATTTTCCCACGGGTCTTCTTCCAACTGTTTCGCGCCCAGCGATATACGGTGGGATTCTGGATCGAATTGGATAACCTTGACCTTGATTTTCTGGCCGACGTGAACCAGTTCGCGCGGATGATTTACGCGTTTCCACGACAAATCCGTCACGTGCAACAGTCCGTCAATGCCGCCCAGGTCGACAAACACACCGTAATCAGTGATGTTTTTAACCGTACCTTCGATAACGGCACCCAGTGATATGTTCTTCATCGCTTCGCGTTGTGCGGCCGCAATAGTGTCCGCCTGAATCGCGCGACGTGAAACAATCGCGTTTGTGCGCAGTGCGTCCATTTTCAATACTCGGAATTTGTCTTTCAAACCAATCAGCGATTTCGGATCGCGAACCGGTTTGTGATCAACCTGGCTGGACGGCATAAATGCAAACACACCGTTGATGTCAACGGTATAGCCACCGCGAACAACATCGATAATTGTACCTTCGGGATCAATACCTTCGGCAACGGTTTTTTCCAGTTCTTTCCACGCTTTTTCAGCACGCGCCTTGGTATAGGACAGGACGGCTGTACCTTCGCGGGATTCATAGCGTTCGACAAAAACGTCGATAATGTCGCCAACCGCTGGTACGGATGCGCCAAATTCCTTTAACGGAACGCGGCCTTCGGATTTCAGACCAACGTCAACAATCGCGAAATCACCGCGAATATCTTTGACGGTGCCCTTGGTTGCGTAACCCTGCAAAGTTTCCTGGGTTCCATAGTCCTTGGTGAACATCTGGACGAAATCTTCGCCGGATATCGGATTAAATAAATCTTTGGATAAATCTTTCATAAAGAAGTTCATACAAAGTTGGCCGTCGCATATCTGTAAATAATGCGAGGACTTGTGGGGTTATTCGGATTGATAATGCGCCCACCCGCAAAATCAGACGGATTATACGGGATTTTTTTCGAAAAAGCAAGTAATTATAAAAATAAAAACGGCGTCAAATGACGCCATTTGGTTATTTGGCAATTATTCGCGCACGTTCACCATAATCGGCGTCCAGGACATATACCGATTGACCGACTGAAAATTTAACATCGTCACCCTGGGTCAGTGTCACGGCTTTGCCAGAATCCAGTTTTACAATGTATTCTATACCACCCTGTGCGGACAGACCTTCTTGTGCTTTGCCACCCAGATATCCGCCCAATACGGCGCCGCCCACCGCGCCGATGGTTTGTGTCAGTGCATTGTCACTGATTTGGCCGCCGGCGACACCGCCGATAATTCCACCGGCTAATTGACCGACGTCACCGTTTTCGGTCGCGATTGTAACCGGGCGCGCACTGATAATGACGCCTTCGGATACAGTGTTCACATTGCCAGCCCCAGATGTTTCATATCTGTCCAAATCCAGATTTGCACCGCACGCGGTCAGTGCCATAACCATAAATAATGCAAAAATTTTTTTCATAATATTTACCCTGCTTTATTGTCAATCAATAATACCACCGGTTTATTTATTTTGCAACAGGTGTCGTTTTTGTTCAAATAAAAAAACGCCCGGGCGGGCGCTTTTTTATTTTGTTTTTGTCTGCATCGTTGATGCGACCATTGCTTCAAACTGACTTTTGGTTATTTTATACAGCACATTTATTGGTGTGCCGGACGCAGACGAATTATGATATACCTGTAAAACTTCGGACGAGCCCAGGCGCCTTGTGTCGCGAATGTTGCCACGGTCATCAATAATGCCGTTTAATTTGTCGGTTTGAAACGACCAGGACAAATCCATAACTAATCCAGGATTTATGCTTTGTGGAATCAGTGTGCTTGTTTCCGGGTCATACGGCAGATTGTATTTTTTGTGTATGCTTATGTAACCAGGTAATTTTCTGAACAGGCGACCTGTACGCGGGTCGTATTCATAGTATTGGCCGGATAAAATATAATCCTGGGCGGCCAGTGATGTGCGTAAAATCATATCTGCATTTGCGGCAAAAAATTGCGGGTTCAGCCGTTCCAACATCAGCATACGCAATGCATAAATAGGTACAAGTTTTGTTTCCATAATCAAAACTCCTTGGATAAAACTCAAACGCATAATTTATAGCACTGTTTGGAAATATGTCAAATTCTATTTTGAAAATAAAAAAGTCCCAATTTTTGGGACTTTTTTTTATTTATCGTGCCACTTCGCCGCGTAATTTTTCGTGACAAATATAATTTTTTAATACAAATCCGCCCTGAGCCGACCAATTCAGCATACCGCGCCAGTTGTCGTCTGGTATTTCAACGGTTGGCAAAGGATACGGTTTGCGTTTCAGTTGTTCGCGAACCTGGGGAATATGATTTTGATAAATGTGTGCATCGTGTAACTCACCCTTTAGCATCCCGGGTTTCAGCCCTGCTTCCTTGGCATACAATAACAACAGCAATGCATAGCTGGCAATATTATACGGCACGCCCAGGAACATATCACAAGAACGCTGTGTCCATATTAAAGATAGTTTTCCATCGCGCACAACCAGCTGGTGCATAACGTGGCACGGCGGCAACGCCATTTGCGGTATGGCGACCGGATTCCACGCACTGACCAGTATACGACGGTCGTTTGGATTGTTTTTTAGTTTATAAATGGCATTTTGAACTTGGTCTATGCCCGGATTTTTGGGATTAAAATTATCCGTTGGATTTTTATTTATACGGTTTTCGTTCCATACGTATTCGCCGCCAAAATGACGCCATTGGAAACCATAAATTGGCCCCAGGTCGCGTTCAGAATCCATAATTGCATTTCGTATATTAGTTTTTTCGTCGTCGGTAAGATCTGGTAAATTATTGGTTGCAATATTGTATTTTTGTTCAACCTTTACCGGGTTTGCCCATTCGTCCCATATATGGCATTTTCTGTCCTGTAACCAGCGTTTGTCCGTGATTCCATGCAAGAAAAATTCCAGTTCGGTTGCTATGTTTTTCAGCCCCATTTTTTTGGTTGTAACCAATGGAAAGCCGGTTGACATATCGTGTTCAAACACGGCGCCGGCGGACAGACCAATGTCCGGAATACCCGTACGGTTCATACGCAAATCCGTGGCGTTTGTCATAATATTGTCCAAAATATCTAAATATGCCTTCATTGTTTTAATCCTTTATCCTTTGATAAAAAACTACACGCGCAAATGCGCGTGTGTTATTTACTAGCGAACAGGTGCCTGCTGAAACAGTTCTTCAGGTTTTACGGCCTTTTCTTTTGTCTTGACGTGTGTCAGCATTGCGTCCAGTGCCTTGCGTTCGAAAATCATCCCGCGCAGCATTGCCAACGCATTTTGATTCTTATTATAGAATTCAAATACCTGTTTCGGATCAGGATAGCGGGCGGCTTCGGCCCAGATGGCCTGTTGCAAATCGTCGCGTGTAACCTCTACTTTGTTCTGGGTGCCCCATTCTGCCAGTATCAGTCCCAATTTAACGCGGCGTTCGGCGTCCTTGCGTTCCTTTTTTTCGTCCCATTTATGGTCGTTGCCGCAATCGCCATTGCAGTTCGCGTGGGTGCGGTCGTGTTCCTGTTTGGCCATATTTAATTCCTGGTCAACCAGAACATCTGGCAAATCCAATTTAACCTTGTCCGCCAATATGTCCAACAATTCATTGCGCATTTCGCGTTTTGCGGCCTCTTCATATTGTTCGTTCAGGATTGTGCGAATATGTTCACGCAATTTTTCAACGGATTCGTGACCGACGGATTTCGCCAGTTCGTCGTTCAATTCCGGCAGAGTATGTTTGCGAACTTCGTGTACCTTTACCGCAAAGCGCGCGTCTTTACCCGCCAGATTGGCCGCGTGATATTCGTCTGGGAATTTTACGTTGACGTCAAATTCGTCACCGGCACGGTGACCGATAACCTGGTCTTCAAATCCCGGAATAAACGCGCCAGAGCCCAATACCAAGTGATGCTTTTCCGCGGCGCCACCATCAAATGCGGTGTCACCCAGGAATCCCTTGAAATCAATGACAGCGGTGTCGCCGTTCTGGGCAACATAATCGTCAGGTTGTTTTTCTGCAACACTGCGCGATTTGCGGATGTTTTCCAGTGATTTTTCAACCTCGGCTTCGTCCAGTTTGGTTGTCTTTTTTGTTACTGTGAATTTTTCCAGGTCAATCGCCGGCAATGTCGGCAGAATATCAAATTCCAGTGTGTATTCAGCATCCTTGCCAATTTCCCAACCCGACAAATCGGCCTTTGGCGTGCCGGCCAGGCGAATTTTTTTGTCCGCAATGTATTCGTTCAAATCGCGGTTCATCAGCTTGTCAATGGCTTCGCCCATTGCAGATGCGTTGTATTTCTGGCGCAGGATATTCAATGGAATATGTCCCGGACGAAATCCTGGCATTTTGGCCTTTTTACCGTATTCGACCAGTATTTCATCGGCCGCGGTTTGTAATTCGTCGGCAGAAATCAGCCCGTTTACGGTATAGTGCAAATCTTTGATTTTTTCTTTTTTGAACATTGTGTTTCCCCTAAAAATAACAAATTGCTGTGTGATTATACACAGTTTTTTTATAAACGCAATACACTTTTTAATCATAATAAAAAAATCCGCCGTTTGGCGGATTTTTGATATGTATACGCATTAACGTTTGCTGAACTGTGTGGAACGACGCGCCTTGTGACGACCAAAGTGCTTACGTTCAACAACACGACTGTCGCGTGTCAGGAATCCGGCTGATTTCAGCGTTTTGCGTAAATCCGGTTCCGCTTTTTCCAATGCTTTGGAAATACCGTGTTTTACGGCACCCGCCTGGCCAGACAAACCACCGCCGGCGACGATTGCGTGAACATCGTATGCGGTTTCACGTTTTGTAATGCCAAACGGTTGTGCGATAATCATCTGCAGCACCGGACGGCGGAAATATTCAGCCATCGGAATTCCGTTGACGATAATTTGACCCTTGCCCGCAATCAGATATACGCGTGCAATGGAATCCTTGCGCTTGCCCGTGGCGTATGTCGCATTAGACAATTTTACGTCAGCCACCGCTTTTTTCGCGGTCGTTTTTGCCGGGGCGGCCCGTTTAGTTGTTTTTGCGGCTGTCTTGGTCGCAGTTTTCTTTGCTTCTGTCATTATTCGCCCCTTTTATTTTTACGATTCAGTTCGGCAAAATTGATAACAATCGGATTTTGTGCCGCGTGCTTGTGTTCCGGTCCCGCATATACGTGCAGTTTGGTCAAACGTTTGTTCGCCAATGCAACTGCAGTGCGACGGCCCATCATACGCTTTACCGCGTTGGTGACCAGTTTTTCCGGTTTTTCACTGCGCATCTGACCCAAGGTGCGTTCCTTGGTGCTGCCCGTCCACAGGGAATGCCAAAAGAACTTGGTTTTGTCAGCTTTTTTGCCAGACAGTGCAACCTTGTCCGCATTGATGATGATAACGTGATCGCCACAATCCATATTCGGCGTCCACGTTGGCTTGTTTTTACCACGCAGGATGTTCGCAGTATACGCCGCCAAACGACCCAGCGTGCAATCGGTTGCGTCAATCAGATACCATTTGGCGTCCAATTCACACTTTTTTAACGATTTTGTCGCTGCCATAGTTTTTTACCTTTTATTAAAATTTAGCGGGACTATTATGCCTCGCTATACCGGAAAAGTCAAGGATTTTTAATACGGTATTATTGTACCGTATTATATGACTACATTTCATCTGGGATTTTCAATCCCATTAAATCGATTGCTGTGGCCAATGTGTCGCGTGCAATACGGGCTATTTTCAGTCGATGTCCCCGTGTTACATCGTCCACATCGTCGCGCAGTATTGGGCAGTTATGATAAAAACTGTTCGCCAACTGGCACAAATCATACGCATAATTTGCAATCATATCTGTTGCGCGGTTGTCAAACGCACTTTGCACCGTGCGTTCAAAGTCCAATGTTTCAACCAGCAAATTGCGTTCATCATCGGTCAGTGTTTTCGCGGTATCAACGTCGAACGTGTCCCCTGCCCGTTTTAATACGCTGTTCAGACGTACTGCCGTGTACAGGATGTATGGACCGGTGCGTCCCTCGAAACTGGTGATTTGATTTGGGTCGAATATATAATCGGAACGTACATCGTGCAGTAAATCATTAAACTTTACCGCCGCCAATGCAATTGATGCGATTGTGTCATCGTCCAGTTCTTTGCCGGCGTCTGCGACACGTGTGCGCACGGCATCGTTCACCATATCCAATATATCCAGTAATTCGGCAACGCCGCCGTCACGGGTCTTGAACGGTTTGCCGTCCGGCCCCGTCAATGCGCCAAAGCCGGTGTGAAACAGTTCGGCGTTTGTCAATCCAGCCATTTTTGCGACACGAAAAACCTGTTGAAAATGCAGATTTTGACGTGAATCCGTAAAGTAGCCGATTATATCCGGCGTGTCGGTTTTGGTGCGATAATATATTGCAGACAAATCGGCCGCGGCGTATGTTTGTGTGTCCGAACTGGTGCGGAACATCAGCGGCGGCATTGGCGCGGTGTCATCGTCGGTGCGTACATTTACAATCATCGCGCCGTCGGATTCGACCAGCAATCCTTTGTCTTCTAATATTTTTTGTGTATCGGCGACATACGGCGCAACCCCGCGTTCGCCCATAGTTGCGTCAAACGGCAGCAGATTCAGCCGGTGTAATACCATATCCATCTGATTCAAAGATATTTTCATAAAATCATCGTAAATTTTGCGATATTCCGGATTGCCTGATTGTAATTCAGCGGTAACTTCTTTGGCGCGTGTCATCCAGGCGTCGTCTGATTTTGCACGTGCGGTGGATTCTGGATAGATTTTGTTTAATTCATCCGCGTTTTTTGGCATACCATATTCTAAAATCCACGCGATAATCAATCCCATAGGACGCCCCCAATCGCCAATGTGATTGTAACTTTTGGTTGTGTGTCCCAAATATTTTGCAATACGGTTAAACGTGTCACCAACAATAGACGTACGCAGGTGGCCAATGTGTAATGCCTTGCCCACGTTATAGCCACCGTAATCTAAATCAATTTTTTTTGGTGTGTCGGTTTTTACATTGTGTGGCTTGGCGGCCGCGTCCCATATAAAGTCATCGCGCAGTTTTAGGTTTATAAATCCCGGTCCCGCGATTGATGCGTCGGCAACAAAGTCCAATTCCTGTAACTGGGGCAGAATTTCCGCCGCCAATTCACGCGGATTTTTCCCGGCACTTTTTGCCATAACCATTGCGGCGTTTGTTGAAAAATCACCAAACGCACGATTGCGCGGAACTTCCAGATTTGCGGTGAATCCCAGTTTGTTGTTTATTGATTCTGATACGTATTTATACAAATTCATTTTTTATATCCGTCAAAATTATATCGGTAATACTATACGAACCTTTAGCCCGCCCAGATCGCTGTTTTCCAAGAATAACTGCCCACCGTGGTTTTCAATCGCGGTTTGTGCAATTGACAACCCCAGACCAGTGCCACCGGTTTTTTCACTGCGTGATTCATCAAGACGTACAAACGGACGCATTGCATCGCGTTTTTTATCGTCTGGAATGCCGGGGCCGTCGTCTTCGATAATAACCTCTACCTGGTCGGGAGTATCGTGTTCGGTTATGCGAATTGTCTTTTTGGCATAACGCGCCGCATTTTCAATAATATTGCTAAATGCGCGTGCCAATGCCATCGGACGTGCATAGAATTGTGCCGGTTCGTCCGGAAATTCGGTTTGAATATCCTTATCCGGGGCGGCGTCGCGCGCAATACGCAACAGCATAGCGGGCAGTTCAGTTGCCTGTTCTATTTCCGGAATTTCACCACGTGCAAACGCCAGATATCCGTTCACCATTTCCGTCATACGGTCGATGTCCTGTAACAAATCTTCTTGAGATGCGGATCCCGTTTCCACGGCCAGACGCATACGTGTTAGTGGTGTTTTCAAATCGTGGCTGACCGCGTTCAACATATCCGTACGTGTGCGGTTATAGCGATTCAGGCGTTCCTTCATCGTAATCATTGCAGCAGCGGCTTCACGTATTTCTTTGGAACCGGTCGGTTGGAATCCAGGGGCGTCCAATCCGCGGCCAAATCGACCAGCTGCCTTGGCAATGCGTCTGATACTGCGCGTGTGCATAATGATGAACGGCGTAATCAGTATCGATACAATCAATATTGAACCAATCAACCATATAATAAATACTTCCGTACTGGTGGAATAAATGCGATACAGCGATGTGCCAAACGTCGCGATTTTACCGTCGTTTGTCGGCACGTCAACAAATACCAGGCGTTTGCCTTTGTCTATATATATCTGAGCCGGCCGTTTCAGGCGGTTGGACAGTTCACTGGCCAACAATCCCGCTTCACGTGATTCATTATCATTTTTGCTGGGGCGGTTTAATTTTGAATTTATTGAAACGTTTATGCCCATATCGCGCGCCATTGTTTTGGCGGTGTCTGTATTGTTGTCATCAATAAAGTTCATCATTGTGACGATTTCAACCGCCAAACTGCGTGCCAGTGTTGCGTGGACGCGTGCCCAATGGTTGCCAAAAAATACGTTGGCGATGATAACCTGGGCTATAATCAGGGGTATCAGAATCATCAAAATTGTGCGCCATAAAAAACTGCGTGGTATCAATCTCATTTTTCATCACCATTGTTGTTACTGCTCGGGCGGATATGAACCAGTTTATACCCGCGACCGCGTATTGTAATTATGTCTATATCTGATAATACAACATTTAATTTATTGCGCAAGCGTTTTGCAACCATCGGTGTTGCCGGTGTTATGTTTCCAAATGGCGTTGTCAGCCCCCGCAACAGTTTCTTTTCTTCGCCGGATAATGGCAAAATACGGGGTGCACTGCCCGGTTTTTGTGGGTCTGTTATAAAAAATTCTTCGTCGGTAAATATCAGGCCGCCCGGTAATCGGTCGTCCGGCAATTCGTTGTTTTTGATTATATTGTTCAGTCGCAGAATCAGTTCGCGTAACTGAAATGGCTTTGCCAGATAGTCGTTTGCCCCGCCCGCCAGGCCGTCAATCGCATTTTCCGCACCTGACATTGCGGTAAGCATTATTACCGGAATCATAACGCCACGCGCACGCAGGTCGCGCAGAAATGTCAATCCGTCGCGTCCCGCCATCATTCTGTCCAGTACGATTGCGTCTGCAACAACGTGGGCCAGGATTTTATCGCCCTCTTCGGCACTGGGGGCGGTCAGGACATTAAAACCATTGTCGCGCAATCCGCGTGCCAGCGTTTTGCGCAACATATCGTCATCATCAATAATTAAAACTGTTTTGTTCATAAGAATAATAAATTTCGCATTTTCGGCGTTGCCGCCGGCGAATTTATTTTTTCAGCGGTTCAACCGCATATTCGCCGGGTTGTATCGTCATCATAGAATTTGCACCGGCAATATCGTCTTCACCAGTAACGACGGCGCGGAACTGCATACCACCAGTGGTAAATTCCGTTTTGAACAGTGCGTATCCGGTGCCACCACCAGTTGTCGGCCCCTGCATCCCCAATGAATAATAGCCGCCCAAAATGCCATAGTCCAAATCGATATAGTCGATGCTGACCAACAGCGACACGTTGCTTAAACCATCGCTGGTCATATTACAGGTAAATTCGCGGTTGGACAGGGTTGCCTGGGAATTTATTGGAACAACGATATCCATAATTGTTGGTTCGCACGTGCGCGCGATGCCATTGACCAGGAATTCGTATGTCATACTGACCGTCGCCTTGGACAGGCCGGTTGAAACGTTCACCTGGGAAATTGTTGCCTTGGGGATTTTAACCAGGGCGTTGGCGATGCCGCTGCGTACAGGGAACGATATTCCGGACTGCAGACAGTCGCGTGAAAACGGATCTGCTTCACAGATATAGACGCGTGAATATTCGTTCATCATAAACATATTCGCCAAACTGTTAAACAAGAATGTACGCGTTATACGGTCGTTCAGGCGTGTGCACCCGAAATTACGACATATAATCATCGGGCGGTCGGCAAACGATACCCCCGGATGCAACATAGATTCAAATTGACGCGCTTCTTCTATATTAAAATCATAATCCAAACTGTCGGCCCGGTTCATAAACTCCGTTTCCGGTATAAAATTGGGGTCATCCGGATATGCATAATAAGATTGTACCGGTGTTTCCGTATAAATTGTTTGGAAGTTATCATACACGACCGTTTCATCCGTTGTTGCAGCGTGCACATTAAAAACAACCAATCCGGCAAACATCGCCATTAAAATAAATCTAGCCATAACAAAGCCCTTTTTCTCTCTGATAAATCTTAAAACAATATCGCCCGCTATGTCAAAGCAAAAATTTCTGTTGAAAATCGCACTGCGTTTGTTCTATAAGTAACGATAGAATAATAATTAAATTAAAGCAAGGAAGGCGATATTATGGTTGATATTATGATTTCCGGCGAAGCGGGTAAATTGCACGCGGTGTACCATAAATCAGACACGCTGGCCGCCCCGTTGGCGGTGGTGCTGTCCGGTAATCCGCGTCAGAAATACCATATGAACGATCGTGTTTCATACGCAATGTTTCGCGCATTTATGGATGCGGGATTTTCTGTGGTGCGTTTTGATTATCGTGGCGTTGGTTATTCCGAGGGCGCAATCGGTACTACATCTGAAAATATGCTGGATATAGCAACGGTAATTGATTGGATTCAAAACAGAAATGAAGACAGCGACCGCATATGGTTGGCGGGCAATCAGTTGGGGGCCTGGTATGTTTTGCAGGCGATGATGCGCCGGCCAGAGGTTTCTGGGTTTGCACTGGTATCGCCGGATCCGTCCGTGTCGGACTTTGCTTTTTTATCGCCGCGTCCGAACCGCGGACTGTTGTTGCAGGGTGCAAATGAGTCGGATGAGGCCAAGGCATTTGCCACACATCTGACCCAGGTGCTGAAAAAACAGGCGCAGATAGATTTGGAAACCATACGTGTTAAAAATGCGGATGAACATTATTCCCAGCCGGCAGACCTGCGTCAAATGTATAATGATTTGAAGGCATATGTCGGACGTGAAAATGCAGATAACAAGTTATTATAAAATATGCAAAACAAAGATAGATTTTTAGACCCAAATATCCCAGACGAAATGGTGGCGTCAATTCGTCCGCGTGCGTTGTCTGATTTTATCGGACACGACGGGTTGAAGCAAAACCTGTCTGTGTTTATATCTGGGGCAAAGTCCCGCGGTGAAGCAATGGACCACGTTTTGCTGTATGGGCCGCCGGGGTTGGGTAAAACCACGCTGGCGCATATTGTTGCAAACGAATTGGGTACGAATTTCCGTGCGACGGCGGCGCCTATGCTGACCAAACAAGGTGACTTGGCAGCGATTTTAACGTCGCTGGAACCGATGGATGTTTTGTTTATTGATGAAATTCATCGTTTGCCGACGGCAATCGAAGAAGTTTTGTATTCCGCAATGGAAGATTTCAAACTGGATATAATGCTGGGTGAAGGGCCATCCGCGAAAAGTGTGCGGATTGACCTGCCCCCGTTTACGCTGGTGGGTGCGACAACGCGTACGGGATTGCTGTCTAATCCGTTGCGTGACCGATTTGGAATTGATTTACGCCTGTCATTTTATTCGTCGGACGATTTGGCCAAGATTATAATGCGCAGTGCAAATATACTGGGCACACCGATTGATGCCGACGGTGCCGCAATGTTGGCGCGCAGTGCACGCGGCACACCGCGTATTGCAAACCGATTGCTGAAACGCGCGCGCGATTTCGCCGCCGCATTGGGGCGTGACACGATTTCAACCGATACAATAAAAACAACATTGGTACAACTGCATATAGATGCGGGTGGCTTGGATGAATTAGATCGCGAATATATGAGTGCGATAATACGGCACTATGCCGGTGGGCCAGTTGGCATTGAAAATTTGGCCGCGGCATTATCCGAGCCCGCCGATACCATAGAAGATGTTATTGAACCATATCTGATGCAGTTGGGATTTATCCAGCGCACACCACGGGGACGCATTGTGACCGATGCGGGTTATGCGCATTTGGGATTGGTCAAATAAATTTACAAATATTACAAGGGGACAAAGTAAAATGAAAATTCATAAATTTCCATTTGCGATTGCATATGCTGATACTGATGCCGGTGGCATAGTGTATCACGGTCGCTATATTGAAATTGCCGAACGTGCGCGTATGGATATATTGCGCGGAATTAAATTTCCGGACGGTGATGTTGGCTTTGTTGTGCGGGATTTAAGTATAAGGTATGTGCATCCGCTGTTTTTATCGGACACAGTTATTGTTGAAACTGCTGTGACTAAATTGGGGGCGGCGTCGCTGTCTGTTGAACAAAAGTTCGTGAAAGACGGTGTGATTTGTGCTATACTTACTGGAACGGCGGCATATATCGGTGCCAATATGATGCCAAAGCGTATACCGGACAGCGTCGCCGAACCGTTCAGGGAATAAATAATTTTTTAACCAAGGGTAATTATAATGACAAATGCTTTTTCTTTGACGACGTTATTTACTGGCGATTTGATGACGTTGTTCATTTCGTTGGTGTTGGTGTTAGGCAGCATTATGTCCTGGGCTGTGATTGTTGAAAAAATCCGCCTGTGGCATTTTCAGAAAAAACATCCGGTACAGATTAAAAACAGTGACAATTTATCTTTGATTGCAGATAAATTGATACGTCCGTTTGATAGAAATCTGTGGTTCTTGTCAATGGTGTCGTATGTTGCACCATTTATCGGACTGTTTGGAACTATTTGGGGGGTTATGGATTCGTTTGCATCAATTGGTGTGAATCAGTCCGTTTCAATCGGTGTTATTGCGCCTGGATTGGCAACTGCATTGGGAACAACGGCGTTGGGGCTGATTGCTGCGGTGCCGGCGGCAATCGCGTATCAGTATTTTAGTAAAAAATCAGACGACCTGTACGACGTTTTAACCGAACGGGTCAAAGAATTGAAAGCCGGAAAATACGACAAACGCAAATAGGTATCAAAATGACGCGCAGAAGAAACAGAAACACAGATGTCAATATATCACTGACACCAATGATAGACATTATGACGGTGCTGTTAGCTGTGTTTATGGTGACAACGCCGATGCTGACCACGGGGATTGATTTGAATCTGCCGCGGGCGGGCACGTCGGCATTGACCGGAAATGATCACGCAATTCAAATCAGTGTCGATGCCACAGGCGAATATTATGTCGGTGAAACAAAATTATCGCGCGATGACGCGGTTCGTCGCGTTGTCGCAATGCGTGGCGAAAACCCGGATTTGACAATTATGATAAATGGGGACGCGTCGGCGGACTATGGTGCGGTGATGTCCATTATGGGAAAACTGAAAGACGCCGGTTTCCAGCGTGTTGGTTTGCGTACTCAACTGGATGTAGAATAAACAGATATGAATTTTGGCAATCTATTTTCATCAGAAAATTTCTTGATATCCGTGTGTGGGCACTTGGCACTGATTGCGATAATGGTGACGTCGTTCGCCGTTGTTGTTGATCGTGCAATGACCGTGGCGTCCGATCGCATAGAAATACTGGAAATCGATTTGGATTCTGTGCGTGTCAGTGGTGATGAAACTATTTTGTATAATGTCAATGCAGATTCTGAACCAGAAACACCCGATGACACAGATGTGTCAAATCAAAGTGACAACGATGCGGCATCCGTGGCCGATCCGGAACCAGAACCCGCGCCAATAGAAACGGAACCGGAACAAATAACTGTCCCAAGTTTGGTTGAAGAAACGCCAACCGCCCCGGACGTGCCGGATCCAGTTGTGAAAACAGTTGAAGACGAACCAAAACCGACCCCATCTGAAACGGAAAAGCCAAAGAAGAAAAAAACAGTTATACGCGTAAACCGTGAATCTGTGTCACTGAATCGCACGTTGACGGTGTCGGTGGTTGATGCGCTGCGTGTGGCGATGACGCGTTGTTGGACAATAGATACAACACGTACGGATATTGGCGATATTCGTGCGGTGGCGCATTTGACGATGCGTCGTAATGGTACTGTGCGTGATGTATGGTTTGAATCGGCGGCGCTTGCGGAAACAGATCCAGCGTTTGCGTATGTCCTGGACACAATACGCAGTGCGATAAACGTGTGCCAGCCGTTTAAGATGTTGCCGGAAAATGAGTTTGATAAGTGGGAAAAAATACAACTGACATTTTATCCCACCCAGGGCAAGGTTATGTAAAAATCCCGCCAATGACGGGATTTTTATTTTTTACATAAGCATAAACCGTCAGCTAGTTTCTAATAATAAATATTTTTTATTTTTGCGGTTGCCCCGCATTATGATTTTTTGCTATTGTGCCGGTATGGCAAATCAATTCGTTCATCTTCGCACGCATTCGCGTATTTCTATTGGTGCCGGAACGCTGAAAATAAAGCAAATTCCGGAGTTGTGTATTGCAAATAATATGACGGCGTGCGCCCTGACGGATACTAATATGATGTCCGGTTGTGCCGAATTTTCCGATGTTATGCCCAAAAATAAGGTGCAGCCCATAATCGGTACGGAAATAACATTAAATCAGCATACGGTTGGCCCAAAAATTCTGCGTCAAAATGCCCTGTCGCGGATAGTGTTGTTGGCGCAAAATCACGACGGATATCTGAATCTGTGTGAATTGAGTCGTATTATGTATATGCGGACTGATAATCATCATTTGGGGCCGTATATAACGTTTGAAGAACTGGCGTCGCACAGTGGGGGACTGATTTGTTTGTCCGGTGCGCATACCGGGCCGATTGGTATGGCGATTCTGAATGCCCAGGACGGCCAGGCACGTCAATATGCGAATCAGTTGCTGGATATATTTGGCGACCGATTCTATATGGAAATTCAACGGCACGGATTGGCCGACGAAATTAAAACGGAACCGGGATTTTTGAAAATCGCGCTGGATATGAATATTCCGATTGTCGCGACAAATGATGTTGAATTTGCTGCGTCACGCGACTATGAGGCCGAAGATGCGTTGAGTTGTGTTCTGGGGCAGACCAAGGTTATTGACCCCGACCGTCCGCGTAAATCGTCAGAACAGTATTTCAAAACAGCCGACGAAATGGCAGAACTGTTTTCCGATTTGCCAGAAGCCATAGAAAACACCGTCGTAATTTCTCAGCGTTGCGGTTTTATGGTGAACGTTCACGAAAAGCCGTTGCTGCCGCGTTTCGGTGATGATTTGGAACAAGAATGCCAGATGCTGCGTGATCATACTATGTCAGGGTTGGCAAAAAAATTGGCGCAACACGGAATAACGGACACCAAACCATATTATGAACAGGCGGAATTTGAACTGGGGGTCATTATCAATATGGGATTCCCGGGATATTTCCTGATTGTTGCGGACTATATTGATTGGTGCCGGCGAAACGATATTTTGACTGGACCGGGGCGTGGGTCTGGGGCTGGGTCCATTGTGGCGTGGGCGCTGGGAATTACGCACGTCAATCCGTTGAAGTATGGATTGCTGTTTGAACGTTTTCTAAATCCTGATCGTATTTCTATGCCCGATTTCGACGTGGACTTTGAACCAACGGGAATTGAACGTGTGTTGGCCTATATTTGTGACAAGTATGGTCACGATTCCGTATGCCGTATAATCACTTTTGGCAGTTTGCAGGCGCGTGGCGCAATTCGCGATATTGGACGCGTATATGGAATACCCTATTCCAAATCAGACCGGTTGTCCAAACTGATACCGGCGGATGCGAAAACACTGAAAGACGCAGTTGACGCATCGCCAGAAATTCAAATGGTGCTGCAGACCGACGAAGATATGAACAAGGTTGTCACTATTGCTGAAGAACTGGAGGGTTCGTTGCGTAATCTGGGCCAGCACGCGTGCGGGGTTGTTATTGGCGACCGACCGACAACAAAAATTGCACCTGTATATCGTGACCCGGCGAACCCGTTGCCGTCGTGTCAGTTTGACGGGCACTATCTGGAATCATCGGGACTGATTAAATTTGACTTTTTGGGCTTGGAAACATTGGCGATATTAAAATACGCAATAAAGTTGATTCAGCAGACACGTGGTATAAATATTGACTTGGACAAAATACCGGTTGATGATGAAAAAACTATGAAGTTATGGCAAGCCGGTTTAACCGAAGGAATATTCCAGTTCGATGCTCCGTTTGTTCAGCAAACATTACGCAAAATGCATCCGACAAGTTTCTTGGAAATATCTGCGTTAAACGCACTGAACCGCCCGGGGCCGATTGCGTTTATTCCGCAATTTATCGCGCGTATGCACGGTGATGAAAAAGTTGAATACGTCCACCCGCGCGCCGAACCTATATTAAAAGAAACATATGGCATCATTGTGTACCAAGAACAGGTTATGCAGTTGACGCGTGCTTTGGCTGGATTTACACGCGGCCAGTCGGACAACGTGCGTAAGGCGATGGGTAAAAAAATAGCCAAGATGTTGGACGAACTGGAAGGTAAGTTTTATGACGGGTGTGAAAAAGAACAAACACTAAATCGTGAACAGGCCAAGGATTTGTGGGAAAAGTTCAAAGAATTTGCCAAGTATGCCTTTAACAAATCACACGCGATTGCGTATTCGATTGTCGCGAACCAGTGCGCGTATCTAAAGGCAAACTATACCCCGGAATTTTTGGCAGCGTCTATGTCCAGCAATCTGAACGATACGGATCAGTTGGCATTGTTTGTGGATGATGCAAAATCAAACTTTGGTATTCAAATTGTTGCACCAGATATAAATGAAAGTGAATCACTGTTCACGGTGCGTGGCGGTAAAATTATTTATGCATTGGCCGCAATCAAGGGTGTCGGCACTGTTGCAACTGATGCGATTGTTGCGGAACGAAATGCAAATGGAAAGTTCAAAAATCTGACCGATTTTGCGAAACGCTGTGCCCCGATTATCAATAAAAGAATTTTAGAGGCCTTTGCCAAGGTCGGGGTTCTGGATTCTTTGGAACCGAACCGGGCGGCGGTGTTTATGAATGCAGATGCGATATTGTCGTATGCGTCAAAATCACGTGACGGGGCGAACGCACTGTCGCTGTTCGCAAATACAATCGAAGATGATGTCGCCGAAGACAGGTTGAAAAAGAATCTGCCAAATACGCCCGCCTGGACATTTGCCCAGCGATTGGAAAACGAATTGTCGGCACTGGGATTCTATATATCGGCGCATCCGTTGGATCAATACAAGCATTTAATTTCACGTGCCAAACTGGCTACCAGTGCGACGTTGGCCGAACTGGGCGACAGAAAACAGGTACAAATTGCCGCGACCGTCAGTTCTTTTTCTCGTCGTCGAACCAAAGCGGGCAAGGATATGATTACCATAAACGCGTCCGACAGTTTTGGCAATATTGATGCCGTTGCATTTGGACAATCTGCGTCTGATTTTGCACAAATATTGTCTAATGAAACACTGGTGCTGATTTCTGGTAAGACGTCGTGTCGTGATGACAGGGTTTCCGTGTTTGTTGATTCTATTATGCCGTTGACCCAGTGGGTGGCGAAAATCGCAAAAAAAATTACATTGGATATTTATGACGGCGGTGTATTGCCAGATGTAAAAAAAGCCCTGACCGCGCTGCGTCCTGGATCAACGCGTGTGGTATTAAATTTGCACGCTGCGGACAAAGTTGCCGCAATGGCGATACCAGGCGGTGTCGAACTGGGCGCAACGACTGCAAATGACTTTGTGAACCTGGGGATAAGGGTGGAAATAGAATAATGAAACACATACCCGTATTATTAGATGCTGTTATTGACGCATTGGGCGATATTGATGGACGCACTATAATTGATGCAACTTTTGGTGCGGGTGGGTACTCGCGTGCGTTTTTAATGCGTGGGGCGCGTGTGATTGCATTTGACCGCGATCCGAACGTTGCAGCGGATGCGGAAAGTTTGGCCGCTGAATTTGCCGGTCGATTTGAATTTGTGCCCCGCCCTTTTTCTGATATTGCCGAAATGACCGGCACGTATGATGCAATAGTGTTTGATTTGGGCATTTCTTCGATGCAGATAGATGTTGCCGCACGGGGATTTTCTTTCCGGGGTGACGGGCCGTTGGATATGCGTATGTCTGGTATGGGGGCGTCGGCTGCTGATTTAATACGTGATTTATCCGTTGGGGAACTGGCGCAAATATTGCGTGATTATGGCGATGTCAAAAAAAGTTCTATTTTGGCCCGCGCAATCAAGGACGCCGCCCCGAAAACAACATTTGAATTAAAGAATTTGATTCATAATCCGCGTGATGTGGCACCAGTTTTTCAGGCGCTGCGTATTGCGGTAAATGATGAAATGGGCGAATTGACGCGTGCATTGACGGCGGTGCCAGAACGATTAGTTGTCGGCGGCAAATGTGTTTGTGTCACATTTCATTCAATCGAAGACAGAATTGTAAAAAATACATTTAGGGACTGGACAACGCCGGCGGGCGATCCACGGTTGCCGACGGTTGCCCCGGCGCGTTTTGCACCGATTCATACGGTGACGCCAAATGCGACGGAATTGGAAAACAATTCACGCGCACGCAGTGCACATATGCGCGGCGTGATAAAATCATATTGACCGAATAATATGAATTTGTGTACGATTATAAAAACTGATATATAAATACAGGGGAAAGGTATGAAAAAAGTTATTTCACAGTTGGGATTTGCGGCGTTGGCGATGTTGATGATTATGCCGGCGGCAATGGCGGTTTGTCCGGTGTGCACGGTTGCGGTTGGCGCTGGGTTGGAAGGTATGCGTTTGCTGGGGGTTGATGATGTTATTACCGGAATCTGGGCCGGTGGATTGACATTGTCGCTGTTTTTCTGGACGGCCGGATGGTTGAAAAAGCATAATGTAAAAAGTGCTTTCTGGCAGATTGTTGTGCCGTTCGTATTCTATTACGGACTGCTGGGGTTGGTTTATGCGTTGCCCAGTGTGGAATTTGGCGCGGCGACACTGTGGGGAATTGATAAGTTCTTGTTGGGTATTATCGTTGGAACAATCGCGTTTTATCTGGGCGCGCGTTGGTATATCAAAATTAAACGTGACAACGGCGGTCACGCAAAGTTCGCATTTCAAAAGGTTGTTGTTCCACTGTCGTTTTTGATTGTGGCGACAATCGTGTTCTGGCTGATTACAATGTAATTTGATTTTTGAAAGGAAGGAAAATTATGGCAAAAAAATCTGAAAAAACGGTAAAACAAGCGGCCGCAAAGGCGTCAAATAAAAAGTCAAATCGCGCAGCGAAAATGACACTGGAAGAAATGGTGGCGCGTGTTGATGCATCTAAAAAAGTAAATCCGTTGGATTTATCATCAGACCAGGATTTGTCTATCGCGCTGATGAACCTGATTTCACTGGAAGAACATTTCTTTTTCAGCGGCGCAAAAACGCAAAAAACCGGTTTTTACGATTTGATAAATACTGTTCGCGATATGCGCAAGGATTTAATGAGTCGTATCGTTAAAAAATCATCGGCCGAAAATGGCGAAGTATGGTGCATTTCCAAGCATTTGTTGGCTGCGTCTATGCGTGTTATGGAAGTTGGAACCAAGGCGCTATCCGCTGGTAATACCCGTGATGCATATGATTTGTTTAACAAGTCATATGAACTGTATTCTTTGTTCTGGGGCATCAATATGGATTTAATCGATTTGACCGGGGTTAAAAAAATTGCGCCAGACGTATATGCAAAATGTGTAGTTGACGCGGAAAAGCCGACATCTGCAACCGTGCCGGAAAAGGCGCCGACCGTTGCAGAATCTAAGTCGGCGGTGCGTCGTTTGGGTGACTGGGTAAAAAATGCGGTAAATTGTTGCATAGAATAAATTGGGTGTTGATTAAACTATCCAAAAAATGATAAAATGCAAAAAGAGAGATGTAAAATTTGATTAAACGCGTTGCTGATTTTTGCAAATATTCACTTGCTTTTTGGTCGGTGTTGGCACTGTGCTGGCCGGCGTTGGCTGAACAGGCACCAAATCCACGTGGCTCGTCCACGGCGTCTGTTACGACTGCGACATCGGACGCGGCCACCGGTGCAACATCGCGCGCAAACAGCAGTCGCGTTGTGCGTGTAAATTCCGCTGCAACGTCGGGTACAACACCGACAACGACATCAACTGTTTCAGGACGTGCGGCGGCAACAACCGTGTCGCGCAGTGCAACATCACGCCCCAGCACGACTGTGGCGCGTTCGGCAAATATTATGCCATCGGCAACAAATGTTGTCACCGGGCGCAGTGGCACAATTCGTCAGACGATTCCGACATCAGCAACTGCGGCACGCAGTGCAACCACATCGCGTGCGGCATCGTCAAATGTCGTGCGTGGCGCAACGCATAATCCGGCCAGTACGGCGCGTGCGGCATCGACTAATTCCGTTGTTGGTGCGTCGCGTGCATCAACCGCGCGTGCAACAGCGGTCTTTACAGATATTTCTGCCATTGGGGGCGGTTATGCAGAATGTCGTGAAGCGTATGCAACCTGTATGGATCAGTTTTGTGCAAATGCAAATGACACATACCGCAGATGCGTGTGCAGTGCCCGATATGATGAATTTCGTGATACGGAAAACGCGATTGACCAGGCATTAAACCTGTTGGCGCAGTTCCAGGATAATAATCTGACAGCGGTCAATCTGACGGCCGAAGAAGTTACCGCAATGTACACCGCGACCGAGGGGGAAAATGCAATCAAACGTGACGCCAGTGCCGCGGCAAATATGTTGTCGGAAATCAGTGATTTGTTGTCTGGAAACAGTTCATCATCTTCGTCATCCAGTTCGTCGGGGACTTCGCTGGGGCTGTTGACGGTTGATTTTACATCTGACTTGGGTGATATTTGGGGCGATTCTGGCAGTTCTATATTTGATACGTCAACGGGGGTTGATTTGTCCACCCTGACCGGCCAGGATTTGTATAACGAGGCCAGCAAACAATGTCTGGATTTAATCGCAGATTCTTGCGAGAATAATGCCGTTTTGACAATGGCGCGCAGCGCGTACAGCATTATGATTACACAGGATTGCAACCTGTATGAGAAAAATATAAATTCTCAAAAAGAGGGATTGGAACAAACTGTACGTACGGCGGAAAAATACCTGCGTGAAGCCCGTCTGGAAGAATATCAATCACATAATTCCGCCGACGTGAACGAATGTATCGCAAATGTTCGTTCCGCTATTCAGGCGGATACGGCCTGTGGTCCGAATTATCAACGTTGTTTGGACTATACCGGGGCATATATCAACCAAAGTACGGGTGAGCCGATTTATTCACCGCGCTTGTTTGAATTGACGAATATGATATTACTGCCGGGGGTAAATGCCAGTAACGCTGGTGATGTATTGAGTTCAAATCCGGAATTTAATACATTTTTGGACGACAAACGTATGTTTGCAGAAAGTGCATTAGATACCTGTCGTGATATATCTGACATTGTATGGGAAGAATTTAAGCGCCAGGCCCTGATTGAAATCGCACAGGCACAGGATGAAAAAATAGAAGAAGTCAAAATGTCCTGTGTCAGCACTATGGCCGAATGTTATGATACGCAAACTGGCGCGTTGCAGGATTTTGACAATACTACATCGCAATATACCGGTGCAATCAGTGCGTATGCTGCACGTTCAATGTGCCAGGATCAGGTTATTGCCTGTGCTTCCCTGTATGGTGATACATCGGGATGTCAGTTTGATGGTAATGGAAAACTAGTTGCTGGTACTGGTAATAACAGCAGCAGTTTAACCGGTACCGCTGCCGCAGACCGGTGTGGTTTAACCGCTTTGTTGGCGTTTGTTGATACGGTTGATACCGTTCGTATTACCGAGGGCTGCGAAACCGCGATTGATAATTATCTGGCGGATTTGTGCACCCCGGATGATGGAGAAATGGGCTATCCGTGGAACTGCCGTAATATGAGCCCGGATGAATTGGAAGAATCAATTCAGAACTTTGCAGAGCAAAATTGTGCGGATCCGACCAGTTCTGGTGAGGCGTTTATCACAGAGGTTAGTGACCAGATAAGTCGTGCAATAGACGATATCCAGGAAGAACTGGATTACCAGTTGATGGAAACCTGTGAAGAATTGGATGGGTACTGGATGGATGACGATGACAGTGTTACTAACGTTGTTGACAGTCGTGTCAGCGGCAATGGAACTTTGCTGTCTGGGTTCTATAGACAGGTGTATGGTGGTAATGAAGTAACCGATTGGGGGCGCTGTGTTGAAAATACGACAATGTTGCGTTGCCTGGATTATAATGACGGATTGGAAACACCGGTTGCATCATATGATTTGTCGCGTGACGAATGCACATTTACCGATGAATGGTATCGTGCACAGTGTGAAGAACTGATGGGCGGATATTATGAAAACTCCGTATGTTATGTTGCGGAATAAACGGGTAATTAAAATGAGAAATATACGAAACATATTTTTATCATTATTGGTTGCACAAATAATTCCGTGTGTTGCGATTGCCGGTGGTGGTGTTCAAATAAACAATCTGAAAGGCAGTTGGAAAAACCCGATAATGAGTTATTGCCAAGGTTCTAATTTGGGGAATGCGACAATCGGCCGATACAAGGATACCTGTAAGGGAAATTATAGTATTGATGCAAATTCCCCGGGGCAATGTGTGTTGGTCGATGATATGGGGATTTTAATGTTGGTCGCGCGCGAGGTAAATGAAAACGGCGCACGGTTCTGTCCAACGACTATTTATGCCGAAAAAAAGAAAAAAGGCAACGCCTGGACATTGTATGCGGAATCAGCACAGGGGGCACAAACGTGTTATTGGCTGTGCAAACCGGGATTTGGTGGCGAAGGTTGTCAGGATTCCGCCCCAACTGGGTGTGATTCTACACTAATACGTCGCGATGATTTTAATAATTTAACTATGGCGCGTGAACCGCAGTTTGAAGATGCTATACCAATGTTTCATTGGAATGAATATCAGGGCTGTGGTGTGAATAAAGGTCAGGAACACGATATGATTTTGGCTGTATCTGACTGGTTGGCCAGCGGACACGGTGTTTGGGCAACACCATATGTTATTCGTGCACGTCGCGAAGGGTGGAAAAGTAAACGCGGTGGTATTGATGGTTGGCCCGCGGGCGAAGCGACATTGCTGTGCAAAAATGGTTATACTGCCAATGCGGCGGGTAATGATTGTGTCGCCATTGACGAAGCGGCGTGTGCCCTGACCCAGACGTGTTCAAACTGGCCCAGCAATGGATTTGATGAAGCAACAATGATGTTGGAATTTAACGACAATATGGGATGCTATACATACAAATGTCGTGAAAAGGGTTATGCTTTCCCGTCATCAGCGGACAGAACGTGCCAACCGTGTACGGAAAATCTGCGTGGTGGTGCGTCACCGGACGGTGGTGTTTGTATTCAGTGTGATATTGGATATATATTTGACGCAGATTCCCCGTCAACAAATTACTGTGTTGCGGCGGCCGGATATGATAAGACCACAATGCAGTATGGTACCGGTCAATCAAAGGAAACACCGTTGAATAACCAATGCTGGATGATTGCCGAGGCAGAGGCATATTCAGATTGTGTAAAAAATGGTGTCAGCACAACTTCACCGTTTGTATTACGGTCGTCGGGATTCACTTTGCAACAGGCAGTTTCCGTACCGCAAACAATTCAGTTATCAAACACAGTAACATCTTTGATACGTCAATAATATAATAAACACGCCCCGAAAATTCGGGGCGTGTTTATAATTTTTTATTATATCTATTCAACGCCGTTTAATGCCCGTAACATATCCATAATGGTTTTGCGTTGTTCATCATTTGGCAGTTTCCAATATAAATTTATCAACTGCAAAGATTCATTTTTTGACAGCGGGTCATTGGATTTCTGTTCTGATACACGTTGGGGTATGCGACCACTGCGGTTCGGTTCCGGCATATACCCCGGCAGACCGATAAAAAAGAACGATATCGGGGTTTCTAACGCCGTGCTTAGTTCAAACAGGCGTGATGCGGAAATACGGTTGCCCGCACTTTCGTATTTCTGAATCTGTTGAAATGTTACACCACATATTTTCGCCAAATCTTTTTGTGACAGCCCCATCATAACACGACGCAGTTGTACACGTTGACCAATATGCTCGTCAACAGCTGTTGGCTGAAAAGGTTTTCCACTCATTTTTTTTCTCTCTTATTATGAAATACTTCCTATACCCACACAATGAATTTATACAATTTTTCTTTTTCTTTTGCAATCAAAAAACTGTTGTGATACATTTTTGCCGTAAAAATGTAAGGGGAAAGGAAATTATGACAAAACCGCTTGTATTATGTATTATGGACGGGGTCGGTATTGCACCACGTGGGCCGCACAACGCCGTATCAATGGCTAATATGCCGTTTTTCGAAGAATTGTTGAGTAAGTATCCGCATTCACACCTGGATGCCAGTGGACCGGCGGTCGGATTACCCGACGGAACAATGGGAAATTCCGAAGTCGGACACATCACAATTGGATCAGGACGTGTGGTAAATCAGTTCTTGCGCCGGTTTCAGTTGGAAAACTGGGACGAAAATATTCCGCTGCGCACATTTATCGAATCCGTGCGTAAAGATGGCGGAATTGTTCATTTGGCAGGACTGATGTCAGACGGACGTGTTCACGCCGACATTCACGATATGATGACTATTGCACGTCGGATTCTGGATGCCGGATTACGGTTGTGTATTCATTTTATTGCGGACGGTCGTGATACTCCGCCCCAGTCCGCCCCCGAATATGTTGCAATGATAAAAGATTCGTTGGCGCCATATTTCGCGGACGGGCGCGCGTTTTTTGGAACCCTGTCTGGGCGGTACTATGCAATGGACAGAAATCAGAATATTGACCGCACACAGTTGGCGTTTGACGCAATCGCGTGCGCCGAATCCGAATATCGTGCACAGAGCATAGATGAAGCTCTGCGTGCGGCATATAATCGTGGCGAAACTGACGAATTTATCCGCCCAACTGTGATTGATGGTGATGCGCCAATCAGTGCAAACGACGGATTCTTGTTCGGTAATTACCGCAGTGACCGCGCACGCCAGATTGTTCGCGCAATTTTGAAAACCGGTGCAAAGATGTTGTGCTTTTCCCAATATGGCGAAGGGTTGAACGAGTTATGCCCCGCCCTGTTGCCAGATGTGGCGGTTGAAAATACACTGGGCGATGTTCTGGCGGCAAATGGCAAGTCGCAGTTGCGTATCGCGGAAACCGAAAAATACAACCACGTCACGTATTTCTTTGACGCGGAACGTAATATAAATTTTGCCGGTGGTGAAAAAGTTCTGATTCCGTCACCCGATGTTGCAACGTTTGATTTGAAGCCGGAAATGTCCGCGCGCGAAATCACAGACGCTTTGCTGACGAAGTTGTCACAATTTGATGTCGTTATTTTGAACTATGCAAATGGCGATATGGTTGGCCATACTGGCAAAGAAGACGCGGCAATACGCGCGATGGAGTTCCTGGATACACAGTTGGCGCGATTGGTGCCGGCGGTGCTGGAATTGGGTGGAACTGTTTTAATTACCGCGGATCACGGAAATGCCGAAAAAATGTGGGATGATGAAAACAACCTGCCCTGGACGGCGCATACAACAAATCCGGTGAACTTTATTGTTGTGTCAAATACGCCGCATACGGTACGTGACGGTGGATTGGCGGACATTGCACCGACGATGTTAAAACTGTTGGGGGTACCACAGCCGTCTGATATGTCGGGGCACAGTTTGGTTGACTGATATAAAAAACGGCGAATTCTATTCGCCGTTTTTATTTTTGCGTCGTGCAGCGAAAAATTCGCGCAGCAGTGTTGCTGATTCGGCTGCATATTCTGGAACTTGGGTCACAGTTGGGCGCCACAGGTGCCGGTCTGTTTCATATATTTTTGCGTTGTGGGTGACGCCGCCGCCCTTTTCGTCCGTGGCTGCGTAATATACGCCGCGTATTCGTGCCAATGAAATCGCCGTTGCACACATTGCGCACGGTTCCAATGTAACATAGATGTCACAATCATCTAAAAATTTTGTCCCCAGTTTTTTGCACGCACGATTTATCGCAACAATTTCAGCGTGTAAAATTGGATTTTTACATTTCTGGACACGGTTTTCACCACGGGCGATTATTTGACCGTCGCGGACAATAACCGCGCCGATTGGCACGTCGTCGTGTGATTTTGCACGGATTGCCAAATTTATGGCTTGCTTCATAAATCTCATAATGTACACTTTAGCGTATGGATTCAAAATTGCAAATTATTTCAGGACGTTTCCACGGGCGTAAATTGTATTTGCCGCGTGGTGCGCGACCAACGCAAAATCGGGCGCGTGCGGCGCTGTTTAATATTATAGCGTCTGGATTGGTTGATGCCGATGCCGAATTTACGGTTTGGGACGCTTTTGCAGGCAGTGGCGCGTTTGGCATAGAATGTCTGTCCAGATATCCAAATGCACGCGTAATATTTACGGATATCGCCCCAGAATCAATAAAAACTGTGCGTCGTAACTTGGCTGCGTTGGACATAGATAATTCTGCAACAACCGAACAGATTGACGCAACAATGGCGGTAAAGCGATATGGTGCCACAGCCGATTTGATTTTTGTTGATGCGCCGTATGATGCGGCAGACGTTGGCGCGGCGTTTGTACGCGCGGTTACGCGGCGTGTGCGCCCAGGGACAATTCTGATTTGGGAACAAGAAGCCGTAAATGCCGTATCCGCCCCCGATGGTTGGGATATTTTACGTGATAAGACATACGGTCGGGCACGATTTTTAATTTTACGTCGTGGCGGCGAATAAAAACCTTGATTTTTCAACTGTTTTAGTAAATAATATGGCCCGCGTGGCACCCTTGGAGGTCACGTAACAACAAAAAAATAAACAACGTAAGGACTTAAAAATGGCTATTAAATTAAATGCAGAAATTCGCGGGCGTGTCGGCAAGGGGGCCGCACGTGGCATTCGCAAGAACAAGAATATCCCCGCCGTCATCTATGGCGAAAAAAAGGCGCCGGTCGCGATTGAACTGAACGGCCGCGATTTTGAAATGCTGTTGCAGACACCCAGTTTGCGTACAAAACTGTTCGAAATTGAAACCGCCAACGGCCACGAAGACGCAATGCTGATGGATATTCAGTATCACCCAGTAACAGACCGGGTTGTTCACGCGGACTTTAAGCGTATCGATGTTAAAAAGCCGGTCAACGTCAGCGTCCCGGTCGAGGTTGTAAATGCCGAAGTATCAAAGGGATTAAAACTGGGCGGCGTGTTGAACTTTGCGGTTCGTAAGGTTGCGCTGCGTGGATTGGTTCACGATATTCCGGAAAAAATCACTATTGATTTGACCAACCTGACCATTGGTGATGCAGTACACGGAACCGACTTGGTTTTGCCGGCGGGCGTTGAACTGGGCCTGCACCAGGCGGAATTGGCGTTTGCGACAATCGGTGGTAAAATGCCGGATGAAACAGATGCACCGAAAGCTGCCGCAGCTGCAGCTGCTGCACCGGCCGCCGATGCCAAGAAATAATATCGGTTATTGCAAATTAAAAACCGTCCGCTTGGGCGGTTTTTTTATTATTATTTTTTTCCTGTGGCCTTGAAAACGTATTTAGTGTTCACTATATGCTAAAGCAGCAAAAAGAAAACAGTTTGCAAGGAGTAAAAAATGGGAAAAGTATTAGGTATTGACTTGGGTACGACTAATTCCGCAATGGCATTTATGGATGGCAGCGACCCGAAAATTATTGAAAATGCTGAAGGTCAGCGTACAACACCGTCTGTTGTCGCAATGACGTCCAGCGGCGAACAGTTGGTCGGTATTACTGCCAAGAACCAGGCGGTAACCAACCCGGAAAACACTATTTATGAAATCAAGCGATTGATGGGATTGCGTTTTGACAGCCCGGCGGTAAAGGAAATCACCGCACGTGTTCCGTACAAAATTGTTGCTGGCGACAATGGCGATGCCTGGGTTGAAATAGAAGGTAAAAAGTATGCCCCGTCACAAATTTCCGCTATGATTTTGGCAAAGTTGAAAAAAGATGCCGAAGCATATTTGGGTGAAACCGTATCCGATGCGGTTATTACGGTACCTGCGTACTTTAACGATTCCCAGCGTCAGGCAACCAAGGATGCTGGCCGTATCGCGGGACTGAACGTTCTGCGTATTGTGAACGAACCGACGGCCGCCGCGTTGGCGTATGGTTTGGATAAAAACAAGAACGGTACAATCGCCGTGTACGATTTGGGTGGTGGCACGTTTGATATTTCCATTTTGGAAATTGTTGACGGCGTGTTTGAGGTTAAATCCACAAACGGTGATACCGCATTGGGTGGTTCGGACTTTGATGCACGTATATTGAAATACTTGATTGATGAATTCAAATCCCAGACAGGAATTGACCTGTCGGGCGACAAGTTGGCACTGCAACGTTTGAAGGAAGCCGCTGAAAAAGCCAAAATCGAACTGTCGTCCAAGACATCAACGGATATCAATCTGCCGTTCTTGACGGCGGATGCGTCTGGCCCGAAACACTTTAACACAACATTGACACGTGCGAAGTTGGAATCGCTGGTGGACGATTTGATTCAAAAGACAATCGAACCGTGCCGCAAGGCGTTGAAAGATGCCGGCCTGGACAAGAGTCAGATAAACGAAGTCATTTTGGTTGGTGGTCAGACCCGTATGCCAAAGGTTCAGGAAACAGTCAAAGAATTCTTTGGCCGTGAACCGCACAAGGGTGTAAATCCGGACGAAGTTGTCGCACTGGGTGCCGCGATTCAGGGTGGCGTCTTAAAGGGCGATGTCAAAGACGTATTGTTGTTGGATGTTACACCGTTGTCATTGGGTATTGAAACATTGGGTGGTGTGTTTACACGTCTGATTGACCGTAACACCACAATTCCGACCAAGAAGTCCCAGGTGTTCAGTACCGCCGAAGACAACCAGTCAGCTGTGACAATTCGCGTATTCCAGGGTGAACGCGATATGGCTGCGGATAATAAACTGTTGGGACAGTTTAATTTGGAAGGCATAGCCCCCGCCCCGCGTGGTATGCCGCAGATTGAGGTATCATTTGATATCGACGCAAACGGTATTGTGCACGTTTCCGCCAAGGACAAGGGTACCGGCAAAGAACAGGCGATTTCCATTAAATCCGACGGTGGTTTAAGCGAAGAAGAAATCAAGCGTATGGTTGATGAAGCCGCTGCCAACGCCGACGCGGACAAGAAAAAACGCGAACTGGCCGAAGCCAAGAATAACGCCGAAACTGCGGTATTCACGGTTGAAAAAGCGTTGAAAGAACACGGCGACAAAATCAGCGCCGATGAAAAGAAGGCGATTGAAGACGCGAAAAAAGAACTGGCCGACGAATTGGCGAAATCCGATGCGACGGCAGAAGCGCTGAAGGCCAAGACAGATGCATTGACCGAAAAGTCAATGAAACTGGGCGAAGCGGTCTATAAAGCGTCCCAAGAAGCGGCACAGTCAGCGGGTGGCGATGATAACAAGCCAAACGATGACGGTACGCGTGACGCGGACTTTTCTGAAAAGAAATAAAAAACGGGGCGTTTGCCCCGTTTTTGTTGCTAGTTGTTGGTTACTTGGCACAGGTAACAAAAAATCCGCCACAGGGCGGATTTTGCAGATGAACTATAAGCCGGATTCTGTACTGCCCCGGGCCAGTCGTTTCCAACCACCCCGGGGTAGCGAGCATAATTAGTCTGCATAATGTGTTACCACAAGATGTCAAGCCCTCTACCCGTCCCCATCGCCTGGGACACGCTTAGCGGGGACCTATTCGAGGTTGCTGCGCATAGAGATTGCCCGTTTCACCCGATTTTTAATCGATTCGTCACTGTTGCTCTAATCGTCGGATTGCTCCGCCCGGTCATTAGCCGGTATGCTGTCCCACGCAGTCCGGACTTTCCTCCAATTCCGGGAAAACCGGAATCAGCTATGCTCTGCTCATCTGCGGGCAGAATTGTACCACGCTTTTTGCCGTTTGCAACGAAAATAAAGATTCCAACGGATTTTTTGCTTGCAACACATACCCCATTTTTCATAAAATGATACATAAAAGAGAAAAAGAAGTAGAAGTAGGAAGTTTCTATGTCAAAAATTCTGCGTTATTTAGCGTGTTTGTTTATGTTGATTTTTGCCGGGAATGCTCTGGCTGCGGGGTATTCGTGTCCGTCATATAAAAAGTACACCAGTTGTGCGTCTGGATACTATATGACATCATCGTCATCGTCAACCACGTGTAATACAACCGCAAGGGCCGGAAATGCGTGTCGTCCCTGCTCGGTTATGGGGTCGGATTATACCTGTACCGGTGGAACGGCGTGTCCAAAGCTGAACGAGGTTACGATTACATATAATTTGAATGGTGGGTTGGGTACAACCCCAAGTTCCAAGAAGTGTACGCCGGGGACATCTTGTTCTTTGGCCAGTGGCGCAACGACATCATTCTATCGTGCGGGATATGTGTTCAAGGGATGGTCAACGTCCAGCACCGCGACATCGGGTTCAACCAGTATAACATTTAACGCAAATGATACTGTATATGCGGTATGGTCGGCTTGTGCCGCCGGTACGTATAAAGCCGGCAGTGGCACTCAGGCGTCTGCATCGTGCAGTGCGTGCAGTGGGCGAACAAAGTATCAAAATTTGACGGGTCAGTCGTCTTGCAAAACGGTATCCAGCGGATACTATACAACCGGATGCAACAGTAGTGGCAATAACTGTACCAATCAATCACAATGCACGGGTGCAACATATTGCAGCGGTGGTGTTCAGAACAGTTGTCCGGGCAGTTATACTGCAAATACAACAGCCGGTAAAACATCCGCGTCGCAATGCCAAATAAGCGTATCTGCGGGTAAATATATTGCAACAGCGAACAGCTCAACTCAGTCAACTTGTGCCGCTGGTCGGTATAAGGCCGCACATACGGTAAAGTATGGTTCTACATCTTCGTGTTCAACGTGTGGTGCCGGTACATATAGTTCATCTGGTGCTGCGTCTTGTACGGCGTGTTCGGGATCAACACAATATCAGAATTTGACAGGCCAAACGTCCTGTAAGACCGTATCGTCTGGATATTACAAGTCCAGTAACAGCGCCCAAACACAGTGTCCATCCGGGTATCGTGACGGTGCTGGTGCAGCCAATGTAAATGGGTGCGAAATGGATGTTGATGCGGGGCATTATGTTGCTACTGCTAACAGTGCGACACAATCAACCTGTGCTGGTGGTCGGTATAAGGCCGCACATACGGTAAAGTATGGTTCTACATCTTCGTGTTCAACGTGTGGTGCCGGTACATATAGTTCATCTGGTGCTGCGTCTTGTACGGCGTGTTCGGGATCAACACAATATCAGAATTTGACAGGCCAAACGTCCTGTAAGACCGTATCGTCTGGATATTACAAGTCCAGTAACAGCGCCCAAACACAGTGTCCATCCGGGTATCGTGACGGTGCTGGTGCAGCCAATGTAAATGGGTGCGAAATGGATGTTGATGCGGGGCATTATGTTGCTACTGCTAACAGTGCGACACAATCAACCTGTGCTGGTGGTCGGTATAAGGCCGCACATACGGTAAAGTATGGTTCTACATCTTCGTGTTCAACGTGTGGTGCCGGTACATATAGTTCATCTGGTGCTGCGTCTTGTACGGCGTGTTCGGGATCAACACAATATCAGAATTTGACAGGCCAAACGTCCTGTAAGACCGTATCGTCTGGATATTACAAGTCCAGCAACAGCGCCCAGACACAGTGTCCGGCTAATTATCGCGATGGTACAGGGGCAGCAAATATAAATGCTTGTAAGACCAGTTGTGCGGGCGGGACTTATGTCGCAACTGCGAATGCAGCATGTACATCTGTTGGAACTGGGTATTACAAGGGTGCGCATACGGTGAATTACGGCTCAACCAGTACACGCAGCCAGTGCCCTGCAAATTACCGCGATGGTGCTGCGGCATCATCCGAAAGCGGCTGCAAAACCAGTTGTGCGGGCGGTACGTACGTTGCAACCGCAGAGGCGGCGTGTACATCCGTCGGTACCGGATACTATCGTGCGGCACATACAGTAAATTATGGTTCAACCAGTACGCGCAGCCAGTGTCCGTCCGGTTATCGTGATGGTGCGGCGACATCCGCGCAAAGTGGGTGTAAAATGGATGTTGAGGCAGGACATTATGTTGGTACTGCGAACAGTGCAACACAAGCAACCTGTGCGGCGGGTACATATAAAGCGGCGCATACGATTACATATGGTTCTACGTCATCTTGTTCGGCATGCAGTGGGCGCACAAAGTACAGTGCGGCGGGTGCGTCAGCGTGCAAAACGGTATCCAGCGGATACTATACAACCGGATGTAACACCAGTGGTAATAACTGTACCGGCCAATCACAATGCACGGGTGCAACGTATTGCAGCGGTGGTGTGCAGAACAGTTGCCCAGCACAAACATCGGGTTGGACACGTAATGGGGGTACTGGGTGGACTTCTTATACTCAGTGCAATCAAACACGTGCGGCAACATCAGTCAGTTCATACTGCAGTGCGGGTCAATTAAAGCAAACGGCAACCAGTGCAACCGCGTGGGGCGCATCCAACATATCGACCGCGTTCCAGGCCAAGGCCGGTGCATATGTAAATGGTCAGACCTGTTCACAATGTACGGCGGATAATTACTGTACTGGTGGCACGGCTGCACCAACAGATTGTCCGTCTGGTTATCCGAATTCAGATGCCGGTGCTGCTGCTATTACATCTTGTTACAGTAACAGCAAGTCACGTGCGTGGACCGGTTCCCAGGTGAACGGCAGTGTTCCAAACAACTGCAGTGCTGTGACAGAATGGGGAACGTGTTCAGGTTCTGCTTGTACATATGTTGCATATTCAAACAGTGCGGGTACTGGCGACGGCACAATTAAATCCGGATGCAGCACCAACAACGCAAATTGTACCAAACCGGTTGTTGCCGTGTCTGCTGATGCGGGATATTATGATGCCGGCACAACGTGCAGCGCGTGTCCGTCGGGATATCCTAATTCTGATGACGATAACGAAGGTGGTATAACAAAATGTTACAGTAATACAAAATCACGGCCGTGGGGCGGTTCCCAGACCGCGTGTACAAAGCCAACTGGATGCTATGAGGTGACGTGTAATTCGTGCTCTAATCCGGCGTGTAGTTATGTTGCATATGCAAACAGCGCTGGTACTGGCGACGGCACAATCAAGTCCGGTTGCAGCACTAATAATGCGTCGTGTACACAAACGGTGAATACGGTAACAGCAAATGCGGGTCGGTATGTCAGCGGAATAACCTGTCCGGCGTGTGCGGTTGGTACTTTCCAAGGTTCAAATGACAGTACCGCCACCAGTTGTACGGTTTGCGCCGCCAATACGTACGCGGCATCAACTGGAATGTCGGCGTGTACGGCGTGTCCGTCGGGGTATTCAACCAGTGGTACCGCAGCGTCGAATCACGATGCAAAATCTGATTGCAGTATTACTTGTGCGGCGGGTACCCGTGTGGTAACAGCAGATGCTGCGTGTACAACGCCAACGGGCAGTTGGTACACTGCGTCACACAGTGTGACGGCGGGCTCAACAACACCGACCGAAACGGTCAAAGCGTGCCTGACGAATTATTCGACGCCAAATACAACAACGCGTACGGACCACGATGCATCAACGGATTGTAAAATCAGTTGTGCGGCGGGTACCAGAATTACCACGGCAAACGCAACAAGTTGTACTACGCCGGCTGGTAACTGGTACGTCGGTGCACACAGTGTCGCCCAGGGCAGTATCAGTTCGTACAGCAACTGTTTGACCAATTATACAATCAGTGGCACCGCGGCCGCAAACCACGATACGGCAAGTGATTGTAAGATTTCTTGTGGTGGTGGTTCATATATCGCAACGGCAAACAACACAACGTGTTCTGATGTTGGTGCCGGATATTGGGCGGCGGCATCCACCGTATCCCAGGGCAGCGCAGGTGTTCGCAATGCGTGTGATGACGGGTTGACCACGATAGGTTCCGGTGCCGGTGCTGATGAAGTCGGTGACTGTGGACGTGTGTTGAACGTCAACGGTGAAAAGATTTATCTGCGCAGTGAACGGAAAACTACCCCGTCCCTGAACGTAAGTATCAATGGAACAACGTTCTATGGAAATATGGGGGCCAGTGGTATAGGTGCGTTGAAGTTGAACTCTGGTGGAACAACCTATTCTGTATATGATGACAGTATGGAATAACAAAAAACGGGGCAAATGCCCCGTTTTTTTTGTTGCTGGTTACTAGTAAATCGATACTCGTGATTCAATATTCGGTGTGTCGGTCGTGTTTATGGTAAATACGAGTTACGAGTATCAAGTCACAAATTACTATCACCGTTTTTCGCCCTGATGACGGGCGGCGGACAATGCGGTTCGTAACGACTGTTCGGCAATTTGACGGATTTTTTGTGCAAATGTACGCAAATTCAGTGTGTCGGCGACATTGTCCGCAAAAATTTGCGATATATATTCTATCTGTGTTGGTGCAACAATATAAACTTCACTGGTTATATTTGCCGGATTCAGCCGGCGTACGGTCTGTTCACGCATAAAATTCCCCCCGTTTTTTGATAAAATTTTAATTTCGTACTTGTTTGTTTCTTTAATTGCATTATATCATAAAGTACCTTGACCGCAAGGCGCAAAATTGCTATACCTTTCAAGGAAAAGACAAGGATTTTGGTATGTTAAAAAATGTTATTGGAAAATTGTTGGGATCGGCCAACGACAGAATTGTAAAATCGTATGACAAGGTTGTTTCCCTTATCAATGATTTGGAACCCAAATATCACGCAATGTCTGATGAAGAATTGCGTGCGCAAACTGACGTTTTGCGCAAGCGGTTGGCGGACGGCGAAAAAGAAAAAAATATTTTGCCCGATGCTTTTGCCGCCGTACGTGAAGCGGCCAAGCGTTCAATCGGCCTGCGCCACTTTAACGTACAGTTGATTGGTGGTATGGTTTTGAATAACGGTCAAATTGCTGAAATGAAAACTGGTGAAGGTAAAACTCTGGTCGCAACTTTGGCACTGTATTTGAAGGCGTTGCACGGCAAAGGCGCACACCTGATTACCGTGAACGATTATTTGGCATCGCGTGACGCGGAATGGATGGGTCAGGTTTACAGATTCTTGGGGATGACAGTTGGCATTATTCAGCACGATATGACCGATGATGAACGTCGTAATGCATATGCGTGCGACATAACATATGTTACAAATTCTGAATTGGGATTTGACTATCTGCGCGATAATATGAAGTTTTCCAAGGCGCAACAGGTCTTGCGCCCGTTGTTTTATGCCATTGTTGACGAAGTTGACAGTATTCTGATTGACGAAGCACGTACTCCGTTGATTATTTCCGGCCCAGCCGAAGATACCAGCGAATTGTATGAAAAAGTTGATGCAGTTGTTGCACAACTGGGACCCGATGATTATAAGAAAGACGAAAAAGACCGTCACGTTACGTTGACCGAGGCCGGTGTTGACACCGCAACCCGCCTGTTAAAAGATGCAGGTCTGTTGGTGGGCGATAATTTGTATGCGTCTGAAAATGCGGCGCTGGTTATGCATATTCAGCAATCGCTGCTGGCACACCACTTGTATCAGAAAAATGTGAACTATGTCGTGCGTGACGGTGAAATTCTGATTGTTGATGAATTTACCGGCCGCGTTATGACTGGTCGCCGATTTGGCAAAGGTCTGCACCAGGCGATTGAGGCCAAAGAACACGTCAAGGTTCAGCCGGAAAATCAAACCGTGTCCAGTATTTCTTACCAGAACCTGTTCCGTTTGTATCCGACATTATCTGGTATGACCGGTACCGCAATGACAGAAGCCGCAGAATTCGAAGAAATTTATAAACTGCGTGTTGTATCTATTCCGACAAATCGACCCGTGGCGCGTATTGATCATCACGATGAAATTTATCGTAACAAAGATGAAAAATATGATGCTATCATTAAGCAAATTGAAGATTGTATGTCGCGCAAACAGCCCGTTCTGGTTGGAACTGTATCGATTGAAAAATCCGAAGAACTGGCCGCCATTGTGCGCAAGCGCCTGGGGATAAATCCGGCTGTTTTGAACGCCAAGCATCACGAATCCGAAGCAAAAATTGTTGCCCAGGCGGGCGCGCCCGGTGCGGTTACAATCGCAACAAATATGGCGGGGCGCGGAACAGATATTAAACTGGGTGGTAATGCCGAAGAATTGATTGCTGAATTGTCACCAGACGACCCAGAATTTGATACTAAAAAACAGGAAATTTATGACCGTATTGAGGCCAACAAACGTCAGGTTCTGGATGCGGGCGGTCTGTATGTTATTGGTACGGAACGTCACGAATCGCGCCGCATTGATAATCAGTTACGCGGTCGTGCCGGACGCCAGGGCGACCCCGGTGATTCAAAATTCTTTTTGGCGTTGGACGATGATTTGATGCGCATATTCGGTGCGGCGCGTCTGCAGGGTATGCTGACAACACTGGGGCTGAAGCCGGGCGAAGCAATAACACATCCCTGGATAACCAAGGCATTGGAAAAAGCCCAGAAACGTGTCGAAGCCAGATACTTTGAATCTCGTAAAGAATTATTGAAATACGACGACGTTATGAACGAACAGCGTGGTGTTGTGTATAAACAACGTGATGATTTGATGGTGACAGAAGATTTGTCACCGTTGGCGCGTGAAATGATAGGTGACGTTGTTGAAATGATTTGTGAAAACAATATCCCGGAAAAATCGCATCCGGCGGACTGGAATACCCAGGGAATTCACGATGCAATGCTGCGTGTATTCGCGTTGGATATCACGGATATTGAAAAATGGAAAACGGATGAAACAATTTCCGAACGTCGTGCCTATGAAACACTGTATAATTTGGCAATGCGTCGCTATGGTCACCAGGCCGAAAAATACGGCCCGGAATTGATGCAGATGGCATCGCGTCAAATGATGCTGGGGGCGTTGGATTCCGTATGGAAGCGTCACCTGCAACAGATGGATTATCTGCAGACGGCAATCGGATTGCGCGGGTATGCTCAGAAAAATCCGCTGTATGAATACAAGCGCGAGGCATTAGAATTGTTTAAGAATACAATAAATAATTTCAAGATTATGTCCGTATCCTATATTTGCCGTATGGAACTGACACGTGAAGATGTTGCTGCCACGGAAAAGGAACGTGCCCAGCACGACGCCAGCTTAAATGACGCTGGTGAAGCGCGCCGTAATGCACCCTGCCCCTGTGGTTCTGGATTAAAATACAAGCATTGTCACGGCAAATTAAAGTAAAATAAAAACGGGGCGTTTGCCCCGTTTTTATTTAATTTCGCCAATATATATACCCATATCGGTGGCGATGTTTAACAGTGGGTCGTCCGGCGACACGTATGCATCGGATGTCTGGACGTCCGGAATATTTGGATCGGCACTGACGTATCCAGCGTCAAAGAAGTCCGCCAAACTGACCGTTTCACATTTACAATCATTGATTGCGGTCATTACATATGTTTCATTGTTTTCAATCGCACGCAGTGCACAGTCCGCCATACGCGTCGCCAATATTCTGTCCGCTGCGGTTGTGTCGCCAACGCGTTGGGTATGTTCCGGATATGCGGTTCTGTTCACTATTCCCGCCGCCGTCAGTTTGCGTGATATCATATCCGCCGGCCGTCCCGAATGGCCGCGTAATGATATTCCTTCGGATACCAGGATAATGCCATAATCCGTTGGTGCATTTTTTATATGCGATATCAATGAATTTATATCAAACTTTATTTCTGGAATTAAAATCGCCGTTGCGCCGATTGCAATACCAGCATTTAATGCCAGTTGACCACAATCACGCCCCATTGTCTGGGTTACAAACCAGCGGTGATGACTGCGTGCCGTCAACATCAACTGGTCACAAAAAGATGTTAGTTGTTGAACAGCAGTATTAAAGCCGATTGTCTTATCCGTCAACGGTATGTCCATATCTATGGTTTTAGGAATACATACCAACTGCAGCCCTGAATAGATTTCACGATTACACCACGCCAACGACAAACTGCCATTGCCACCAATCAGAACCAATGCATCCAGTTTTAATTCCAGCAACGATTTACGTAACTGTTTGTTAAAATGTTCCAATTTCCCGTTTTCTGCCGCGGTTTCAAAATTTAATGCGTCGGCACGCCCATTGTGCAGGAAACTACCCGCCAGACGCGCATTTTCTATGGGTAATGTTTCGTTGTTAAATTCCACAACGCGTGGCGGTGTTGTGCACAGTCCGTCCGTGCCGTCCAATATACCGATAACACGCCATCCACGCAGGGTTGCGCCACGGTACAGACGTTGAATAACTGTGTTTAATCCGGAACAATCGCCCCCGGTTGTCATAATGCCTATTTTTTTCATAATATCCCCATTTTTATCCAGTAAATTATAGCACAAATAAGTTGACAAAGAAATTATTTTTGCAATAATTTGTCCAACGAATTACACTTATTGTTTCAGGAGAATATCGGTATGTCTAAAAACAACAAAGCCAACACAAATATGGGAAAAACCAAGCGTTCAACAGATGATTTGATTGATAGTGCTATTGCACAGCAAAACGACTGGATGGAAAATCGCCGTAACTTTGCGCGACGCTTTTTGAAGACATTAAATATATTTGCGCGTCCGAATCCTAAAAATGATACACAATCCGTCGCAACATCCGAAATTGTTCAGCCGCAGCGCCGTAGCGGACTGGCGTCATACTGGTTCCCGATTTTATGTGCGGTCATTGTTGTTCTGATTGCAGTTTGGGTTGCGTTTTTTCATCGCCCCAATCCGACAGTTGTTGTTGTGCCGCCTGTTGCGGAACCGACAATACAGGTTGCCGATGCCACTGTTGAATACACGGTGCCTATGTTCGATATCGTCAGAATAGAACCCGCCGGAACGGTTGTTGTTGCGGGACGCTGGATGCCGAACAAAAGTGTGTCTATTGTGATAAACGGCGATATCGTTGCGACCGCGCGTACCGATAAAAATGGCGAATTTGTATATTCGCCGACAACACCGTTTGATGCAGGCAACTATACTATTTCACTGATAGGCGTCGAAGGTGATGTTGAATCTGACGAAAACGTTTTTGTTTATATTTCTCCACGTGGATATACCAATTCCGTATCGCTGTTGATGACCAATGACGGCAGCACTTTACTGCAGGCGCCGACAATGTTGGTTGATGGCGATTTGGTCGTATCAAAGATTGATTATCTGGATACTGGACGCATTGTTGTAACTGGTGATTCTTTGCCACGGTTGCGTGTGTCATTGTCTTTGGATGACAAGTATTTGGGATTCGCGCGTGTTTCTGATCATAAGCATTTTGGATTGGGGGCAGACGTTGGCCAGTTGGAACCAGGCCGTGAATATGATTTGACGGTGCGCCTGCACGATGGCGATGGTCGTGCCATTGCAGAGGTTAAACATCATTTTACAATGCCGCAAATGACTGGTGATGATGATACATACTATACAGTACGTCGTGGCGATTGCTTGTGGATTATTGCACGCAATTTTCTGCGTCGCGGTGTTTTGTTCAGTATAATCGCAGAACGCAACAACATTGCAAATCCGGATTTAATATTTCCACAACAACAATTACAAATTCCTACATCTGCCAGTGCAAAATAAAAAATGAACGAAAAAAGAAACGCGTCAAAGAATTTTCGCAGCCCCGAAAGCACCCAGGAAATGGATTGGGCGCAGTTGTTGGGATTGGTGTCGTCGGTGGAATCGCGCGCCAAAGTGTGTGGCGCGTTTGCGATTGCGCGCCAGGCAGAACTGTTGCGTAAAACAATGGCACGCAGTAATACAAATAAAAAACTAATGCGATCGATTCAATCAAAGTTAGAAAAATTGGAATACGAATTATCGCAAAAATCAAAATAAAAAACCGACACAAGGTCGGTTTGTTATTGCCACAATCGTTTGTTGGCAAACGCCTGGCCAGAACCGCTTTTTAGATATGTCTCAAAATTTTTTGCGGATATTTCATTTGAAAATGCGATATAGGTTATTAATTTCCAGGGTTTGAATTTTGCCGTATGTTTGGAATATCCGGCATTATGGTCGACCAACCGTTGTTTCAAATTAGCGGAATAGCCAATATATCTTTGGTTTGGAAATTTTTCAGATTGTATAAGATAAACATAAAACATATTAGAATATATATTATATTCAGCCACACTTCGTCAAGACTTCGTGTGGCACTCCTTTGCCTGAACGGCTCGTCTTACGTGTGGCGCGGCCACCCGAAGCCTCGCCGAGGCGAAGGGTGGTGCGGGCGAAGGGAATCGAACCCTCGTCTTCAGCTTGGGAAGCTGACGTGCTACCATTATACCACGCCCGCGTTTTTATGGCTGGATTCTATACCCGTTACGATAAAAAGTCCAGCATAAAACGCAGTTGGCCTTTTCCTGTTGCTTTTTATTATTTTCAGTCCTACATTTACCCTTGCCTGTTAAACAAACAATAAAGGGAGTTTTAGTTATGGCAAATGAAAATATGAATCCGCTGACCGCGGCTCAGCAACGTGTCAAGGTCGCTTGTGACAAACTGGGTATGCCAGCGGATGTTTATGAAATTTTGAAATATCCGCAGCGTATGGTCGAAGTTTCCATACCGGTAAAAATGGACGACGGTTCTATTCGCGTTTTTACTGGTTTCCGTGCGCAGCATAACACTGCCGTTGGCCCGTCTAAGGGGGGCGTTCGCTTTCATCCCGCTGTTACACGGGACGAAGTCGCGGCGTTATCAATATGGATGACGTTCAAATGTTCCGTGACCGGCATTCCGTATGGTGGTGGCAAAGGTGGCATTATTGTTGACCCCAAAGAATTATCGGCCGGTGAATTAGAACGTCTGTGCCGTGGATACGTTGATGCGATTTATCCGATTTTGGGTGAAAAGCGCGATGTGCCTGCCCCAGACGTCAACACAAATGGCCAGATTATGGCGTGGATGACAGATGAATATATCAAGTTGTCTGGCGAATCGTCTTTTGGTACATTTACCGGCAAACCAGTCGAACTGGCCGGGTCAAAGGGACGCAATTCCGCAACCGGTCTGGGCATTGCAATTATTGTGTCCGAAGCACTGAAAAAACAAAACAAGGAAATGCGCGGTGCACGCATAGCAATCCAGGGCTTTGGCAATGTTGGCAGCTTTACTGCCAAATGTGCGCACGATATGGGTGCACGCATTGTTGCGATTGCCGAATGGAACACAACGCTGTTTAACGAAAATGGTTTGGATATTGATGCGTTGATGCAGTTCAAATCTGAAAACAAAGGCAGTATCAAGGGATTCCCGGGTGCCACAGAAATCAGCATTGAACAGTTCTGGGGATTGGACGTTGATGTTCTGTCGCCGTGTGCAATGGAAAACACGATAAACAAAGATACCGCACCGTTGATTAAAACTAAATTGGTTGTCGAAGGTGCAAACGGCCCCACCACATTGGAAGGTGAAGAAATTTTGTTGAACAATGGCGTGACCGTTGTTCCGGATATTCTGGCCAATGCCGGCGGTGTTACGGTTTCTTATTTTGAGTGGGTTCAAAACCGTTATGGCTATTATTGGGAAGAAGCCGAAGTCGAACAAAAAGAAATTGTCGCAATGAAAAGCGCCTTTGATGCGATTTATAAAATCAAAGAAGAATACAACGTATCAATGCGCGAAGCGGCATATATGCACTCTATCAAGCGTGTGGCAACAGCAATGAAACTGCGCGGGTGGTATTAAATACCGTTGTTTGACAATACAATAAAAAATCCCCAAACTTGGGGATTTTTTATTGTGTAAAATGCGGATTTGATGTTATTCAGAACAAACCTCTACCGCGTAAACTTCTGCACCCATATCTTCAGCCGTGCCACAGAACAGGCGGAAATTGCACTTATTTTCCGGTGTGTTCATTGCAGCCATTGTGTTCTGCGGAATTATGTTCAACAGACAGGTACCTTCTGCGACATATTGGGCCGGGTTTTCAACCGACAAAAATGTTACGGTTTTATCCTTGGCCGCGATTGCAGTCAATGCATCTGTTGCCGGCAGCGGCAAGATATAATCCCCCGCCTGACCCAACGCAACAATAGAAATGTTTTCGCCCTGGGCGGCAACGTTCTGAATTTCTGTTTCGATTGTTGCAAAATCGGCCGGTGTCGGTTTGTTATCGCCGCACGCCGCCAGTGATACGGCAACCAGTGCCAACAGTGACAGTTTTTTCATATGTTTCTCCTTAAATTATACATTTTGTGCGTTTGCAAATTTAGTATATAACATTGTGATTTATAAATCATCATAAAAAACAACAAATAATTTGACTTTTTTTATTTTTTTGTACATAATAACTCCGCAAATCCCAAAGATTGCCATTATAGTAAATCCAGTACGCGGTATGCGTGTGGGCCATCAACCGACGAGTATTCGTCCTTGATGTTGGTTTTCTTTGTGGATAAAACAGTTTATAAATATGAAGGAGCAAAATTATGGCAACTGTTATCAGATTGGCCCGTTTCGGTGCTAAAAAGCGCCCATACTATCACGTTGTTGTTACGGATTCCCGTAATGCGCGTAATTCCGGCAATATTTTGGAAGTCGTCGGTAAATACGACCCGATGTTGGCACGCGACAACGAAAAGCGTGTTATCTTGAAAGTCGATGAAATCAAGGCCTGGTTGGCCAAGGGTGCCAAACCATCCGACCGTGTATATCGTTTCTTGGCAAATGCCGGTTTGGTTGCAGCACGTACTATTCCGAACCAGACAAAAAAGAATCAGCAATCTGAAAAAACACTGCAGAAAATTAAAGACAAGCAGGATAAATTGGCAAAAATAGCCGAAGAACAGGCCGCCGCTGAAGCAGCTGCCAAAGCCGCGGCTGAAGCGCCAGCTGAAGAATCCGCCCCAGCGGACACACCTGCGGAAACAGTGGCTGAATAATTTTGCGAATGCCCGGGATACACCCGGGCATTATACAGTTATTATTTTAATATGACGGACAACAAAAAAATCTTGGTCGGAAAAATTGTTGCGCCACAGGGAATTCGTGGCGAAGTGCGTGTGCAAACATATACCGCGACACCAACGGATATGAAAACGCTGCCGGTATATAGTCCTAAATTGGCGGCCGGTGCGTTCCATTTTGTACGTCCGTTAAACCCAACATCGTCGGTGATTGTTGCCAGAATAGATGGCGTCAATGACCGCAATGCCGCGGAACTGTTGCGCGGGGTTGAATTGTTTATAAATCGCGACGATTTGCCGGAATTGGCCGATGGTGAATACTATCAGACCGATTTAATCGGTATGCGTGTTGTACGTGACGGACTGGTCATAGGTGTCGTTGATGATATTCAAAACTATGGCGGCGGCGACATATTGGAACTGGATAGTGGCGAAATGGTGTCGTTTGTCGGCGCAACGGTTGATGTAAAAAGCAAAACAATAACTGTGTTATAAAATGCATTTCAACATACTGACCATTTTTCCGGAAATGTTTCCTGGCACGTTGGGTGGCGGGGTTGTCGGGCGTGCTTTGAATAATGATATTTGGTCGTATGATGCAATAAACATTCGTGATTTTGCCCACGACAACTATGGCAGTGTTGATGACGAACAATTTGGCGGTGGCGTTGGCCAGGTTATGCGTGCAGACGTGTTGGGCGACGCGCTGGATTCGGTTAAAAATCGCGGTAAAATAATTTATTTTTCACCACGCGGGCCACGATTGACACAAAAAATGGTTCGTGAATTTGCCGGGCAACCAAATGGAGTATTCACCCTGCTGTGTGGTCGGTACGAAGGCATTGATCAGCGAATCATTGATGAATATGATATAATGGAATTATCCATTGGCGATTATATACTGTCGGGCGGTGAAATTGCCGCACAAGTTTTTATTGACAGTGTGGTTCGCGTGATGGATAATGTGCTGGGCGGTGGCGCGGATGCCACGGCCAATGAAAGTTTTGAAATCGGGGGGTTGGAATGGCCGTTATATACCCGCCCGTCGGTATGGCGTGGACATAATGTCCCAGAAGTCCTGCTGTCCGGTCACCACGGCAATATAGAACGGTGGCGGAAACAACAATCGGACGAAATAACAAAACAACGTCGTCCGGATTTAATAGAAGGAAAATGAAAAATGAGCATTATTAAAAAAATCGAACAGGCCCAGATTGAAAAGTTAAAGGGCGACAAAAAAATCCCGGCATTTAAGTCCGGTGATACCGTCAAAGTACACGTCAAAATCAAGGATGGCGACAAGTTCCGCATCCAGGTTTTTGAAGGCGTTGTTATCGCCCGTGACGGTGGTGACGGCAATAATGCATCTTTTACCGTTCGTCGCGAATCATACGGTGTCGGTGTGGAACGTAAATTCCCGCTGTACAGCCCGGCGATTGAAAAAATCGAAAAGGTTCGCACTGGTAAGGTTCGTCGTGCAAAACTGTTCTTCCTGCGTGGATTGTCCGGCAAAAAGGCGCGTATCGTCGAAGATTTGTCGGCTGCATCTGCGGGAAAGGCAGAAAAACAGGCGGACAAATAATGTTTTACTGTATAAAAAATCCCGCGATTGCGGGATTTTTTATTGCATTTAACGTGAAAATTCACGCGGTTTCAAAATATATGGATTTACCAATGGAACCGGTTTATATCCAGTGCGTTCCAGGCATACGTTTATGCACTGGGCGTGATCTGGAAAATCGTAATCTTGGATGTGAATATGACCGTGATAGTTCACAATCGGCGGTACATTGCCAAATTCTGGCAACGGTTCGTGCGATAACAAAATATAATTTTTTGCATCGTAAATCGGATGAGAAAACACTTTGTCAAATCCGCACGACAGCCACCAATTTTCCGAATGATTGCGATCGTGATTTCCCATTATCAAGTACTTGCGTCCGCGCATACGGGTTAAAAGTTTGAATACCTTTTCTTTTGATGCGTCGTACATAACGTCGCCCAGCCAATAGCAAACATCTTGCTTTTTCACAATCATATTATAGTTTGTGATAATGGTTTTATTCATTTCGTCAACGCTGTTAAACGGACGTTTGCCGTTCACGATAATGCGTTCTGAATCAAAATGCGGGTCTGAAAATACATATGTTGCCATAATACTCTCCTTTATTTAGTATTACAGTGTTTTTAATTTTCTGTTTAATTTTTCCAATTTATGCACTATCTGATTCCAGTCGTCGCGTGCAGTCAAAAATCTGTCGTCAGCCGCAGCATAATCAACCCCAAGTTTATGCAGCGTATCAGCGTCGGGTAACAAGTGCACATCGTTAAATGATTCCAGGGGTGCGATATGCTTTAGCGTATATTTTGCCTGGTGACGTTCTATGTCAAGCAGCATATCCCACGTTGCCGGCAAATCAATTCTGCTTGCGATGGTCGCAACATCATAATAATGCCTTGAAAAGAATTGGTTAAAATGCGGGCGCGCAGCAACCGAATTTGAATGCAGTGCATACACTTTGTCCCAAAAGGTTTGTTCATAACGTACAGTCGGTATGTCACCGATTGATTGACCAATAGAATATGGAATAATATCACTGTACGTAATAGACGACACTGGGTATTTGCGCGGTATTATTTCAATACACAAATGCCCCAGATTCGTGCTGAATTCCGATTTGTACATCAGATGCAGTGTCGGCGATGTCATAAACTGTTCCGTGTTTTTCAAACCGCGCCAATCCCCGTCGGTCATAATTAAAAACTGTTGGTTTTTATTTATAACCTCGCCTATTTTTTGTTTCAGGTCGGAAAACACGGTCGCTTTGAAACGTTTGCGAAATTTATCTAGCTGCTTGCGCGAATGATTGTCGGGAATATCGTCAAAGTCAGAACAAACTAAATCTATATCTTGACCAATGCGGTTGGTCATACGATACGACTTTGACAACGATGCGCCACCTGCAAATACAAAATTATCGCAGATATATGCGTCGCTGAACAGTTTGTCCAAAATCAGACATTCCAGATAATCCTTTTCGGCCATTTCTGGATTTGGTTCTTTCCGCAAAATGTTATACGTGCCAGTTCCTATTTTTACCATATTTTAAGTATTGCACATAATATAGTTTTGTCAATATTTTTTGATGTCTGAATATTTAATAATTTGACTTTGTTGCGGTGCGACGGTAATATATCGATTATGAAAAAACAGTTTCTTATTGGATTTTTTTGCATATTTACTGGTTTTATGGGAATCGCACCGGCACACGCGTATATTGACCGTGATGCGGCTGTAATCCGCATTATGAACAAGGCCGCCGGCAAGGTTCAAACCGTCACCCTGCCCGTCGGGCAAAACGCGCAGTATGAAAAACTGAATATGGTTGTGCGTTCGTGCAAACAGACCGATCCGTTTGATGCCGAAGATTTCTTTATGTTCATAGAAATCAATAAATCAGATTCCGGCCAGATTTTTAGTGGCTGGATGAGTGCAAACGAACCTGGGGACAATCCGCTGCAAAATGCGGACTATGATTTATGGTTGGTGCGTTGTGAATAATTATATCGGGGGGATAATATGAAATTCTTGAAAAAATACCTGAAGTTTTTTATCGGCATTGCCGTATTGATTTTTGCGGTTGTTGTGTTCTTTTTCGCAATGCGGTCCAGTGATTTGGAAAATGGCACATTGAAACAATGGCGTGGCGCCGATTTGAACCGCAGAACCGCGGCCGCACAAATTCTGGCGGCGTCAGAAGAAAATCTGGATTTACTGGTTCAATGTGTTGATAAAATCGCAACATTACCAGAATCCGGCGAAATGGCGGTACGTGACGCGGTTGCATTGTGCTATACCGGAATACAGGTAAATCAAAACAATTAAAGTTAAAAATTAAAATGAAATGGCTGGCGCTGATTTTAATACTGACTGCTTGTGCGCCAGCGGAATATTCCGATATCGGTCACGAATACTTGGGGGCGGCGTATGTTGCGGATCCGCTGGGCGAAGGAATATTACCTGATGCCGACCCTTTAATTCGTAACGATGCGTTTGATTGCACTACGTTTGTTGAAACGGCACTGGCCAGGGGCGATGTCGAAACACTGAATAAAATTCGGTATAAAGACGGTAAAATCGGGTTCCTGACCAGAAATCATTTTATAGAAACCGACTGGTTGGAAAACAATGCCAATCGCGTTTCCGTTGTGACCAAACAATATGGCGATGTCGCCACGCGAAATGTTGCAATAGACCGTAAAAACTGGTTGCGTACGGTTCACGGCATTGATGCGGAATATCCGACACGTAACGTTATGTTGGAATATATTCCGTACGACAAACTGGGAACATTGAATCCGTCACAACCGTTGATAGTGCTGTTTATTGCTGACAAATCGCAAATCAGTGATAAAATAGGTACGGATTTGGCGGTTCGGCATATGGGATTCTTGCTACCGGGCGGCGTATTACGGCACGCGTCCCAGGAATATGGACGTGTTATGGACACGGACTTTTATGAATATGCTATGCGCCGCGCTAATGGCACACACGATATTGGTATAATGTTGGTGGAAATAAAATGACAGAAGAAAAAATAATTCGTATGGATATGGGCAAGTTGCGTGGCGATGTTCACACTGATGCAACCACGCGCCCGATACTGTGTTTGGGCATAGAATCATCGTGCGATGAAACGTCGGCCGCGATTGTGGATTCCGATCGTAACATATTATCGCATATAATATACTCGCAAATTCCAGAGCACCAGAAATATGGCGGTGTGGTGCCGGAACTGGCGGCGCGTGCACATATATTGGCAATAGATGACGTTATTCGTAAAACATTGGACGCGGCGGGAAAATCCATTTCCGATATCGACGTTATCGCTGCAACCGCGGGGCCGGGACTGATTGGCGGTGTGTTGATTGGCTGGATGGCGGCAACGGGTATAGCGCAAACAACTGGCAAACCACTGGTTGCCGTAAATCATCTGGAAGGTCACGCACTGGTTCCGCGTCTGCACGCGGCGGCGGCAAATGGCGCGGATGGTGCCACATCCGTGGACTTTCCATATTTGTTGATGTTAGCATCTGGCGGTCACTGTCAGATTTTATTGGTTCGTGGCGTTGGAAAATATGAACTGATTGGCCAGACGTTGGACGACAGCGCGGGCGAAGCGTTTGACAAGGTTGCAAAAATGCTGGGCCTTGGTTATCCAGGTGGCCCAGTTGTGGATAAGCGTGCTGTATCTGGTAATCCGCGTGCGTTTAATTTTCCGCGCCCGTTATGTGACAAACCGGGATGTGATTTTTCTTTCAGTGGAATCAAGACCGCTGCGCGAACATTTTTGTCGCGCGTTCAACCGCCCTATTCCGACGAGTTTATAAATGATTTTTGTGCATCTTTCCAGGCGGCCGTTGTCGATTGTATAATAGACCGATTGAACAATGCGTTTGATGATACGCGCGTGATTGATGCGGCACCAAAAACACTGGTCGTTGCCGGCGGGGTTGCGAAAAACAGCGCTGTTCGCAGCGCAATGGAAAAATTGGCTGCGGCACGTGGGGTCGTATTCGCTGCACCGCCGATGAACCTGTGCACGGATAATGGCGCAATGATTGCCTGGGCTGGATTAGAAAATTACAAACTGGGGCGTGTTGTTACCGAACCGGTTGCGCCACGTCCACGTTGGCCACTGACAGAATTATAATATGGATATAGATATGACGGATTATGACGCAGCCACACAAAAACTGTTAAAAACAGTAAAATCTTTGCAGTTGCCACCGGAATTTAGCCCCGCGTATGATATGGTCAGTATGGTGAAATCGTTTCGTGTGGCATTTCAGAATCCGTGCCTGCGCCATTGCGTACTGTCACAAAAATACGAACGTCGGCGTGTTGAACAAGAACGTTTTTCTGCCGGATTTTGTGGCATTGCCAGTTATACTTGGAACCAGCTATTTCGTATGGACGATGGAACCGAAGTATGGTGCCTGAAAATGATAACAAGTGGCGAATATAATATCGGCAACCACGTGTGGCTGGAAAACGTGTTCACTGGCCAACCATTGGATTTAACGTTTGACCAGTTCATCGATTCAAATGGAAAATATGTTGAAATACCATATAGTAAAATTGGGCACTATGTCAGCAGTGACTTTGCGTTTCGTCGTGCATACAAGTTTGCAAACTATTTGGGCATAGACCTGGAACGGATTGTGTTTGAAAATTCTTTGCGGGCATTGGGGCGCAGATGACATACTTGTTTTTGACATCAAATATGCTATAATTTCATTATTATGAACGACTATATAAAAAAATATGATGCAGCAACCCAACGGGTATTGGCTAAGGCACGCGAAATAGACCGTTTCGCATTACAAGAATTTGATGCGCAGTACACTTTGTATGATATATCATACGTGTTGCGGCAAAAATTCAAAGACCACCTGTTCCGTGACCGGTACGTCGGCGATATGCAATTTATGGGCTTTACCCCGTATCCAAAGGGATTCTGTGCCCTGTCAACTATATGCATTTATAACTTGTATGGCGGCGACGAAATATGGACGCCGTCGGCAATAAAATTGGGGGCGTGGGAATACGCACCGGTTGTATTCTTGCGCGACAATCGTTTTGACATCCCGTTTGATACAACTGGCGACCAGTTTGCACCGCTGCGCGTACCGTATGAATTAGGTACGCCGATAAACAAGCGGGTTCGTGATATGAAAACGCCAAACAAAGAACGCTTCATCGCGGAAATAAAAAAAGAATTAGACAGACGTTAAACTATGATTGAAAAGCCACAACCATTTGTTCAGCCAGATACTATATTCAGTGTTTCTGATGCATCCGCATTGTTGAAAAACGTTGTGGAAACCGCTTTCCCGCGGATTCGGGTGCGTGGCGAATTGTCACAGATTACACGCGCCACGTCTGGACATATGTATATGACGATAAAGGACGCCGGTGCGGCAATTTCTGTTATTATTTGGCGCGGCACCCCTGTCCCGTTCAAGTTGGAAGATGGGCTAGAGGTTATTATTACCGGCCGCTTTACAACATATCCAGCACGCAGTAATTATCAAATCATAGTATCAGAAATCGAAATGGCCGGTGTTGGTGCAATACTGAAAATGTTAGAGGAACGCAAACGCAAACTGGCCGCCGAGGGATTATTCGACCAGGCACGTAAAAAGCCATTGCCACGTCTGCCCCAACGTATCGGCGTCGTTACCAGCCCGACCGGCGCCGCATTTCAGGATATTCAAAACCGCTTGCGCGAACGTTTTCCAGTAACGGTTGTTTTGTATCCTGCAACTGTCCAGGGCACAACCGCCGCGGCCGAGGTTGCCGCCGGCATTGAATACTTTAACCGCGCAAAAAATGTTGATGTTATAATTGTTGCGCGTGGCGGCGGCGCATTGGAAGATTTGTTGCCCTTTTCAGAAGAAACCGTTGTTCGTGCCGCTGCGGCCAGTGAAATCCCACTGATATCCGGGGTTGGCCACGAACCGGACTGGATGCTGATTGATTTTGCGGCCGATGTCCGCGCGCCGACACCAACCGGGGCGGCGGAAATGGTGGTGCCGACCAAATTGTCATTGATTCAGGAACTGGACAACCTGTGGCATCGACTGTCAAATAATTTCACAACACGCCTGACCAACGCGCGTGCACGCGTGGAATCGATTGTTGTTAAAAGCCCGAAACAGGTTGTTATGGAACAACAGCAGCGTCTGGATGATATAACGCGGACGCTGAACATAATAATCAATGGCAAAATCGCAACTGCACGCCAGCGTATGGATGCATTGTCCGCGTTCCCAAACATAATGCAAAACAAAATGTCAACACTGGGTCAGTCGATTGCTCATTTGGGGCAAATGTTAAATTCATTGAGTTATAAAAACGTTTTATCCCGTGGATATGCGATTGTACGCGACGACGAAAACAACATCATCAGTCGCGCCGATGGCGCACGTCCCGCATCAATAGAATTTGCTGACGGTGTGGTAAAAATTTAATACGCTTGCTTTTTATCAATCAATAACATATACTAATTTTTGAATCCGGGTGGATACTGGGTTCGGGGTCGTCAAAAAGCCCATAATCAAAGCAGTGTTTAATACACTGAAATAAATCCGCTGTACAAACACGCGGCGCAGTTGCGCCATTTGTGTTTTGTATACCCCGATTATTTGTCGGGGAGCCGCTGGTTATATAACAGGATTTTTATCCAAAGGCCAGCGGGGTCATTTCTTTGATTATGATTTTTTGAACTCCCCGACCGCCACTGATTTGGCGGTTTTGTTTTGCTAGCAAAAAGGGGACGCAAAAATGAAAAAATCAACAATTATCATTGCAATAATGGCACTTTATGCCAAACCGGTATATTCCGGTGTTTATATAAGCGATATTGGATTTGGTGCCGAATGTCCATTGACCGGCAGTGATTATGTCGTTGCGCCACAATGCTCGACGTGGTGCAAAAATCGATATGGCAACACTATGTACGGCACAATGGTTACAAGTCAGCAATGCAGAACTATGGGCATTGAATCTGACTATACATATTGTTGTGCAAACAATGCAGCATTAGACATAATCAACAAGTGTAAATGTGCAGATGCTAATCAACTTACGGTCGCAGATAAGACAAATGGTAAATCATATAGAATGACTGATAATGGTGATGGAACATATAATTATACTTGTGAAAACCTGTATTGCTTTTGTGATGTATCATTTTATGGCAGCCGGCAACTAATGAGTCAATCAACATCCGGCGCGTGCACAAAGTGCCCCTGTGATAATAATGTAGTAAACACTTACGGCAATGCCCCGTTGTGTGGGTGGACTCATAATAACTTTGTGTTACTGACGGATAATGAAAAAGCCCCCAGTACAAATATTACTAATTGCAAGGCCGGCCCTATTTCAGCCGGCATACCAGAACAATACAGAACATATAAGGATAATTCAGGTACTTTCGTATTAAGTGGTCCCTGTCAATATGTGCAATAAAAAACAACAATCCGCATTTTGCGGATTGTTGTTTAGTGTTTCATTAATGTGCGGGCGGTTGCCAGTGATTCTGGTGTTATTTCCGCACCGCTGATTATGCGCGCAATTTCGTTTACGCGGTCGTCGCCGTTGATTTCGGCAACGCTGGTCGTTGTGGTGTTGTTTTCACTGCTTTTAGAAATCTTGAAATGTTTATCTGCAAATCCGGCCACCTGGGCGGAATGCGTTATAACCAATGCCTGGGACGATTGTGCCAGGCGGTTTAAGCGTTGTCCCACGGCACTGGCGGTGGCGCCGCTGATACCAGTGTCGATTTCATCAAACACAAATGTATGCGCCCCGCCCGTCTGAGCCAGAACAACACGCAACGCCAACATCAAACGTGACAATTCTCCACCCGACGCCGCCCGATGCAATGGTGCAAACGGCATACCGGGATTTGTTTTTATCATAAATACAACATCATCAACACCATTTGCGGACGGTGCTGTTGGCGTACGTTCAACCATAAAATCAACCGAGCCCAATTTTAAGTCCGGCAATTCCGCCAATATGCGGTCGCGCAAATTCGTTGCCGCCCTGTCGCGTGCCGTCGTCAGCGCATTTGCCGCGGTATTAAACGCCGCACGTGCGGAATCAACCATTGCACGTGTTTTTTTCAATTCCGCATCAGAATTTTCAATCGTATTCAACTGTGCGGACATTTGTTCCAACTTTGCCGGCAATTCATCGGCACTGACGCGATGTTTGCGCGCAGCTGCACGAATTGCAAACAGGCGTTCTTCTATTGCGTCCAGATTATCGACATCTATATCTGCCGGCGCCAGTTTTTCCGCGACATCAGACACAATTTGCGCCGCATTATATAGTGCATCTATTTGTTCGGCATACGGGTTCGGTTCCGTCTTGATACGTTGCAAGATATGTGCAACCGAAAATATTTGTGCATCCAGTGATTCACCACGTGGATTCAGTGCCGCAACGGCATCCGATAAAATTGCCGCGTCCTTTTCCGCGTTCATCATTGCGGTACGCTTGGTGGCCAATTCGTCTTCTTCACCAGGACGGACGTTTAACGATTCCAATTCACGTACATTGTGTTCCAGAAATTCACGTTCTGTCGCCGATTTTTCCAGCATCTGCTCCAATTCGCGCAGATGTTCAACCGCCGTGTGATACACGTTATAATTTGTGCGAACTGTTGCCAACAACTCATTGTATTTCGGATTGTTTATTGCAGCAAATGCATCCAGTGATTCGCGGTGTGTTGCTGGATTTAGTAATGCGTGGTTCGCAAATTGTCCGTGAATTTCAACCAGGTTGTCGCCGATAAGTTTTAATGTCTTTACAGATATCGGTGTATCGTTTGCCCACGCGCGACTTTTGCCGTCCGGTGATAATGTGCGCCGCAATATCAACGAACCGTCAAATTCAATTCCGTTTTCATCCAATACGGAACGCGTTGTGGGGTCTACATCATCAAATTCGGCAATAACGGTGGCGCTGTCACATCCGTGCCGCACCAGTCCGGCATCCGACCGTGCACCCAATGCCAAAGCCAGCGCGTCCAACAATATACTTTTACCCGCACCGGTTTCGCCGGTCAGAATATTTAACCCAGCTCCGAATTCTAGATTCAGCTTTTCAATCAGAACAATATTTGAAATATACAGACGTGTCAGCATATCGGGATTATAGTCGCACCACGACCCAGATTTCAAGATTTTTAATCAGATTTCTTCAACAGAAAAATCGTGCAGCCATAATATATAACCGCGTATTTCATAATTCGGATATATGTCGCGCAACAGTGTTTTATATTCGTTTATCTGTTCAACATATTTGTCGTGAAATGCGGCGCGATCCGTGTCCGTCTTGTAGTCCAGGACATACACGCGTTTGTTTTCGGCATCCGTGAACAGGCGGTCTATGCGACGACTGATAAAACGCCCGTTTATGGTGCCGGCAATGGGAACCTCGGTCCGGGATGCGGGTAAAAACATTTGCGCCAGCGTTGGATTTTCTAATATCTTTGCACGGATGTCCATATCACCGCGTGACGCGTCGCCATCAATAACAATTCGCTGCATACGCGCGTGCATTTTACGTCCGGCGTCTGTGGCGTAATCCTGGCGCACCATTTGGTCGATAATATCCCGTAATTTATTTGACATTTTCTATCCTGACGGTTTCATCTGTTACAACTGCGTGCGCATCAGCCGATAGCACACGCCACAGTTGCGTATGCCACGACATTTCGGACGCCGGTCGATTTTTCTGGGCAAATCCATAAACATACAGGCGTTTTATAGCGCGTGTCATCGCAACATACAACAATCGATAATATTCGGCAATCCTGGTTTTGTTCAAACCCTCTTCGGCACGCGCCCGAACTTCACTGGTGTCACGGCGCGGCGACCATATCCACGGCGTCGGATATGCCGTGCCAGACGCGCGCAGTCGCGCCGATTGCAGTTCCGGCGTGATTGGAAAGATTTTTTCTGATTTTGGCGTACGAACAGTATCTATCAGGAATATGACCGGCGCTTCCAGCCCCTTGCTGCCGTGAACAGTGACAATGCGAACACCAGCACTGCTGTCCATATCGCGCTTTATTTGACTGCCACCAGTGATAAACCATTTCAAAAAATGATACAACGTGCCACATTGCGTACGCTCATATGCCAGGCATATGGTTAAAAATTCTTCCAACGGATCGATAATTTGATTTCCCAGTGCCGAAATCATACTTTCACGCGTATTGTTCGTATTCAGCACACGCGTAAAAAACGAATATGGTGCCAGCGTTTTCGACCAATCAACCATCTGTACCAGTCGTTCATATATATTTGGGTGCGTATCACGCAAAACATTAAAAACCGTTACCGGAACATATTCGCCAGATTGCGACTTTAGCGATTTGTTCGCATCATTTTTAATTTTACAAACATTAAAAATATCGCGTTCAGTCAATCTGAAAATCGGACTTTTTAATACACAACACAAACTATAATCATCGCCCGTATTTATACAGAATCTGACCAGATTTAACAGGTCGCGTATCGCCGGAAAATCTGGCAGTGTTATTCTGTCACTGCCCGCGACTGGAATATTGCGCCGCTTTAATTCGCGCACCAACAGCGGTCCCATCGGTTCACGGTTTTGAACCAAAATCATTATGTCACCGGGCGCAAAGTTTCCTTCGTTCAGAACATCTTGGATTTTAGCGGCAATATTTTCAATGTACGACAGCATATCGACATCGTCGTCTGCGTTACAATCAACCAATTTATGCAGTTCAACAAATGCGCCGTCGTCCGATTTTACCCATTTATGGGAATTATTTACAAAACCTGTCTTTTCACGCACGATATCGTCGTTAAAAAACGCATCAACCGCATACAATATTTGCGGCATAGAACGGAAACTTTGCACCAGTGGAATTTCCTGAATTGTGCGCATATTTTGTTCTATTTGACGCTTTATTTCATCGCGACTGGCGTCAAACGCACGTGGATCGGCGCCCTGAAAACCGTAAATCGATTGTTTGGTGTCGCCAACAATAAACAGCGAGTGCGGATTTTTATCAGTGTCACCATCGGTAAAGAAATCGCCTGACAACAATCTTAAAATATCCCATTGGGCAGGACTGGTATCCTGGGCTTCATCCACAAGAATATGCGTCAGACGAATATTTAACTGCGATAAAACCCACCCCATAACATCGGGCGAAGAAAACAATTTGCGGGTGTACAAAATCAAATCTTCAAAGTCCAACAGATTGCGTTTTGATTTTATGTCGGCATATATTTTTGCAAACGCCGCCGATAAATCAAAAACGGCCATAGTATCATCAAATATTCGCCGGGCCAAATTATATTGATTTACGGCATAGACACGCGCCTGTTCTTCAACTAAATAACTTTTTTTTGCCACCAATGCTTTTGGCATATCTTTATCGGTTAAATATGCAGTTTTGTATTTTTCAAAATCTATCGTCGTATCAATATATTGTTTTGTTAAATTGATAATGTTTAGTAAATATTCTGCCGGCTTTTTTGATGTTTTTATATCTTCTGTTGTTGCATCAATGATTTTTTGTAATTCTGTGGTCGAAATTTGTGTTTGAACCGGTTTGTCTAATTGTAAAAATTCTTTAGTCGTATCAATAAAATATTTTCGATAGTTATCAACGTTATTTAATTGAAAAAAGTCCTTGTACCGTTCACTTAAAATCGCCATCAGGTCGCCTACGCGCGATTCATCAGTTCGACCAACTAGATATGTAAAAGCATCATTGACACGTGCATCATTTGATGAATTTACCAGGTGTGAAAATGCGTCCTGTAACAATGTACGTTGCGTATCGTCAGACACCAGTGTCCAGGCCGGAGATATTCCTGCCTCAATCGGGAAACGATGCAGTATTTCTTCACAAAATCCGTGAATAGTTTTTATTTTTAGCAAATCTGGGTTATCGATATACTTAAAAAACACGGTTCGGGCGTGTGCAATATCATCGTCCGTTGCCGGCTTATTTTGTGCAACACCATCCAATAAGTCGCGCAGCTCCGCATCCGTCGCCATTGCCCATTTCTGCAATTCGCGCAGGATTCTGTTGCGCATTTCACCGGCCGCCGCCTTGGTATATGTCAGACATAAAATGCCACTGTCGTCTATATTATCACTGCGGAACAATATACGCAGCAACCGTTGTACCAGAACACTGGTTTTGCCAGTGCCGGCGTTTGCCTGAACCCAGACGTTTTCCGCGGGATTTGCGGCGGTATCCTGGGCCGGTGAAAGAGTGAATTTTTTAGCCATTATGCCCTTGCTTTATTTATGGGATTTTAGTATATATTTCATAGAACTGCAAGGATATATCTGGCGCGGTGCGCGCCGCATATTTCCAAAACAAACCACGGGGGGATTTTATGGATTTCGGACAAGTTTATTTGATTGCGGGCGGTGTATTGGCCGGACTGCTGTTTATATCGTTGATAGTGTTATTTTTTGTTTCCAGACGATCCCAAAAGGTTATGAAATCGCTGCTGGATATAATGATGCGCCCGGAACGTGCCCGTGTCCAGGACGCCGTGCGCGTGCTAAACGCCATACTGGCCGATGAAATGATAAAAATGGAATCTAATTTTCAAAATATACGTGATGAACTGAACGCACAAATTACGGCGGCAACCGAATTAAAAAACAATTTGGACGATCAGAATTCTCGTCTGACCGCAACAACGGACGACGCAACAAAGAAAATCGCCATTATGGCCCAGCGTCTGGAAAACACGGTTTCAGATTTGCGCGGAATTGTTGAATCAAACGATTGGCAAGATGTGGAACATTCCACCGACAGATTCAGCGCCAGTGTAAATGACCTGTTGGGCAAAATAGATGCAACAACCGCGAACACCGACGAACGTGTGGCGCGTATTCAATCCAATATAGATAAATGGCTGGCCGCTGGCGATACTTTAAGCCAACAGTTAAAATCCGAATTTGATTCCAATACCGAACAGATGAAAAATCTGAACGCAGAATACGATACTATGCGCCAGAATTTAACTGATTTGGCGGCAACAACCGCAACCGGATTTGATAACGTCAAAACATCTGCAACCGATTACGCCGAAATTATGGAAAATAATAATAAGTTGCTGGACGGCCACCTGTTAAAACTGGACACATTTGGCAAACAGGCAAAAAAACAACTGACCAGCCAGGTGAATACCCTGACAAATACCGCAAACGTTGTCGCCGGCCAAGTACGATTGTCTGAAACGTCCATAGAATCCCAGGTACGAAAACTGACCGACGCGGTTGAAACACTGATGCAGTCAGCCACTTCGACCGAATCCGCCGTGCGTAATATTTCCAAGGAACTGACCGAACTGTGCAATCACTTTAACAAAGACATCACCGGCTTCACCAATGATATTGTTGGCGAATTAAAAACTGTTTCCGGGGTTGCAAATTCCACATTGGAAAACACCAAGACAGCGGCTGGCGCGTTTTCTGAATCTGTGCGCGCAATGGCGACCGGCGTGCGCGAAACGTTGATAGAAATGAACACGGCGCACACGCAATTATCTGGCCAATCAGAAAACCTGATAAAAATGTCGGCCGAAACGACGGCACAGTTACAACCCCTGTCCGAATTGATAGAAAAGTATTATTCGGCTCTGCCCGATTTGGCGCGTGATTCCGTGGCGACCGGGGATAATCTGCAAAAGATTGTGGAAAACCTGAACGAAAAAATCGGTCTAATGCGCCAGACGGTGTCTGATTCCACAACCGCTATTTCGGAATCGGCCGTAAAATTGGAAGATTTGGCCGGCCAGTCACGCCAACAAATGATTGATTTAATGTCTGATTATACCAAGGCCGTAAATACTATGCAGACATTAAACAAACAAATGATGGTTGCGCGTGCCACCGCCCCTATGGATGCAATCAATACGACACCGACTGGCACACCGGCATATGGCCGCGTCAACACCCAGGATTTCTTGAAACAAAGCGAACGTATGTTTGAAAAACTGCACGAACAGACATTAGATTTGACGCGTGCGGCTGGGGTTGAAATTCCAGATGTCATATGGAAAAAATATCACGGCGGCGACACAACAGTGTTTTCCAAATGGTTTGCAAAAATTATGACCGCGGCCGACAAGAAACAGGTTCGTGAAATGCTGAAAAACAATGCAGCGTTTCGTTCCCAAGCAACCCAGTTTGTGCGCGGTTTTGATAAAATACTGACCGCGGCACGCAATGCGGACGGCACCGATAAGTTGGCCGGTACATTGGCAAAAACCGACCTGGGTCAGATTTATATTGCATTAAAGGGCCATTTATAAAACACCCCCGTTGGGGGGGTATTTTTATAGAAATAATATGAAAATCAACGCGACTGTTTTACGTCCGTGTTTGACTGTCCATTATATGTTGTATTTTCAATAATATTCCCAACCGCACCACCAACAACGCCAACCCCACCGACAATGCCGCCCGTCTTTAATTGTGATTGCGTATCCGCGCGCTGCGCCGCCCACGTCGCCGCACCCAGCATACGGTTCGCCAATGATTGCTCCCGCGCAACCGCCGCATTGTATTCACGTTCCAAATTTGATATATCGGGATATAGCGTCAATACTTCCATACCATTTGTATTATTATACATATTATTATACAGATTATCTGTTACGGGTATAAATCCCCGTGCGGATTAAATTGTCTATCACCGGGCGCAGGTGTGAAAATACTTCGTCTATCCCCATACGGGTGCCATCGGCGCGCATTTCGTCAACCACGGTCCAGGTTTTGGGGTTGGCGGCGGCTATTTGTTTATATACATTTGATACATCGTACAGTAACTGAAAGTCACTTTCGTGAATGTCTGGGCGACCGTTTTGATACTGCTTTAGGCCGGTATTGCGCATATTGTAAGATATACGCGGATCCAGGTACAAATATATATTATGGTCTGGACGAATTATACCCATTTGATTAAATTCTAAATCTTCCATAAATTGGATTTTTTGCGCCCACTGGTCGCGCGGATATTTCGCAACCGAAAAAGAATTACTGTATGTGTATCTATCCAGCACAACCCATTTGCCGTCACGCAACCACCCGGCAATTTTCGGTTGGTGTTGCAATCTGTCCAGTGCATACGGCAACATTGTATATTCGGCGGGCAAATCGCGTGTAGAACCAAATTTCCCGTTCAAATAATCGCGCACCAGTCGTCCAAAAAACGCGTTGTACTGTGGAAAATCCAACGTTTCCGCCGCGATTCCACGCGACTGCAAATAATTCACTATATTCATAACCTGGGTGTGTTTGCCGGCCTTGTCAGTACCCTCGACTGCAATCATATATCCATTGTTCATAAATTCCCCCATTTGTATTTGTAAAAATGAAAATCCCGCCGTGGCGGGATTGGTGATTGTATTTAATCCTCCAGAAAGCTGCGCAATTTACGTGCACGTGTCGGATGCTTCAGCTTATTCAGCGCCTTTTGCTCAATTTGGCGGATACGTTCACGGGTGACCCCGATGTATTCACCAACTTCTTCCAGGGTGCTGGTTTTATTCGTGCTCATCCCGAAACGCTGGCGCAGAACGGTTTCTTCCTTGGGATCCAATTCAGACAGAATCTGGGTGACAATTTTACGCAGATTCTTTTGCGCCGCCGAAACAAATGGATTTTTCGCTGTTTCATCCGCAATGATTTCAATACGACTGCTGTCATCTTCGGTGCCGACGGGTGCCTCTAATGAAATTGGTTTCAGGTTCACCTTTAACGCCTTGTGAATCTTATCCACCGGCAGATAGATAATTTTTGACAATTCTTCGGGTGTGGGCTGGCGACCATATTTATGCATAAACTGGCGCGTGGCACGCTGAATTTTGTGTATATTGTCAATCATATGCACCGGGATACGGATTGTGCGGGCCTGGTCGGCGATACTGCGCGAAATACCCTGCTGAATCCAGTTGGTGGCATAGGTTGAAAATTTATTCCCCAAACGATAGTCGAATTTATCAACCGCCTTCATCAGACCAATGTTGCCGTCTTGAACCAAATCAGAAAAGTCCAGTCCCAATCCACGGTTGCTGGATTTTTTCGCAAACTTTATCACCAGACGCAGGTTGGCCTCTATCATTTCGCGTTTGGCGCGGGCGGCTTCGGCCTGGCCGCGGCGAACCAATTCAACAACCTTTTTGTATTCGGCGGTCGGTTGACCCGTTTCAACGGCGATTGCAGTGATGTCTTCCTGAATTTTCAAAATATCTTTTTCGTGTTTCTTGGCAAAGTTCGCCCAGGTCGGATTTTTACTGCGCATCAGTTTTTTGACCCAGTTGCGATTGATTTCGTTGCCAGTGTATTCGGCCAGAAAATCTTCGCGCTTGATTTTATTTGCCATCGCCAGACGCAACAATTTACCTTCCAGTCCCATCAGCAACTGGTCACGCTTGGTCAACTGGTCCAGAATTTCCGCAATGCGGTCGTCATTCAGACGGATTTTGCTGACGTGTTCGAACAATTCCAGACGCATTTTTGTATATTTCTTTTCCAGTGCTTCGTCCGGTTTTGACGATGTTTCCAAATTTTCCAGACGTTTTGCCTGCAGTTTTTGCATATTGTTGAACACGCGCTTTATCTTGCCGAACAGTTCCATAACCATTGGCATCAACGCTTCTTCCATAACAGGAATTGGAACACCAGATGTGCCGCGCGGCGTATCTTCTTTTTTGATGCCGTCATCGTCCGTGTCATCATCTTCATCGTCGTCTTCGTCATCGGACATAGCGGATTCTTCCAAATCGTCCAAATCATCATCGTCTAGTTCATCGACGTGCTCGACACCCTTGGATTTCAATGTTTCAGACAGTGCCGCCAATGATTTTTGTTCAGCGTCGCTGGAATACATCACTTCCAGATTTACAATATAGCGCAAACGAATATCTTCGTTTAATAATTGTTGATACCAATCCAACATTGCTTGGATAGTCATCGGACTTTCACACAGGCCATAGACCATCAAACGGGATGCGGCCTCGATACGTTGAGCGATGGCAACTTCACCGGCGGCGGTCAGCAACTGTACCGTGCCGATTTGTTTCAAATACGACTGAACAGAATCCTGAACACCCAACACCAGGTTACCAGTCTGGCTGCGTTCCAACTGCTTTGCATAATGTTCATAATCATCATCGTTGACGTCAACCTGTTCGGCATCGGCATTCAGCAAGTTGCGGGTTTTGTCCAACGGCTCGTCAGAATCATCGTCGTAGTATTTGTCCATATTCTGGGCATAATTGTCCGTTTCCAGAATTTCCAGACCTAAATCCTGTTGAAAGAAATCCAATACTTCTTCTTTTTCATCGTTGGGCACTTCGTCCGCATCGGTCGCATCGTCAAAATCAATTTTCGACAGATACCCAACATCCACCGCACTGGTGGCCAGTTTCTGCAGATTTTCCGGTAATGAATCAATCAGTAACTTGGTTGCCTCGTCCAGTTTTTTAGCCATAAACAAACCCTTCCCGTGTGTATGTGTGTGTTTTTATTTATTGTTTTGTTTTCTTGCCTTGGCAACAGCGTCGTGCAACGCGGATTCCGACACCAGCCCCAAAACAATCGGGCTTTGGATTTGAATAATTGAATACGATTTGTGCGTTTTGTTGCGGACAGATGCAACCGTCGGATTTGTGCTGCGCATCAGGCGCGCAACCTGACCGTCCGACAATTCCGGATAGTTTTTCAAAATCCATAAAATGCCCCCCAGACGGTTCTGGCGATGCAGTTTCGGTGTGTATCCGACGCCCTTTTTATTCTGGGCCTTTTGCGCCAACACAATTTCTTCGCGCAGGTTCAGTCGTGCCGACGGATCCGCTTCGCACCGTTCAATGTCTTCACGCGTCAACTGGCCGTTCAAGATTGGATTTAATCCCTGAACCTTGGTGGTTTCGGCATCGGCGATATTTTTAACCTCTAATTCGTGCAGACCGCAAAAATCAGCGATTTGTTCAAACGTCAATGACGTGTTTTCAATCAACCACAACGCTGTGGACTTTGGCATATATGGGTAATTCATAGAACGTTCCTCTTGTTGCTGGGGTGCAATATACACTAAAATGCCCCTAAATTCAAGCCTTTTTTACACAAATTTACACCCCCGGGATAAAATTCCCGGGTGTAATAGTTTATTTTTACGGCACATTAAACTTTTTTAACGATTTTCGTGCCATCACGCGTATCGACAACAGTCCAACCGGCCGCGTCAATTTGTGCCCTGATTTCATCGGCGCGCGCCCAATCTTTGGCGGCCTTGGCCGCAGCACGTGCGTTGGCTAAATCTACGATTTCCGCCGGTGCCGCTTCAGATTCTGCATCATTCAGATGTTTCGCACGTTCAATAAACTGCAACCCCAATAATCTGTCAACAAATTCCAACAATGCGATTTTAGTGGACGCGTTTATATCCTTGTCTTTCAGCATATTTTGAATTTGCACCAGCGCTTCGGCCGTTTTCATATTATCCGATGCCGGTGCCAAGATTTTATCGTGCCACAGGTTATATGTTTGCTCATCCATTGCACCAGGTTCTGTATCAGCCAGGATTTCTGCCACGCGCCGAACCAGGTTTTTATACCCGGCGGCGGCGGAATCCATCGCATCCCACGAAAAACGCAGTTGAGTTTGGTAATGTCCCAACAATATGAAATAACGATACACCATCGGATCATATCCACGTTTGCGCACCGCGTCCAGCCCCAAGAATTCACCGGTAGATTTGCTCATTTTTTCGCCGGACTTGTCAACCAGGAAACTGAAATGTACCCAATAATTCACCCACGGCGCGCCAGTTATCGGTTCGCTTTGCGCGATTTCATTTGTATGATGAATACGCGACAGATCTTCGCCACCAGTGTGAATATCAAAATGATTGCCCAATAACTTCATACTCATCGCGCTGCATTCCGCGTGCCACCCTGGAAAACCAACGCCCCAGGGACTGTCCCATTCCATTTGACGCTTGTGATCGGTTGGTGAAAATTTCCACAACGCAAAATCGGTTGGATTACGCTTGGCATCGTTAAATTCCACACGCGCCCCCGCACGATTGCCAGACATTGAACCACCGGTCAACTGGCCGTATGCGGCAAATTTACTGGTGTCATAATAAATACCGTCGCCAGGAATTTCGTATGTGTAACCCAATTCTTCCAGTTTTTTTACCAAATCGATTTGTTCGGCGATATAGTCCGTTGCGCGCGGCATATCAGTCGGACGGATTATGTTCAAATCGTCATAGTCACGCAAAAATTCATCCGTGTAAAATTTTGCGATATCCCAAACATTTTTATTTTCACGTGCGGCGCCGCGCTCCATTTTATCATCGCCACTGTCGGCATCGTCACTGGTCAAATGTCCGACGTCAGTAATGTTCATAACGTGATGCACATCATACCCGTTTTCGATAAACATACGCTTTAATATATCATTATGAATCATTGTACGCAGATTACCGATATGCGCATAATGATAAACAGTCGGTCCGCACGAATAGAAGCCCATTTTACCCGGGGTCAGCGGTTTGAAATCTTCGATTCTGCGACTCATAGTATTAAATAATCTGATATTCATATGCGTATCCTTTGATGATTGATATAAAAATGATAGTTAAATGGAAAAACTATTGCAAACGAAAACGTTTGCCCAAACGACAATTCAGCGACAACAACAGTAAAAATCAATAAATCTGATTGTCATTGTAATAAAACACAATCCTGGCGGAGCGTATAGGACTCGAACCTATGGACCGCTAAAACACGGTCACAGATTAGCAATCTGCTGCATTACCACTCTGCCAACGCTCCGCGTGGTTGCGTGGGTTATTATACAGAAACCCAAAATTAAATGCAAGTCAGAAATAACCACCACCGGAACAAAAATAAAACCGCATAACTGAACCCGTGCCATAGGAACATATTCTCCTTTGCTTTTTGATAATGTGATGATATAATTCACATCGAATCCATAGGGATATGGATTCACGGGGCCTAGAAAACCCTGTCCAAAACCGATGCAGCGATGCATTGTTATCCGATATAATGGTGCACCTGCATCGTTATATCCCCGGAAATGTCGGGGTGTGTTGGGAATAGAACACGGGAAACCGGAATACCAACAGGTCATTTGTTTTGGATGATTTTTCTAGCACCCCGACCACCTTTTTAGTGTGGTCGATTTTTGTTCCGTATTCCGTGTGATTGGGAAAAATTCTCTCTCCTTTGGCATACGGTGGAGTGGAACAAAAAAACGCCCAATCGGGCGTTTTTTATTTATCGTCGGCGTCGTTGTCGGGCGCGCATAATTCAACATCACGCGTCATCGCCAGGAACTTTTCCGCACGACGTGCCGGCAATTCATCAACCGGGATTTTCTGTAAATCAATAATCTGGTCGGCGACCGCCGTTGACAACAATTCCATTGTTGTTTGCCAATCGGTGTGTGCGCCGCCCGCCGGTTCGTCCACTATCTGGTCGATAACGTTCAAATCCGCCATATCACGCGCGGTCAATTTCATTGCCGCGGCCGCAGTGGCCTTGAACTTGTTATCCTTCCACAGAATACTGGCACAGGATTCGGGGGCAATCACCGAATAAATCGTGTTTTCCAACATTAAAACGCGATCCCCAGTACCAATGGCAATGGCACCGCCACTGCCGCCCTCGCCCACGTTGACGGCAACGTATGGCGTTTTAATCGACAATCCCGTCGCGATTGATGATGCAACGGCCTGGGACTGACCGCGTTCTTCGGCGGCACTGCCCGCGAACGCACCCGCCGTATCAAACAACGTTATAACCGGCAACTGGAACTTTTCCGCCAGGCGCATTAAACGCTGGGATTTACGATAACCTTCGGGGTTTGGCATACCAAAGCGGTGGAATTGACGAGTTTCGATGGTACGACCCTTTTCCTGGCCGATTATGACGGCTGGTATGTCGCCACGCCAATATCCAATACCGCCACACATCGCCGGGTCTTCGCCAAACAGACGATCACCCGCCAGGTATGTCCAATCGTCCACTATGCCGTTTATGTAATCCAAAAAGTGCGGACGGTTTTCATTGCGTGCCAATAAAACCTTGTCATAGGCGTCGTTTTCGCCCATACCGCGAACCTTTTTATTATCCGCCGCGGGGGTCGCAATGTTTATATTCTTGGCGGGGTGCGGCTGTTTAGTCAGCACGGCCAGGATTTTTTCCAAATGCGCCTTTAATTCTGCACGGGGCACGACCATATCGACCATACCGTGTGTGTACAGGTATTCTGCCGTCTGGAAATCCGCCGGCAATTTTTCACGTATATTTTGTTCAATTACGCGGCGACCGGCAAATCCAATGCGTGCGCCCTTTTCCGCGATATGAATATCCCCCAGCATTGCGAACGATGCCGTAACACCGCCAAACGTCGGGTCTGTCAATAATACGATGTACGGGATTCCGTTCGCGTGCAGTTTATTCACCGCAACCGTCGTACGCGCCATTTGCATCAGTGACAGAATATTTTCCTGCATACGGGCGCCACCACTGCACGTTACCATAATAAACGGCCGACGGGTTTCAATGGCGTGCTCCATACTGGCAACAATGCCGTCACCAGCCGCACGCCCCATAGAACCCAACATAAAATCACCGTTCAAAACGCATATGGTCGTCGGAATGCCGCCAATTACACCGTCGGCCGTGGTGATTGCATCGTTGTATCCGGTTTCAGCACGCGCTTCGGCCAGGCGGTCTTTATATGCCTTGCGATCCACAAAGTTCAACGGATCGTCCGTTACCGTCGGCAATACCAGACGTTCCCACTCGTTATTATCAAACAACAAATCAAACCGCTGCTTTGGCGTCATAATAAACGCACGGCCACAGCGCGGACATATATAATGATTTGTCTTGTAATCCTTGTAATACACCAAATGCCCACAGGATTCGCACTTTATCCACATCAGGCGGCGTATTCGGTCATAACGTTCGCGATTGCGATTTTTTATTCCAGATTTTTTTCCAAATAACATCTTATTACTCGTTCATCTTTTTGGTTAGTTCGCGGCTGGGCTTAAACAAGATTGTCGTACTGGCATCCAAATGCATCGGCTGGCCGGTACAGGGATTATAGCCAATCTTGGTTGCGCGCGCGCGCGGCTGAAACGTGCCGAAACCACGCACCTCTATGCGATTACCGTCGGCAACCGATTCAATCATATGGTCGGCAACCGTGTCCAATATTGCGGCCGCATCCGTGGCACGCATATGCTTAAACTGAACCTGTATAGAACGTACAATATCAGAACGCTTCATTTCTTTTTCCTTTTTCGTTTACCCACTATTATTGAATTGTTGGCGCGGTTTATCAAGAACAAAGTTTTTTACCCCCGCAATCCCGCGGATTATATGCCTGTTATAAATTTTGTATGCCGCCGCTATAATCCGGCATATAACCAAAGGAGATAACATTATGCACGATATGATGCACGAACATTGCGGTTGTCCAAACTGTACAGGCAGTGATTTGCCAGCACATATGCCGCTGATTGGCGATATGGCGCCAGCATTTACAGCCAGCACCACAAACGGAGTTATGAATTTTCCGGCGGACTATGCCGGCAAATGGGTGATTCTGTTTTCGCACCCGGCGGATTTTACGCCCGTATGCACAACCGAATTTATGGCGTTTCAATCAATAATGGAAAAACTGCGCGAACTGAATACCGAACTGGTCGGGTTGTCCGTCGGCACACTAAGCGGGCATTTGGCCTGGATAGACGCAATACGCGAAATAGATTACCGCGGTTGGCAAAATGTGGAAATTTCATTTCCAATCATAGACGATATGAATATGCACATTGCGAAACAGTACGGTATGATTCACCCCAACGCGTCCGACAGCAAGGCCGTGCGCGCCGTATTCATCATAGATCCGGCCGGCGTAATTCGCGCAATATTGTATTATCCGCTGACCACCGGGCGTAATATGGACGAAATACTGCGCCTGTTGATGGCGTTGCAAACAACCGATGCATTTGGCGTTTCAACACCCGCGGATTGGCGACCGGGTGATGATGTACTGGTGTCCGCGCCGTCGACAACCGCGGCGATGCACAACCGTATTGACAAGCCGGAACGGGACTTGGACGTGCGTGCGTGGTTTTTGACACTAAAAAAATTACCAGAACAAACAGTTATGGAAAAACTGAATAAAAAATCAGTGCATAAACGCGACACCAAGAAATAAAAAACGGGGTCCCGCCCCGTTTTTTATTAAAACACCAATGGAAAATCACGAATATCCAACGGTACGCCGTCACGTTCAGGATCCCATTGAAATTCATCCATCTTTACACGCTTGTCACGGGTGAATTTGACGCCTTCGGCCTTTAATGCCTTGTACTGTTGTTCAAAAAATCCGGGGCCGCACAAACTGCCGTCCTTGAACACAACACGATGCCAGGGTAAATGCCAACTGTTTTTATTATTTGACGCGTATCCCACAAATCGCGCCATACGCGGCCGGCCAATCATACGCGCAATCTGTCCAAATGTCGCAACACGCCCCGCCGGAATACGTGCAACTATGTCATAAACCTGTTCGTTGAAAGTTTTCATCGTAATTATGCAAATATAAAATCTGGCGGAGACGAAGGGATTTGAACCCTTGATACGGTTGCCCGTATACGCGATTTCGAGTCGCGCGCATTCAACCACTCTGCCACGTCTCCGACAAGTCGTGATTATACAGATTTCGTTTTTATTTGCAAGCGATTAAACATCAAAATTATAACCCTGAACAGATTTTACGATTGCTGCAACCAATTTATCCTGGTGCGCAGATGATTTTAGTAATTTTTCTTCGGTCGCGTTGGACAGGTGCCCCAATTCAATCAGCGCCCCCGGAACAGTTGAACGCAACACCGCAAATGGTGCGTGACGAACATCTGGACCGGGCTGCTGCGTTATTTTCGCACGCTTAAACGCAGATGCGGCACCATTGGCGTATTCAACAGACATTGCCGCGACCGCGTGCTGCTGTAACGATGACAGTGCAATTCGAATATCCTTATCAAACTGCTCAAAACCGCTGACGTCGATTTTATCCGCGGCGTTTTCTGCATCGGCCAGTTTAGCGGCCTCTTCATCCGATGCCTTTTCAGACAATGTATAAATTGAAAAACCCTTCATAGCGCGACTGGGGTTCGCATTTGCGTGCAGCGACAAGAACAAATCCGCGTGTTTCTTTTCACCAATGGACGCACGATGCGCCAACTTCAAATATGTATCATTACTGCGTGTTAAATATGTTCGGAATCCCGCCGCGTCCAGTTTATTTTTTAATTTCTTTGCCACAGACAAAACGACAACCTTTTCCTGGGTTCCACCCTTGCCGATACAACCAGGATCCTTGCCCCCGTGGCCGGCATCAATCACAACGACATATTTGCGTGACGGTGTGGTTGTTTTCTGGGACGCTTTGGCCGATGAAGTGGCCGCCGCAACCGCACCGGAACCCGCGGCGAAATCTAACACCAAGCGATAGTCATTATCGCCATTTGGATTTAATAACATAATGCTGTCACGCGGAATTTCATTTATAGGTTTAGCCAGGTCGGCAACAATCTGTAATTTATCCCCGGATTGAATCTGGGTAATGGCGGTCACCAATGTACCGGACGCCATTGCGGGTGCCAGCGACGCATTTGCCGCCGTGTTTGACAGCGTTATTACCAACTGGTTCGCAGGATATGATATGGAATACGACGGCCGTTCGGCTGTTTCGATCACCAGGCGGGTTTTATTTCCGGGCTGAATTCCCGTTCGTACAGTACGCAGTGAATTACGCGCCGCAAACGCCATACGCGGCAACAATGCGACAATAACCGTTGTCAATCCCGTGACTTTCAAAAGAGTACGTCTGGTGAATTGCATTTGCCAATATTATATCAAAAAATCAGTCCCCGTTCAAGTTTTATACAGGAATAAAAACCGCCCTGTTACGGGCGGCTTTGTATATTTATTTTATTTACTTATACAACTGGCAAACATTTGTGCAATCAGGTTTGTTTCCTGGGTTGTCATTGTCTGTACCGGTATGATATAGCAACGTGCACTGTCGCGAATAATAAACACCTTGGTTCCACGGATATATGCAGTTTGCATCGCACTCAACTGCGCAGTGGTCAGAAATGCATTTTGCGTCGTGGATGGATTACTCATTGCGGCCTGAACTAACTGGTACGCGGTGTTGTAATCGTATACTTCGGACAATGTTGTCTGTTCCATATATAAACTTTGGTTTTCATACGGATTTTCGACATTTGCCGACGTTGTCGGGAACGCAACACCCGTTGCCAATGCCGCAACAGTTTGCAATGTTGACGGCTGTGACGAATCCGATGTTGATGTAGATGCCGTATTTATCTGCAGATTATCGCCACAGGCCAAATTCATACGATTTGTATAACTTGCCAAGACAGAATCAACCGCCATTTGCCAATCTTCACCCTTTTGATTCATATCCAGATTCAGAATTTTTTCGGCCCAGCCCCAAACATTTGCACCAACATTTCCCGCGTTGGCAAAACGTGTCACCATTTCCGCCGACCCGCCCGGCACACCAGCACCACAGGCATCAGTTAGTTGAGTTGTCAACATACTGGTTGTTTCATTACCATACGCCAACGCCACCGAATGACAGGCCATTGCGGCTTCTAATTCCTGGCGACGCTGCAGGCACAGGTCACTGTGCGATTTGGACAATTCGTCCGCCATATTCGCCATAGACAGGTATGACATAACTTCTTGCTGGACATACGGCGGGCACAGACGCGCCGCGGTATTCAGACCACCCGTTCCCGTACGCGTATTTGTATTGTATTGCGGCAATAATACGGACGTATCACGTTGCAGGCACAACAGCGCATAGTTATATAATTCTGTTTCCGTTGCATACTGGCACCGGCCGGTACGCTGGCCGGGCACCACGGTTACGTCACCACAATATTCCGCCAAACAATTATAAATCTTTTCCCGACAAGCGGTGTCAACGTCCGGCTGGGTCACCATATAATATGTATTACGCTGGTTTGTGACGTATGAGTTTGCCAAGCCCTGGTACCCACGATTTACGGTGTTAGTTGTTGTACCAGACGTAGCATATGCGGCCGTACCACGTGTAACAGCGTCTGTTGCAACGGTTCCCGCCGATACCGCAAACGCGCCCGACGTACAAAAACACGCAATAAAACCAAATGCCAGAAAAGTATTTTTCATAGTGGAATCCCCTCTCGTTAGAAAAATTTTAACACATTGCGAGAAAAAACGCAATCGTTCATTTTATATTGAAAATACAATTTTATTGATTTGAACGGATAACTTGATAATATAAATACGCTATGATTATGATCAACGAACTTTTGAACCAGATTTCAGACGACATTTCCGCCGTCAGGGGGTTTCTTTGACCCGGAAAAACTGGCTAAACAAATTTCCGAATTAAACGAACAGACAAACGATGCAAATCTGTGGAACAACCCAGATAATGCGCGTGCTTTGCTGCAAAAAAAATCAGGATTGGAAAAAGCGTTAAATAATCTGCTGTCAATGGAGGCGGAATATAAAAACCTGGCCGAATTATATGAATTGGCGCCGGACGACGCCGATGTTGTTGCGGCGATTGAAAAGCTGGCCGATGCGGCACATCGCGCAAAATTTATCACCCTGTTTCGCGACCCGGCCGACAATAACGGTGCGTTCCTGTTCATCCAGGCCGGCGCCGGCGGAACCGAAGCCCAGGACTGGGCTCAAATGCTGGCGCGTATGTATGTGCGATGGGCCGAACGTCACGGATTTGGATGCGAAGTTATCGAAGAACACCTGGGCGACACCGCCGGAATCAAAAATATTACGTATCGCATTACTGGCGACCGTGCATATGGATGGCTGAAAAATGAAATCGGTGTTCACCGTCTGGTTCGTATATCGCCGTTTAACGCCAATGGTAAACGCCAGACCAGTTTTGCGTCCGTCGATGTATGGCCGGATGTTGATGATTCCATTGAAATTGAAATCAATGACAAAGATTTACGAATTGATACATATCGTTCATCCGGCGCCGGCGGCCAACACGTCAATAAAACAGACAGTGCAGTACGCATAACCCATATTCCAACAGGCGTGGTTGTAACCTGTCAAAACGAACGCAGCCAAATTCAAAACAAAGAAATGGCAATGAAAATGCTGCGCAGCCGCCTGTACGAACTGGAAATGCAAAAACGCGCAGAACAGGAAAATGCCGCCCTGGCCCAACAAAAGAAAATCGAATGGGGTAGCCAAATTCGCAACTATGTCCTGTATCCGTACCAGTTAGTCAAAGACGTTCGAACTGGTGTTGAAAAAACAGATTCAAATGCGGTCTTGGACGGGGATTTGGACGATTTTATGCTGGCGGTGCTGCAACGCGACGCGGCAGTGAAATAATCTTACTTGACTTGCAACAAATGTTGACATAAAATATCTTTGACAACAAACAAACAAGGATAAAATGTCAAAGATACTTCGTTCTTTTTCAGCGATACGCAGTGTTATTCCATATGCATACAGTATTGCACAACCAGATGTTCCGGGCAGTTTACGCAGTGTATTTATTGTAAAATCTGTTGACGGCAGCTTTGTATGCAAATTTAACCATCGTGAATTAGCGGTAAAAAACGCGGTCGCTGGTAACAGTCTACGCATACGCGGAATTACCGCCCCGAATATTGGTATTTATAATTACAACAATTACTGGATGGAAGTTTATCCAATGATTCCAGGTAAAACACTATACGAATATATTGGCGACGGATTATCAGATGAACAAATCAAGCACGTGTACAAAAATATCGTCGATGTATTTGCAAAAATGGATTCCATAGACGTATCTGTACTGCGTGATACACAATACAAATACTCATATCAGGTCGCAAAAACAAACATATCTGACGCCAACAATGCGACATTTGGCAGCTTGTTCGCGGGTGCTGTACGATTGATGAACAATGGCACTGCCGGCGACATCGGTGTATATCATTGCGGAATTACACCAAAAAATGTTCTGTTGGATGATAATGGGAATTTCAAGGCCCTGATTGATTTGGACGAAGTTGCAATCGCTGATAAAAATTATGCCTTTGCTATGATGGCGGCCAAGTACCAAAAAATGGGCTATGATATTACCGATTTGATTGATTATTATGAAAACCAAACCGGACGCGCCCTGAATCATAAAAAAATCCGTACCATTACCGACATAACCAATATGGGCAAGCATATATTATGGCGTGGTGCGGGACGCATTAAATCCAGATAACAAAATCCCAACGACTGCACATTCAAATCGCGGGGCGCACACACAAAAAAATCCCCACGGCTTCGCGTGGGACTTTATTTTGGCGCACTGGGGGGCGGATTCACTCGGCAATAATAAATATTGCCTGCGTGGCATTCGTAACGTTTCGCACGGCGCAATATTTGCTTGTGCTCAACTACTCATTGTCGAACGCTGCGCGTTCAAATCGCGGGGCGCACACGCAAAAAAAATCCCCACGGCTTCGCGTGGGACTTTATTTTGGCGCACCCGGCGCGATTCGAACGCGCAGTCCCCGCCTTCGGAGGGCGATGCTCTATCCAGTTGAGCCACGGGTGCAAGTCACGCTTATTATAAATATCCCCATACAAAATGCAAGAATTTAACAATATTCTTGTATTCAACATCCCTTTTACTGTACACTGCATTGCACGGGGGATGTGATAAATGAAGTTTCTTTCTATGATATTGACACTGATACTGCTGGCCGCGTGCAACAGTGTTTATTTTCAGCCAAACTCTATTGACCCGACCCAGGTATTTTATGCCGACCGCGGCGGTTACGGTATGCGTAAAAGCATAAAGCAAAAAATGGATGAACGCGGATATAATGTCATCGTCGGAACCGCCGTGTCCAGTCGCGATGCCACAACAAATGCGGAAAGCATAGAAATAGATTCCGCTGTTGTGCCGGATGATGCACGCTATATAGTAAAGGTATCCGAACGACGCGAAAAGTTTAATCCGTTCTGGTGCCCGTTTAACGGTTTCTGGTGGTGGAATTTTAATATTTCCATTGCCGACCAAAAAACAGGCACCGAACTATTGGCGTGGCGCGGACGTGCGTGTCAAAACAGTGCGCTGCGGATGCTGGATGATATATTGGATGAAATGGAGGTAAAAAATGTCAGCCAACAATGATATTCAATCCGTAATAGACGTTATCAAATCGTGCGATGATGTGCAATTATGTACAACCCGCCTGGACGGCTATCCTGAAACGCGGCACGTTATGAACGCAATGAACCGCGAAATTGGCGATTTAGAATTGCACTTTTTAACCGGACGTGAAACGCCAAAGTTCAAACAGATTCAAAAAAATCCAAAGTGCTGTCTGTATTATTTTAACCCCCAGACGCGATATGCCGTACGCCTGTTTGGTGAAATTGCCGAAGTTGCAGATACCGCAACGCGTGAAAAAATGTGGCACGATGATTACAAGAAATTTGGATACACCGGCCCGTCGGATACCAATTTTGTATTATTGCGCATCAGACCGACATCATATAAATTCTATGTCGGTGATGAAATGAAAACTGGATTGATATAAAAAAACAGCGACTTTATGTCGCTGTTTTTTATGAGTAGCAACAGGGTTGAGTATACACGTATGTTCCGTTGCTGTCGGTACCACCAGTACTGACACAGCATCCATCAATGCTTGTTGTTCCCGCTGATGATGTTCCGGGGGATGGACACTGCGTGCACGGCGCCTCCCCCAGAGGAGCCACTCCTGTTCCATAATATCCGGCGGCACATCTGGATTGAAACATTTTGGAACAAACACACGTCTGGGTATTACAGGTCGCCTGAGTTCTGCGTTCTACGCCATTAGCACCGCTGACCCAATCAGTTGATTCACAATCATCACACGTGCCGTCACATACAATCCCGCTGCCGGTACAGGTATTATATGTATATGTTTTGTTACAGCCATTTCCAACAAGCACGCTTTCTTCTGTCAATGTATATCCAGCATTACAGGCGGTACAATTTCTGATTTTAAATGTTGTTGGATCCCCGTACGAACCTACCATAGCATACGCATAACAAGTATCTGTATAACTCCTGCAATTCGATACAGACGATTCCATTACGGAATTTGCTTGACAGGATGTTACCAGGCACTGTCCTATTGCTATAGAATGTGCCGTACCACATTGCAACATTATTACTAGACCCGACATTAGTATAAACACAATTTGTGTTCGTTTCATTTTGCCCGATTATTTTCGACATAAACGGGAGAAACAAAAAGTGCAGGAATCGGGGATTTTTACAAAAATAAAAACACCGATTTTAATCGGTGGTTTATTTTCGGCATTTATTTGATTCTATTTTACCCCAATTTCCACGCCTGCGTCAACATTATTTTTGCCGTTTTATATCGACCGATTTTATTCGGCAAAAACGGGAGTTTGAAATTATGAGATGTCATATCACAACTATTTTTGCGATTGCGTGTATAATCGCAACCATACAACCAACATTTGCCCTGACACAAATGTGTATAAAAACAAGATGCGCCCAAACTGGCAAAGAGCCAGTCAACAATCCGCAAAATTGTGGAACATATGATATATTTTGTTACGGTGACAATGCATATAAATCGTGCACGTCGTGTAAAACCGGATATGCATTAAAGGAGTATAATACATCAGAGAGTAGCTGCAGCTATCAAACAACCTGGAATAATTGCGAGGCCGAATCCGGAGGTGGCGAAGAGTGTGACGGTACCTGTGATTTTTGCCTTAGCACATTCTGGAGAGATGTTTCTGCCAATTTAGGATACCAGTCACGCACAAACGCAACGTGTAACACCGAGACGTGCGTTTGTACACATACAACAGAATACAGGTGTGCCGCCGGATATTATGGCGCGAAACCAAGCTGCAGAACAATTATAAATGTTGGAACCGTTTGCAGTGGTTGCACCGCCTGTCCCGACGTTCCGGACAAAGTTGACTATGTTGATGAATCATACCGTATAACCAGTGACGCGGGGGATAATGAAAGCATAGAAAAATGCTATATAGACGGTATAGGCACAGATAATTTTATCGCCGACAAAACTGGACAGTACACAGTTGTTGGCGGCAAATGCTATTACAGCGAATAAAAAATCCGCCAAACGGCGGATTTTTTTTATTTACACAACAACAATTAGTCGTCGATTTTTGCGTATTCACAAAAACCTTCGTTCGTGTCACAGCGGGAAATTGTACCTTCGCTGATGAAATAGCCCTGTGGATGCAGGCAGGCCGGGCAAACTTTTGGTGCCTCGGTTCCAATGTGCCACATACCGCAGTTTGTGCAACGCCACATAACGATTTTATCCTGTTTGAACAATGTGCCGGATTCAATCGCGTCAATCAATGCACGATAACGTGATTCGTGATAGCGTTCCGCATAGCCGATATTTTTCAGCACTTCGGCGATGGAATCAAAACCTTCCTGGGCCGCAATTTGTGCAAATTTTGGATACATATAGGTGTTTTCTTCGTGTTCACCGTATGCGGCCGCCTGCAGGTTTTCCAATGTTGTGCCGATTTTGCCCGCCGGATATGACGCGGTTATTTCCAAATCGCCCCCTTCCAAGAACTTAAACAAACGGGACGCGTGTTCCTTTTCCTGTTCGGCCGTTTCCAAAAAGATTTTTGAAATTGCCTGGTAACCTTCGTCCTTGGCCCGGGATGCAAAGAAAGTATAGCGGTTGCGCGCCTGAGATTCACCGGCAAACGCAATCAATAAATTCTTTTCAGTTTGTGTGCCTTTTAATGACAATGCCATTTTCTATTCTCCTTCGATGTTTTATGATTTGTGTCCAAATCTTACCAGATAAATATCCAAAAAGCAAATTTTCCATAATAACGTGATTTTTGGTTATTTTTCACGCTTTGCCATTGTATTTTTACACGCCACCGCGTGAATTAAATCCATATACTCATCATACAGACGTATTCCCAAAAACGCGCGCGCGTCGGCAATCGTGCGACCGTACGACCAATATGTCCCCTTGTCCGTTGTGTACTTTGCCACAATCATATCAAATCGTGGTTCCAACGGGCCATAGCAATTATATGTCAACAGTGCAGCCCGATAGTATTCAAAAAATGTTTTTTCATTATGTTCAATGCGCGAACCCAAAATCATCGGACGGTCGCGTATCATACTGATGTTATAATCATTTTTATCCTGGACACGCCACAATCCGCCGATAAATTCCACACGACCGACCGGCACCTCACACAATGGAACGGTTGTCTCATCAGATTTATATGCACGCGCATTTTGTGCACAATCGTTATTATATTGCAGTTGTTTTTGCGCAATCGTTTGCGCCGCCATCGGGTTTCGTTTATTCATTTTTTTCTATTTCCACAAATTTTTTCTCTATTGCAGAAATCAACTCGCTTATCCCCACCCTTCCTGCGGCACTGATTGTCATTATTTCCGGACGACGTTTACGTCCAAAAGATTTCTTAAATGCGGCCAGACGTTCCTGTAAATCATCGGGCGCAATCGCATCCATTTTGTTTATGACGACCATTTCCGGTTTTTCCGTCAAATCACCGCCATAGGAATCCATTTCAAAGCGTATCGCACTATAGCGCGCCGCCCAATCTGGCTCTGTGCCGTCAATAACGTGCAGAATCATTTTTGTACGTTCGGCGTGACCTAAAAACCGATCGCCCAGACCAACACCAGTGTGTGCACCCTGAATCAACCCAGGTAAATCAACCAGCACAAATTCACGGTTATGCGCGTACATTACCCCCAGTTGCGGATTCAATGTTGTGAACGGATAGTTCGCAATCTTGGGACGCGCCGCGGTCACGGCTGACAACAATGTTGATTTCCCAGCATTAGGAAATCCAACCAATCCGATATCCGCAATCAGTTTCAGTCGCAGGACAACGGTTCGTTCCTCGCCCGGCAGACCATCGTTCGCCTGGCGCGGGGCGCGGTTTGTCGGGCTTTTGAAATGCAGATTGCCCCACCCGCCGTTTCCACCACGTGCGGCCAAATATTCCATACCGTCCACGTTCAGGTCAGCGTATTCTATTTCTTCGTTTTCAGACAAAATAACCGTCCCGGTCGGCACCGGCAAAACCAATGTATCGCCAGACGCACCAGTTCGCATTTTCCCCATACCGTTTTCGCCCCGCCCCGCGGCAAAGTGCGTTTTATATCGATAATCTATCAAAGTATTTACATTTGGTACCGCACGAAATACAACATCACCGCCACGGCCGCCGTCGCCACCGTTCGGGCCGCCGAATTCAATATATTTTTCGCGGCGGAAACTGGCACTGCCGTTGCCACCGTCACCCGCCTTGATATGAATTTTTGCCTTGTCTAGAAACTTCATCTGTTTTCCATTTTTACCGTTGATGCCGCGTATCCTTACTACTTGTTCTAAACTCCTCGCTAATAACGCTCGTCGTTAAGAACCGTTACGTGCGGATTCTCGGCGGAAACTGGCACTGCCGTTGCCACCGTCACCCGCCTTGATATGAATTTTTGCCTTGTCTAGAAACTTCATCTGTTTATCTTTGTTTTTGGTCATTATAACTTAAAAACTTGCAATTACCACCATAAATATTATAATTATTTCGTCACAAAAGTGATGATGATTCTGAATCCGTTGCGGAATAGTCGTTTTGGACTGGGGGGCGGTACCCCACAGCTCCACCATTAAACATTATGGGGCTGACATAGTTTCGACAGGCGAAGTAAAGGCAAATCGGTTGAATCCGACGTGGCGTCGTTAAAAGCCGAATAAAAACTGAATGGCGATAGAATCGCTGCGAACGACAACGTTCGCCTTGCAATGGCCGCCTAATAATGGATTGGATATAATTGGCGATTGTTGATTATATCCGTTTGGCTTATTGCGGGGCCGACCGGGTGCCCGGCAACAGAAACCCGGCAAATTGATTCACAGGGGATAAAACAACTAAAAAGGTTTTAAGATGTTTGGAAAAGTTAAAAAAGTGTTCTTTACTGGTATGTTCGGCATTTTGTATATTTCTTTTGTTGCACAGATTGTTTATATCCTGGGCTGGGTTCCGGGTATTGATGGTAAACTGGCCTGGATGGGTATGCTGGCGTTTGAATGGCTGGCACTGATTGCCGCACGTTATCTGTCAAAGCGTTCCAGCAACAACGCGCAATATAACGGGTATGGTCGTCGTCGTTAAATAAAACAACTGAATATAATGACACGAAAGTCCCCGTTATCGGGGACTTTTTCATACACCTTGAAAACGCACAAAAAAACACTTATATTAAAAGCACTATGAGAAACTATATTTTACCTTTTCGTGATTTAGTTGTACACCCTGGTCTGACAGTGCCGGCATATATTGACAACACCGTGTCTGTCGCGTGTGTAGAGGCCGCCGCCGCGGCCAATCAAAAACTGGTCATCACGCCACAGCGCAGTTGGTCATATCCAACAAACCCAAGTGATTTGTTTGATGTCGGCACCGTTGGCGAAATCGCCCAGGTTTTACGCCTGCCGGATAACACGGTGCATTTGATTCTGCGAACAACAGATGTTGTTCAACTGTCCAACATAACCGTCGAAAACGGCATATTTACAGCGGACACAACCCCAGTTGAAATCCGGGACGACAGCAATCTGGAACAGACGATTGCTTTGCGTGACAAAGTGGTGGAAAATCTGCAATTACTGGCCACAACACGCAAATTCAAAATGGATAAAATTCGCGCCATAATTCAGAATTATCCAATGGCGGCCTTTGTCGATTCCATTATTCAAACGATTGAGTTGGATAATGATGATGCGGTACGTATTCTGCGCGCAGGTTCGTGGCGTGAAAAACTGATGCTGTTATTAGAACGCATAAACCTGTTGGTTGAAACTGCAAAAATCGAAGATTCTATCAACCGCCGTGTTCACGAACAAATGGAAAGTGGCCGCCGCGAAGCAATTCTGCAGGAAAAAATGCGCGCAATTCAACGTGAAATGGGTGGCGACAGCGACGAAATGGATACTGAAAACCTGCGTAAGCGCATTGAACGTTCTGCGATGCCGCGTGACGCCAAAGAAAAGGCAATGTCGGAATGGAAGCGTATGCGCAGTATGTCACCAATGTCAAACGAAGGCGCACTGTTAAAAACATACATCGAAGAATTGTTGTCTATGCCGTGGGATAAATCAGACAACCAGCCGATTGACCTGAAAACTGCGCGCGCGGTGCTGGATTCCCAGCATTCCGGGATGCAACCGGTCAAAGAACGTATTTTGGAACACATCGCCGTTATGAAGAAAACCGGCGGCAATCAGGGCAGCATTTTATGCTTCGTCGGCGCACCGGGTGTTGGCAAAACATCATTGTGCAAATCGATTGCAGACGCACTGGGGCGCAAGTATCAGCGCATATCCTTGGGCGGAATTTCAGACGAAGCGCATTTCCGCGGGCATCGCAAAACATACATCGGCGCCCAGACGGGGCGTATTATGGACGCCCTGAAACGTTGCAAGGCAAACAATCCGGTAATCGTACTGGACGAAATTGATAAAATGGGACGCGATTGGCGCGGCGACCCAGAATCCGCGTTGTTGGAAATACTGGACCCGGAACAAAACAAATCTTTCCGTGATCATTATCTAGAGGTTGACTTTGACCTGTCCAACGTGCTGTTTATTGCAACTGCGAACAGTTTGAATATGTCCAATGCGCTGAAAGACCGTATGGAAATTATTGAAATCCCCGGATACAGCGAAGATGAAAAAGTCCAAATCGCACGTGAACATTTGATTGCGCGTGCGGCGCGTGATACGGGCTGGAATATTGAAAACGTAATTATCAGCGATGATGCGCTGCGTCACTTGATACGCAATTATACATCCGAAGACGGTGTGCGTGAGCTGCAACGTGAATTGACGGCATTGTTGCGGCGCACTCTGCTGGAACACGACGGCGAAGATGTTAAAACCGAATTCACACCACAGAAAATAGACGACCTGTTGCGTATGCGAAAATCGGCGGCAATGTCAAAGCGTATCGGATTCGGCGTTCGTATATAAGGAAATAAAATGATTTTGGTAATAAACACATCTGGTACGGGTTTGGAATTTGTGCTGGATGACAAATACAAACATATTGATGCGGAAAAACAATCGATTGCCCTGCCCGATCAGGCGGAAAAATTCCTGGCCGAATGCGGTGCACAATGGTCTGATTTAACGGCAATCGGTGTCGTCGTCGGCCCGGGCAGTTTTACTGGAATACGACTGGGCATCGCATATGCCAAGGGATTGGCACTGGGGCTGAATATACCGGTTGTGCCAGTAAACGCGTTTGAAATATATCTGCGCGCGACACCGGACGCATTTGTTGCAATAGATTCTGGGCGTGGGGATTTCTTTGTCGCGGCCGACGGCCTAGCACCCTGCACTATGTCTATTGATGATGTAGAGGTTCGCCAAATGGATTGGCCACGCACAGTCGGACATAAACCATTTGATTTGCACAATGCGGTGGCGATTGTTTCCGACAAATTGAATTCCGGGAATATAGAACCTGTTGTTCCGATGTATCTGCGCCCCAGTTACGCGGAACAAAATAAAAAATAAATGTTGGACACACTGGAAAATCTTCATCGTACCTGTTTTCCACACAAACCGTGGACAGCGTCAGATTTTGCGGACTTGAAAAAATCCGGCTGTGACATTATGGCCAGCCAGAACGGTTTTGTCGTATGGCGTGTTGTCGCGGACGAAGCAGAAATTATAACGATTGGTGTACACCCCGACGCACGTGGCACTGGTATTGCGCCCGCAATGCTGACACTGGTTGAAAACGACGTAAAAAAGCGTGGCGGAACAAAAATTTTTTTAGAAGTGGCCGCCGATAATCAGCCAGCACGCGCACTGTATGAAAAAAACGGATATGTCAACATAGGCGTCCGCCCAAAATATTATGACGGCACCGACGCTATATTGATGGAGAAAACGCTATGACCAAATCATCATACATTCCAACCAGCGCTGAAATTATAAAACGCGTTCCCAAAACGCCCGACAATCAATATGGTTGCATTACCGTCAACAGCGTTCCAGTTGACACGCCGTCAGTTGTTGCACTGGGCGGCGAATTGACGACAACAGCACAGGCCGCAAATTCGTATGCAAAAACACTGCAAAATGTTTTGAACGAAAACAAAGTGTATGGTGTTGATGTATATTCTGTTACATATCATTTTGGTTCCAGCAATCCTGGCCTGGAACGGGCGGAACAGTACCGCATTGCCGGTCGCCGTCTGGTAAAAGATGAAAATCTGAATCCGATTGTGCAACATACGCGCGAATTGACACTGCGCGATATGCGTAAAAACGAACCAGTCCCAAACTATGTACGGCAACTGTACAATATTCTGATGCGACCGCGTATTACGGACGCCGCCGGCGCGCCGGTCAATGTTGACGATGCGATTTCGCGTGTACACCGTATAAAGTTCTATGCGCATTGTCACGGTGCGTCAACACTGTGGCAAATGGCAAACCTGATGTATGAAGATATGAAAAAACTGGGTTATACACCCGCAGAAACCCAACGTATTCAACACGAAGTATTTGTAATCCAACACAGTCCAATCGCCCCACTGACAGGCCAACGCTTTACAACACTGTCGTTTGCATCAGCCGAAGACACAATGATGCAACATCACAATAATTTATTTGCCGATTGGATTTATGAAAACTCGGCAGACATAGTGCCAAGTTTCTTTGACGGGACCAAAGGAAATATTTTTGTTGCCGGACGACTAAAAGAAAAATCGTTCCGTGAACACGACCATTCCGGATTGGCGGCCACAGACGAAGATATCTGGCCGCTGACGGCGGACGGCAAAATTATTTTCGGGGCCGAACGCAACGCATTGGTTCGTGCAGCCCAGCACGCAACTGTCGGCGCGCCTGTTCTGTCCGCCGAACAAATGGTTGACGGTAACGGTATTGATTTTGCCCAACTGAAAAAGAACGGCGAAATACTGTATAAAGTTATGCTGAATGATTTGCGTCAACAAAATCTAAAACGCGATTATCAAAAATAACGTCACGCGGTCGCAGGGGCGATGCAATATGCATATCGGACGCATTACGTGTACGCGACAGTGCAACATATGTCTGGCCGTGGGCAAACGCACCACGCGAAATGTCAACAATCACACTGTCCAGTGTCTTTCCCTGGGCCTTGTGTATAGTCATCGCATATCCCAGATTCAGTGGAAATTGTTTGAAACTGCCAACTTCGTTTTCCTGCAGACGGTCATTTTCATCACGAACATATTCTATTTTCTGCCATATGTCTGGCTTTACAGTGACGATGTCGCGCGTGTTGTTTAATAACTCAACCGTTATTTCGCGCGCGCCCAATGTACGAACTATACCCATAGACCCGTTATGCCACTTATCCCCGTTTTTCACAAAAACAACCAGTGCGCCAACCTTTAACGTTAAATTCATCGGCGCCGGTACGTCGCGTTCGGAAAAGTTTCCATTTAATTCCCCAGTATATGTGATTTCCGGGGCGTCTATCTGTCCCAGGCGCGACGCATTTATTCGTTCGGCAACCGCACGAAACGGCGTAATAATAACCGCGTTTTCACGGCGCGATGCGTCCGCAATCTGACAATTATTAAAGAAATCCAACGCACTAATATCATTATGGCGCAACCGACGCAGGTTTTCCAACAGCGCGGCATCACTTTGCCGATATACCAAATCAAAATCATAACGTAAAAAATCCGCACGCCGATATGCATTACTGTCAAAGAAATAGGCATTGTCGTGTCCGTATTCTGCGCGATAGTATTCCATTGCATCGCGCGTAATAACCGGCGGCAGTTGGAACAAATCGCCAATGGCCACCACCTGCAGACCACCAAACGGCGCATTATTTCGCCGCGCACCGCGCGCCAATATATCAATCGCGTCCAACAAGTCGGGTGCCACCATTGATATTTCATCAATTATCAACACGTCGGCGGCATTTAATATATTACGTGGTTTGGCCTTTAACTTTAACAATTCTGGCATAATGAAATCACGCGGCTGAATTTGAAACAGCGAATGAATCGTCTGACCCCCCACATTCAACGCCGACACCGCGGTCGGACAGGCACAAATTATACGCTTTTTAGACGCGCTTTTCAGATAATTTACAAATGTCGATTTACCGGTTCCCGCCTGGCCCAGAATCAATAAATTAGAATTGGTGCGTTCAATCGCGTTGAAGGCACTCATCTGCGTATCGCTTAAGATTTTTACCAGTTCGGACATAGCATATATATTGGCACAGCACACAATAAAAATAAAGCGGATAATAAAAATCACTTGCAACAAAATTGAAAAGGTATATAATGGCGTCCGTGGGTTAGTAGCTCAGTTGGTTAGAGCGGAGCGCTCATAACGCTTTGGTCGTGGGTTCAAGTCCTACCTAACCCACCACACATTTACGCGCCGATGGCGCGTTTTTTATTATCAATTTGCTATCTATAATTATTTTATATTTATATTTCTTTATTTTTCCCTTGCACGATATAAGTGATTTTTTCTAGAATAAAATATAAAAGAGAGGAAAGTATGGGAAAAAGTCGCTATTTTCTGGGCATTTTTGCATCTTTATTCATTGCATTTTTTACGGGCAATGTGTTGGCTGCGGGATATTCGTGTCCATCATATAAAAAATATACATCGTGTAACACCAACTATTATATGAGTGGTGGGCAAGTTGCCGGTAACAGTTGTAATGCCTGTGGTGCAAATTCAACATCATCTGGTGGCACAGCAGCGACTTGTACCTGTAACAAGGGATACAGTTCAAATGGAACTGCGTCTGGTTCATCAACATCCACCAGTGGGTGTTCTATTATCAAGGTAACCTGCGCGGCGGGTAAATATCTGCCAAAGGGTCAGACGGCGTGTGTAAACTGCCCGGCGGGTTCTTATTGCAAGGGCGGAACACAGTATAGTTACAGCGCAACAAAAGATCAGGGTATAACCGACTCGTGCCCCACTAACTATCCAAACTCCGCCGCGGGTTCCGATGCCATAACCGACTGCTACAGTAATACAAAGTCCCGTGCGTGGACTGGTTCCCAGGTGAACGGCAGTACGCCAACAAACTGCGCCAGTGTTACATCGTGGAATGCCTGTTCTAATCCGGCGTGCGAATATGTCGCGTATTCCAATGCAGCCGGCAATGGTGACGGCACAATCAAGTCCGGATGCAGCACAAATAATGAATCCTGTACCAAAACACCAAAGGCCGTCACAGCAAAGGCAAACTTCTATGTGAACGGAACAAGCTGCAGTGCCTGCCCGTCTGGTTATCCGAAATCCGACGGCGGCAATATCAGCAGTGCGTACTGCTATGTAACAAAAACGAAGACAGGATCCCAGGTGAACGGCAGTGTTCCGGCCAACTGCGCCAGTGTTACATCGTGGACAGCCTGTACACCGGGATCTTGCACATATAAAGATTATCAAAGCGCGACTGATACAACGTGTACACCAACTAACTGTACAAAAACGGTTGCGGCGGTTACGGCAAATGCGGGTTACTATGACAATGGGACAACCTGCCCGGCGTGTAGCTCTGTGGGTGACGGGACATACAAATTGTCCGCGGCTGGCAACGATGGCGGTTCATCTAAATGTTACAAGAACTGTACACGTGCCTGTACAAAGCAAACTTGTCCGGCAAATGCAACCTGTACACACGGTTCACAAACAACCAGTGGCACGCAGTATTATGGCGGTTCGTGCAGCGCGGCGGCATCAACGTGTACTTTGTCATTCACGTGTAATGCGGGATATGTTAAAAATTCTGCTGGAACCGCGTGCGAAGCAGCAACATACACCATTACATATAAAAATGGTGGTGGCACCGGTGCAGATCAAACCCAAAATGTAAAGTACAAGGAAAACTTTACAACCAAAGCGGCAAACACATTTACTCGCCCGGGATATACGTTCAAAAGTTGGGGTGGCAGTTATCCGAACGCCAGCAGTGATTACGTATATAACACAACGAGCAACACAACATTGACCGCACAATGGACGGCCTGTGCATCAAATCCGACAGGTGCCGGAACCTGCAGCTGTGGACCAACCCAGTATCCAAACGGTTCGGGATGTTCAAACTGCAGTGTATCGTGCAGCAGCGTTTCTGGATTTACATTGGGTACATATAATGTATGTAATTCACAAACAAACAGCGTATGTTATCGCAACTGTACAACAGCGGACGTTGCCAATTCCACCGCGGTCAGTGGAACCGTGACCAAGGGCGGAACCAGAAGCTGTGCCGCAACATCGTGTGCAGCAAACTACTATCTGTCGGGCAGCGGATGCGCCGCGTGCGTTCCGAACGCGACCTGTCCGGGTGGTGGCGAAACATTTGAATGTAACGACGGATATCATCTGTCCAGCGACGGCAGAAGCTGCGAACCAGACGAATATACAATCACACTGAAAAAGAACGGTGGTTCCGGTACTGTAAATGGTTCAACCGGCACAAATGATGCTGTGCAAACCTGTAAGCACGGTCAAATGTGCACTCTGCCTGATGGGTCTGGTTTGACACGTAATGGTTATGCATTTACTGGTTGGGGTACGTCTGCGGGTTGCACCAGCGGAATATTCCAGGAAAAATTTACCAGTGCCGCAACCAGATATGCCTGCTGGTCACAGCAAACAACCACGTGCCAAGCTGGTAAGTACTATAACGGCACCGAACACGTGACCTGTCCGGCGGGAATGTTCTGTCCGGGTACCGGCAGCGCAAATATCGGTACCGCTGGATGCGGAACCGACTGTCCGGGTGCTGGTACATCGCCAACCGGTTCAACCAGCAACACTGCGTGCTATATAACCTGCTCTGGCGGTTCAGTCACCGGTGGAACACGCGCGCCAGTTGATGAAACACCAAATTATAATGGTTCGTCATATCCGGCCTGTACATATACTGCAACCTGTAATGCTGGCTATGTTGCCAAGAATCAGGGCACAGCAAGCGCAACGTGCGAAAAGTGTACTGACGGTGTGAACTGCCCGGGTGGTACAGATGACACCGAACCAGAAGAATGTCCGGCTGGCTCATACTGCGAAGAAGGTATTGTAAAGGCCTGTCCGTCGGGTGGTACATCCGCGGCCGGTGCGGGTGATATAACCGATTGCTATAAGACCTGTGCGCCGACATTGGATATTGATAATGGTACAGCCACATCAAATGGTAATGCGTACTATACTGGTTCTGCATATCCGGCCTGTCAATATACGGCACAGTGTGACGAAAACTATACCGCACAAAACAGTCCGGGACCAAATCCGACCTGTGTCTGGGCAGATCCAGATGCGTGTCCGGCTGGTTCATACTGCCCAGAAGATGGCAGTGGTCCGATTGCCTGTCCTGACGGTGGTACGTCCGACAGTGGCGCAACAGCTGAAAGTCAGTGTTACAAAACCTGTACGGACAAGCCGATAACCGGTGGTACAGCAAATGCGGATAAAGATAAGGTCAACTGGACTGGCAGCACATATCCGGCCTGTACATACACGGCGGACTGTGATGCGGGATATGTCGCGTCCGGAAACGGAACAACGGGTGCAACCTGTACCCCGTGCGAAGACGGTGTAACCTGTCCGGGTGGCTCTGACGAAGGCGAACCCGAAGAATGCCCCGCTAACTCTTACTGCGAAGCTGGTATTGCCAAGGCGTGTCCAGACAGTGGTCTGTCCGCAGCGGGTTCGACTTCAATAACCGACTGTTATAAGACCTGTGCGCCGACACTGGAAATTGACAACGGCCAGGGTATATCGACAGGCAACGCGTACCATAACGGCACAAACTATCCACAATGCCAATATCGTGCGCAATGCGATGAGAACTATACCCCACAGAACAGCCCAAGTGCGAATCCGTCCTGTGTATGGGGTGATACCGATGAATGCCCCGAAGGATACTATTGTCCGCCTGATGAACCAAGCCCGTTGGCCTGCCCGGATGGCGGTACATCAGACAAGGGTTCAACATCTATAACCCAGTGCTATAAGATATTCGATCCTTATGATGGGTTCAAGAATGGTGTTGCATCGGCAAAGTGCTTCTATCAGTCATCGACATCACAATATGACGCCTGCAGCATCATAGAGGTCAAGAGTTGTATCGCTGGTTACTGGTACGCGCAACAGAATTCGTTCCTGTGCAGTGGCACAACAAGTGGATTCTATAGCCCAGCTGGTGACACAAAACAAACGGCGTGTCCGCGTGATACGGCCGGTGGCAAAGTGGAATCATCCGAATATGCGGATAGTTACACGGATTGCTATAAGACCTGTTCTTTGACTGTTGACAATTCAACATCAGTCGCGGCAACAGAAAACACTGTGTACGGCATCAGTGCCGACGAATATGCGGCCTGTGAGTTTACAGTGACCTGCAAAACGGGTTATACGGTACAAAACAACGTTTCTGAAAATCCGTCCTGCGCGGCCAACCAGTACACAGTTACACTGGATAAAAACGGTGGCACTGGCAGCACCCCGGCCAGCGTGCAATGCACGTTCGACAGTGGCGAATGCACCCTGCCCGCAACAAGTGGGCTAACCCGTCCGGGATACACCAGCGGTGACAGATGGTGTGCCGACCGTAATGGAAACGGACCGTGCTATTATGCGGGTCAGGCGACCAGTGCGAATATATCCGCAAACGGTACGGATACAACACTGTATGCAATGTGGACGCCGAACGTGTACACTGTGAACCTGGACGGCCAAAATGCCGATGTTGACGGTGAACCAGAAACTGTGTATCTGAAATACGCAAACGGCTGGTTCAGTAACGAAGGCGCGACAACGTCAATAGATACACTGACGACCGTTCCGGAAAAATCTGGATACGAATTCGCGGGATATTACAGCGAAACATCTGGCGGCACCCAAGTAATCGGTTCGTCTGGTAAATTCCAGACCAGTGAAGCCGCATTGACGTTCACAACCACCGAACCGGCGACTATATACGCCAGATGGTCGGCTGGAACGACAAACTGTGCAGCGGGTACATACTATACCGGTACCGGAACACAATGTGAAACCTGTACAGCAAACCACTACTGCCCGGGCGGCAACTTCGCAACCGACAGCGGCACGCCCGAGGGATTAAACGCCTGTCCGGAACAGGGTTCATCGGCCAGTGGCGCGGATTCTATAGCCAAATGCTATAAGACCAAGTTGACATACACTGCAACGCACGGCAGCGGAACACAGACCTGTAACTATGACGCGGATGCGGCATCGTACAGCGCCAGCTGCACGGATAAGGTGATAACGGCCTGTGACGCGGGATATTGGCTGGAAGATGCAGAAAATGAAAATCCGGACTGTGCGGCCGTTGGCAACGGATACTACAGCGGTGAAGATATCACCACCCGTACCCAGTGCCCGAACGGTGGCAATACGGATACGACAACCGCAACAATGGTTCAGCAGTGCTTTAAGACAGGACTGACGTACGAAGCGGTATATGGTTCGGGAACACAACGCTGCTTCTATTCCAGCGGGGACGGTGCGTCCGCTGTGTACCAGCGCGACTGTGACACCCAGGTAATCGACAGTTGCCGTGGCGGATATTGGCTGGAAAATCCGGACGATACTGACTGCGTCGCGGTTGAACAGAACTACTACAGTGATTCTGGCGACGTTGAACGTCACGCCTGCCCGGCGAACGGTAAGACCAACGGCACAACATCCGACAGCATACTGTTGTGTTACAAGGACGGTCTGCCATACACCCAGGCAGAACACGGAACTGGCGAATATCTGTGCTACTATACCAGTGGCGAAGATGACGATGCTATATATGCGTCCAGTTGCGACCTGCCGACGATGACAAGTTGCGATGCCGGATACTATTACGACCACCTGGTATTGGCAACCGACTGTATGGCCGTGGGCATCGGGTATTACAGCCCGGCGGTTGATACGACACGCCACGCCTGTCCGTTGGGTGGTACAACCGAAACAACAACCAGTGCCGCATCTTCGGATTGCTATCGCGACGATATGGCGTGTGATATCGAAAATGGTTCGGGTGAACAGACCTGTAACTATGACGAAACCGGCGGTAACTATACAGCCGACTGTCAGACCTGTAATGTAACGTCGTGCGACGAAGGATTCTCGCAGGTGGGTAACACTTGTATCAACTGTCCGGCCGGCAGCGTATGTAACGAAGGCCAGCAGCAGACCTGTGCATCACTGACAGGCGGGCAATATCCGAACTCTGACGCGGGTACAGACGATGAAGCAATGTGCTATCGTGATTGCGAAATGGCGCAAAACGCCGCCGCAATGGACGGACGTGATTACTATGGAATACCGGACACCTGTGAAATCAAGCGCTGCGCCGCGGGATACACACTGGATAATGGTCAATGCGTCGAATGTCCAGAAGGCAGTTTCTGCGACGGCACAACGGATCCGGAAAATCCGGGTGATGATGTGAAATCCTGTGCTGATTTAGGTAACGGGGACTGGGCATTGTCATTACCAGGCGCCAAGGATGAAAGCGGTTGCTATCAGGCCTGTGAAGCGTACGAAGTGGTAAATGGAACGGCCGTTCCGGTTAGCGACAAGGCATTCTATCCGAACGAATGCGAATACAAGGGCGAATCCACAACAGGAAATCCGTGCGAAATTATTGACGGCGTGTGTGTGGAAACATCCTGTAACGCTGGATATGAAATGAAGGACGGCACCTGTGTACCGTGCGACCGCGAATATGCCCTGTCGTACAAGGATGGTGGCGCGTGCCAGGTGGCAGAATGCGTGCTGGGCTATCATCCGAACGGTGACAAGTGCGAAGTCAACATTCAGGAATGCAGTGCGCCAAACGCGATATCTGCAGAAAGAACGTGGGACTTTGAAAAGAACGCATTTGGATCTTGTATGATAAAAGAATGTGAATATGGATATCATCTGGCGTCTAATGCGTGCGTTTCGGATATGCAACCCTGCAACGTTGAAAACGGTTCCGGATTCAAGGAATGGGATTCCGACATAAATGACTGGGGCGAATGCGTTGCAACGATGTGCAATCCGGGATATACAAACGATCCGGCTGAAACAAACGAACGCACCAAGCAGTGTGGCGAGTGCAAAAACCGCTACAGCGTACTGGGCAAACTGGCGGCCAGCAGTTACGTCCAGGGATGTGAAATCGCATCGTGCCTGTACCAGGGTGAATTGTACAACCTGGAAAACAATGAGTGCGTACCGATTTGTCCGACCGAATTGTATGAAGACGAAACTGGTTCTATGGTATGGGACGAAGGCAGAAAGAAATGCGTTCGTACCTGTAACGAGGGCTATACAATGTGGTAATAACAAAATCCCGCCAAACGGCGGGATTTTTATTTCATAGATTTATTTATCATCGCATATATAATATAAACATTATGAGAAATTATGACGTAATTATTATTGGTGCCGGGGCGGCAGGATTAGCCGCAGCAGCCCAGGCGCAAAGTCGCGGCCGACGCGTCGCCATACTGGATATGGGCAACGTTCCCGCACGCAAAGTCGCCGCATCCGGCGGCGGCCGATGCAACTTTACAAATGCGGCCGCGTCGGCAAACAGATATTTCGGGCAAAATCCCGACTTTGTTCGCGGGGCACTTGCACGCGTCACACCAGATGATATTCTGGATTGGGCACGTGGGCATAATATTTCCTGGACAGAAAAATCACCAGGACAATATTTTTGTGCGGCCGGCGCAGCGGCGGCGGTAAATGCACTTATGCACGACGTTGACAATGTCGATATATTTACAAATACATTTGTGCAAAACGTAGAACACAAAAACAACGAATTTATTGTTTCAACTGCTAATGCGCAATTTATATCACAATCCGTAATTGTCACAACTGGTGGCACATCCTTCTCGACACTGGGGGTATCTGATGTGGGTTATAAAATCGCGCGTCAGTTTGGTCATAAAATAATCCCAGTGCGCCCCGCCCTGTGTGCTATTAAAACAAGCATCTTTGACAGTCAACTGGCCGGCATTTCACTTGATGTCGAAATAACGGTTGGTGGCGAACGGATTCGTGATGCAATGCTGTTCACCCATTTTGGTATCGGTGGGCCGGCCGTATATCGCGCAACGATCAGGGACTTTGATAATCTGTATATAAATATGGCGCCGGGGATTGATGTATATGATGTGTTACGCGTGGCCAAGAAAACTGCTGGTCGAAAAAGTGTTGCCAGCGTATTATCTGATATTCTGCCCGCGCGTGTGGCAAAATGGGTTTGTCCAGATGTTCGGCATATTGCTGATTACAGGGACGATGATATACGTAAAATTGCCCAACGCGTAAATAATATTATTATCCCGCACAATGACATTAAACTGCACGGTAATATCAGTGCCGAAGTTGTTCGTGGCGGCGTTGATACATCAAAAGTATCATCAAAGACAATGGAATCAAAATTGTGTCCGGGGTTATTCTTTGCGGGTGAAGTTCTGGATATCGCCGGCGATTTAGGCGGATTCAATTTGCACTGGGCGTGGGCCAGCGGGCGTGTAGCCGGTCAAAATGCGTAAAAATTGATGCACGGGAAAACAAACCTGTATAATTTACAATCTGTTGTATTGTACACTTGGCAACATACAGGGGGGCGCAGAAATATGCAGGAAATAAAATTCACCGCCCGTGACGGGAAAAAATTGATATGCACACTGTGGGACGATGTAGCCAAGCCCGTCGGTGTGGTCCAAATAATACACGGTATGGACGAACACGTTGGCCGCTATGACAGGTTTGCAAAGTTCCTGAATCATAATGGATATATAGTGTTCGGCGACGATCATCGTGCACACGGGCGGACGGCCGCCGACATATCAAAAATTGGTCAGCCAGACGGCGACGCTGATTTATTTGCGTCAACTGTATCGGACGAATTGGCAATACTGAAATATCTGAAAAAGAAATACAAACTGCCGGTTTTGCTTTTTGGGCACAGTTACGGCAGTTTCATAACACAGCGTGTAATAGAAGAACCGGATTTGGCCGCCGCCGGTGTATGTCTGTCGGGGTCGGCAAAATATCCATTGGCGTTTTTGGCCCCAGCCGCAGCAACGGCTTTTGTTGGTATGAAGTTATTTGGCCCAAACGCGCCGGCACGCTTCATAGAATACTTTTCACCCATACGCGGCAAATCCGGCGGGGCTAGCAAACTGACCCGTGATAAAACTCAATCCGACCTGCACGATGCAGATCCAATGCGTGCAAAATATTTTTCGTATGGTTTTTATTATTCACTGTTCAAAAATCTGATTAAATTATCCGGCTATGTAAATCCGGATTTGCCAATATTGATTATCAGCGGCGGACGCGATTTGGTTAGTATGAACAGCCGGCTGGCAACATCACTGTATCGTATGTATAAATCAGAAAACGTACGCAATCTGACGATAATAATTTATCCGGGTGCACGGCACGAATTGCTGATGGAAACAAACTACGACCAGGTTCAGCGTGATATACTGAAATTCTTTAATTCCGTGACACGCAAATATCGAAAAAAGTAATCGGTATCAATTTAGCCAAATCCGTCGGCGAAACCTGTACCTGGTATCCAATCCGACCAGCACTGAATATTATCGTGTCAAAGTTTTGTGCAGATGCATCGGCAACGGTTTTGAATTGCTTTTTCATCCCAATAGGACTGCACCCGCCGTGAACATAGCCCGTCAGCCCCAATAAATCGCGCATTTTTAACATATCTATGGACTTTTCGCCAACCGCAGCCGCGGCGCGTTTCAAATCCAATTCCGCACACACGGGCACCATAAAAACATAGTGATTACAAGAACGCGAAACAGTAACCAATGTCTTGAATACCTGGTGCGGGTTTTGCCCCAATGCCGCGGCCACAGCATCACCACTGGTCGCGCCAGTATCAGCATAGCAGTATGACCGATACGGCACGCGGTGCGCATCTAAAATTCGCATAACGTTTGTTTTTACTTCCATAGCAAGTAAAACTATATACCCGGTGCGCGCACAATGTCAATCTGTTGATTTTATTGTCGCACTTGGTATAATCAAACCGCTATGAAAAAAACGATAAAAAAACAATCATCATATCGTGATGAAATCCTGCGATACGCAATGGATAAATATGGCACACGGCCGGAATATCTGTGGGCACGGTGGCCGAATTATGCAATTCTGCGCCGTGCAGACAATAAAAAATGGTATGGCGCAATCCTGGATGTACCACGTGATCGCCTGGGGCTGGCGGGTACGGATGTGGTTGATGTTTTGAATGTAAAATGTGATGCCGGACTTTACGCGTTCATAAACGGTGAAAGCGGTATCTTGCGTGGATACCATATGGGCGGAACGTGGGTTTCTGTTTTATTAGATGGCACCGTCGCGCGTGAACAAATTTTTGCACTGTTGGATGCCAGTTATAAGTTGGTCGGCCCACGCAAGAAAGTTCAATAGTCGCCAGTCCGACGAATCCAACCATTTTTAGCGGTTGGCCAATTTGGCGTCTGTTGCAAAAAATCCAATCGGACAGTTTTTAGCATATCCATAAAATCTGCAATTTTATCCACAGGGATAGAATTTAGCGCGGCTAAAGTATTCTTGCCCAATGCGCCATCAACCGCAACATTACCGCCGGTGTTATTTATTGCCGTTTGTACTGTTCTGACCGCATTGCTGATTCCACTCATCACGTTCATATCAAATACCGCATTGCGTATTCTGTCGTTTTCTATTTTCGGTATATTAGTATTATCCCAATACTGTGATTTATATATTTCGCGTGCTTGAGCCGCGGTTAAATCTTTTACATTATCTGGCATATTTGATTCAGGATGATTTCTGGCATAGGCGTCTATTGTGCTTTGACGGATTCCCATATTTGTCGGCTCATCATCAATTTGATTCCGACCGTCTGTATAGCCGCCCTCACGCTCTGCTAATATTTTATACGCTTTGTCAAATTTACTGTCGTACATAGAAAAATCCTTTATATAAATAAAAAATCCCGCAATGCGGGATAAAAAAAGACGGCATCCAGCCGCCTGAATATTTTGAAATAATTATATCATAAATTATGTAAAAAATCAATACTATATCGCTATAAATCTGTCTATGTGCAGATTGCTTATAAATACTTCATCGTGTGAAACGATTAAAATTGCACCACGATACTGGTTCAATGCATCTTCCAACACTGTTGTACTTTTTATGTCCAGATTGTTCGTAGGTTCATCCAATATCAGTAAATCTGGCTGATGCTTGCCACCAATCACCGCCGCCAACGTTGCTTTTAATAATTCGCCACCCGATAAAACGTGAACTTTTTTCCTGGATGCGTCACCACGAAATCCAAAATTCGCAGCAATAATATGCGCATCGTGTGGCAGAATTTCTGCATAATCCGCAATATTTTCAACAACAGTTTTGTCGGGCTTCAACAAAGACAAATCCTGATTCAAATATGCTATTTTCCCCGATACTTTTACATTGCCCACTGTTGGGCACAAATCACCGCTTATCAATTTCAAAAGTGTAGTTTTACCGGAACCATTAGCGCCGACCAACCTGACACGCTCGCCCGTACGCATTGTGAAATCAAAATCTGACAAAATCTTTTTTTCACCATAAGAAAAACATATATTTTCTAACCTGACGATTTCTTTGTTATAAACTTTTGTACTTGGCAATGGAATTTTTATTATATCATCACGCATTTGTGCCGATAATTCAGCAGAGCGTTCCATTTGTTTGTTTAATTTTGTCTGTATTAAATTTCTGCGTTTTGCATCGGTTTCTTGACTTTTTCCCTTCAACGCATTTGCCGCTATTTTTGATCCGGCCGATTTATTGGCCTTGTCTTTTTGTTGCTTGGCCTCGTGATGTTGGCGGGTGTTTTGAGATTTCATTGCACTGGCATTTAACCTGGCAATCTCTTTCTGAGCATCAGTATATCTGGACTCTATGCTTTGTTGCAGTTGTCTTTTCTGATCGACATAGAAATCATAGTTGCCCCCGAATACAGATAACTTGCCATTGTGCAATTCCAATAAAACATCCATTTGATTTAATAATTCCCTGTCGTGCGATACTATGACTGCACCGCCACGATAAGAAAACAGTTTTTTGAAAAAGTTCTGACGGGCGTTTGCATCCAGATTATTCGTTGGTTCATCCAACAATAAAATATCCGCCCCAGAATCAAACGCACGCGACAAAGCCCGTTGCTGGCTTTGACCGCCACTTTTTGTTGCATCCATATTGATTTGATTTAATAAATGATGGGTTGCATTACGTGCCACCCGACCAGAATCGGGTAATAAATCACCAGATATTATTTTTAATAATGTTGTCTTGCCGACACCATTGTCCCCGATAATAGCGACCATTTTATCCGCACCGAACGAATACGATAAATCAGTAAATAAATCGTCCAAGCCGGGATATGCAAAGCTGATATTTAATAAAGAAATAGATTTCATAAGGTTGCCTTTTATGTAAACTTTAATCGCCCCGAATAATTCGAGTAACTTGATAGAAAGAATAAGTTTACATACGATTCATTGGCACCCCGTCTTTATATTTGCCTATATTTTATCAATATAAACCAAGTTGTCAAATTACAAAATCTGATACGCAAAAACACGAACACATATTCAATCACTGGTTGATACAAATACGCTGTTCTAATAAACATCCCGCGGGGTTACCACGGGATGTGTCATATTCCTGGCGGAGACGAAGGGATTATTTCGTAGACGCTTCATCACCCGGCAAAATTTGCGCATTCGCGCAAACCGGCGTACGCCCATCCGCCTTTTTGCAGTGGTTCGAACCCTTTTGTCCCGGGGTCAAATCCACATCATCAAACACAATAAAAATCACGCCACAGGGGCGTGTTTTGTATTGTAGCGGTGGTAGACAATTTTACGGTCTATTGCATACAACAACAGGGAATTTAATTCAAAATCTATCTTTTTTATTGATTTTTTAGCCAATTTTTGATATAATACTCGGCAAGTTAAGCAAGCGATTTCGTCGCCGTTTTTTATTGCTCTGCCCGATGCCGGCGGGGCTTTTTTATTACCCAAAGGAAGAACTATGAAAAAATCACATATAGTCATTTCCGACATAACATGCATGAAAGAAAAGTTCTGCATTGCCGGTTTTGACACCTATGAAAAGCGTATGAAGCGCCTGATGATTGACGGTGGATATTGGAATGCAGATCAAATTCCGCCCTCGTATTGTGAAATACTGGTTGATAATGAAGAATTCAAAGAGCCACGGGATTATCCACACAGAACCGAAGACGTAAATATAAACTTTGACTCCATCGAGTTTTTGCAAGAATTAGAACCAGGAAAAGAGCTGGCCAATGCTTTGCGCGATAGCGTTTCAAAAGATATCCAGGGTATATTCCATCATCATGTCAAAGAAAATGCCTATGTGCCACAGAAAACCAAATGCCCTTCATTGGGTGCCATATTGATTCCGGCACACAATATTGAATTCTTTACAGAAGACGGTAAACTGCGCGCACGTATCACGGACTATTCCAAACAAACCTATGAATTAAAAGTCAGTTGCAAATACTTGCGCGATATATTTGAAAAAGGTAAAGATGTCGAAAATTTGAATAATGCCGTTGCCGCCAGCCAATATGCCCATTGTCGTATAGGATTGGCACGCAAATTCCTGATGCAGGAAAATCATTGCTATTTAATGTTAAACGGGTTATTTTTATACTGATATGGCAAAGATTTTTACGATTGGTTTCAGTGGTAAAAGTCCTGACGCGTTTCTGGATGTACTAAACGCGGTGCGTGTGCGCGCGGTCTGGGACATACGCCTGTGGCGGACAAGCACATACGTGCCGTTTTACAGTGGCGATAATCTGGCGGCGACGCTGGAGACGCGGTACGAATATCACCCAGAATTTGCACCGATAGCCGAAATTTTGACCGGGTACAAAGACGGTCGCATCACCTGGCCCGATTATGAACGAATGTATCGCGAATTATTGGCCACGCGCCGACCGGCCGATGGGCTCGCCTCGGACGACATTGACCGCATTTGCCTGTTATGCACGGAAAAATCGGCACTACAATGCCACCGCCGCCTGGCCGCTGAATACATCGCAGAGCAATTCCCAGATACTGAGATAGTGCATCTGTAATTAGCAATAATGCTATAGCAAAAGGCATTGCGTTATGTCTACAAATTGTCACAAGCGAAGCACTATGAATAACTTGAACCACTCCGTATGTGCTGTTAGTTTCTGATATCAGTAAAATAACCATTTTATGATAAAATATAAATTGATAAATTTTGGCTTCTTATTGTATAATGCATTCATAATAGTAATGTAGTATTCTAATGAAACCAACATTTATAGACCTTTTTGCTGGCTGCGGAGGATTGTCCGAGGGCTTCGTACAAGCGGGATTTGAACCGCTTGCCCATGTAGAAATGGACAAGGCCGCATGTTTCTCTTTACGTACGCGCATGGCGTTTCATTGGCTTACCAAACACAAAAAAGCAAATTTGTATGCAGACTACCTAAAGGGCGCAATAACCCGAGAGGAACTTTATTCAAAAGTACCAAAACATATAATTGATTCTGTAATAAATACAGAAATATCCGATAAAACAATTGAAAGTATATTTGCGCAAATAGATACTATCCTTGGAAACAAACAGCTAGATTTGATAGTCGGTGGTCCACCCTGTCAGGCCTATTCGCTTATTGGGCGTGGTGCAACAAAAAGAATTGGCGGCATGCAAGACGATAAACGCAATTGGTTATTTAAATATTATATTGAATTTTTGAAAAAATATAAGCCGAAACATTTTGTATTTGAAAATGTTCTTGGGTTGTTGTCGGCAAAAGATAGAAACGGAGAAAAGTATTTTGATACAATTTTACAAGAATTTGACAAGAATGGATATTCTGCCGTACCTGAAATTGTATCAGCAGACCTGTATGGGGTTCCGCAGAGTCGAAAAAGGGTTATAATTGTCGGAACGCGGAAAGATCTGGCACCAATAAAGTTACATTTATCGCCCAAAAAACTATCCGCAAGGATTGCAGATTTGTTTGCTGATTTACCAGCAATTCAGGCTGGCGACAAAACAAAAAATACCGTAAAAGCAAAGAAGGGTTGTAAAGAGCTTTACGATTTGAGATTAAAAGATGATTTTCCAATCACTCTGCACAAATCACGTCCTCACAATGAACGAGATTTAGAAATATATCGGATAGCTGTTGAAAAATGGAACAATAGACATTTACGCTTAAATTATAATGATTTACCTAATAAATTGCAAACTCATCGGAATAGAACCGCTTTTACAGACAGATTCAAAGTAGTTGCGGGCGATTTGTTGGCTTCACATACGGTTGTTGCACATATATCAAGAGATGGTCATTATTATATCCATCCGGACATAAAGCAAAACCGTTCCATAACACCAAGAGAAGCGGCCCGCCTACAAACGTTTCCTGACAACTATTGTTTTGAATCTGCAGATGGCAAAGAATGTTTATCTAGCGCATTCAAACAAATAGGAAACGCCGTACCAGTGTATCTTGCAAAACAAATTGCAGAAAGCATCAAAAAAGATATAAAAAACTCAGAGAATTAAAAAGTACTTGTTCCGATGCGAGCATTGTAGAATAAGACCTTTTGACGTACATCATTTATAGACATTTCTCTTATTCTAAATAGATGGGAAGTATTTTTAGTAATATCTCTGGCGGTTATACCACTTAGATACTTTGCATCTATAATAAGAGTATATTTATTGTCATCCAACGAAATTTCTTTACTGATAATAGACCCAGATGTTTTAATCTTTAGCCCATCTACTTTAGGCATTAAAAAGGAAAAGACTATCTTATGTAACCCCTCTTTCCCATTAGCAAAATCACACCCTGCCGTTATATCTATAACTCCGAATATTACTTTATTTATAATATTATCGATTTTTTGCATTTGAGCATCAGTCTTTTTAACTAAATACCCGTATAACAATTCCTGTTTCCGTAACTTTGCGCTTTTGAAAAACAAACCTATTTTATCTTTTAATACAGGATTGTTTTGTAGAAAGAGTTTAACGAACTTCCAAGAATTTATTCTACGAAAATCTCCAGGAAAAACAAACCGTGAATTATTTTTAGACGTATCGATAATCAACATCGTATTTAATACAGGTTTTAAATCACCATTTATACTCCTCGCGCCATGAATAGCAGAAGAAAATATTGTATTAGACGATGAATTTGATAAAATTGTCTGATTACAAGTGTCAGCAAGCAAGTAATGCAATTGCTCTATTATAATTTTTGGCTCATTTCCATGTATATGATCTTCACCGACACTAACTTGAGCTAATGAATTTAATATTGTTCCTATTGTTGTATCTTGAGCATACTTTGACAAGACATATAAATTATCCAGTGTTTGTTCAGCCGCTTGGGACACAAGACGTTTCCAATAAAAGAGAGAGTAAACATCTTTATCAATTTCTTGAATTTTAGAATTCAGTATATTTACAGTGAAATTATTTTTATCTAAACACAAAAACTGAATTGGTTGCTTTTGATTTAACTCTTCACTATTTTCTAGATATGTTTTTAATTTTTCAAATTCCGTAGGATTGCTTGTCCAAGCTATAAAAACATAAACTGTATTTGTTAAAACTAACGTACTTATAATATCAGCAATTTGTCTATAATTTTGTTCATCACTAGCACCTGCAATTATCTTTATGTCAGAACAAATTATTCTTGGTATAAATGGTAATTCCTGATATGTAGGGATTGCATTATTAACATCTAAAATTAAAGGAACACAGCCACCTTTTATAAATTCATCACGTAATGCATCAATTTCCGCAAGAACATCATCAATTATTATTACATTAGATAGATTTTTCATTTATTTTAATCCTTAAAAATAAGAGCAATGGCCGCCCCATCAAAAGTCCCAAACTTTTTTAATGATTTTACGTCTTCTGGTAGTAGTATTCTAACTTCCCCATTGATATTATCCATAATTGTCTTAACAAAATATAATCCCAATCCCATACCTGCCCCCATTGGCTTAGTTGTAACAAACGGACGAAATAATTCTGCCCAATCTCCTTTTGGAAAACCTGTTCCATTATCAGCGACAATCAGAGCAATCTTGCCATCAATTTTATCAATGTTGATACAAAGCTTCTTCTGGCTATCTTTTATTCCATCCCATCTCACATCCGTCCAATAAATCGCATTATCTATTAAATTGATAATCGCGCTCGTAATTAAACGTTTAGGAAATTTGAGAGTAACGTCTTCTTGCATATTTTCTAATAACGGACTTATAAAATGTATATCATGGCGCTCAAAGCGTCTTTTATTAAGATATGAAACATTCTCCAATATAGCTTTCATACTATATTCTTTGACAGAGTCTTTCTTTAACAAATCACTAATACCCTCTATCAGACTAACCGCTGTATTAATTTCTTGTTTTATCGATGAGATATCATTATTAGCTATATCAGATTTTATTCTAAATAATATTTTCTCTATCTCATGAATAGTTATAGCCGCATTCAATGCTGTTCCAGAATTCAACATTACATTACGCATCTGATTATACGCTTTTTCTACTTTATCAATTTCTGGTTTAAGCTTTTCCAGCATCTTATTTTTATTTAATTTATTTTTTAAATCAGCTATTGGATTCTCCATATCTATAATTCTATCGTATGGATTTTTTAGTATTTGTCGCAATTTTTCTTTATCTTGATTTCTATAATAGGTAAACTTTGAAATTATGCTTTGTATAATACTACGAAACAATTCATACATTGAGTCTTCTATAAATCCATCACGATCCGTTTTTTCGCGCAATACAGCTATACTTCTATGTTCTAGGTTTATGGCACCTATTACCATTCTATTACTAATCAGTTCACCCGGTTGATTTATTCTCTCTAAATCTAATTTAAGCCAATCATTCCCTGGGATTCCATAATTATAGATTCTAATACCATCACGATATATACGAATTCCATAATTTTCCCTTACATAATCTTTTAGGATCTTTTTATCATTTTCGTACTGCAAAACATCATTACCAAAATCAAACACATAAAAAACACCCGTAATTTTTCCAAATTTTTTAGAATCATCTAGTGATTGCATAAACAAACTACGATGTTCGTTAACAATGTCTAACCTTTTTATTTTATCTGATTCTATCCTTGTCTCTACATTAGCTTGGCTTTGTAATATTGGGCTTGGACAAAAATTATAGTTAAAGTCTAGCTCACCAGATTCAAACGAAAAATCAAATCGATAAATTGCTTTTTTTATTATATCATCTAAATTCGTTATTTCAATATTTCTGGTGTATGCTTCATCATTATCATTACAAAGCAGCTTAACAGTAAAAGGATTATTATCATTTATTATCCCAAGTCCCGCATTAACAAAGGGCGAAACGATAGTATTGATTTGTTCATTAAGCTTTTTTATCGTTAATGGCGATAACGAATCTCTAACTTTTGTAATTGTTATCAAAGTTCCAGATTGGGATTTAATTTTTTCGTCACACTTAGAAACTTTAGTGATATTCAGTTTGATATCATCCATAAATTCGTTTTTTGACGTCTCATCCAAATCTATAGTCAATTCATATTCTGGCGAATTTTTAAATTTAGTATTTAAAGTAATTCTATCGCCAAGCTTATAGGCTGCAAATCGTCCTACCCCCTTCGCACCCAACGGAAATCTATGATAGATAGGCGACAATTTGTTTTCATTGGCCATTTTTTCTTTATCGTCTGTTCCAATGACAAGCCAATTATTTTTTATCGTATCTAGAGTCATTCCGCATCCATCATCTAAAATGGATATTTGTGTTTTATTTTTATCAGATGGATTATCAATAGTAACATTTACATAGGTAGCATCCGCATCATAGGCGTTTTTAACAAGCTCAAACATGGCAAGATGCTGTGAAGCAATAAGTTCTTCACCAAGTAACTTTAACAATCTTGCTTTTAATTTAAACTGTTCCATCATCTTACCCTTGATTGATATATTGAGTTTACTATAATTATTTTGGTTTTGCAATAATCAGCTTGATTTACTTCGTTTCTAGCGATACACTCCCCTTGAATCCAATGGGAATTGGGTTCGGGGCTGTGGTGGCCCGCAGACGCGGCATTTGTCGTTAAAATCCCCCCGACTTTAGTCGGGGAGCCGTTCGCTATAAAACAGGGCTTGCCCGAAGGCTGCGGAGCATTCGTTTGCTGACACCAACTCCTCGGCCGTCAATTCCGTTGACGGTCTTTGATTTATAAACAAGGGGGGGGAATAGGTATGATTATTACTACAGATTTAAATTTCTCAGTAATTCTATTCGTTGTATGCATTACCGTGATTATAGGTGGCATGATCAAGCGCGCAACAACGAATAGTAAAGCCAAAGCCTATGCCGAATATGTAGAAGAATGCAAAAAGTCCAAAAAGAAACCACTGGATTATGTTTCGTGGGAACGATTGGAAGCCGCTGCCCCAAAATCATATGTGGACGATGACGATTGGGAATAAATATGAATATTACAGAATCCATCGTTTCTGCATTTATGAATCTGAAACAAAAACATCGGTTCTTTGTGTCTGAGGCGGCTTTTCAGGCGTCTTTTACATGAGAACTGGCGCAGGTATTTCATGACCGACCAGATGTTAAAATATACCGTAAATTTCCTGTGCACGTATATGACACCCGATGGCATACAATTTATATCGATGTTTTGGTTGTTGCCGATGGTCAAAGGTTCCCCATTGAGTTAAAATACAAAACCAACACGATAAGACTCTGACGAACTATATGAAGACACTAGCATCCCGATCAGAGACATATTAAAACCACAAGGTGCCGAAGATGAAGGTAGTTATGACTGTTGGAAAGACATATCACGTATAGAAAAATTGGTTAATATCGGTTTTACCCACAGTGGTATCTTTATATGCATTGCAAACGACAAATATTATTGGAACGCGTGCGCGATAAAATCTGTGTCAGTAAAGCCAAAGGCCTGTGGATGAGCGGCAACCCGCCATTGGGTTATGATGTGGTAAATAAAAAATTGATTTCGAATGAGGTTGAGGCCGCGAACGTTCGGACGCTCTTTGAAAAGTATCTGGAACTGCAATCTGTAAATGCACTGACTGAATATGCCACGGCGCAAAAAATATATGCCAAACAATGGACAACCGCCAAAGGCGTTGTAAAAGGCGGACGACCAATTGCCAAAATGAGTATGCACCGCATCCTGTGCGATCGGACTTATGTCGGCCAGATTGTAAACAAAATCGATAACACCGTTGCAAAGGGTGAGCATCAGGCGATATTACCCACTGAGCTGTTTGAACGCGTACAGATTGCCTTACGTAGCAATGCGAATAACAAGTCTGAAAGCCACGGTTCGCCCAACCTGTTGACCGGCAAACTGTTTAATCATAACGGTGTGCGATTTATCGGACATGTGGCAAAGGCAAGACCAACACTCATTATTACGCAACCAAAGGGTTCTATCTGCCCGCGCCAACAGTTGATGAAATCACCATTAAAACCATCGCCCAGTTCTTGGATGTCGACCTTTCGGCACTGCCGTCCGCGATCGTTGACATTCTGAAACGCATAAACACTCAAAATATGCCATACGCAGAAAAGAAAGCATTTATTCAATCACTGGTTGATAAAGTTATATACTCGCAGGATAAACTAATATTTTATCTGGTACCCGACACAACAAAACTTCAGCCGTTCGTAACCGAGAACTTTATAAATCAGAAATCTGAACTGATGGAATTCGCAATCAGCGATAGTCGCATCGTAATTACCGTCCCGATTGTCCTGCGAAAATATGTAAATACAGTATTTGATAAAACCAAGAACGGTGTCTTGAGCATCACCGATAATAACCACCTAATCCTTAAAGCCTTCGCCACCGCTTGGCGGTATCGCGAGATGTATGAGAAAGGAAATGGCATTGATGAAATAAGTAAAATGAAGAACACATCGGTCAGAAATGTGCTCAAATACTTGGATTTAGCATTTACGTCGCCATCAATAGTAAATGATATATTGGCCGCTAAATACACAACATCTATTACAGAATTATTTGTTATGGCGCGAAAGCATCAATTATAAACGTGGCACTATAGTTTTAACATATCACGTGCAAGACTAAAATCATCACTCTTGGAATATAAAAATCTACCAGACTGAAGCACTTGTAAATGATTATAATATTCCACATTCTCTTTGGTTAGCAGGAGTGGTCGTTTAGAGACAAGCGCCCGAAAGTAAGGATTACTAACTTTAGTAAAATTTTTTGCCAATACGGGATTGCTTTTTTGCAACGTTATACGTTTATCACGTATGTCTTTTTTTATCAATGGCGAATACAATCCCTGCATTAATGTATTTGATAATGGCAAATATATCTGTATATAAGGCACAGCAAAACCAAGTCCACGTTTCCTAAAAAAGGGATGTTCATTAGTCATTACCACAGCACCATCGCCAATCAAAAACGGATCATCTGGAATTGTCTCAAATAACAGCCAATCCATAGATAATATCTGAGGAACCACTTCACGTGCTATATCCGCAGCAGATTTAAAATGCAGCGATTTAATAAAATCATCTTTTACATCAACCTTTGCTTCTTTTATCAAATCGATGAAATTGACAGCTCTCAATTCGTCTGGCAATTCATAATCCGATGCGGCTATTTCTATCGGCAATGCCCATCGAAGAAAATTTATCATCATTTTTTTGCTGTTATCAATATCGTACCTAGTACGCAACGACTGAATGGTAATGAATATAGATAATATAACCTTATCATCTTCGTCAAGTTCGCGAAGAGATTTACGTTCAACAATCTGCTTAATTATTGGTGAAGCAGCACTTTCAAGTTCCGCAAAAGCAGGCTCTAAGCTTCTAGTTCCTTTATCCGTATTAATATCATACAGATGATTTTCGTGGGCAATATCTGTAATATTAGCAATCCACTGCTTACCGGTTTCTTTATCAAACGCATTAATTTGATGCCTTTCGTTGAACGAAAAGTTTTCTAATAAAAATTGCGGAATGTAATGTTGTTTTTTTGTGCCTGCCATGTTAGCTATATAGTGAAACTCTATTAAGATTCAATCCCAAATTAAAACATTACTGAACTCGATAATATACCTCATGTATACTAAGTTTTGATTTTTGGTGAATTTGAGCGCGATGGCGAGTATACACTGGTACCGTCGCCAATAAAAATCGCCGGAAACCGGGCGAAAAAACATCCCGCGGGGTTACCACGGGATGTGTCATATTCCTGGCGGAGTTAGACAATTCTACGGTCAATCGCATACAACATCAGGGAATTTACAGGGAAATTTTGTAATTTTTGCCATAAAAACAAATTTTGCCCCGCACGCACATGGCACATTCCCCGACTTCCACAAAATATTCCCTAAACAAATAACAGGGAATTTAATTCCCCAGAACAGGGAAATATATTTAACTATTTGCTAGGCTTGGGCTTGCTAGATTTTACTGTTTCCCATAGTTCCAGGCTATGATTTTCAAGTTCATATTTCTTTACCAAATTGCTTAAAAACAGTTCAAATTCCATTAGCGTTTCTGCCAGATGCTTTTTTCGCCGGAATAATGTCCATTTGTTTATTTTTACCGGGCGTTCAAAGTGTTTTGATGTATTTATCGCAGCATATTCCGGAAACAGCGTATTGATGCGTTGCATTTCAATAGTATATCGGCGAACGCCCAGGAAAAAGTCATATCGGTTATCCGGCGGGTAAAAATACACTTTGGCAGTCGGTACACGCCTTATTGCATCTTGACCGTATTTATGCACAATCGCCGCGGATAATATAATATCATCACATATTGGCCCTTTATCTAAATATAATTTTTTTACAGCATTGTGTGGCACACGCTTTAACCTTGGTGCAAGATTGTATTTTTTCAAAATATCCTGTGCATCTCGGACAATAAACATGCGACCATGGAAACAACCGCGTTGCGGCAATAAATAACGCATTTCATAGTATGCTTTCATTATCTTTTGAAAGTTATTAAGCCGCCCATTAAAAATGGGTAAAACCTTGGCACAAACAACCCGCAAGGCATCATTTGCATACATGCATTCATATAATTTCTTTATAGCCAACTTATCTATTATAACATCAGCATCACAATATAATATAAAGCCTTTTAATTTACGGACATTGGCAATCTTCTGTTCGGCCACAAGTTTGCCTGCACGCGAACGCACAACACTCAAATGCAAATCTTTGCACAAAGCGCAATTTTGGGGGCTTTGTATTACTGCCAGTGTGTTATCGGTTGTTCCATTTAGGCAAACAATTGTTTCAAATTGTACATGCTTATCCAAACGATTTAATGCTTGTTTTAGTGCTAACAGCGTTGAGGATATTGTATTTTCCTCATTTTTTACTGGAATACCAATCGTTAGCGGTGTTATCATTGCCATGTCCAAGTGATAAAGGTATATATATGATTATAGACGATTTCATGCAATATGCAAGTCATTATGATTTGTTGATTTTTGATATAAACGGTGTATTGGATAACAATCATGATGCAAAAGTAAAAGCGTTATCCGAGGCATTTCCGAAACTATCTGATTTGCAAATTTCAAAAATAAATGTCGGCATGGAACGCGCATACGAAAAAAGCAAAGGCAGTTCAACCGCATCACATATTGCGGCCGCACTGGCGGATAATAATATTACAATAAATCAAGACAAGGCGGAAGAGCTGGCAAATACATATTTTGATTTGAACCGTATCAAGCCCGAGATTATAAAATTTCTTAACAAATTAAGCGAAACAAAAAAAGTGTGTTTATATACATCTTTATCAAAGGCAAAAGTGGATTATATAACCAGCAAGCACCAACTGTCGCCCAATATATTGGTCTTTGCCCGCGAGGAACAAGTAGAATCAAAGCCGTCAATTAGCAATTTAGAGGAAATCTTGCGCATTACAAACACGCCGATTGATCGCACTGTTTTATTTGGCGATAATGTTGCGGTTGATATTATGCCGGCACATTTACTGGGTATTAAAGCCGTTTTGGTTAGCAATTATGTTGATGCGGTCATCAAATTGTAAATAAATTTAGAAACATCGGCCATATTGCCCCGTATGAAATATGCCGGGGTATGGGCGGATATATTCTGTATATCTGCAAGCCGCTGTTTCATAATGCGGCGCGTGTCAAAACTGTTCTGCGTTTCGGCAAAATTATTGTACAAAAAGTTCAAATTTCGTATATCCCGGCTTGCCTCTTCGTACAGATGCCAAAACAGTTTTAATTTATCCAATTTATAGTAGGTCAATTCTGTTTCGGTTGTAATAACCGGGAAAACCACCAAAACCAATTTTGCTGGTTTCTTATACATATTAAGGCAAAAATCAAACGCTGTTTCGCTTTTGCGATTATCTTTTGATAACGGGCATGCGCCAACAATGGCTTGTTTTTGGCCGTCCAACACAAACTTTTCATCGCCAATAAACGCGCCACCCGGCAAATCTTGCAATGCAAGAGCCAGGGTTGTTTTGCCAATGCCAGACATACCGCCAATTATTGCAACGGCGTTGCCGTCAATGGCAACCGCAGAACCATGCACCTGGTACAATCTATGCTGTTGTCTTTTTTGTTCTAATAACGCCCCCAAGATAACAATCATGGACCGCAAATCGCTGTCTGCATCTGTTATCGTGATAGTCTTGTCTTGCCAATTAAACTTGCCTCCTTGGCACACGGTTATTTCGGCGGGCAATTTTGATGCTTTTATACATACATTTGGTATGTATTCGGGCAAAAAGTAATGTGCCGCCAATGCCGCATGTATGTATTTCGGTATGTTGCATACAACATCTTGCCCCAAAGATTGTACTATTATTCGCATATTATGGATTTGTAAAAGTCTAACAACTTATTTGTTTGTCTTTGTATGTTCCAATTATTAACCGCTTCAAACTCTGCGTTGTGGGCAATTTGCGCACGCTTTGCATCATCGGTCAACAATCCTGTTATCGCGTCTGATAGGGCTTTAACATCTTTTGGAGGCACCAATAGCGAGTTATATTCATGCTTTGCAAAATCAACCATACCAGCGCAATTCGTGGTTATAATGGCACAACCACACATTGCAGCCTCTAACATTGTGGTTAAAACACCTTCCTTGGCACTGGACGGGCATGCAAATACTTTGGCACGATTGTAAAAGCGTGTTAATTCTTCGGTTGATACATTTTTGTAATGTTGAACATGTGAATATTTGGCAATTTCTGCCTCTAATGGGCCTGCGCCTACAACCACTAAATTAAAGTTATGTGTGATTGCCGCTTCTAACAATTCCAAAATACCCTTGTGTGGGTATAACCTGCCGACAAATAAAACATCTATATCACGGCGTTGATTTGTATTTTTGAATATCGAACTATCAACCCCATTATGAATAACAGATATTGGGCGGCGCAGGGATTTTATATTTGCCGTCCAGGCATCTTTCACACTTTCAGAAACCGCCAGCAGGCCATTCGCATTATATAATGCTATTTCCATTAAATTATCAAACTGTTCGGGCGAGCCGTGTAAATGTACAACCGTCTTATAGTGATTTGGTATAAACAGGGCATCTGTTTTATTGTGAATAACAACAATATCAAATGGTTCTGTGTTGCCGGCATAAAAATGCTCGGCCGCATATTTGCCAAATAAATATGATTCTATATCAATGTCTGTCCATGTATCCCCAGTTTTTGCCGGAACTATTAAAGGCAATTCAACCAGTTTTACAGACGGGTGGTTGGCTATAAATTCATCAAAGATTTTTGACCGCCTGCCAACATCTGCGGTTAGTATGGTTATATTATGCCCTTGATTGATAAACTCGGCACACTGATTCAGGGCAATTACCTCGGCCCCGCCGATGTAATGCCCCAATCTGTAATAATGAATCAGTATGTTCATGGTTATTTCTATATATTACGCACAATCGGCATAACATTTTGCTCAAAATATTCACGCTGATCTGGGAATCCAATTACTTTTTCATCAACCAATGCCTCAGAATCCAACCACACAACCTTTACTGTATCCTCGCGTTCTTCGCAAAATTCCAGCACCGTATCACTTGGCACCTTTGCTACAAAGAATATGTGGGCCTCGTTATAGGCACCGCGCTTTTCAATTTTATGCTCAGCAACCTTAAATTTATAAGGGACTGCAACCTGTTGGGCCAAACCAACCATAAATTCAGATTTTTTACCCAATTCTTCGCCCAATTCTCGTATCAAAGCCTGTTCCGCGGTGGTTTCGCCGTCATCAAATCGGCCCCCGATTGTGCCATAGGCACTGGGCGCGTATTCCAAAATGGCAATCTGCTTTTTCCCGTTAACGATGCGCACCGGGATAATGTATGCCGCATAACTTATTTCTTTTATCATTTTACCCTCCTTGTATTATATAAAATATCTAAATTCCTAATACCTGTTGCCGATTTTAACACAGATTGCAAGGAATCCAAATCACTTTCGTATTCATCATTATTATCTGGGGCATGTATTAAATTGCCCGGCGCATACTTTTCCCATGGTATGCAATATTTATTACGAATATATCTTTTAATCCGCGGCCCCATTGCCAGCGCATCATACCCCTCAACAATAACCAATAAATGCTCCCTACCGGTACGGTCTGGGCCTAATTGATAATTTATTGTTGCATCTTTCCAGTCTTGCGTCATTTCTGTTTGATAGTCGGGTGCCAACACGGGCTGATAACCTATAAGCATATCATAAGTCATCTTAAACTTTGCTGATGCCAAAACAGATAAATCATTTGATCGCAGTTGCTTATAAAAATCAAATTTAGCGCGTAAAGTCCGCAAGCTCAGTTGTAGAGCGTCCGGTTTTAATAGGAAAAGTGTCTTTTCTGACATAATTGCCCCTGTGATTCTATAAAGGCTAACACATTGTTTTTAGTTGTCAAATATTTCTATAAATCGTTGCGTCATGTAAGTTTGCTTGGTAATATTGCAACAAAGAGGCAAAAATGAAAGTCGCTATATTTTGTGATTATCTGCATTCGTTCGGCGGCACGGAATACTACAACGCAACATTGGCACTAGAATTAAAAAAACGCGGCATAGACGTTCGGGTGTTTGTTTGCGAAAAACCGCAAAATCCATATTGGTTTGACCGTTTAAAAAAACACAATATAAAAACCTATGCACCCAAACGCCACCGTGAAAGCCGTGAAGACCGCAGTATAGATACAGAATTTGTCGCCGATATTATGGACGAGTTTATTGCGTGGTTGCCCGACATTATCCATGCCAGCCCCGCCGCCAATATGTTATCCGCATACCTAAAACACAAAAAATCGCCACATTTACCGATTATCGCAACAGAACATACAACCCCCGGCACAGACTCTGCTTTTTGGTATCCAGCGCACTTTGATAAGATTTTGAAAAGCATTGATGCTTTTGTGGCGACTTGCACGGCATCTGCAAATGGCATTAAGCGTTTTCATAAATTCTGCGGCCCAATAAAAATAATCCCACATTTTATAAATAAGCCACATTTATACAGTGCTCGGCGCACGCCAAATTCAGTAGCCTGCATTGCACGCATGTCGCCCGAAAAGGGTATCGGCGTTTTATTGGTGGCCTGGAAAGATGTTATCAAACAAGTACCGGACGCAAAATTATATTTATACGGCGATGGTCGGGCCAAATCATATTTTGAACGCTTGGCATTATCGCTGGGCTTGGGTAACAGTGTTTGTTTCGCTGGCGTATTTGATCCGCGACGCGGTCCAGGTGCCGTTGCCGGTAAGCATGATATATTTGCGCAACCCTCTTTATTTGAAAGTATCCCAACATCGCTTATAGAATTAGCCCTGCTGGGCAAGCCTGTAATTGCAACAGATGTCGGCGGCATTAAAGAATTGATAAACAAAAAAACGGGTGTGCTAATAAAAAGCGGCTCAACAGACGTATTATCAAAGGCCATTGTACAGTTGTTGCGTGATAGAGAGCGTCAAACATCGTTGGCGAAACAATTACAGCAATCTGTTGCCAACAAATATGACCTGAACAGTAATATTGATGCCATAATCGGTCTGTATCAAGATATTATACAAGCACAGAGCAAGTAGTATGAAACAATCTATTTATGCCTCTAATCGCTACAAGCGTTTTTTTGCAAAGTCTATCGGCGACATAAAATTTACACGCACATTGCGCATACAGGCCATAGATAATGCCACGGTTATAATTGAGCCGACGACACAGCGTTTTGGGGTATTTGATGACAATGGTTCACTTATACAAGCCTCCTTACAATTACGCAATAAAATTGTACAGGAACCACCGAAATTTACACCGCCGACCAATTTTTTAGATATAGAAGCTGTGTATATTGGCACCCTGGAAGACCATTTTGGGCATTTTTTATTAGAGCATACAAACCGCCTGTACCCGCTTTTACAGGCCAAATACAAAAATATGAAATATATCATATTAAACAACCGAAACTTGCCAACAGTGCCGGATTTTGTCTTTGATTTTCTGCAAATGTTGGGAATTAAGCAATCTGATGTTTATGTAATAAACGATAATATAAAAGTTAAACGGTTATATGTCCCGCCTGTTGCATTTGAAATACCGAATATGTCATCATCTGCCTTTGGTAAAACATTTGATGCCGCGGCCGCACATGCACAGCCAGCGCACCAGATCGAAAAAATTTATGTATCCAGGGAGCGATTGCCTGAACGCGCAACATTTGGCGAACAGCAGATACAACGCGTGTTTGAAAAAAATGGCTTTACTGTTATTTATCCAGAACAACTGTCCTTGTATGAGCAAATCTGTTATATGAAGCATTGCAAATGCCTGGCCGGCATCGCAGGCTCTGCCTTGCACCTATCGCTATTTATGCCTTGTGGTGGTACAGTGATACAAATTAAGCGCAACAAACTGCCAGCAGACAATGCAAACACACAGTATTTGTTATGTAAAACCAAGAATTGTGATTTTGTACTGGTGGATTGTGCGCGTGAAATCTTACCTACGCATCACTGGTCGGAATTTCCGCAGATAATAGGCCCAACCAAATATTTAGAGCAATTTTTAAGGGATTTTCAATTTACCTATGATGCGCAACACTTTGTGTGTGATAAATCTGTTCGCCGTGCTTATCGTTCCGCCTTTCGTGCGAAAGGTGGCTTTTGGCGTTATCAAACTAAGCGGACGCTGGTTTATATATTGCCACGCCTAATGCTAACATATAACTCAAAAACGTATATACGCCGCTGGCTCAATAAACATCTATGAACCAAAACTATTTTATGATACACTAACATTCATGGCTATTAAACTATACCTACACAAAATCGTCACTGTAAAAATGGACCGGCCCCTCGGCACAAAACACCCAAAACACGGTTGGGAATACCCTGTAAATTACGGCTATATCCCGGGAACCGTTTCCGGCAACGGCGAAGAGTTAGACGCATACGTTCTGGGCCCCGATGTGCTGCTAGATGAATTTACAGGACGCTGTATCGCAATAATCCATCGCACAAATGATAATGATGACAAACTGGTTGTGGTGCCCGACGGCCTCGATTTGGATGATAAAACCATAGAGCACGAAACCGCGTTCCAAGAACAATGGTTTGAACATATTATAATAAGGGAATAAGACTACTTTATATGCACCCATATATGACATGCCAAAGATATTCACAATTGGTTTTAGTGGGAAAAGTCCGGATGCGTTTATGGATGTGCTAAACGCTGTGCGAGTGCGCGCAATTTGGGACATACGCCAATGGCGCTCCAGCACACACGTGCCGTTCTATAGCGGCGACAGTTTGGCGACCGCGCTAGGGACGCGGTACGAATATCACCCTGAATTTGCCCCAACATCAGAAATCCTTGCCGGATACAAAGACGGTCACATAACCTAGGCCGATTACGAACGTATGTATCGCGAATTGCTGGCCGCACGCCACCCAACCGAGGGAATGACTCTGGACACCCTTGACCGCATTTGCCTGTTATGCACAGAAAAATCCGCCCTGCAATGCCACCGCCGCCTCGCCGCCGAATACATAGCAGAGCAAATTCCCGACGTTGAGATTGTGCATTTGTAACCACGATTATTCATATATTGCATATAACAACGTATGCAGCGGTATAAAAAATACTTCTTTCTTATGCAAACACCCAACAGTACATATATAATCAGGATGTCGTAATTGTAAGTGGTGTAACTATTCTATTATTTGATAACTTTGTGGGACATACTGGTAACTTCGCTGATAAAAAGTGGCGGAAGTGTTGCTAAAAACAAAGCCCCGGGTTCGAATCCGCATTATCAATCACAATAAAAATCACGCCACAGGGCGCGTTTTTTATTTTGGCGGCGCAAGAAACCTTTTACCTTTGGATTATGAAAGACCTTTGCCCAAGACACAATCAAAACAGCCAAAATCATAAAAAACAGGGAATTTCTGCAAAAAACGGTCTTTCTAGGCAAATTTCACACAACCTAGATTAGAACACACCCGCAGATTTTCGGGATTTTTACCCTGCCCCGCACAAAAATTCCCTACAAAAATAACAGGGAATTTTTCAGAACATATCAGGGCTTTATCAGCGAATAACAGGGAACTTTATTTCAGCCCCCACCCCATCTGAAACAAACCAAGGTGCGCCAACATTACCCAACTTTGACATTGTGGTATGTCTGTGATACTTTATATTCAACCAAGGGACTAGCATAGCTGAAATTAAAAAAATATATTAACGAATATGGTCTCAACAATTAGCAGCAAGGAATAAAAAATGACAGAACGTGCAAAATTCAAAGGCGTAATAAACCTGATTATCAATGACGGCGACAAGACATTATTATTCTTTCGCAACGATGGATTTTTCAGTTATGGGGGCGGTTGGTGGGTAATGCCTGCAGGTCATATTGAGCAAGGCGAAACAGCCCTGGCCGCTGCAATACGTGAAGCAAAAGAAGAACTGGACATCGATATATCACTAGAAGATATAGAATTTTCACATATCATAAGTAATCTTGCAAGTAAAACTGAAAGTTTTGATTTCTTTTTCACTGTAAAGAAATTTACTGGCACAATCAGAAATTGCGAAGGTGATAAGTGTGTTGAGATGCGTTATATGACGCTAAATGAAGTAAACAACACAAAAAATGTTGTCTCAACAACCAGACAAGTATTAAACGCAATTGCAAACGGACAAACATATTCGGAGTTAAAGGAATATAAATGAAACTTATATTATGTGGTGGCGGCTGGGCAGAAAAAACTGTCATACCCAACAAAGTTTTTGAAAGTTTAATTGATCCTAACAAACCTATTCTGTATATTCCACAGGCGCGCGACCGTGACCCTGCGGGTTATATTACTTGCAAACCTTGGTTGCTTGGCGAATTCAAAGACATAAAGCACGGCGAAATTGATACAGTTGAATCTTTATCTGAAGTTGTTCATAAAAACTTATCTGATTATGCGGCTATTTTTATTGGCGGCGGGAATACATTTAAGTTATTAAAAGAACTAAAAGAATCTGGCGCGTTCAACAAAATTCAAGAATACATAAACAATGACGGTTTGGTTTATGGCTGCAGTGCCGGTGCATGCATATTTGGAAAAGATATAGACATATGTCTGTATGCAGACCCAAATTTAGTAGAGTTAAAAGATACCAGCGGCTTTAATTCTGCATTTGGCTTTTCTTTGGCGGCACACTATACAAATAAAAATGCAGAACGCACACAGCTGGCAACAGATTTTTTGACTGAATATTCACATAAAGAACCTGTGATTGCCCTGCCCGAAGAAGACAGTTTATATATAAATGGCGACACGGTCGAAGTAATTGGTACCCGACCATATTATGTATTTAACCAAGGTAACCGCATGCAATTTGAACCAAATGTTAAATACAAAACAGATGAGTTTATCAGAACTGTAAAAGCGGTATAATATACTGCTCATAATACTGTCGCATATCTTCAAATGGTGTGACGGTTGGATTTAAGAGCTCTTTTGGTTCTATCCATACAACAGATATTTTCTCTGGTCTGTTTTCACGAAATGCCAAATCCGTATTGTTCGGCATTTTTGCAACAAAGAAATGATGTTCCTCATTCCACGCACCACGCTTTTCCGCACGCGCTATATTGGGGTGTTTAAAAGAATATGGTACAGATACAGCAACTGCGACATCCGCCAGATCTGCAGTTATGCCGCCCAATTCTTCGATTAATTCGCGTTTCAAAGCCGTAATAAAATCTTCGCCGTCATCTAGGCGGCCACCAATTGTGCCAAAACCATTTTCCCCATACTGCAATAAAGCCACACGACCATCGGATCGAACAGGTAAAATATAAGCAGAAAAACTTTTATCTTTAATCATTATATAACCTTTATATTTATATAATATATTTATCATAAATATATGATTGCAAACAACAAAATTAAATTGTATACTATTAGTGAAACAGATTTTAAACGCCTTTACCGCCGGGCTTTAACTATTTAATCTCTGTAAATTCCATATACAAATTTAATAAAAGGTTTAAACATGACTGCTTGTCGTGCGCGCCATAACATATTGGCGTTAAAATTTTTTTCATTTATTGATGCGCTGTATCCTATGTCGATACTGGCGGTAGTTTGGTTTTATCAAGTAACAGGTTCTTATACAACTGCGGCTATGATGTTTGCCATACAAACAATTTCCCAAGCGCTTCTAGAGATTCCAACAGGAGTTTTATCTGATAAATATAGCCGAATATTGAATTTAAGACTAAGCGCGTTTTTATGGTTTATTTCTTACTTTTTTACCGCATTATCCGGCAGCGTATCATCATATGGAACAGTTATCCTGATTTTCGCAAGTGTTATCGGTGGCCTTGCTGGTTCTTTAAATTCTGGAACGAAAGAAGCGCTTATATATGAAACACTGTCAGACTGCAGAAAGCAAAGTAAATTTTCTGTTGTGTTTTCACGAATAATGTTCTGGGAACAAATAGGCGCAATTTTCGGCGCATTAATTGCCGTCGGCACAATGTTTTTGTTTGACATAAAAGTTCTTGTTTGGACTACCGTTCTGTTTGGTTTCTTATTCTTTATATCGTCTTTCTTTTTATACGAACCAATTACAAGACAAAAATCAGACAAATCATCTTTCGGTCTTTTATTGTCTTCGTGTAAACAAATATGGAAAGACAAAAAACTTCGTACACTAATCGGTATAAATATGTTGCAAGGTCAAACAGCATATAATATGGAAGGTGTATATTTTTCATCATTAATACCATCTTCTTTAATACCCTTGGCACGATTATTTAGACAATTTACAGGCGCAACCGGTTTTTATATGGCAGCATTTGCTAATAAAATCGGATTCTTAAAAACGCTTATTTTTTCAAATGCAGGTTCTTTTGTTTTTAATTCTGTAGGTTTATTATTAAATGGTATTGCAACACCGTTTATAAACTCTGCCACAAATTTATTTTATGGTTTTAACCACACAGCATATAACGCACTATTACAAGAAAACTTTTCGGACAAGCAACGTGCAACCATGCAAAACATACAATCCCTGTTGTCTTCTATATCAGGGTGTGTTTTACTGCTAATATTCGGGACAATTGCGGACCATTTTTCACTACTAACAGCAATGTGGTGCACGACAGCTTTAAATTTTATTGTTACGATTGCTTATTATAGATTTTTTAGAAGCAAGCTGTCACAAAAGCTATAATTACCCATACCTTGCATGTAATTATTATGACTTTATCTTATCCAGACTGCTTCTTACTTCTGCAATAATTTCATTTGCGTGGCGTTCTGGGACACCTACCTTGACGGCAAGTGCCAGCATATCATCATCAGTAATATTTTGCCCCTTGGGGTACGATGTGGTTGATAAAAAGTTGGTTATCAACCCGACCGAGGCCGCACAGATTAAAACAATTTTTGAATTATACCTGCAAATGAAATCCGTTCAGGATTTGACCCGGCATTTGCCGACCATTGGAATTTATGCCAAGAAATGGACAACACACGGCGGCCGCGTTATCGGCGGGAATCCAATCAAGAAAATGGCGTTGCACAGAATGCTGCGCAATAAGATATATCTGGACTATGTTGAATGCAAGGTCACCGGCACCACGGCCCGCGGCGAACACACCCCAATCATAACCCAAGAATTATTTGATGCCGTGCAGGTGGAATTAGAAAACAATTCAAATCACAAATCGGGGCGAACATCTGGGTCGCCCAATTTATTATCCGGGCGGTTATATAATGCGAATGGCACCCAGTTCACAAACCAAAGCACTGTGCGGCTCCGTCGTCCCACAATTTATTATTATGCCACTGCGGGCGAATATCTGCCCGCGCGTGATGTGGATGCCATGGCCACTGATACGATTATTGAATTCTTGAACTCTGATTTAAGTGCCCTGCCCGACGTGTTGGCACATACATTAAAACAGATTGATTATGGAGGCCTGGATTATATGGCGCGGCGACGCCTGGTTCAGACACTTATCAGGCGTGCAATTTATACGCCCGGGCAAATAACATTTTTTATTAATACGGACACGGATAGCCTGCGGGCGTTTATGCGACCCGATTACATCAATACCCAAAATAACAAAATAGATTTCATGCGTAATGGCGATGATTTGATTTTAACGCGCCCGTTTGTGTTGAACAAATGAACAGGTAGCATGCGGGCCGCGCGGGCCTGATGACGCGAACCGATAATCACAATATGATTGTGCGGGCGTTTGCGCTTGCCTGGCGGTATCGTATGTCGTATGAAAAACACGGGGATTTGGAATATGTTATAAAGTTCGAGCAGACATCGTGGCGCAGTTTGTATCGCTACCTGAATCTGGCCTATATGCTCCCAGAAAAAGTGAATAATATTCTATCCGGTAAAGAGCCACGCAGTATAGCGGAAATCTTTGCCATCGCACCAAAACACCAAATATAATCCAAAAACACTACCAGGCCGAAAAAGGCCAATGTATAGAAAGTGGTTTTTATTTGCCGTTTTCTAAAAATTTGCGATATACCCCGGATGAGTTATATAAAAAAAGCCCCGATTTCCCGGGGTCCTGCGCGTTATATGTGTGTATATTAAAAATATAACTGATTCCTGGCGGGGTATGAACACAGTACGATTTCACACATACAAATTCCAATTTTACAGGGAATTTACAGGGATTTTCCCACTATAAAACTCTTGTATTTTTTATATAAAATCCTATATACAAGAATAAAGGATAAATAGACATGAATATTGATGACATTATAAACGCATTTTATAAACTGCATGATTATAAGGGAAAATTCAGGTTTAATACCCCAGAATACATCAGTTTCCATAGGAGTCTTACGGATTTTATCTATGAAAACCACCTGGAAGAAACTATGTATTGGAAGAAAATATCCGACAATTTATTGTATACAGCAACGGAATATATGACACTACCAGAAGCTGGCATTATATCAAAAAATCTAGAGCTTTTACGACGTTATATTTTAGAGGCTCGGAACGAACCTTTCTGGAAGTATATTCACCCCTTATTGTTGCCAATTACACAACCCAAATTCCTAGCACAACAATATGCCGATTGTGTAGAGTCTGCATTCAAGGAAATTAACTCTAGATTAAAGAAGTTATATCGCAAATTTCGAAATGAGGAACTAGACGGCAGCACCCTAATGAATCATGTATTTTCGCCTAATAACCCGGTGTTAACTTTTGAGAACATAGAAACACAGACTGGCAAAGATGTCCAAATTGGATATATGAACATATTTGCTGGCGCAATGACAGGCATAAGAAACCCCAAGGCACACGAAAATCAGATCATATCGAAGGACATGGCTATAAAGCGATTGATTTTTGCTAGCTTGTTGATGGACAAAATAGATGAAGCCATATCATATTCCAACATAGAAGAATGATTATATCGCAATAAAGCCGATGTGCTATCTGGGAAAAAATATTGACTTTCTGGTAATTATCTGGTAAAACTTGGTAAAACATAAAAGGATTTGGTATGCCTAATAATCGAGATATTATTATAACCCCTGAAATGCTGAACGGCATTGCCGAGATTGATGCGTTTAATGGTGCGTGGACTGGCGGGGCGGTAAAACTGTCCGCGGATGATCTGCGTATTATGCGTCGTGTTGCAACAATTGAATCTGTTGGGTCATCTAATCGTATAGAAGGCAACCGTATGACAGATACTGAAATTGAAGCATTATTTGCCAATATCAATCGTCAGTCATTTGCCACCAGAGACGAGCAGGAAGTTGCAGGATATTCAGATGTAATCAATACCATATTTGAAAACTATGCGTCTATACCGCTTAGCGAGAATTACATTAAGCAGTTGCATAAAATATTATTGAATTACTCTAACAAGGACACCCGCCATCGTGGCGAATATAAAAAAGACAGCAACCGTGTCGCTGCATTTGATGCAAACGGTAATGAAATCGGTTCTATATTCGAAACCGCTACACCATTTGATACGCCACGCCTGATGAGTGAAACAGTCAAATGGACCAATGGTGCGTTGGCCGACAAATTTTTTCACCCTATTATTGCCATTGGTGTATTTGTGATACATTTTCTGTCCATCCATCCATTTACCGATGGTAATGGGCGTTTGTCGCGCGCATTGACTGTTATGCTGATGCTGAAAAGTGGATATACATATATGCCATATGCATCTATGGAGTCTATTATAGAAGCAACCAAGGACGCATACTATCGTGCATTACGTGGCACGCAAAAAACCATCTGGGGCGACAAGATCGACTATGAACCATGGCTGACTTTCTTTGTTCGGGCATTGGTTGCACAAAAACGCCAACTGGAAGACAAAATCGCAAAAGCACGTGGCGCAAGTGCTGCAAAACTGTCTGCAACACAGAATCAGATTTTGGAACTGTTTTATAAAACACCAGAATTGACCATGACACAGATTGTATCTGCGATGGATAGAAATCCAGAAACCATTCGCAAAGCGGTACAAGCGTTGGTTAAACGTGGACACATATCAAAACAAGGCACAACCCGTGGCGTGTTTTACACTTTGCACTAATAACCCATAGCCCGCTGCAAAAACAGCGGTTTAAAATTTGTTTTCAAGTAAAATATTTTCAATTTTGGCGATTTTTACAAAGATCACATTTGAAAAAAAATTCCTTTCCCGTTATTAATTAATTATAAGGAGTCCAACATGAAGAAAAACCGCAACTTTTTAGTAATGGGAGAAATATATGAACAATTTAGAAATAAAAAATACAAATATTGGTCAAATACATGGATATGAACGCAATGCACGGAATCATCCTGAATCACAAATTACACAAATAAGAAAATCTATTACCGAATTTGGTTTTAATAATCCGATCCTGATTGATGAACACGGCGAGATTATCGCGGGCCACGGCAGATATATCGCTGCAAAACAAATGGGACTTAGCACCGTTCCCACTATCACACTATCACACCTGAACGAAAAGCAAAAACGAGCATACAGATTAGCCGATAATAAAATCGCTGAAAATGGCGGATGGAATCTGGAACTGTTGCAATTGGAAATCAAAGATTTAGAACAGATATGCGCGGGTGATTTGGACATAAGAATTACCGGCTTTAACGATGCAGAATTAGATCAAATAATCAATCTGGGCGACACCGTTCCTGCAGACCCAAAAGCCAACCACATACCGTTTATTCCCGAAGATGAAATAGTGTCTGTACTTGGCGACATTTGGCAAATTGGCCCGCACAGAATTATTTGTGGCAACAGTTTAGAAGAATCTACTTTTAATCAACTAATGGACGGAGCGGTGGCAAATACTGTTTTGCAAGATCCGCCATACAATGTAAAAATCAATGGGCATGTCTGCGGTTCGGGCGCAATACACCACAAAGAGTTCGCAATGGCATCGGGCGAGATGTCAGCGGAAGAATTTATCAGTTTCCTGAAACAAAACTTTTTTCTGTGCAAGGCACACTCTAAGATCGGCGCCCTGCACTATAACTTTATGGACTGGCGCCACATATCGGAAATCATGACCGCAGGAAATGCCGTATTTGATGAATTTATCAATATGTGCGTATGGGTAAAAAAGACTGGTGGCATGGGTTCGCTGTATCGCAGTCAGCACGAATTATGCTTTATATTCCGCAACGGCAAGAAAAGCCATATGAATAACGTGCAATTGGGCAAACATGGCCGATATCGCACCAATGTATGGCAATATGCGGGCGCAAATTCATTTGGAAAACACAAAGGCGACCTGAAACTACATCCAACCGTCAAACCTGTTGAGATGTTGCGTGATGCAATACTGGATTGCACGCCGCGTGGCGGAATTGTTCTGGATTCGTTCTTGGGTTCGGGCAGCACACTGATTGCTGCACAACAAGCAGGACGCGTTTGCCGTGGCATTGAATTAGAACCGATATACATAGACACGACCATCCGGCGCTTCCAAGAGTTATTTGGAATTGATGCAATACACGTGCAATCCGGCCAGACATACAATCAAAAATTGGCAGACAAAAGGGGCACTAAATGACAGATAAGAAAGACAAAGTTGGATATATGAATCCACCGAAACATTCTAGGTTTCGCCCTGGCCAATCTGGTAATCCGCACGGGCGCAAGAAAGGCAGCATAAATACATTGACATTGTTAGAAATGGCGTTGAACGAACAAGTAAATCTGGATTCAGTTGCAGGCACACGACAAATTACTAAAAAACAGGCAATTATGTTGCAACTGGTTAATCAATCGGCCAAAGGCGACCTGAAAGCAACCGCCCAAATATTACCATTGATGCAACAGCTGGATTCGCGTAATGAATCACTGGACAAGCAGCACAATGCCATTTCCAGTGATGATCAGGCTATTATTCGGGGATTTATAAATGGACGAAAGAATAAATGATTTAGAATTCTTGCACGCGTTGTTGCGGTCAGACTTCAAATCCTTTGCGATTAAGGTGTTTAACGAAGTGTCCGCAGGCGCACAATATCTGGATAACTGGCATATAGATGTTGTTTGTAACGAAATCGAACAGATGATAAGTGGCGATAACAATCGCCTGATTGTGAATATACCGCCACGAAATATGAAATCTATTATCTGTTCGGTGGCATTGCCGGCATATTTACTGGGATTGAATCCACAAACACAAATTATATGCGTCAGCTATGCGGACGAACTGACCAAGAAATTTGCCAATGACTGTCGCACTGTGATGGAAACCGCTTGGTATAACGACCTGTTCCCATGTACTAAAATTGATCACAGGCGCAGTGCAACCATGGACTTTCAAACCACACGTGGCGGTGGGCGATTTTCAACAACCATAAATGGAACATTGACTGGGCGTGGTGGCGACTGGATTATCATTGACGATCCATTAAAGGCATCGGACGGTCTGTCAGATGTTTTGCGCAACAAAGTGAACGATTGGTATGCGACGACACTCTATTCGCGTCTGAACAACAAAAATACGGGCAATATACTGGTTATTATGCAACGTCTGCATCAAAGTGATTTGACAGGGTATTTACTGGAAAAACAATCTGGCTTTCGTCATATCACGATACCAATGATTGCGGAGATGGATGAAGATTGGTCATACACCGACAAGTTTGGATACAGGCACGACATAGCACGACGCGTGGGTGAACTGCTGCATCCAGAACGTGAAGATATGAACTCTGTCGCACATTTGCGTCAGACACTGGGCGAATATGCCTTTGCAGGACAATATCAACAACGCCCCGTTCCAAAAGATGGTGGTTTGGTTAAACGTTCTTGGTTGCACTTTTATAATGAACTGCCCCAACGTTTCAAACACATCTTTCTGTCATGGGATACAGCGTCTAAGACCGGTATTACAAACGCATATTCGGCATGCGCAGTATTTGGGGTCGGAATTGATAATCGTGTGTACCTGCTGGCCGTGGAGCGTGGACGGCTGGAATACCCTGCCCTGTTAAAGCGTGTGGCGGAATTACACACCCAAACACAACACGCGCATGGCAACTGCCCGACAACAACACTGATTGAAGATACGTCATCTGGCACCGCACTGATACAACAGTTACGCGCCCAACACAGGATGAGCGTTGAACCAATCAAGCCAATATCAGACAAAGAATCCCGTTTAAACGCAACAACGGCCTATATTCAAAACGGGACGATTGTGTTTCCGAATACCGCTGGACCATGGTGGCCAGATTTTCTGGACGAATTGCTGACATTCCCTGCTTCAACATTCAAGGACCAATGCGATGCATTTTCCCAAGGCATCGGCCATATTGATGGCCTATACCTCAGCGCCCGCCGTGGATATTTTTGATAATATAAATTGATATTTGGGCCACATGTCCTAAAGTGACATAAAAGGAGAAAACTATGCTGTTTGGTGCGATTATTGATGACATTGCCGGGTCTGTCTATAAATTTGCAAATATCCGGTCCAAGAACTTCTCTTTTATGACCGACCGTTGCTATATCACGGATGATTCTTGTATGACCATAGCGGTGGCCAGCGCAATCAAACAATGGCGTGAGCAAGGTGACGACCTGAGCCAAATCACAGCTGACACTATGCGAGTTGTTGGCAAGGCATATCCGAACAAAGGCTATGGCGGTATGTTTTGGGAATGGCTGAACGACCCGACTATGGGCCCGTATAACAGCTGGGGCAACGGGGAGGCAATGCGAGTATCTGCGGCCGGATGGTTTGGCGAAAATATCGCAGAAGTCAAACGCCTGTCATACCTGGTCACATCCCCAACCCACGACCATATCGAGGGCATCAAGGGTGCCGAAGCGGTTGCCGTTGCAATCTTTATGGCACGCACTGGCCACAGCAAAGACGACATAGCGGAATATATACGCAACAACTATTACCCGACATGCGACTGCTTGGCGGATTTACAGGAATACTATGATTGGGATTCATCGTGCCAGGGAACGGTACCACCCGCCCTGCAATGTTTCTTTGAATCAACCGACTTTGAAGACGCAATCCGCAATGCGATATCAATCGGTGGCGACAGTGATACAATTGCCGCAATCACAGGCTCTGTTGCCGAGGCATACTATGGCATTCCTCCCGAACTAATCGACCATGCCAAAACCTATATCCCAGACGATTTGTTGGAGATTGTTATGGGGTTGGAGAATCAACATCCTTAAAATATATTGATAATCCCATGTATGTTTTGATATATTTTCCTATATAACATGGATACAGAAACACATAAGATTTTTATTAAAGGCGAAGATCTGACCAGGGATATTCTGCTGATAGAACCCGATGGCAATAAAATAAATGTCATGTTTAAAAACGGTCGGTCATATTCTTACAGCAGAAGTAGTATTAGATTAGAACCAATAAAACAGGATGAGCAAAGAGCAAAAAAAGTATTTTCATACTTGCGTTCGATTGCGGATTCCGTAGGTTTGAACAACGATTATGGTCAGAATATTTTGCTTAAAAACCTTAATCGTATTAACGAAAAATCCAAAGAAACCGTATTATATGACTTTTTATCTGGCGAATACAGGGACAATAACAGCAAGATATCAGATACGCCGTTGTACCCCTTTGGATTTAATATTAGTCAACAGCAGGCCGTTGATAATGCACTGACCAACCAGCTGTCTATTATTGAAGGGCCACCGGGGACCGGAAAAACGCAAACTATACTGAATATCATAGCAAATATTGTAATGGCGGGGAAAACGGTTGCCGTGGTTTCTGCAAACAATTCTGCGACCGCCAATGTGCTGGAAAAACTGCAAAAATACGATTTGGGTTTTATGGCGGCTTTTCTGGGCAGCAGTTCAAACATTGCCGCATTTAACCAAACAGATCACAAATTACCAGATATGTCTGATTGGCACAGAAGCAACAAATGGGCAAAATCCACCATAAAGAAAATCAAAACACTGCATGAAAAACTGCTGACCATGCTGGCCGAACAAAACAGAACGGCGAAAAACAAACAAGAGTTTGATGCGCTGAACACCGAATACCAGCACTTTCATGCACAAAATCCAGATATAAACGAATCCAATATCAGTCACCTGAGTGATGACAAGGCGATGCGGCTTTGGCTGGCATACGAGATTTTTGCCCAGCGCAATCGCCGGCCAAACCTGATTGAACGTATAATATTTTGTTATAAATACAAGATAAAAGATAAACAATTCTTTCACAGCGATGTTGAAACGGTGATAAAAACCTGTCAACAGGTTTGGTATACAAAGCGCATAGCAACCCTGTCCCAGGACATCGAGCAATCAGAAAAGGAACTTGCAAAATTTAATTTTTCAGAAAAAATCAAACAATATACCGACTGGTCTATGCAGTTAGTCAAAGATAATCTGGCAAAAAAATATAAAAAGCTGGAACGGGCCACAAATCCGTCCGATAAAGATTTTCTGAAATCATACCCCGTAATTCTTAGTACGACATATTCCCTTTCAAATTGCCTATTTGATGGGGTTTTTGACTATGTGATAATTGACGAGGCATCCCAGGTTGATTTAGTTACTGGTGCGCTGGCATTGGGGTGCGCACAGAATGCAGTAATTGTCGGCGACTTAAAACAACTGCCCAACGTTGTGGACACAGAAAACGCAAAAACAACCGATGCGATTTTTGATAAATTTGAAATCCCAGAGGTTTACAGGTATAAAAATCACAGCTTGCTGTCGACCGTTACAAAACTGTTCAAGGACATACCATCTGTTATGTTACGGGAACACTATAGATGTCACCCAAAGATTATTGAATTTTGCAACCAACGCTTCTATGGTGGTCAGCTTATTTCCCTTTCCAGGCCAAATACCGACCGTTCGCCCTTGGTTGTATATAAAACTAAAATCGGCAATCACGCCCGAAACCATATCAACCACAGACAAATTGACGTTATTGTTGATGAGATTATCCCGCAACAAAAACTAAATGTAAACGATGACAGTCTGGGCATTGTGACACCATACAGGAATCAGGTTACCGCCCTGCAAAACATATTCAAGGACACAAAGGTTCAGGCCGATACGGTTGATAAATTCCAAGGACGCGAGAAAAACATAATTATTCTATCTATGGTTGATAATCAAATTTCAGAATTTGCGGATCAGCCCAATCGACTAAACGTGGCCATATCACGTACCATAGACCAGCTAATCGTTGTAACCAATGGCAACGAAGAAGAAAAAGACACAAATATTGGCGCCCTGATTGACTATATTAACTATAATAACATGACCGTCGTACACAGTGATATAAGTTCGGTGTTTGATTGTTTATACAAGTGCTATGCGGAAAAACGCAGACAAATGATAAAGTCCAGTGTTTCAGAATTTGACAGCGAAAATGCTATGTACGATTTAATCACAGAAGTATTAAAAACAGAACAATTTAATATCTTTGATGTTGCGTTGCACTTGCCATTAAAATCAATTTTCAACGATTTATCAAAACTAACCAACGAAGAATACAGTTATGCAAGCAATATTATGACACATTGCGATTTTCTGATATTTGATCGCGTTACTAAAAAGCCTGTATTAGGGATAGAGGTTGACGGCACCAAATACCACCACGAAAACACCAAACAACATGAACGCGATAGAATGAAAGACAGTATTTTTGCCACCTATAACATCCCGCTTATTCGCTTTAGAACCGATGGCAGCCAAGAAAAAGCGAAACTTATTCAAGCCTTATCAAAATTGATATCCGGATAAATATCACTTTTATCATTCCCCATCTGGGATTTCGGGGCTGGACACTTCGGTAATATCATCAAAGGGGATTTTGGTTTTGACTATGGTGATGTATCGGTATTCTGGGTCTATGCGGGTGACCATGCCCGTTATGGTGTCATAGGCATCGGTCCGGTAAAATCGCACCGTTATCATCATGCCCTTTTTAACCAGCGCAAGTTTCCGGGACAGTCGTTCTACGGCATCGCCAATCAATTCCCGACGTGGCTCAACCACCCGATTTTTTGCCAGCACCATCGCATAGTACCCACGCAGGGCCGCAAAAGGCATAAACTGTTTTGCACGTGCGGTATTATCAGCCATTGTGTCCCCCAACCAAAGTATTACGTTTACGACCGGTGGATTTCTCGTGATAATTTATGCCACGCAGAACGGCGTTCTTACCAAACTTGCCCTTGATATCCAGCAATGCGTGTTGCAGTTTGCTTTCGCGTTCATCCGCCGTTGTGTCCACAAACAAATCCAGTTGCAGATGCACCGTATCCGCATCGACCAGGTTCCCTAGCCCAACCGTCAATTTATGTATCGGTGTGCGTTTGTCGGTTGTTTCACGATACAATCGCACAAAGTCCGCCACCAATGTCTTGTAAGACGATGTGTGCGCTGGCAATTTACGACTGCCCCCGGTTGGGCGTCGCACATCCCGTGAATACCCCACCGACAGAGATATTTCATCCGCCACCAGGTTCTTTTCCACCAATTCCAAGACCAGGTTATCCACCATTTCCTGCATCACAATCTGTGCATCGTCAAAGTTATAATCTTCGAACAGAATCTGGCCGTTGGACAGTGAATGGGATTTCGCCTGATAGTTATGAATGTCGGCAATTGTGCATGGCTCTATGCCGTTCGCATGGTCAATCAGGTATTCCGCATTTGTCCCGAACTCTTTATACAGGGTTTCGGCCGGCATTTGCGTCACCCCATACAGGTCATACACACCGTATTTTTCCAGTCGCCGTGCAATACCCGCCCCGATGTTCCATATGTCTGTTATTGGCCGATGGTGCCACAGGTGCTGGCGAAAAGATTCCGCATCCAAGTATCCGATATGGTCGGGAACTTTCTTGGCCGTGATGTCCAGCGCAACCTTAGCCAGGAACAGGTTTGTGCCGATGCCGGCGGTGGCGCATATGCCCGTCTCAGCCCGCACCGCATCCATCAGCATTATCGCCATTTCTTTGGGCGACCGCTTATATATTTTCAGGTATGGCGTGATGTCGATAAAGCATTCGTCAATGGAATAGATATGTATGTCTTCGGGCGAGATATAGCGCAGATAAATTCCGTAAATCTGGGCGGATACTTCCATATACTTTTTCATGCGGGGCATGACGGTGATGTATTCGACCCCACGCGGGATTTCAAAGACCCGGCAACGATTGCGAATCCCCAGCGCCTTCATCGCCGGCGTTATCGCCAGACAGACCGACCCCCGCCCCCGTGACGGGTCCGCCACGACCAGGTTTGTTGTAAATGGGTCCAGCCCACGGTCAACCGCTTCGACCGAGGCAAAGAAACTCTTTAAATCAATGCAAAGATAAAACCTTTCCACCATTCCGGGAATCAGTATAAACCGAATTCACAGGATGTCAAAAAGGATTGTATGGATAAAGAATTATAGAAACTTTATATCCTGAACGGTTATAGAATTATTATTGCAAACCATCTTTAGGAATATCTCTATATGTTTAGTTGAATAATACTGATAATGATAATAAATACCGTCGACAAATACCACATGTACAATAGAAAAACTATTTTGCTCTCTGCCATTAAGGAAGTTTTTGCACAATACCGACATCGTTTTACTTCCCTTATCAACAAAGATGACCCTAGGAAAGCCCGCAAAAGCTCTTTTTGCACCCTCTTTCCCTATTTCTCCTGCAAAAAATACAGTATTTTTGGAAATATTTTTATAATAATCATTTAGTTTTTGTCCCCCTTTTGGGCAGCACGTAAAATTTCTGATATTACAGTTTTTTATGTCTTCATTATCCACACACAGGTACGCATTATCAGTACATTCAATCCAGTCATTACTATTATATTGTTTGTATTGTGGATTGTATACATCTTCTAAAAAATGACGCTTTAAACCATTTGTAAAGTTTAATTTTGCTATCAGTGTGTCCGACCTATCATAGAACGGATGTACAAACTGGTTTTGTTGCTTTACTGCATCAAAGAAGCCTTTTAGTAGAGCCTCTTTTAGTCTTGCGTTTTGTCGCGTAATCTCCTTTTGTTTTTGCTTTTCTTCTCTCTGTTTTTGCAATCTTTTCTGTCTTTTCTGCTCTTTTCTATCTATGGATTCTTGTTTTTGTCGACTTTTTTTATCGATGCTGCGTTGTATGTCATGCATCATTTTTTGCAATCTGTCTTCTCTCGCTATTTTAATAAAATTTTGCCTTTTTATTGGCACAGCATAAAAACCAACCCAATCCCTGTACGGGAAACAGCAATAAAGATATTCTTGCCATCTTGTTCGTTCTTCTGAAGTATTTTGACCATAAAAATCATAAAAGATTGGCACAGATGACGAAGCCCAAACAGCTGAAAAAATCATTTCATAGTCATATTTATCTATTCCGACTCTTTTTTCAATTTCTTCTTCTGATGCATCCTTATATTTATTTTCAAAATAAGTCCTTATTTTAGACCAATTTGTCCCATCAACAACCCAGCACATGTTTTTGTAAAACAGTTCCCTGGCTGTTTTTTCTTCATCCTTAATATGCGAATGTTGAAATTCAAGAATTAAACCATTTGGCGTCCTAACGTCTGCTAAATTCCTTTCGTTATTTTCCGTGTTTATCAGAAGAACTTCCTGCCAATCATCTGGGAATTCATTTTGCCACGCTATATGCCACTCGCCTTTATTGCCTTTATAAACACACTTTGAATCTGCCAAATGCGACCAATAATGTGCTTTTATGTTACCGCACTTAGCGAGCACCTCTTCCCCACAAACAGGGCAAACACCCTTTGCGCCTTTGGTTGGTTTTTGATGTTTATTATTCCCAACTATTGCGAATTTCATCGGTTATTATTCTACACATGAATACGAATACGCTTCTGGCATTCTGTACATATTATTAGATATCGCATCTATGAATACGGGCAAAATACCAACCATCCATCCAATTGGAAATACGTCCAAAATAACCGCAGGTGTATTTAACTGGCGCATAACTGTCTTTTCGGAACATGCCGAATTAGATGACTTGATAGTCAAATCATTATTTGAAAATATAACCATATCTTGGTCTGGCTTTATCTTGTACACACCGCTATCGGCAGATACGGTTATCGTATCTTTGGAATTGTTATACAGACGGGTTTCATGATTGCTGCCGATACCCAATGTGCCACATGCCGACAAAGCAAATAAAATGGGTAAAATGCCAAACTTTTTCATGAATATTCCTTTTTTTCTTATGGTTATTCCGCAAAGCCCATAGATTTCAGATAGGATTTTTCTTTTTCAAAAACAGTGATGCAGGTTGAATTATCTGTCGCTGGGATATATCTTTCTGCCGACACATTTATCAGCCCCAGGGAATCAACAACCGATACACGACATCCCTCTACAAAATATTCTATTCCTACCTTTGACAGAATTTCATTAACAGTCAGTTTAACACGGTCATAATTCTTTACATGACAACCAGGACAATTGGTATTTGCCTCATTGGCAACGCCCGTATTTTCATAGCCTTTTAATGTGCCCTTGGCATACATATTGGCAACATACTGTTGTGCCACCGGCGTTTGACAAGCGGCCAATCCTAAAACAACTGGTAAAAATATAATTTTTTTCATGTGCGACTCCATTCCGTATTTATATAGAGTCTAATGAATAAATCCTCATAAATCAATATGGTTTTGGGGATAAGATTTGCGACACGATTAAATCTGCTGGTAATTGTGGGTGCGCCGGCAGGTCTGCGACCGACACCCGACACATATCGTCGTGGACGCGCAGTTGGATTTCACCAGTGTAGGATTTGATTTCATACGCGTGCAATTCGATAACTTTGCCGGAATCTGTTGTATGTTTTGCAATGGTAATCAGGTCGCCGATTTGTGCATCTATCCCCAGTTCTTCGGCCAGTTCACGATGCAGGCATGTTGGGCCGTCTTCACCATCTTCAAATTTACCACCAGGGTATTCCCATTCGCCCGCCAATGGCTGGTCGGCCGCCCGTCGCATCAACAGAACTTTATCTCCATTTCTAAAAATCGCAGCAGTTACTTTCATAACAGCATAAGATTAAACAAATTCTGCATATATTTCAATGAAATTGACTTGAATTTTATAGATATTGACCTATATCTATAGTGTCCGTTGGGGACTGAATTTAAAATTTCCAAACTTTATCGAACAACAGCCAAATGAGGCAAGCATGACACAAGTGTCAAGTGCGGTTGATGTGCTGTGGGATTTGTATATGGCGTACCCAGAAAAACTGAGCAAGGCTGACTGGGAATACCTGATACGTAATCATGCAGATGCATTAGTACGCGAAATCCTGATTAAAGACATGCACAACCACATAAAACCGGTGCAAGATAAACATGAACAACAATGGCGTATTGCCAACCAAGCCATTTTGCAACGCATTGGACAATGTGTTGCGGACGGTGGTGCGGTCGCATACATGGACCCGATTGCAGCAATTGATGCGGGGGTGGATATAAATATCCTGAAATACCTGATATCAAAATGCGACAACATAAATGGGTGTGATGAAAATGGGCAGACAGCCCTGCATCACTGCGTGCAAAATTATGTTAGTTTAGATTTGCTGAACGAGCTGTTTATCGCAGGAATAAATAGTGCCGCACTGGACAACAAAGATCTGGATGCGCGTGATTATTTAGATAAAGACATCTGGGGCGATGATTACGGGACGGCACGCATGATGTTGCGCCCATGCTGGACATATTTCTATGACGAATAAAAGGGAGTACAAAATGATACCAAAAGCACAAGAATACTTATCAGTGGCGGTTCGATTAGCAAACACCAACATAACCGAGGCCGAGTGCGCCAAAATTCACGACCAATTACGCACCATCAAGCAATCCTTTGATTCAGCAGATTGGGATGCTCTGATTGCATGGTCAAACAACCCAGCCATACGCGCAGAATTACACAAGCAGAAACTTATGCATATAAAATAAAGCCCCAAAACTGTCACAATTTTTTGGGGCATAGTATCAGAATTCATTAAACTGACTGAATTCTCCGTCCGGTTCTGATTTGATATAAAATGCTTTTGGGCCACCATCAGGTCCACGAACATCTATTATGCCACCAAACAACTTTAATGTTGTACCATGTAATCCGGTACCACCATTATGTTCATTTATATAACGATGTAATGCGCGCAACTTTTCTTTGGTTTCAGGTTGATTTATGGTAAAACCTGATTTTGTATCAAATATACCAATTCGACCATCTGTGAATTTCACAATATAGTCTGGATAAAAGCCACGTTTTTCTATCATATTGTTCTTTGCAGGATTTGGGAATTCATATGTAACACCAAAGTATTTTGGTTCACCAACCCCATTTCTGTACCACCATTCTACATTGGGACTAGAATTCATAATTGGTTCAAAGGCATTTTCTGTGTTGAAACCTTTTTTCTGGCGATAATATGCTTGCAAAGCATGTTTATCCATTGCTATTGGTTCGTATGCCTGGCCAAATTCTTGTTCCGAAGGAATACGGAACGTGTTTTTTTGTTCCAGACGCGTTTCCCCCTCTGTTTTACCGTATCGTTGTTTAGCATGATCCATAACACGAGCGAAAACTACTTGGCTGCCATCAAACTGCTCGTTATTAGAACAGGTTAAAATTCGCTGTACTTCTAATTCATCATTAAAACCATTTAATCTGAACCAATAATATAATGCAGATTTTAGTACATTCATAGAGTCATGTGGAGCATATGGTGCAACTAACCCACGCAACAACAAATCAAAATGTCGTTGAATATATACCGCATCTGCCTTGATGGCCGCATTCTTGTTCTGTTCTATTTGGGCAAGAACCACATCTTTGTCATCCAAGCCCTGAATAACAACCTGTGATAGTATCGGAACAACCAATTCAGATGGGTCCAGTTGTAATTTAACGTCCAATTTCTCTAACCGTTGTTTTGGTGTGTCCAATGGTTCAATTCCAAATTCTTTATCCAACTCTTCTACTAGAATATGTCTGAACTCACCGCCTAAACGCTGACGATTTTGACGCAGCAGGTGCGAATTGTCTGGCAATGCTATATTTGCAAAATCTGGTTTTAATCGGGCTATATAAGTTTTAAAGAATGCCTGGGTATCATTATCATCTGAATATTCGGGACGTGCAATATTTGTGAAAACATATGCAGCATTTAAATCATCATCTTCATAATGTTTCAATTCTGGCATACGTAAAATACGTCCAACCGTTTGAATTTCGAATGTAACGCTTTTTATATCCCGCAACATTACCAATATCTGGGCACGTGGACAATCCCAGCCGGTTGCAATCGCTTGTTTAAATATCAGAACCTCTACCGGGGAGTTAACATCATTCACTAAATCCTTATTACGTTTATCATCCGAAAGCCAAATTGCTAATTTTTGATTCTGATATGTTATGCCATGGGCTGTCATAAACGCTTCTACGCGTGCTTGCATGCTATCGGCAATATCGTCATCTTTTTTGGAATCAGGCAGTTGAATCAGTACTAATGGTTTTATATTAGAACCAACTGCCTTATATTTTTGTTCCAGCAATTCTCGTTGTTTTAATGAATAATCCAGCACCAATTCGTCTGCACTGGCCGATGTTATCTCGCCCGATATGTTATTGTTAATAACCGTTCTATTTTTTATCATACCGGCCGCTATAACATCATCCAGCTTCACAGAAACCATTGCGCCACGATGTTCTATGATATCTTCTGCCCCCAGGGACATTATGGGAGTTGCAGATACTTCAATTACCATGTCCGGCTGAATGACATCGGCTACCAATTTTTGAGAGTTTTTCCCCATATAAGTCGTTTGTGCCTCATCAACTATCAATACAATCTTTCGACCTGCATCACGTGTTTTTGCAAGCACTTCCTGTAAATTACGACCTGTTTCACCGATACGAACGTATTTGTTATCGTAAACCTCTACCTCATTCCCGCTATCATCTATAACTTTCTTGATACGGAACATACTTTGCCAATTGCAAAACAGAACTGTATTTGCAGGCAAATCATCACTACCCATGTTTTCCAACAACATCATATTTAATGCTGAATCAGGTAAATATTGTGTACTCAGTTTTTCATAACTTTGTATATGTAACTCATTTAATGAAGCCCAGATATATACAAACTCATCCATCAGGTCTGCACTTTTTGATAATTCATCCAACACCGCAGACATCATTACTGTTTTTCCACTGCCTGTTGGGGATTTGAAAATAATAGTCGCGCCTTTGTGACCAAAGGCATTTAATTCTTTGAACGACTTGACCAGTTTTTCAACTGCATCATATTGGTAATCACCACGCATACTAATTTTCATTTTACTTGTCCTTTGGTTGAAAGATACGACGATACACAGACAAAACGCCTTCTGGAATTGGCTGACTGATATATTCATGTGACGCATCATCAGGAATTTCATAATGCCGATTATCACTATTATAGCTAAACACGTATAAATATACCGGCGCATCTGTTGGAATGGCATCTATTTGGCGAATATAATCCCCCAAGTCCCCGTCATCGAATACCAGTGCAACCAAGCCACGGTTATTTCGCCAAACCTTTAATTGTTCTGTATCAATGACGGATTCAAAGCAATTTTCACGAATTTTTATCATATCTGTACATAGTGGGGCAATTTCACGACGCAAACGATCGCTTGTTTTATTCTTAGACACAAAATCAGTCTTAAAATAACGCACATTCGATGGTATGCCATCACTATACTTTGTGCCATCTGGCCGATTACCGGTAATTACTGTTTTTATACGCGGATACGTAACGTCTTCGGCAATTTTATTTTCATTATTTGTACATAATATAAATTGACGTTTTCCACCATCCGCCTTATTTAATTCCAACACCGCCTGCCCCGTCGTTCCTGAACCCGCGAAGAAGTCAAGAACTGTGGAGTTTGTGGAAGAAGAAAATAATAAAATCTGGCGCAATAATTCAACTGGTTTAACTGTTGTAAACGCTTCATCTCTTCCTAGTAGTTTTTCTAAATCTTCTTTTGCCGCTTCAGCAGTGCCTGTATCTTGTCTATGACTCCAAAAAGGCTCTAATGACTCTGCTGTTTCTTCATCTTCTTTGTAAACCCTTTTATATAATTTGCCATTTTTCACAAACAAACGATTACGTTCTAATAGTTCATCTCTTTCCTTTGGGGACATTTGCCATCTATAATTTTCTTTCGGTGCAACACCAAGCACACTATATACCATACTAGGTCTAATCATAGAACCTATATTTTTTCTCTGATCCACACTTTCTACTCTATAAAAATTCCCACATTCGTCTTGATTGGGGTACGTTTTTTGTTCCAATTTAGGTAAAAGGTAATTGTGTCTATCTTGGCTTTTATGTCCATAAACTAGCACATACTCTACATTTGACTGAAGAGAATATTTTGCTCCACCCATATTTGTTGGTTTGGTTCTCTTTATCCAGGTCAATGTCCCGTGAAACTTATTTTCATCAAAAATCTCATCACATAAGACTTTTAGTCTGGCATGCTCTTTGTCGTCTATACTTATAAAAACAACCCCGTTTTCCGACAATAACCCTTTGGCTAGTTTTAGACGTTTTTCCATAAATGACAGCCACTTTGAGTGCCTGTACGCATCATTTTCATCCACCCACCTATCGTTATATTTCCATTCGTCTTTTTTACCCGTATTGTATGGTGGATCTATGTAAATGACATCTATTTTGCCTGCGTGGGTGTAATTTAGCACAGACAAAGCATGATAATTATCGCCCTCTATAATGATATTTGTTGGTTGTTCATTGTCCAAGGTCAATACCTTGGTCTTATCTTCTCTTAAAATGGGCAATTTCTCTTGACAATCTTTGGCGACCTGCTCTGGCTTATCCTCCCAAACAAGTCCAAATTTTTTGCACTCTTTCAGATGGCACACCATCTGAATCAACTCTTCTTTTGTGTGTTCGTTTAATGCCTTGCCCGCATTTTTGCCTTTCCCCTGGAACATAGATACCAAGAGATTTTTGTAAGATATTTCCCAACGAAACCTGTTGCAAAACCGGCCTTTCTTTTGCTAGGATTTGGAACATATGATCAAACAACAAGAGGTTGGTTATCTAGATGCGAGAAAACGCGTAATTGTAGGCGGACTGACCTTTAACTTTCTGGCAATTTGTCGCTTTGGAATTCCGGCTGCATACATGTCGATTATTTGCTGTTCACGACCATCTATTATGTGTGTTGGGTTCTTTTTCCCTGGCGCTCGCCCTAATTTTATACCACGGGCACGCAAATTCGCTAACGCTTCACGTGTGCGCTGACTTATTAACTCTCGTTCGATTTCCGCCGACAAACCAAACGCAAAGGCCAAAACTTTGGATTGGATGTTATCACCTAATTCATATCCGTCCTTAACCGTGTACAATTTTGCGCCAATCTGCATACATTGTTCCAGAATACGCATAATCATAAATAATTTTCGCCCCAGGCGGGAAAGTTCGCTGCAGATTATAACATCCCCTGAACGCAATTGTCGTAAACAACCGCCCAAGGCACGCTCGTCCGGTTCCTTGGTACCGGATACACCTGCATCCTCTATGTATTTATCAATTGCCAGCCCCAGGATTGTTGCTTTGGCCTCTATCCCCAGTTTTTGATTTTTACAGTCTTGATGATCTGTACTGACCCTTATATATCCATATACCATTAAATACCCCTTTGTTTGTTCTGATACATGGATTACATTCCCCCAACAATCCAGTTATTTCAATCAACAAAATAAAAAGTGGCAAAGAGCCACTTTTTAATCAATCTTTACTCGATTGAACAACTACACATATTTTGTTCTAGACGCATACGTCGATTCCATAAACGTTCGCCTTCATATAAAAATTCGAACCAGCCGTTTACACCTGTATTATCAGACACGTTTAATAATGAGGCAGCCAGATTACTAATTGAATATTCTTTTCCCTGATACTCTACAACATTTACATCATTTACTACACGACAGGTTATGTTTTTATCCCGTGTAAACACCAATTCTGCACCGACAGGAATTCCTAACATTTTAAATGTCGAGCGAGTTCGTTTTTCACGTTGCGACACTTCTTCCACAATATTTTCTATTTCCTGTTGTTCTGCAGTTGTTTCCGGACGAACCAATTCGTACTTTTCTGGTGCCAAGTCAACAATTGACTCCATTACTTCATAAGCTTTGTCTGGGGTAATTTGGAAAAACTCTTTTTTTCTAAACTTCCCATTGCTGCGCGCTTCTATAGCGTGTATTTCGGGGTTAATAGCATCAAACAGCTTGTGAATGTTCTGCTCCGCTTTGTGCGCATCTTCGCAATACAATAACGCATATACTCTAAAATCTAGGGGGATTGCTTCTGAATTATTCAAATCCATCAGTCGTTGATGGATGTCATCTTTAGCGGTAAAGCCAATCTTTAACCACCCTTGCAAACTCGGATTTGTCAAAATATAAACTATCTGTTTTGCCATACATTTCTCCTATTAATTGTGAATCTATTCTGATATAAAAAGTTTTAATTGTAAATCCTTTATTTTCTTGACTTATCGTCCTTTGTAAGCAGTAATTGCGTGATGTTAAGCAAAGGAGTTAAACATGCCAAAACATCCTGAAATTACTATTAAAATCACGCAATCAATTGACAATACCCGCTTGGTTTTACGGTGTCTTGATATGTTCTGGAAATACGAAATTCAGGCCGAGGCCGAAGAGTTTATAAACGATATCGCACAGATGGGTTTAGTGCCGGCTGTGCAGGCTTGGTTTAATGTTGAAATAGAGGCGCAAAAATGAGAAAAAGGGAATTACCCAAAACCATTGATGTATTAAAAGCATTGTCGTATACAGAACGGGCAAAGTTATGGGCAAAATATTCGCCCTACCCGTTTAAACGCCAGAACCGTTCGTTGTGGTACTATATTCAATGCGACCGGTTTGGCCTACGAATAGAGAAAAAGTACTTGGTCAAAATCAAACGATACAAAGAAAATCCATCAGAGTGCGTGACGCGTGCGGCACGGACTAAATACAACCTTACACCGGGGGCGATTATACGCAAAGAGTTCCGTGGAATCGTTCATGAAATCATTGTAAATGACGACAATACGTTCACGTATAATGGCGAAAAATATCGCACTTTATCCGCAATAGCCAAAGATATATCAGGCATCAAGATTTCGGGGCCGGATTTCTTTGGTCTGAGCCAAAGGAAAAGCCATGACAGTTAGATGTGCGATTTATACACGAAAGTCAACCGAGCACGGGTTGGACATGGAGTTCAATTCCCTGCAAAACCAAGAAGAGGCATGCAAGGCATATATTGCATCCCAATCATTCAATGGGTGGCAATATTGCAAAACATACAGCGATGCTGCAATCTCAGGTGGGACTATGGAACGGCCTGCCCTGAAACAAATGTTGGAAGATATATCCAAAGGGTTGATAAACACTGTTGTTGTGTATAAGGTTGACCGATTGTCGCGTTCTATCTTAGATTTTCATAATATGATGAAATATTTTGAAAAACACGGTGCAAATTTCGTATCAATTACCCAATCGTTTGACACGAGCACATCAATGGGGAAGCTAACGTTAAATATGCTGTTATCATTCGCCCAGTTTGAACGCGAAGTATCAAGTGAACGTGTTCGTGATAAAATCCGTGCATCAAAGGCCAAGGGCTTATGGGTTGGCGGCACTCCGCGTTTGGGATATGATATCGTAAATAAAAAATTGACTATAAACTCAACGGAAGCGGGTCAGGTTAAACATCTGTTTGAAAAGTATCTGGAATTACAATCTGTAAATGATCTAACTGAATACGCAAAACAAAAAGGTATTTATGCAAAGAAATGGACTACTGCCAAAGGCAGAATAATGGGTGGTCGTCCAATAGCCAAAATGGGTATGCATCGTATGTTGCGTGACAGGATTTATATAGGTCAAATCGAACACAAGAAAAATGGTACGTTTGCCAAAGGCGAACACGAACCGATTGTATCAAACGAGCTATTTAATCGTGTACAAGTTGCACTGGCGGATAATTCAAATAACAAATCATCCAGTACGCGTGCGCCAAATATACTGACTGGAAAATTGTTTAACCATAATGGTGCAAAATTTATCAATCAAATGACCAGCGGTAAAGGCAAAAGAAAGATTCATTATTATGCAACCAAAGGTTTTTATCTGACTGCCGCGTGTGTGGATGAAATTGTGGTTAAAACCATTACTCGATTTCTGGATAGCGATATGTCTAATTTACCCATAAGCTTGGTCACTGTATTAAAACAAATCGACATTACAAACATGAATTTTGCAGAAAAACGCAATTTAATTCAATCATTGGTTGAAAAAATCGTATATTCACAAGAACAACTGATTTATATCATAACAACCGATGCGCAAAAATTACAACAATTTGTTACCCAAAATTATGTAAATCAAAACGCAGACAAAATGGAATACATAATAAACGACAGCAATATAACAATTACGGAAAAAGTATTCTTGCGAAAATATGTGAACCCAACATATGACCGCGGTAAAAACGGTGTATTAAACATCACTGATAATAACCATTTAATACTCAAAGCCTTTGCCACAGCATGGAAGTATAGGGAACTATATGAACAATGTGGAGATGTTGATACAGTAGCAAAAAAATGTCATGTATCTCCTATGACTGTATACAGATATTTTAAGTTGGCATATATGATGCCAGATAAAATAAATGCCATTCTGTCTGGAACTGTACGTATAGGAATTAATGATCTTTTTTTATATTAGGTATAATATATTTTACTTTGTACCTACATTTTTCACTATTTTGTTTATATTCTATTTCAAAAGGAATAATTTCGTATGCTTTTTCTAATGCTAGACACAACAAAGCATCTTCTGTGAGAGTTAGTAAATTGCTGATGATGACGTCCATATCGTCCAACAACGAAGAATTATCTTTTGATTTAATCGTTTTGTTTTCCCATGATGAATAAGACCATATCCATGTCGGTGGAGTAATTTTATTATTTACAGATATAGAAATATTGTTGATTTTTATAAACTTTCGATCTGATGTATGTTCAACAGCGTTTCTTATTTCCCAGATAAACTCTAGTGTTGTTTTACGATGAGCTTCAATTATCTTTTTGACATTGTTGTTTTTTGTAATTTTTACAAGTTTGCTAAAGTTGTCGCAATTATTTATATTTGATGCTTTTATTAACAGTTGTAAAACTTGTTTCAAAACTTTATGAGCCTCCAAGAGGAATGCTTTTGATTTAAATTCTAGCCCGGAAATTTGACTAACACGAACAGAATTATCAAAATTGTTATGCATATCGATTTTTTCTATTATGGATATGGTTTGTTCTTTTAGGTCAATAAGAGTCTCCACCATTTGATCTATGCTCATAAGAATATTAAAAGCAATCACTAACATTTCATGCAATGCTGGCTGGGGCAGTATTTGTGAAAATTCAAAAACTTGTCCAAGTATTCTAGAAACAAAAGGTTCTGAAAAACCAACATTTAAAATTTCTTTGATCATAGGTTTTATTTCTGGGTTGGTTCTTTCTGGATCTATGGTATCAGGGAGTATTATTTCAAAAATACCATACTCTGCGATTGCATATAAATGTTCGTCAATATTGCGCATTTCTTCAATTTTGCCACAATTCTGAGGCAATTTAATATGTATTGCAGCTTCTCTTTGAATATCTATAGGTCTTTTATCCATGTATAATCATCATTTTTTCACACTCGATATTTAGGCAAGGTATATCATGCTGATAAAAACGAGCATTTTTTCAACAAATTTAATATAACACTGTGAATACATGTTTTTCAACCACAAAAAAGCCCCGAATTGTTGGGATTTCTGCGAACAAAAATAAACGGCATCTAAAATAGACACCGTTCTAAATTTTCCTGGCGGAGGTAGACAATTCTACGGTCAATTGCATACAACAACAGGGAATTTACAGGGAAATTTTGGATTTTGAGCCCCCAATCGCCAGATTTCACACCACGACAACGGCGGATATTGCCGAGTCGCCATAAAAATTCCCTAAACAAATAACAGGGAATAAATATTGCCTATTTCATAAATATATTAACGCATAAATGATGGGGCAGGAATTATTATGCACTCATCATAATCCATTTTTAATATTCCTTGCCTAAATTTTTCATATTCTTCTGTAGTTGCAGCTGAATCCCATAAAAAAGCTATCAGTTTTGAATTTTCGTAACCACTTCCTTTTGCTTTATATAAACTTCTATCGGCGGCCAACTCATCCGTAAACTGAGAAAAACGTTTTTTTGTATCTTTTCTGTATTTCACTTCAATTATTGTATTTAATTCCGGCACAAATAAATCAGCCCTCGGATTCTTATGTCCTACTTGACCTATGTTCAATTCCTTATTCAATTTAGAGAATATCGGCATCAATAAAACTGCTAAGAGATTTTGTACATGATATTCATTGCCTATATACCATTTGACCGGCTCGTCTCCACGCTTTCTTTCTGCATCTTCCCAAGTCCAACAATTTAATCCATGAGGAATACGTTTTAAATAGGTATATAAATCTTCACTTTTCCATTCTTGAATGGGAACAATTGCTGCCGTTTCATTCATAGAATCAAATACATATACTGCCATAGCTAACTCTAATGGCGCTACTGAATCTTGTAAAGTTCTAAACTCTTGCCAAAATTTGACACTTGAATCATTTATATCAGTAATTAGTTTCTTATAATAAAAAAATAATATCGCTATACTTGACTCAGAAGGATCATTCGGATTAAGTTCGTTAATTACAAAATGTGCGATTGACCGTTCTATTTTTGAATACCTCTTACCTTCTAACTGGCTTTTTATTCCTTCTTTCGCCCATATTATAAATCTATCAGAAATAAACTTATCATTAATAGTTAAGACAGCTAATTTCAGACCCAACATAACCCAAATGTCGGATTTCCACGGCATCGGCACTCCGTCTAGTTCATGTGCCATCCCTATAATTTTATCTATTTGTTCCTTTCGTGCTTTACCAAGGAATCCGTTAACTGCTACTTCCGTTGCTTCTGCTCCAAAAGCAGTATCAACACCATGACTAAACCCCATATAAGCCAATACCGCTTGTTTGATAACACCATTATTTTCTAAAGTCTGTGCTCTATTCAGTAGATATGCACGTAATTCGTAAAGATTTTTGTGTTCTTCTATAAAAACCATTTCGCAGTTCCTGCCCTATTATTAATATAACCCTCATCCCATGTCGGAATTGATTTAAACACGCCCAAATAGAAAGCGATTAAATCCGAATATAATATTGTAACAGGTAAAGATGATGGAAAATAGCTTCTCCAAGATTGGAATGAAAAATTATATATTTGCCGCGATAAATACGCAATATCCCTAAACGTTGAATCTGGATGCAAACTAACTAATATACATTTTGGATGTCCACTATTAGAAGTCTTTAGCTGTTCTCCACCTTTTAAACATAACATCGTTTCTATATCGGAAATATGAATTATTTGCCCCCTTGTTGGACTATATTTCCCCTTAGAGACAAATTCTTTACTTGTATCAAATAATTCCAATAAATGATTTTGGGATATTTTTACAAATGCATATTCGATCTTATATTGTCTAAAATCATTTATCACATTTCTTACAGCATCTATTTCATATTTATTGAACTTCTTTACTGTTGAATGGAATATTATTCTGATTGTATCTCCATCCATAAAATTAAGTCTACCCCTCAACTTTAATATTGTATCATGTAATGTTTTTCCTAGCTCATCTCTATAGTTTTCCGGAATAACAGCTTTAGATTTATTTGAAATGATATATCTCCCATCACCCGTAAAAACCGTGGTGATACCCATAACTCGCCCATCATCATAAATATTGGCACTTCCTATCCCAACAACTATTTCATGCGCAACTGTTTCTGAAGATCTTAGTAACCACGGGCTTCCACCCATTTTTGCATATGTAGCTAATGCCAAATTGTTTAAAGAATACCCTAAGTTGTAGTCTGGAGTCTTTAACAAATCGATCAAAAATCCTTGTACGGGTATTTCTTGTGCTATTAATTTAGATTTTGCTATAAAATAGGGGTTACTGTTGCCCTTTAGGTTTTTAAAATTTCCGTACAACTGAACTAGAGCCAAATCCCATTTAGCTCCTTCTTCTACCTTATCTGCTATTGCTTGGTCTATTGCTTTTTTATAGCTTTCTGGTGTTTCATTAGCGAAAGTATATGTTTTTACTTTACAACAGCCTACGCAAAATCTATCTTCGAATCCTTTATCATAAACTTTATGTCCCTTTAATCCATGCAAGAATTTTTGTACAAACTGTTCCACTGCCCCCTGATGTGATTGAGAACAAATTACACAAATAGAGGGATAATTTCTATCAAAAGTGCTTTTTGTATAGGGTCCAAATTGCTTAATTCCTTTATCTGGCCAATCAGATACATTATTTTGTCCGAATAAAAATTGGGGTTTGTCCAAAAGCTTAACAAAATTCGATACGTCTAGTTTATCTCCTATTGCAACATCTATTGATTCGATAAGTTTAAACGGCTGCTTACGAAAAAAATTCATTATTTTTTCAATTTCTGCAATTTTACTGTTCCCAGAATTGTAGGATTTGATTTGCGAAACAAGATGCTCTCTGCATGCTGCCGCTCTTGTACCGTATTTAAGGTTTAGAAATTCAGAAACAGTATTGTTACTTGTATCTATAAAGACATCTTTTAAATTCACTGTTTTTATTACTGAAATATTATTTTCATATCTTGCCACATTATCAGCTACAGATACTATTTTCCCTATCTTCTGTCGAACGCCAGTCTTTATCTCGTCATAAATAGATTTTCCGATTAAATCTAGCCCCCGTTCATAAAAGTAATCTGCTTTTTGATTAGTACTAAACTTTGCTGAATTATCACAAACCAGACAAAGATGTTGTCCAATTTTCTTTATATCAAATTCATATTTAGGTACAACAGAAAAAGGAAATTCACTATCAACTGCTATACCTTTTATTGGTTTGCTGCCTAGAAGCTGAATTGGATTAAACCCAAAAGATTGACTGCTTTTAGCGTTATCTATTAAACGTTTAAATGCATTTTTTATTAAAAATATCAAAACAGCATCATCTTTGCTTAAATCGACATCTATCAAAGAGTCTTCAAAGTCTTCATATTTCTCGTTGAGCGAAAAACACAAAACGTGCCCTCCATTTCGTCTAAACAGATACTTGTTTACGAAGGTTTCTCTTAGTTGTTTTAACCGTTCTTCAGAATAATCTATACAAGCGGCTTTAATCGGTCGCGTAATATTCAATAAAAGTGGATATGCATTTAAGTAAATGGCCATATTTTTTTCATTATAACACGGCTTTATAATAGCACTCTAACAAAAAAAGTAAAGTCGTATAGTATATTGCGAATAATCAACTTGATTTACTGTGTTCCTCGCGGTACACTCTTGTGTGAATCCAATGGGAATTGGGTTCGGGGCTGTGGTGGCCCGCAGACGCGGCACAAATGTGTCGTTAAAATCCCCCGACTGTAGTCGGGGAGCCGTTCGCTATACAACAGGGCTTACCCGAAAGCACGGAGCATTCGTTTGCTGACACCAACTCCCCGGCCGTCAATTCCGTTGACGGTCTTTTATTTACAACAAAGGGGATTTTATGGTTCCAAACAACATGGCATTTAAAGAACGCATTCAGCAAATGATTGCCGAAACCAAAAGCTTTGGATACAACCCAACTTATTTTATAAGGATGGTTCAAGAACTGGGCGCTGTGACCGCCTGTAAGCAGCTGATAAACAATAAAAAACTTCATGATGGGCTTTGCCGACTTTGGAAAGAAGGGAGATTGGATTTAACCATAGAAAATATAATTCTAGAACCGCAATGGGCAAATCTGTTTTCAGAAACTGAACGTAAATCGGCAAGAGATAAACTCAGAAAATTAAGTTATAAAGGAGAATAAAATGAAAAACATTATTTTAATATTTCCATTGTTACTATTTTGTGCATGTGAAAATAAGCCACTTAGCGTCGCTCAACAAAATTTTGCAAAAAACTGTTTAAAAGATATTGAATGGTTTATGCGAGACGATAAAGAATTTAATTCTAATCCGCATACATATAGAATCGAATATGGGAAACATTGTGATTGTGTAGCGCGACATTTAAGTGACAGCGTAGCTTCAGCAGGCACCCTTAAATTTGGTTTAGAAAACTTAGTTGAAGAGCTAAGGAAATGTGGTGCAGATATTTATATAAAATAAAGAGAGTAATCAATGAAAATATTAACTATATTTTTAAGTACATTTATACTTATAAAACCTGCTTTTTCATTACAATGTAGTAATATAGATAAGTTTTGTATTTTAAATAAAGATAAAGAAAATATGGTAATATACAATGGCGAAAGAAAATTAGTCTGTAATACAGATCCTGTTTTTGGTAGAAACATTGAAGGTTGTTATAAAAATGCTGAATTTTGTATATTAGAAGCATATATGATGAGTGCTGTAAGATACAAAGGAAGCACATATTTATGTGATAAAGTAAAAATATTAGAAGAATAATTTATAATAATACATGTAGAAAGATTGTCCTATACCCTTTTCGGGTATAGGACAGATTTTTATATCAGTGTATGTGCATAAATGATACATTGAGTTAACGCGTCAACTTGGTCTTTGTGTTTGGCGTTTAGAAAGTCCAATAGTTCTTTCTTAAATGCTGCCCACCAAGGTGTTTTGTCATGCGGAAATAGCAATGTGCTGTTTTCTATATAAGCACTAACCCCCATTAATCTTGATACTTTATCCGTTTCCGGCTTAATAGATTCAACAGCATATTTGTATCCATGTTCATCTCTTTGAGCAGACAACATTTGTATCAATTGGGTACCACTAGCTTTGTCCTCTATTAACAATTTAACCAGGCCGCCGCCACCTTTCTCGTATCGCCATTTGTGATACAGGGCTTGTACTTGCTTAATAAGATCAGGCATTTCCCATTTACCACGGACAACATCCACTAAATAATACTTATATTTGTCGTTTTCACGGGTCATCAATATTACACAACACGCCGAATATGCATTTTGTTCACCTGTTTTATTGGCCGTATCCCAACTAAGGAATATCCTGCGATACATGCCGGGGTCTATGCCTTCGGCCTGGGTCATCGTGTAATAATGCAGCCACGACTCTTTGACGATACCGCCATCTGGTGGGCATGGGTCTTGCTGATACTGTGCAACAAAAGCATACTCACCCATAGATTCCTTTATTTCTGCCACAATTTGTACATTTTCACGCGCAGGATGCAACAGTTCACCTTGTTGGCGAGTAATTGTCTGCGTTGTGCCGAAAATTCGATTTTTAATTATCCAAGTCTCATCCTCGGTCGCAATAACGGGGAGTTTAATAACCTTGAATCCGGCATTGGTATCCAATAAATGCCCGGTCAGGTCATCTTGGTGCAAACGTTGCATAACCAACAAAATCTTTCCTGTTGCCTTGTCATTAAGGCGCGAATATGCGGTCGTGCCAAACCAATCATTTAGTTTCGTTCGCGACGCCTCTGAATTTGCATCTGCGGCCTTTTGCGGGTCATCGATTATCAGCCAATCGACCCCACGTCCCGTAAAGGTTCCGCCAATTGAAGTGGACATTCGGCCACCACCCTGGGTGGTTTCAAAGTCATTTATGGCCTGTCTTGACGGGTGCAGTCGCGTCATTGGAAACAAATCGCGATACCAATCGGATTGCATAACGTCACGGCAATTATTGGCAAATTTAGCCGCCAATTCGTCGTTATAACTGACGCATCCAACGTTTATTTTTGGATTATGCCCCAACAACCACGCGGGCAACGCGACCGAACAAATGATACTTTTCATATATCGCGGTGGCATATTTATTATTAAACGTCGATTTTCGCCATCATACATATTCATAACGGCATCACAGATAACGTCTATATGCCAGTTATCCATATATGTCGAACCTGGCGACACCTCATTAAACACCTTTATGACAAATGACTTAAAGTCCGTACGCAATATTGCATTAAATATATTTTTATCCATTTTTATTATCCTTTAAAAATTGTTTAACTATGGTTATGTCATCTTGGCGGATGGTCGCCGCCACCTTGGCCAATTCTTCATTTTTATTATCCGCCTCTATCATCAAGGGGATTAGAATCTGAAGAGCTTTTAGGTCGCCTTTAGCCGCCTTGTTTGCTGCCTGTAATAACATCGCCAACTTTTTAGGTATTTTGATTGGATTGCCATTTTTAACGATTTGAACTTTTTCGTTCAAAATTTCATCCAATAGCTTGTATGTATTTTTACTGCCCTTGGGTCGTCCCTTTGGGTTACCAGATTGACCGGGATGAAACTGTCCCGATTTGGGCGGTTTCATATATCCTGCTTCATAATCTGCCATTACGCGACCTCCCGCCGATTGGCTAATAATTCAGAATACGTTTTACCATATGCCTCGTGCACAGCATCTATGCCATACAAGTCTAAAAACCTGCGAATTGACGTATCAACATACAGCGGGTCAAGTTCAATGCCATAGCAAACGCGTTGGGATTGATGCGCGGCAATCAGCGTACTGCCCGAACCCAAGAAAGAATCCAACACAATATCGCCGCGCCGAGTGACGTCCAATATCGCATCTTTCAGCATTTCAACCGGTTTTACCGTTGGGTGCATTTTTATATCAGCCTTGTGCCGTCCGAACGCATTTACACCCGCATATTGCCAAACATTTGTACGATATCGACCATTCGCCCCAAGTTTGACATTGTTTATATGTTGCTCTTTCCCGTTTTTGAAGATAAAACAGAGTTCGTGTTGGCTGCGATACAAACTGCCCATTCCGCCGGACGATTTACACCAAACGCACATATTGACCAGATTGCTAAAAACATCATTTCCGGCCGTCAATATTTCACCCATATGTCGCCAATCCATAAAATTGTAATGAAGCGCCCCCGGACGTGAATATTTCGCGCAAAGTTCAAAATTCTTGCGCAAAAACTGGATGAATTCATCCGAAGTCATCTCGCCCGATGCCATCATAAATTCTTTATGGTGTATGTTACCCGCACCACATACGTGCCCCGATATTTTGACATTGTATGGCGGATCTTGCAGAACCATATCCACCTGCCTATCACTCAACAGTTTTTTAAAGGCGTCACCATCCAAACTGTTGCCACAAATAATCCGATGGTCGCCAATGCACCACACATCACCGGGGCACGTTACGATTTCGTTTTCCGGGATATACGGCACATTATTCGCCTTTGGGTCTGCGATCGGTTTATCACCCATCGCAAGAACATCCAGTTCGACATCCGAAAATCCCGTAAGGGATATATCCAAATCACCACAGATTTGTTCCAGTTCGGATATTTCCAGGCGTAATAAATCCGCATTCCACCCCCCGTTTTCAGCGATTTTATTGTCGGCCAGGCGATAAGCACGCTTTTGGGCATCAGATAAATGTGACAGCCTGATAGCGGGCACAGTTTTCAGCCCCAATATTTGGGCAGCGGCCACGCGACCGTGTCCGGCGATAATTTCCAAATTTTCGTCCACCAGTATTGGATTATTGAACCCAAATTTCCGAATAGATGCCGCAATTTGTTGGATTTGACCCTCGGGGTGATTTTTTGCGTTTTTTGCATAGGCGCGAATTTGATTCAGCGCCATATTTTCGATTGTTAGATTTGCCATATAATACCTCCATGTTTGGTTGTTTTTGGCTGCAATACGGAGGTTATTTTTTGCCCGCATTGCTATATAATATACAGTGATGGCCATTTATAATTTTTCACAACCACATAACTTGTTATAAATACTTGGTTTTTGTTCTTGACTTCGCCGCCTTTGTAAGCAGTAATTGCACAACCTTAAAAGGAGTCGTTATGGCGAAAACTGAATTACCAACAACATTGGATGAATTGCGGGCGATACCATTTGCAGATCGGGCGACACTTTGGGCGAAATACAGCCCACATCCCTTCAAACGGCAAATGCAACCACTCTGGTACTACGTGCAATGTGACCGCCTGAAACTGCGGATTGAGCCAAAATATTTGAACAAAATCAAGAAATACAAGGCCAATCCCGACGAATGTGCAACACGGGTTTATAAAAACAAATATACAATCCACCCTGGAACGATTTTAACACGTACATTCCGCGGGATTGAGCATAAGGTTATGGCAAATGATGACGGCACATTCTGTTATAACGGACGCAATTTTCGGTCATTATCAGGCATCGCCCGCGAGATCACGGGCATAAAAATATCTGGGACAGAATTCTTTGGATTAAATAAAAGGAATAAAAATGCCAAATAAATGCGCAATTTATGTGCGTAAGTCCACCGAGCATGGATTGGATATGGAATTTAACTCCCTGCAAAACCAGGAAGAATCCTGTAAAGCCTATATCACCTCACAATCGTTCAACGGTTGGCAATATTACAAAACCTATACAGATGCCGCGATATCTGGTGGCACAATGGAACGCCCGGCGCTTAAACAAATGTTGGATGATATGGCACATGGTTTAGTAAATACGGTGGTCGTTTACAAAGTTGATCGATTATCGCGTTCAATCTTGGATTTCCACAATATGATGAAATATTTTGAAAGATACGGTGCGAACTTTGTATCCATTACTCAGTCATTTGATACCAGTACATCAATGGGGAAACTGACACTGAATATGTTGCTGTCATTCGCCCAATTTGAACGCGAAGTGTCATCGGAACGTGTGCGTGATAAAATCCGTGCTAGTAAGGCCAAGGGTCTATGGATGGGTGGCGTTCCGCCGTTGGGGTATGATGTGATAGATAAGAAACTGGTTCCGAACGCGGTTGAGACCACAAACGTTCAGAAACTTTTTGAAAAGTATATGGAGCTGCAATCTGTAAATGCATTAACCGAATACGCCGCGGCGCACAAAATATATGCAAAACGATGGACAACCGCCAAAGGTATTATCAAAGGTGGTCGTCCCATTGCAAAAATGAGCATGCACCGTATCCTGCGGGATAAGATTTACATCGGTCAAATCGAAAATAAAAAAGAAGGCACTTTTGCCAAAGGCGAACACGAACCAATAATTCCCGAAGAACTGTTTAATCGTGTTCAGGTTGCGCTGGCTAGTAATTCCAACAACAAATCACCCAGCACGCGTGCACCGAATATACTAACTGGCAAACTGTTTAATCATAATGGTGTTAAATTTATAAATCAACGCACCAGTGGTAAAGGCAAAAAGACCGCGTATTATTATGCAACCAAAGGCCTCTATCTGACCGCGGCACGCGTGGACGAAATCGCCATAAAAACAATAACGGATTTTCTGAATAGCGATATGTGCAATCTGCCCATCAATTTGGCCATCACATTAAAACGCATAGATATAACAAATATGACGTATATGCAAAAACGAGAGTTGATTCAATCTCTGGTTGAAAAGGTTGTATATTCGCAGGAACAATTGATTTATACGCTTACGACCGATGCCACAAAATTGCAACAATTTGTATCTGAAAATTATGTAAATCAAAATACAGATAAAATGGAATACATAATTAGTGACAGTAGCATAACAATTACCGAACAAGTATTTCTTCGTAAATATGTGAATACAGTATACGACCGTGGCAAAAATGGTGTATTAAATGTTACCGACAACAACCATCTGATTCTGAAAGCCTTTGCCACCGCATGGAAATATCGTGAATTATACGAACGCGATGGCAATGTAGATGAGATTATACATAATGCTCGTACTTCACCAAGGTTGTTTTATAAATATTTAGCCCTTTCATATCTCAATCCGAATATTGTGAATAAAATATTAAAAGAGAAACAAAATATTTCTGTTAGATATATTCTAAATAAAGCATCGCGGAGCAACGATTTTAAAGTCCAAGAAAAGATATTTTGCTCATGAATTCATTGCACGTTCAAAGCTCTTCACAAAACCTTCAGGCGTTTCTTTATCAAACAACTGTGCTTTGGTTCGGACTTGATCTATAAACTGATTTCTATCTATACCACATACAACAGCATCATATTTTGCTCTACCAGGCATTAAACACCACAATATGTTTTTAATTTGTTCATCTATCGGATCGGCTGTTTTTACTTGTGAGAAATCAAATATAACAGGAACAGTATTATCAACCCAATTCTTTGGAAATATTTCCTCAGGGAACAATGTTAAAAAGAATCCTTGCAATACCGTCCGTTTGAATTCATTTTTGAATCCTTTAAGAAAACGAGGCCAGTCATATTTTAATCTGGAGCCATCAACAATCCATACCATGTTTTTGTAAAAATTTTCTCGGGATAATTGTTCTTCTCTTTTTATAGAAGAGTGTTGAAATTCTACAATGAAACCTAATGGAGATTTAATGTCGGCAATATGTTTTTCTCCTGTACTCTCATCTGTTAAAAATATTTCTTGCCATTCTAGCGGAAACAAATTTTTCCAATCACGATGCCATTGGGTTTCTGGTTCAAACCAAGTGTCACACGATTTGTTAGCCTTATGAGCCCAATGATTAACCTTTAGACTTCCACATTTTGCAATGACAGGTTGCATACAACCTGGGCAAAGACCGATCTTTCCCTTTTCTGCCTCAACTCTTTGATTATCTACTAGTGCAAATTTCATACTACTAAGTGTACATAACATTCTCTTAATGTCAATATTTCTCCAAAAAGTGCCTCGGCGGAAATAGGCAAAGTATATAAATGGTTAGGAGTTGGGTAAATTGGGCATAACCAACGATATACACTGGTAATATCGTCCGCAAAGATCGCCGGAAACGGGGCGAAAAAGAACATCCCGCGGAATTACCACGGGATGTCAGATATTACTGGCGGAGACGAAGGGATTCGAACCCTTGATACCCTTGCGGGTATACTACATTTCCAATGTAGCGCACTAGACCAACTATGCGACGTCTCCGTATTCGGGTTATTCGGCAGACAATTCCGCCGTTTCTTCGGTTTCTGACGGATCAACTGGTTCCGCAACCAATATGTTTTCCAATTCCGCGTCAATTTCACGCAGTTTCGGATCTTCGGCAACGGCGATTTCCAATGAATCTTCGCCATCTGCCGCAACCGGCGTTTCCTTGTACGATTGTATAAATTCGTGGCGCAGATTTTCTATATCGACCCGACCCGTCGCAATTTCACGCAGCGCGACAACCGTCAGTTTGTCATCTTCTTTGTCAACAACCGGCTCTGCCCCGCCGTTCAAATCACGAACGCGTTGTGACGCCAGCATCCCCAGCTCATAACGACTTTCCACAAATGGTAATGTATCTGAATTTGTTATACGGGCCATTTATAAAATCCTTTGTTGAAAACGTTTCTAACCACGTTATAATGCCCCAAGGGTAGCAAAAATGCAAGCAGAAAATAAAAATAATATAAAAATAGTATCGTTGGGATGTCGCCTGAATGCGTTGGAAGCGGAAAAGATACAAAAAATGCTGACACCGTTACTAGACGCGGCGATTGTGGTCAATACCTGTGCCGTCACTGCCGAGGCCGAACGCCAATCTGGCCAGACCGTACGCAAACTGTCCCGTGAAAATCCGGCGGCGCCGATATTTGTTACCGGATGTGCGGCCACCAGAAATCCCGACTTATTTTTTCATATCCCCAATGCAATAGTCGTACAAAATCGCGACAAGATGACGCCGGGGGCATATATGAACGCCCTGGCCGCGGCACCGTGTGATTTTGCGGCACCACAGATAACACGTTTCAACCACCCCGCCCCGCATTTGTCAAAGCAGTTTATCCAGGTTCAAAATGGCTGTAATCATAAATGTGCGTATTGCGTAACACGTCTGTTACGTGGACCGGCGGTATCTGTTGCATATGATGAAATACTGAGTGACGCCCGCGAAGCAATTCAGAACGGATTTTATGAAATAGTTTTAACAGGTGTGGACACAGCAAGTTATGCCAGTGACGGTATGCTGATATCTGATGTCTGTGCAGGATTATTACGTGATGTGCCGGAATTGCGACGCTTACGAATATCGTCATTTGACCCCGCATCGCCCCAGATATTCAAAATCATAGATCTGATGCACAGTGACGCCCGTATGATGCCGCATATGCATTTGTCGATGCAGTCGGGGTCAGATACAATACTGCGGGCTATGCGTCGGCGTCATACGGCGGACACCGTTCGTAAAATTGTGCAATACGCGGGCGACGGCATTACTTTCAGTTGGGATATAATCTGTGGCTTTCCGGGCGAAACAGATGAACTGTTTTGCGAAACGATGGATTTAGTACGCGAAACGCGCCCGATTAAAATACACGCATTTCCGTTTTCGGCGCGCCCTGGAACCGAAGCATTTGATATGCCCAATCAGACAGACCGCGCCGTTTCGCGCAATCGGGTAAAGATAATTTCTGATATGGCAAACAAAATTCGTGCTGAATTTATGGCCGTGAACATTGGGCGCCGTGTTTCGGTATTGGTCGAAGAAAACAATATTGCCCGCACCCCGCACGATATAGATGTAAAAATCAGTGGGGCAACGATTACACCGCGAACAATTTGTAACGTAAAACTGGCCAACATAGTTGATGATGCGTATATTGGTGAAATCGAATAAAAAATCTGTTGGCAATGACGATTATAGTTGCTAATATCACTTTGCTATGAAAAAGAAAATTTTTATCCTGTTATTATCACTGATAACAACCGCCGCGCACGCGGAGTTTTCTACGCGCGCAAAATCCGCTTTTTTGGTTGACTATGATTCCGGCACCGAAATTGTTGCCAAGAACGCAGACACACTGATGCCGCCGTCATCAATGATAAAACTGATGACACTGGCTGTGCTGTTTGATGAAATCAAGGCCGGCAATTTAACGATGGACGACCGGTTGACCGTCAGTGAAAACGCCGATTATGAAAACCCACTGTGGTACCCAGCCAGCAAAATTTGCCTGGTTGCGGGTCAAACAATTACTGTGCGTGATGCCATATTGGGACTGATTGTGTTGTCTGGCGGTGATGCATCCGTGGTTGTGGCGGAAAAACTGGCCGGGTCCGAGGCCGCATTTACCGAACTGATGCAGAAAAAGGCGCGCAGTATCGGTATGAATCAATCAACATTTGGAAATGCCAGCGGATTGCCCAACCCGAACAATCTGATGACCAGTCGTGAACTGGCAACGTTGGCAAGTCACATAATAACCGACTATCCGGAATTATATCCGCTGTTCGCAACGAAAAGATTTAAGTTTGATGAATATCAAAGTGACTGGTGTCGTGACTGGGGTCGCACGCATACGATGAATTATAATAAACTGCTGTTTATTATGCCCGGGGCGGACGGATTAAAAACTGGACACACCGACGACGGCGGCTATGGTATGGTTGCCAGTGCCAAGGTTGGCGGGCGACGTCTGATTGGTGTTATAAACGGATATAACGGCAAAAATCACGACGCGTTAGCGGCGGAAATGAAAAAACTGTTAGAGTATGGGTATTCAACAACTACAAACCACACCTTTTATAACCCAGGTGACAAAATCGCGGCAATTCCCGTATGGTATGGGCGCCAGGACAACGTTATCGCCACAATAGAACGCCCGTTCACAATCACCGTTCCAAAGGCGGACGGTCTGCGCGGGGTACGTGTGTTGGCACGATACGATGATCCAGTTCGTGCACCAGTGTACGCGGGGGACAAGGTTGGTGAAATAATCGCACAACGCGACGGCCAGATTATTGCACGCGCCCCATTGGTCGCACAAACAACGGTTAAAAAGACAATTCTGTTTGGGCGCCTGATTAAAAACATACGTGTAATATTCGGAATCGATTAAAAATGGCACCGCGAAAATCGACCAGTTCTTATAATTTCCCGCATCCGATGGACAACGACACGTTGGTCGGACATACAGATGTTATGGCCGATTTTCTGGCCGCGTGGCGTGGACGTGACGAACACCCTATTCATCCGGTATGGATGCTGGCCGGCCCACGCGGCATTGGCAAGGCGACAATGGCATATCAAATTGCAAAAATGGTGTATGGCAATGTCGGGGACTTTTTTATAATCGATATTTCGCATAATATCGACAAGGACGGCAAGCCCAAACCCGACGGCAAAACAATTTCCGTGTACACCGTGCGCGCAATGATTGAAAAAATGCAAATGTCGTCTATGTCCGGCGATTGGCGCGTGATTTTAATAGATTCTGTTGACGAATTAAATGCCGCCGCATCAAACGCATTGTTAAAGTTACTGGAAGAGCCGCCCGCAAAAACACTGTTTTTACTGGTTGTGCACCAGCTGGCAAATGTTCTACCAACGGTGCGTTCGCGCGCACGTGTTGAAAAAATGCATCCACTGACTGTTACACAACTGCGCGAACTATGTAATCGTTTTATGCCGGATGCAAATGTCAGCGACGAAACACTGCGCCTGGCAAACGGCAGTTTTGGACGTATCGCCAACCTGAAAAAATCAGGTGGGGACGCAATATACGACGAATTGATGGCCTGTCTGCGTAATCCACGCAGCAACAGTGTCGATATGATGTCTGTTGCCAAAAGAATCGCGCCCGACCCGGCATTGCACGGTATTTTATTGGATGCGATTGCAGCGTTGGGGCTGGCAGATTTATATCCGACGGCAACCCACGCTATTGCTGATATTGCACGCCTGAACCTGGAACCAGAAACCGCACTGTTCAAAATAATCACTCAAATAAAGCAATGTTTATAGATACCCACTGTCATTTAACCGACGATTATGTAACCGGCGATCTGCGCGACGTTATTGCGCGTGCAATGGATGCAAATGTTGGAATTATAGTTTGCCCGACCGCGGACCCGGCCGATATACCCGCCGCAATACAAATCGCAAACGAATATCCAAACATTTTTGCAACAATCGGTATTCATCCAGAATATGCCGGAACAGACGCGTCACAACATCTGACCGATACGGTGCTGACAAATCCGCGCGTCGTTGGTGTCGGTGAAATCGGTCTGGATTATCACGAACGCAATGATAACCGTGATGCACAAATACGCCTGTTTGAGCAGCAACTGGAACTGGCACGTCGGCACAATCTGCCGGTGGCGATTCATACACGCGACGCCGAAGATGATACCGCCGCGATTCTGCGTGGCGATGTGCGTGGTGTTATGCATTGTTTCACCAGTTCGTGGAATTTGGCAAAAACTATGTTGGATCGCGGATTTTTCTTTTCCGCCAGTGGTATTTTAACTTTCAAAAACGCGGCCGAAATACGTGAAACGTTTTCAAAAATCCCTGTTGATCGCATTGTAATCGAAACAGACAGTCCCTATTGCGCCCCCATCCCGTACCGTGGCAAAACGTGCGAGCCGGCTTTTGTTACCGCAACCGCACGCGTACTGGCGGATGTAAAGGGAATATCTATTGATGAACTGGAACCAATTTTAATAACCAATACAATGAATTTATATCCAAAGATTAAAATATAAAAACGCCCGTTTATGGGCGTTTTTTATCTTGCGTTGCGGGATAATTGTTTAACAATTTCACGCGTCAGCATACGATTTTGCTCGAACGCAAAATATGTCGCCAAGCGACGCATCTGTTTCAAATTCTGGGCATCATCCAACGCAACGTATGCGAACGGGACAGGCACATTATCAGAAACCAATACCGGCTTTAGCCCCACCAGACGCAACATACGCGCGACATAATCCTGAGCCCACCAGCGTTCGAATTTATACTGCTTTGCTTTGTACTTTTGGGATATATTTGGTGTAAATGTTACCGCCGGCTGCGCACCAACATATGTATATTCTATTATTGAAGAGTTGTTTATATACCCGGTCAATTCATCAATGCCGCGCCATTTATCCACCGCCCTGTGAAATATATTTGGGACACCAAAATACGGACGAAACGTACGATATGCTTTTTTATATGTCAACACCTTGTTTTCACCAACTATAGGTCGGTATTCTGTCCATTTATCCATAGAAAAATCCTTTGACTATGTTTTCAGAATAGCACAGTTTATTAAATTTGCAATTTTTTATCCCGTGATGTAAAATATCCGCGTTATGCCACGCAGTATTATAAAATTTGGCCAAGTTTCAGAAAACCGCAAAGCACGGTTTAACTACTCTATCCAGGATACTATAGAGGCCGGCATTTCATTGACCGGTGCAGAATTAAAATCGATACGCTATGGTCTGGTTACGATTGTTGACGGTTTTGTTCAACGTCGTGGAACAGATTTATATCTGGCCGGGGTGGAAATTCAAAAACTGCCAACCGCTGCGCGCATAGTGAATTTTGATGAACGCCGTCCGCGTCAACTGTTGCTGCACCGGTCACAAATAAACCGCTTGATTGGAAAACTACAGGAAAAAGGTGCAACAATCGTTCCACTGAAATTATATTTCAATAACCGCGGAAAATTAAAGGTCTTGCTGGGTGTCGGTTACGGTAAAAACAAAGTGGACAAGCGCGAAACCATAAAACGACGCGAGTGGGATAAAAACAAGGCACGAATATTAAAAGGTTGATAAATGGCTAAACGTATGACGTATGAACAAAAATATGAACTGATTCAACAACTGATTTCGCAATCTGACTTTCAACGCGCGATTTTCGTACTGTATAATAAAAACTCAAATTTGCGGGTACGTAAAAACATATTTCAATTTTATACAGTTGATGAAATTGTGCAATGTGCACATCATATTGTGACCAATTATCATATGCCAGAATACACATTTTCAAAAATGGCCAAACACGTGGACGACCAATTCACGGCACGGATGTTGCGGGCATCGGTTCCGCATTGGCGTCGCGCAGTAAATGCATACGTCCGCGCCCACGACAAAGAAAAGTATAAATCCAGATAAAAAAATCCGCCAAACGGCGGATTTTTTTTATTTTCTTAAACCACGGGTTTAGTCGTGCATTTCAGGATTCGGCGCCGGTCTGTTTGCGACACGCATCTGACGGCCCAATTCCTGTTTAACCGCACGATATTCTTCACGGGTTATGCAACCGTCGCGGTCAATGTCCATAACCGGCAAAACGGCCTGCAAACGCGGACAATCAACAGACGCCACGTCCAGACACCCGTTATCAAAATCGACACGCGGTCCACGAAATTCAGGACAATCCAACAATTTCGCCGCACCAAAGCCCAATGCAAATACAATTAAAATCATAATCAGTTTAACCATAAAACGGCCAAAACGTGAACCGCCGCGCGAACATTTGCAATCCGCACCACAGTTGCAATTTGCACCGCATTTGCACGTCGGCATTTCTGGGATCGGCGTTGTATTTACCGCTTCAGGTGCCGGTTTTGCGGCAACGGTCTTTTTAACAGCCGCCTTTTTTACGGTCGGCTTTTTTGTCGCCGGCTTTTTAGCGGCGGCCGCCGTTGTCTTTGCAGTTGTTTTTTTAACAGGTTTTGTTGGCATTTTATCCTTCCTTTTATTTTGTTTAACGTATTGATTGTATTCAATATCGAAAAATATGTAAAGAATAAAATTCACATTTTTGGTTACTTTTCCTGATCCGTGGCGCGCGGATGGGCGTGTTCATAAATATTCATAATTTCCGCCATATTTACACGCGTATATAATTGGGTGGTGGACAATGACGAATGTCCCAACAATTCCTGTAAACTACGTAAATCCGCCCCGCCCGCCAGTAACGCCGTTGCAAATGTATGTCGCAACGCGTGCGGCGTTACATAGTCCGGCAACTGTAAATAATGGCGCAATTTTTCAATAACTTTTTCCGCCATACGCGCAGACATTGGCAGACCACGCACACTGCGAAACAGCGCGTCATCTGGTGCGGTACCAAACGGGCGCAGACGCGTGTATTTATCAATAGCATCCAGCACGGCCGGTAATATCGGGACTATGCGTTCCTTGGCCCCCTTGCCCAAAATGCGCAAGGAATCTGGACGACCGCGAACATCTATGTTTTTTAGCGACAACGCTTCTGATATTCGTAGCCCACACCCGAATATCAATGTAACCAGCGCCCAATCGCGCGCCGCAATCCACGGTTCAGCAGCATCTATATCGCGAATTGCATCGTGCATATGTTCAACATCAGAAACTTCTATGGCCTTGGATAATTTACGCGGAACCTTTGGCGAAGAAATCAGGCCGATTGCGTTATTGTGAACATTGTGTTTTTTTGCCAGAAATTTATAAAACCCACGCAAAGACGATAACGCACGTGCCGTCGATTTGTGTGCTAAATTACGACGCCCGCGATCGGCCATCCACGCGCGAAAACAAATCGTGTCGGCACGCGCAAAATCCGCCAGCGACACATCTGCGCCGATATAGTTATCATAAAACTTTATAAAATCGCGAATATCTGTTTCATACGCGGTCGCCGTGTGCACAGAATAGTTTTTCGTCTGTGTCAAATAATCAATAAATTCGGCGACCGCATCGTTCATTTTATCACTTTATTTCAAATGTTGCGGATACATTGACGGAAACTTCAGTATCCTTGGCAACAATACTGCCGGCGGCACTGAACGCTTCGGCATCGGCAACCGCCATTTTTGCCGACGCAGTCAGGAAATTAGACGCACGTGGCTGAATCGACGACGACGTGCCGGCATTGTAAGATACACTCAACATTTTACCCGCCGTACGGCCATCACCCGCCGCCAAAGCATTCGCACGTTCGCGTGCGTTTTCAACCGCCGTGGCCAGACAATCTTCCAAAACAGGTTTCATCGCTTCGGCACTGGTGTACATACGCAGATTTTCTGAATACACGTCTGTCTGACCGGCAAACTGGGTCAAGATTTTTTCAATCGTTTCAATACTGGTTGCGGAAACTTCAACTGCGATGGTTGTTTCTGTTCCCAAAACAACGGATTTTTCCAATTCGCGGTTCCATTCACTGCGTTCATACGAATTAAATTCGGTCGTCTGCATTTGAACGTCTTGGGTCTTCAAGAAATTCGTTATTTCAGCAATTTTTGCAGTCGCCATTTTCATTGATGTGGCGGCGGACTTATCCAGTGTTGTAACACGCAATGTGATTGCGGTTCTGTCCTTGGGCGCGGTGGCCAGGCATTGTCCGTCAACAGATATAACCCGCGGCACGTCCGGCCGGTCAATCCAACCAAACAGCAGTGCCAACACCGCACCAACGCCGATTACACTGCCCGTCCAAATCAATGCCTTTTTCATTTCTCTTTCTCCTTTCCTTGGTTTTTGTTTTAATCAAAATAGTTCAATTTCATTGCACGCTTTACCCGCGCCAAAGTATCAGCCGCCGCCGCGCGTGCGTCCATTGTGCCACGACGCAATATTTCCATAACCGACGCCGGATCACGCGCCAACGCTTCGCGACGTTCCCGTATCGGACGCAATGTTTCCTGCATTACGGCGTTCAGGAACTTTTTAACCTTTACATCGCCCAAACCGCCGCGTTCATAGTGCGCCGCCAATTCATTATAATCTTTATATTCCGGCAAAAACGCCGCAAAGTGTTCAGGACGTGCAAAAACCGACAAATATATAAACACCGGATTTTCCGTCGTATTGCCGGGGTCTTCGACACGGATGTGATTTGGGTCGGTGTACATAGATTTTACCTTGGCCGCGATTTCATCGGCGGAATCTTTCAGATAAATGCCGTTGTTTAACGATTTGCTCATTTTCGCATTACCGTCAATCCCGGGCAGACGCGCCGCCGATTTTGTTTTCGGCACAACTGCGCGCGGCATAATCAACGTGTCGCCATATATACTGTTAAACTTATGCACAATTTCCGCCGCCTGTTCCAACATAGGCAACTGGTCATCACCAACGGGCACAATATTCGCACCAAACGCGGTTATGTCCGCCGCCTGGGATATCGGATAAGTAAAAAAGCCAACTGGTACACCACCATTAAACTTTTCCTTTTGCGCGATTTCCGTTTTTACCGTCGGGTTACGCTGCAGACGTGCAATCGTCACCAGATTCATATAGTAAAACGTCAATTCGGTCAGTTCTGATATTTCGGATTGAATAAATATCGTTGTTTTTTCCGGATCGTACCCCGTTGCCAGCATATCCAGTGCGACTTCCATAACATTTTCACGCACGCGTTCAGGATTGTCAAAATTGTCGGTCAGCCCCTGGGCGTCCGCAATCATAGCGTACATTTTTTTATATCCGCCCGCATTTTGAATTTCAATATTCGGTATCAGTGCACCGACCATATGCCCGATATGCAACGAGCCCGTCGGGCGTATTCCAGTCAGAATAATATCGTTTGATTGTGCCATTATAAAAATCCTTTGCCTGTATAATAAAACGTTTGCAAAATCTTTGCCAGTAAAAAGAAATCCCGCCGGAATCGGCGGGATTGATTTTATTCGCGTTTGCTTTAACGAGAATAGAATTCGACGACCAGTTCCGGGAACATCTGGACCGGGTACGGAACGTCTTCAAATGCCGGGACACGGGTAAATGTCGCGGTGAAGTTCGCACTGTCCACGCTGATGTAGTCCGGCCAACTGCGTTCGGCCGATTCCAACGCCAAAACAACCAATGGCATTTGCTTTGCCTTTTCGCTGACGGTGATGACATCGCCCGGTTTTACCTGGTACGATGCGATTTTCACGCGTTTGCCGTTGACATAGATATGACCGTGGCTGACCAACTGACGTGCTGAAAAAACGGTCGGCGCCAATTTGGAACGATATACAACCGCATCCAAACGACGTTCCAGCAAGCCAATCAGATTATCCGGCGTATCGCCGCGCATATTGGACGCTTCCAGATAATAAGAACGGAATTTCTTTTCGCCGACGTTGCCATAGTATCCCTTTAACGTCTGTTTTGCACGCATCTGCTTTGCGTAATCAGACGAATTGCCACCACGCGATGTTGGCCCGTGCTGGCCGGGTTTATATTTACGCTTGTTAAACGGCGATTTCGCCTGGCCCCACAGATTGACACCCAAACTGCGGCCGATTTTCAATTTTCTTGTGCTGCGCTTTGCGCCTGCTCTTGCCATAATTTATCCTTTTTCTTTTGGTTTTTCGGTGCCGGACATTTCACAGAATCCTTATCGACAATATGACCAAAATACATATTGCTTATTCAGTTCTGGTTATCCAGCGTCGCCCAGTTTATACTGTTTTTGCCCAAAAATCAAGTTTTTTATTAAAACTTTACCCGTGGTGCCACACGTTCGGCATCGTCCATTTCAAACATCTTTTCTTGGGTGATGTTAAACATACGCGCAACAATGTTTGACGGGAACTGTTCAATCTGAGTATTCAGCCCCATAACAACATTATTATAAAACTGGCGTGCGGCCTGAATTTTTGTTTCCGTATCGGTCAGTTCACGCTGTAATTCCAGAAAGTTTTCGTTCGCACGCAATGTTGGATAGTTTTCAGACACTGCAAACAAACTTTTCAATGTTTCAGTCAAATGATTTTCTGCATCTGCACGATTTGCGCCATTTGCCGCCATTGCCGCATCACGCGCCGCCGTAACCGCGGTCAGTGTTTCGCGTTCGTGTTTCGCCGCACCACGCACCGTTTCAATCAAGTTCGGAATTAAATCATAACGACGTTTTAACTGTGTATCGATTGTGGACCACGCTTCGCGAACCTGGTTGCGGCGCGATACCAAACCGTTGTACACCATAACAAAATACAACAATACGACGGCAATAACAGCAATTGTGACCCACATAGAAAACTCCTTTTTTGTTTTATGTTTTATATTCTATATACCACACCCGCTAAAAGCAAAGATTTTATTTTTGTATTGCAAATGAAATTTTGTTGTGATTATAATAATTACCGTCGGTGGGTGTTCCATTGACGGGGTGTCATAGCCCGAAATCAGGCATCAATCAAGATGTAAAAAAGCTCCAACTGTTTTGGGTTGGAGGGTTGCGAATATATAGAATAAGCACACTATACCTGATATAGCTATGAACCTCCAACCACCTGAACTTTTCGGTGGTTTTTTCATTCGCAATGAAAAGGAGGTTTAGAATGAAAAAACATTTAATCATCGCCGGCATAATTTGTGCGGCATCAATCCCACCAGCGTATGCGGTCACGAAATGCGTAAAACTAACGCCGTCAACAACGTGTACAACTTCTTCAGGTAATGGGTCAAATTGGTCAGCAACCTGTGGCGGTATAGCAATTCAGGGTGTTGCATTTTGCGGTTATCAAGATGGTGGTTCAGAAGGCAAAACATCCGAAAATGTCACGGCCAGTTCAACCAGTAACAATAACAAATATTGTTGGTGCAAAATGGTTTCACCAGCGGTTTCGCCTTGGGTGTTTGGCACCCCGCTCACGTCCGCCGGCCTTTGCGCGGACAATTGCGCAGACCAATGTGCGTTCCGCGCTCGGTACAGCACCGCTTTCCGGTCGGGGCTGTTTAGTGGACTATCTGACTAAACGGGGGCGAATATGAAACGTATATTTATTTTTGTACTAGCGATTGCGCCGATTGGCGCATTTGCCGCCGCGCCGTCTACTTCGTGTCCCGCTGGATACGTTGCGGTTGTGGAATCGTATATGGAAATCGCGAACAGCACGTGTCCCAGTGGATATACATCCGCTGGTACGGCGGACAGTTGTCTGGCGTCGTCACCCGCCGGGTCGTGTATAATGTATGCACCAACCGGGGTAACTTATACCGACGACAACGGTTCATCATATGAATTTACGTCTGCCTGTCCGTTGGAATAGTTACCTGCTGCTGATTACCGGTTATTCGTAACAGAGTGAACAAACAACAAAAAATCCCACCAATCGGCGGGATTTTTTATAGAACAAAATTCAAACGATTTAGTTCAACGCATCTTTCAACGCCTTGCCCGGTTTGAATTTCGGCTGAGTAGAAGCCGGGATTTTAATCGCGGCACCCGTCTGCGGGTTGCGACCTGTTGTGGCCTTGCGTTTTGCGGTTGTAAATGTACCGAAACCAACCAAGCGAACTTCGCCCTTCTTTTTCAGAACTTTTGTAACGGTGTTGATAAACGCATCCAAGCAAGCCGCGGCAGTTGCCTTGGTTACTTCAACTTCGTTTGCGATTGCTTCAATCAATTGCTGTTTGTTCATTTGTTTCTCCTTTCATATAAATTTATATAAGGTGTCCGGCAGTCCCAAGCAATGTCGGTGAAATCCAGCCCCGGATATGCGCCGTTTTTTATTTACATAATTTCGCAATCCGGTATATTTCACGGACATTGCCTGTCCTGCTTGTACGAATCGTAGAGAATTCGGGCGTTTAAGTCAAGAGCATATTTAATTTTTACAATTTTTTATGATTGTTGACAAAACCGTTATCTGTTATGTACCGCGTCGGCACGAACCGCACGTGCACCGGGCGTATTGCTTTCGCACAAAACGTATTGTCCGTCCAGACCGTCAACCGTTACCGAACGGAAATAGTTCGGCGTCATAACAAACAGTGTTACTATCACCGCAACCCAAAATGTGAACTTGGTCATTTGCCAGGGTTTCTTGAAACTGTCGCGTTTGAAAGAATCCGCCAATAAATTTTGATACAGTGCCCACCCCCAACTGAACATCAACAACATAACTGTTGCGAACAGCGCGATTGTCAAATATTTGTGAAATGGTGTCAGTGCCGACGCAAATCCGTCCCAAAACGTACTGGTCGTGGGGCATATATACAACGCGTTCGCCGCCGATTCAGGCGACAATGCAATCGGCGCGTTCGGCGCCAACTGCAGTCCAAATGATACGACAACCACTATCGCAACCAGGCACACTATCGCAAACAGCATCAACGGTTTCATTTATTTGATTCCTTAAAATCTTTGTTATATATTATATCATAAACAAGTAACTGATTGCAATTTTATAAACTTTTATTTAGAATCAAAACTATGATGCGCAGAAAACCTAATATCATCGTTGGACTGACAACATTTAATAATGAAATGCTGCGAATTTCTGTGCCGGCGTTGGGAAAAATCCGGCAAAAATTTACATTGATTGTTCATAATGACAATCCTATGACAACCGTGTCACGACGCCAGATTCGCAAACTGGGCTATTGTGGCGATTTACAGATTATAAACGCAAATGAAAATGTTGGCGAACTGCGGGCACGGTTGGCGATTATAGATGCGGCACGGGCACTAAATCCTGATTGGATTATATTTTGCAATGATGATGACATAATGACTGATATTGAAATACCAAACGTATCAGACGACAACTTTGCCATTATACAAAATGCGATTATATTGCGGCATCGCGTTGGCGATTTACTGCGGGCAATGGAATGCGCCACAGATATTGATGTCGATGGCGAAAACGTAATACTGCGCCGACCAAATATCGGACTGTGCGGAACACCGGTACGTGCAAAAACATTGTTCGGTATGAAGCATATTATTACAGACGCAATGGACGCTGTTTCAAAAATAGACGACAAATTGGAATTTATTCCACCCGTTGATGCAATGATGTGGAATTGGGTAAATATTTATGCGCGTCACCTGAATCCAAATGCGGTTCCAATTTATATGGACAAAATCAACTATATAAAAAATGAATTGGACACTGCACGTATGAAGTACGGACGTCTGGCACGACCAGCACGCAACGCGGATGAACACAAGCATCGCGTGTTGGCGAAATATGACGCCGCATTTACAGCGGCACTGAACGCGGCCGCCCTGCGGGGCTAAGGTTTATTATTATACGACGACAAAATTCAAAAAAATAAAATATCTGATTGAAACAACGGGGTAATGCATATAAAATTGCACCGATAAACACAGGGAATTATAAAATGACATATAATGATATTCGTAAAACTTTTTTGGAATTTTTTGAATCCAAGGGACATAAAATCGTACCGTCTGCGTCGCTGATTCCGAACGATCCGACACTGCTGTTCACGGTTGCCGGTATGGTTCCGTGGAAGGGTATTTTACAAGGCACCGAGCCGGCGTTTGCACCACGCGTTGCCGACGTGCAAAAGTGCATACGTGCGGGTGGCAAACATAATGACCTGGACGAAGTCGGTTTTGATGGTCGTCATCATACCTTCTTTGAAATGTTAGGCAACTGGTCTTTTGGCGACTATTTCAAGGCCGGTGCGATTGAAATGTCGTGGGAATTGCTGACCGATGTATTGAAACTTGATCCTGCACGACTGCGCGTGACAACCCACGTCAGTGATGATGAATCAACCGAAATATGGCGCCGTGTTGCCGGCAAGGAAGCAATCCGTCTGGGTGATAAAGACAACTGGTGGTCAGCGGGCGATACCGGCCCGTGTGGTCCGTGCACCGAAATATTCTATGATTTTGGGTCTGATATTGAAAACGAAGACGACCGTTGGGTTGAAATCTGGAACGACGTATTTATGCAATACGACCGTGATGCAAACGGAAATCTGACACCACTGCCAAAGCAAAATGTCGATACGGGTGCGGGACTGGAACGTTGGGCCGCGTTATTACAGGGTAAAGTTGACAATTTCGACACTGATTTGTTTGTAAATCTGACCCACGCAACCGAAGATATCGTTGGCGTCAAAAAAACGCCAGAAAACACACCATCATTCAAAATTATTGCCGACCACCTGCGTGCAGTTGGATTCGCCATTGCCGACGGCGTTATCCCCAGCAATACCGACCGTGGCTATGTCATCCGTCGCATATTGCGCCGCGCAATGCGTCACGGACAAATGCTGGGGCATCGCGGGGCATTGCTTTCCAAACTGTACCCGGCGTTGATTACCGAAATGGGCGCGGCGTATCCGGAACTGGCACGTGAAGAAAAGCGTGTTGTCGAAATTATTCAAAATGAAGAAAACGCGTTTGCGGATATGTTGCAAAACGGCATCAAACTATTAGACGTTGAAATCCCCAAGGTACAAAATGGCATTTTGCCGGGCGACGTAGCATTTAAGTTATTCGACACGTATGGATTTCCGCTGGATTTAACCCAGATGATTCTGCGTGAAAAAAATATAGACGTGGACGTGCCGGCATTTGAACGCGCGATGGCCGAACAAAAGGAACGCAGCCGTGCCAATACCAAGGGCACACGCACCCTGTGGGAATCACAGGTTCAGTTACCGCCAACCGACGATACGACAAAATATGCGCCTGTTGACACAATGGAATCCAAGGTGCTGTCAATCCTGCGCGACGGCGAATTTGTGCAAAGTGCCGACGCCGGTGATAATGTAGAGATTGCATTGGATAAAACAAACTTCTATGGCACCCAGGGTGGCCAGGTTGGCGATGCCGGCGAATTGGTATCGAACGGAAAAACCGTTATGACCGTGACCGAAGCCGCACGTGTTGATCACGTTGTTATACACAAAGGCACCCTGACCGCGCCATTGTCCGTCGGTGATACGGTGCAAACAAAAATCAACACCGCCACGCGTCAGCAAACGGCACGCGCACATACGGCAACACATCTGTTACAGGCGGCTTTACGCCACGTGCTGAACGAAGATGTCGAACAACGCGGATCCAAGGTTTCGCCGGATTCGGTACGATTTGACTTTGCTTTTGGGCGTGCAATGACCGCAGAAGAAAAACAGGCGGTTGAAGATTTGGTCAACAAATGGATTTCGTCCGATATGCCTGTTGCACACGAAGAAATGTCACTGGACGATGCAAAAAAACGTGGTGCAATGGCACTGTTTGGTGAAAAATACGGCGACACGGTAAAAGTTATCACCACGGGCGACGTATCGTGCGAACTGTGCGGCGGAACGCACGTATATCACACTGGCGAAATAATCCGCGCACGCGTGAACAAGGAAAAATCTATCAGCAGTGGTATTCGCCGTATAACTATGTCCGTCGGAACATTGGCGGAATAAAAGAACGGGGCATCCGCCCCGTTTTTATTATTAGTTACTGTAATAACAATTCGCCGTATATGTGTAGGAACCAGTACTGTCGCTGCCGGTGGTGCCAGACGGCAAATAACACGCCGTTACACCACCCGTATTTTTATCGGCACTGGTACCGCCACTGGGACACGAGTGGCACGCAACACCGGACAAATAATATCCCGGCTTGCACGACGTATATGTTTTTGTCGTAGCAGTACAGGCAGCATTTGCCGCACCGCATACAAATGCCCCGACCAGGGGTATAATAATAGTTTTTCTCATATTATAACTCCCTTTTGCAATAGCACTTGCTAGGATCGGCTGGATTTGCGTTATATACATAACAATCATAAGTGGAAGTAGTTGCGTTGCACGTGCCGTACGCCTGGCTATAATAACCCGTACTGTCACTGCCACTTGTCGCGCTGCGCGTACATATTTTTTGTGACATATCATACATCCAACCATTGGGACAATTATATGCTGTGCCAGTCAGACCATTTGGACAGCAACAACCAGAAAAAATAAGATCTGTGCACTGTTTTGCGTTGCGGCACGACGCCAACGCAGGCAACGCCACTGCATTGCGCATTGATGCCACCACGCACACTGCCGTCACGGCCAGAAAATATATTGGTATTTGTTTCATTTTCTATCCCTTTTGTTTTTGATTAAACAAAAACCGCCAAAATCTGGCGGCCGGGGATTAGAAAAATCATAAACAGAAATGACCCCGCGATTTTTGGGCAAATGCCCTGTTGTATAGTCGCAGACCCCCGACCGGTTACAATCGGGATATAAACACGCATTTGCGTGCTTTTTTGGATTACGGTGCATATTGCAACGTCTGTTTATGGGATTTTCTAGATCCCTGAAGCCGGCGTCCCCGCCAGTTCAAAAGTTAGTATAATTTAACAGCGTAAAAAATGCCACATTTTATTTTTTACAGGAACAAACAAAAAACGCGCCGATGGCGCGTTTTTTTATTTCTGAACAAAATGCACACTGTACTGCGGCTTTTTATCCGCACCCAATGACGCACGGACAACCTTGTTCGATGCGGTTTGAACCGCACGTATCAGGTTTGCCCTGTCTTTGCGCTCTGTTTTTGTCAGATTGTCAATCGCACGTGTTATTTCAATCTGAATCTGGCGCTTCATAAATCCGGTGTCGTCGGTTTCAAATATACCGGCACTGGAAACTTCTGGCGTGCCCTTCAGAAAACCACGCTTGTCAACCGGCAATGTAACAAATATTGCCCCGTTGGTGGCGATTTTCTTGCGCGTTTTGTACACCGGGTCATCGGTGCTGCGTTCGGTTTCGCCCTCCATCACAACGAATCCGGTTTCGATTGTTTCGGCAATATAGGGTGCTTCGCCATCGGACAACGCAATCATTTCGCCATTGTGCAATACCATCATATACTTTGCACCACCGCGTTCCATCGCCATTTTTCCGTTCAGCATTTCATTGATGTAATCACCGTGCATTGGAACGGAAACCTGGGGATGAACCATATCATAGAAGCGTTCAAATTCCGGACGACCGGCGTGACCACTGGCGTGCAGATGATCTGTATCATAAATAGTGTGCGTTTTGATACCCATACGCGCCAATTTGTTATACAGGTATGAAACGTCCTGTTCGCGACCCGGAATAATAATAGAACTGAACAAAACAGTATCCGTCGGTTGCAGTTTCATTTCTTTTACGTGGCCACGACACAAACGCGTCAACATCGCGAACTGTTCACCCTGGGAACCAGTCAGGAATATCGCCTGTTTTTCGGCAGGCAAATCCTTGATTTCACTGTGCAGGTAAACATCGTCCTTGTTCAGGTATCCAAATTCTATGCCCATTTCACGAAATTCCGGCAGCCCGACAAACGGCACCGGGTTCGGATTACTGCGTTCCTTTATCGCAGCAACACGACCGGCGGCACGTGCGGCTTCAGAAAACATTTTCATACGCGCGATTGAACGTGAATACCCCGTTACCAGAACACGTCCAGGGGCGTTTTTCATAATTTCAGTCAATGTGTCGCGAACCTGAATCTCGGTCGTTTGCGGCTGCTGGCGCGATGCGGATGTTGAATCGGACATACACGCCAACAACTTCGGATCCGAACCAATTTCACGCAGACGCGCATAATCGGTCGGTTCTTCTATCGGATTGTCGTCGTTAAATGTCCAGTCACCGGTATGCAGAACTTTGCCAGCACCGGTTTTGATTATCAACATTTGTGCTTCTGGCACCGAATGGGAAACGTGGAACGTTTCAACTTCGAACGGGTCCAAATTCAATGTCGCACCGTGATGATCAAATTCAATAATATCGCGTTCCGGATTAAAATCTATTTCAACACCGCGAAACGTCTGACGCAGAATTTCCGCCGGAAAACGTGTGCAGTAAATCGGCTTTCTAAATTTCGGCCATACGAATTTTAACGCACCAATGTGGTCTTCGTGGCCGTGGGTCAAGACAAATCCGACAACGTCCTTTTTACGTTTTTCCAACCAGGTTGTATCACAATACTGAACATCGCCGGCACCGATTTCTTCTTCCAAAAATCCCATACCGCAATCAACAATCAGATACTTGCCCTTGTACTTATAAACGTACATATTCTGACCGATATGTTCCATACCGCCCAGCGCCATAAAGTACAACTTTTCGTCGTTTTTATCATTTTCGTGTTTATTCATACCGGTTATTTTTGCCGGCTTTTTAGGTTCCGTGCCGACAACTGTTTCCGGCGCGTTTTGCTTTTCTTTTACTTTTACCATTATAAATCCTTTTTATAAGTTACACTTTTGCGCCACCACACAATCCATTGCTAATAAAGAAAAAATCTTTATTTGTAGTGAATCTGTGGCGGCGCGGCATTTGTCCCCGCGCGATAATCAAAACATCTAATTAAAACAACGGGGATTTATTTTTCCAAAATCAAGGTTGATTCTGAAAAATCTCTCTTACCCCAATAATATTAGTATATTTTCAAATAATTGCAAGGAGAAATAAAAATCACCGCCCGTTTGGGCGGTTTTATATATAAATGTAAAAATATCAAAATATATTATTTCTTCCAAAATGCGAAACCGGAACGGCGTTCGGATTTTTCAGCACGCTGTTTGCGGTCTTCGGTGGCGCGACGACGCTCCGCACGGCGTTCCTGGAAACGACGCGCCGATTCTTCGTCACGATGAATCAGTTTCAACGTGGTAACCGACAATTTATCATTGCGAACTTCATCTTCGAATTCGACAATATCATTTTCATTCAGAAATCTGATACCCGCAGCTTTCAATGCACTGGAATGAACAAATACATCGTCTGTATTGCCGTTTTCGTTTGGTGTGTCCGGTGTAATAAATCCGAAGCACTTTTTACCATTGTACCATTTTACTTTGCCTTGACGCATAATGTGCCTTCCTTTCTTATGCTTGTTATGGTTCGTATAAACAGGCACGAACCTGTAATAATTGTTGCCGATAAAATGCGTGAAAGCAAGAAAAATTACCCCCCACGTTTATGGTTTGATTTCCCAGCCCGTCGCGGGGGTATAACATACTTTATTTACTGGATTTCTTGTAATAACGCTGAACTTCTGTCATAACAAAGTTAAACAGTTTCCCGGCCATAGTATCCGACGGCACTGTCCAATCGTGCTGAAAATACGGCATCGCCGAAACCAGAATAAAACGAGCCATAAAATGAAAGATTTCACTTTCCTGGGCCTGGGTCAATTTGGCCGGCGCATTTTTAATGCAAAAAACTTCGTTTTCAATGGCGTTATCCAATTTGTCAACGATTATGTCCAATATACGTGACGGATAGTACAATTTGCACGGTTTTGGAAATCCGTCAAACATAGACACGTCTGTACCCTGGCTGTACAAAATATTCCAACCGACACGGTCAAACAAATCTTCCAGGCACTGGCAAATCATCAGGTTATATTCTTTGACACCGCATTCCATAAAATCCGCCAGTTTGCGTTCAATATTCGCGCTGGTCACAGCGTTTTTTCGTGTTTTTGTATTTTCACTTTTGCGTGAAATTTCATAATGTCCGTGCGTTTTACGTTCAAATTCAAAAAATGTACGAACCTGGCATATGATTTCCATCGGAACAATACGGCCGTTTGTGCCTATATCGATTATCAGTTTCGCATCACGATAATTGCGCGGATTTTTCATATCATAAAAATTATCACGCACAGATAAAATTCTGTCTGGCATCATATCACAAACACGTTCAATAAACGTTCGTGCCTGGGGTATTAAATCAAACAGACACTTTACACGCCAAACATCTTGCAGGCGCATACGCGGACGCGGAACCTTGTCCAAAGCACGCACCAATTCCACGGCGATTTTTTCGTGCCCGGAACCAATTATCGACAACACGGTTTCCGACGGCGTAGAAATATATTTTTCATTTAATTTTGCGCGTATCTTATCTGCAACAGCACGCGCGGACGCTTCACGTTCGTGTGACGAAATAACGCGATATACAGTATTTGCAACTTCGTCCACATACGCAGCGTAATATTTACCAGTAACCTTGTCCAATGCACGGTCTATACTTTTTTGTGCGCCAACAATAACTGTAACGATTGACGATACCGCCAAATCAATCTTATGCCCAGCGCCACTGGTAAAAAACTGGTTTCGCATAGGATCAGCGTCCAGACGGTGATGTACAATATACGGCGACAAAGGATTGATATCTGAAACCTTTATCGGTTCATCAATCGCGCTGTCGGTGGCGTAGTCATATCGCATAACGGGTGCCTTTGGCGCACCAAAACATTTACCAAGAAAATAAAATACTTCACGAAACCAACGCATACTGTCGGAATACAGTTCCGACAGATAAGCGGCCGCTTCGTCATTTATGCGTCCGGATTGTCTGGCCTCTTCTATGGCTTGTTGATTTTTCCGGTCGTGTTCAGCCGTCAAATCAGCGGCATAACCTTCGGAATAAGATAATGATGACATTGCACAAGCCCCCTTTTATTTCATTATCGGGAACAATATAACATCACGCAGGGTCGGTGCATCAGCAACTATTGAAAAGAAGCGGTCAATCCCCAACCCCAGTCCGGAAATCGGCGGCATACCGTGTTCCATAGCACGCAGGAAATCTTCGTCCAAGTCAAATGCTTCGTCATCACCGGCGGCCTTGTTCTTGGCCTGTTCTTCAAACGCGGCACGCTGGACAATCGGGTCAACCAATTCGGAATACGCCTTTATCAATTCCGCACCGCATACAATCAGTTGGAATATATCTATACGGCGATTATCCGCATCATTACGGCGCGCCAACGGTATTAAATATGCCGGATAATTGTACACGATTGCCGGTTGGACAATCTGGTCACGAATTTTACGCTTAAACACATAGTCAACAATAGACGGCACGGATTTCAGCGGTTCCAGTTCGTCCGCACCAAACATACCCGCGGATATCAGTTGACGCTTTAATGCATCGGTATCGGAAAATTCCAGAATATCCACCCCCAGTAATTCGTTCATACGTGCGGTGTAATCGATTTCTTCATATTTGCTGAAATCCAGTTTGGTCCCCTGGTATTCAATCTGTAATGTACCGCGCAATTCCATCAGCAATTTCTGAATCATTTCCCAAGAAAATTTAATATTATCACGGAAATTCCAATATGCCGCATACCATTCCAGCATTGTAAATTCCTGCAGATGCATTGCATCCATACCCTCGTTCCGGAAATTCTTGCCCAGTTCATATACACGGTCGAATCCGGCGGCAATGGTCTGCTTCAAAAACAATTCCGGCGCAATACGCAGATAAAAATCAGCGTCCAACGCATTGTGATGAGTAATAAACGGACGCGCAGCGGCGCCACTGGCGACAACCTGCATAATTGGGGTTTCAACTTCTACAAATCCGTTATTATTCAAATATTCACGTATCAAGCGCAGCATCTGAAAACGCATTTTCATTGTGCGGCGCGTGTCTTCGTTAGATATGATGTCCAAATAACGCTGGCGATATCTGGTTTCCATATCGGTCAGACCGTGGAACTTTTCCGGCAGTGGGCGTAATGCCTTGGATAAAATATCATATTTTGCCACACGAACCGTCAATTCGCCCGCAGTCGTATGATACAATTCCCCGTCGATCCCGATAAAATCGCCCAGATCAACATTCGCCTTCATAAACTTGTACTGTTCTTCACCCAGTTCTTCACGCGACATAGAAAACTGAATTTCGCCGTCGATATCATAAATACGGCCGAACATCAACTTGCCCAGCCAACGCAAAGCCGTCACACGTCCGGCCAAGCGTACGTGCGTACCGTCCGCCAATTCGCGCGCGTCACAAATTCTGTGTGTGCGGTCATATTTGTCTTTCCAAACAACACCGTCGCGGGCGCGAATATTTTCCGCCTTTTGCAGACGCGCCTGTAATTCGTTAGTTGATATTTTTGTCGTGTTGTTTGCGTTTTCTGACATTTTGTTTCCTTTTTAGGGGTTAAAAATTAAAAAACGGACGCATAAAAAGTGCGTCCGTCAAATTCTGATGGTCGCACCGCGTCAATTAAAGAATTTCAAAACAATTTTCATTATCAATGTGACCCTTAAAAAATTAGTGCGCGAAAAATACATTTGTACTTCTTCACACAAAACTTTGGTGCGAGCAAAGTACTTCGCCTGCGGCTCGCCTCGCAACCCTCCGGGTTCTCGCCCCTTTGCATTACGGACTATACTTCTTCACACAAAACTTTGGTGCGAGCAAAGTACTTCGCCTGCGGCTCGCCTCGCAACCCTCCGGGTTCTCGCCCCTTTGCATTACGGACT